>DASTWY010000007.1:0-72127 GCA_035765735.1 Baekduia sp. | reverse complement strand
GCCGTGGCCGTCGACGTGACCTGCGGAGTGGTGGTTCCCCCTCCGCAGCCGGCTGGGCCGCCCAGGAGCAAGGCGGAGGCGAAGGCGCCGAGCACGAGACGTCGCCGGACCGTCATCGCGCCCCCATCGTCCACAGCTCGTCGTGGACCGTGCCGCTTCGGTCGCGTCCGCCGGCGACGAGGATGCGGTCGCCCGAGGCGACCGCGCCGATGTCGGACAACGCGGTGGGCAGGCGCCCCGCTCGGCGCAGGGTGCGATGCGCGGGGTCGACCACCCAGATGGCCGCCCGCTGGGCGGTGAGGGCATCGCCGCGGCCTCCCAGGACATAGAAGCGGCCGCCGAGCGCTGCTCCGCCCGCGTGGGACAGCGGCTGGGGCAGGCGGGCGATCACCTTGACCTGGTGCGCGGCCGGATCGACGGACAGGATCTCGCGTCGGCCCCGCACGCCGTCGGTGCCGCCGGCGATGAGCAGCCGCCCGCCGACGGCCGCCACGGCGGCGTAGCGCAGCGCGTGCGGCAGTGTGGCCACGTCTCGGACGGGGGCGCCGAGGCGGAAGGCCAGGACGGACCGCAGCGGCGTGCTGGTCGTGTAGCCGCCGACGACGTAGACGGTGCGGCCGATGGTCGCCGCACCGGTGTCCGACATGGCGGCCGGCAGCCGGCCGGCGGAGCGGACCGTGCCGCCTCGGCTCACGCTGCGGATGTCGGCGAGGGGTCCGGCCGCGGTGCCGCCCCCGAAGGCGTAGGCGCGGTTGCCCAGTCCCGCCGCGCCGAGGTCGTGCGCCGGGGCGCTGAGCGCGCCGATGCGGCGCGGCGCTCCCGGCGTGAGGCGCAGGATGCTGTCGACCGACTGGTCGGCGGCGTCCAGCCCGCCCATGGCCAGGACCGTCCCGTCGGCCAGGCGTGCCAGCGCCGGAAGCTGGACGGGCGCGGGCAGGCGCCGGTGCGAGAGCACGTGGAGCGTCGTGGCGACGGGGGTGGCCGTGCGCGCACGGCGCGGCGCGTCCTGTCCCGACGCCGTGGTCGATGCCGGTGCCTTGGTGGTGGCCACCGGCTGGGACCGGCCAGCGCAGCCGGCGGCCGGCAGCAGGGCGATGGCGGCGGCAACGACGACCGCGCGGCGACGGCCACGGCGCCGCCCCTCGGGGCGATCGAGATCGCAGGCGAGCACGGACGGGAGGCTAACCGCCTCTGCCTGAACCGTTCCTGACCGGGTAGGGATGCAGCCGCAGCGGCGCAGCGGCGGGCCTCTCGATCTGTCACAGTGTTAGGGCCACCTAAGGGCCGCTTGCCTGATGACCTTCGCGCAGACCACACTCCTCGGCGCCATCGCCGGCTCCACGATCTTCCTCGGCCTGCCGCTCGCGCGCGTGCGCCGCATGACGGGTCGCGCCCGCGTCGGACTCTCGATGCTCTCGGCGGGCGTCCTGGCGTTCCTGTTCATGGATGTCGGCGCCGAGGCGCTGGGCATCCTCGAGCAGCACCTCGAGGCCTACAAGGATCATGACGGCTCGCTGTGGCCGGTCATCGGCCTGTTCGCCCTGCTCGTCGTTGGGTTCCTCGCCGGCGTGGGCGGGATCGCCACCGCGCAGCGCCGGCTCGCCCCGCGGGTCGCCGCACCTCCGATGGCCGGCGGCGAGACGACGGCGGTCATGTCCGCCTCGGAGCTGCGCGAGCACCACCAGGCCGTCGATCAGCTCGAGCGCCGCGCGCTTCAGACCAGCATGGTCATCGCGGCGGCGATCGGCCTGCACAACTTCGCCGAGGGCCTTGCGATCGGCGTGTCGTCACAGGCCGGCGAGGTCGGCCTGGCCACCGTGCTGATCGTCGGGTTCGCATTGCACAACGCGACGGAGGGGTTCGGCATCGTCGGCCCGCTCGGGGCGGTGCGCCCGTCGTGGTCGTGGCTCGGGCTCGCCGGGCTCGTCGCCGGCGGCCCGACCTTCGTCGGCGCGATGATCGGGTATGCGGTCACCAGCCCCGCGCTCGAGCTGCTGTTCTTCGCGCTGGCGGGCGGCGCGATCCTGTACGTGATCGGCGAGATCTGGTCCGGTGTGCGCCGCCAGGGCCACCGCGAGCTCGGCCTGTACCTCCTGGGCGCCGGGTTCCTCCTCGGGGTGGCGACCGACCTGGTCGTGGCCTACGGCGGCGGCTGAGCGCCGGTTTCCCTCAGCGGCGGAAGGTGACCAGCTCCGCGCGCTCGACGGGTCCCTTCAGCGTCGCCTCGCGAGCCACGCGAGCTCGGCAGTGCCGGGACCAGCCCGCTGGCGCGCGCGCTTCTGACCCGAAGCGACAGCGCTGCTCTGGCGCGCGGTCGGTGCCGGTCGTCGTCCGAAGCGCAAGCCACGGCGGTACAGAGTGAGGGTTCGATTCCCATTGCCCCCACTCCGGTTCTTATAGGATCGCCGCCACTGGGGACATGGAGAAACCGTGCATCATCGAGGTCGCGTTGAACGGCGCGACGACGAAGGACGTCAATCCGCATGTGCCCCGGTCGCCGGCGGAGATCACGGCGGATGCGCTGGCCTGCATCGAGGCGGGCGCGTCCGTCGTGCACAACCACAACGATGAGTTCCTGTTCGCGGAGGACGGCGTGCACGCCGCGTCGCCGTATCGGGAGGCGTGGCGGCCGGTGCTCGATGTGCACCCCGACGCGCTTTTCTACGCGACCATGGCCAGCGGCGGCCCGGGCATCTCGATCGAGACCCGATGGGGGCATCAGGTCGAGCTCGCGCAGGAGGGCCTGCTGCGCGTCGGCCTTGTCGATCCGGGATCGGTGAGCCTCGGCCTCCTCGACGAGCACGGGCTGCCGTACCCGGTGGACCTGGTGTACGTGAACACGTTCGCGGACGCCAGGTACATGGTCGAACGTTGCGCGGAGCTCCGGCTCGCACCGAGCATCTCGATCTTCGACCCGAGCTTCCTGCGGGTCGCGCTGGCGTTCTACGAGGCCGGGGCGCTGCCGCCGGGCGCGCTCATCAAGTTCTACTTCGGCGGCGACATCGTCCCGTTCGGGCTGCCGCCGACCGAGGCGAGCCTCGATGCGTACGTCGCGATGCTCGAAGGCACCGGCCTCGAGTGGCAAGCCGCCGTGCTCGGCGGCGACGTCATCTCGTCCGGTGTCGCCCGTGCTGCCTTGGAGCGCGGCGGCCACGTTCGCGTCGGGCTCGAGGACTACGCCGGCCCGCGGACGCCGATGAACGCCGAGCTCGTCGAGGAGCTGCACGGTCTCATCGAGACGTCGGGCCGGCGCGTCGCCACGATCGCCGAGACGCACAAGATCCTCGGCATCCCCGCCGGGTAGTCCCTGGCGCGCTGCCGCCTGGCGAGCACGGCGGCGACGAGCGCTCCGCTCGTCGTCCAAAGCGGAGACTCACCGTCTCGCGTGACCTCATCGCTCGTGCTCGTCACGGCCGGATGCGCGCCGGCGGTCCCTCACCGGTTGTGGTTGACCACCTCGACGTTGTGGCCGTCGGGGTCCAGGACGAACGCGCCGTAGTAGCCCGGGTGGTAGACGGCGCGCTCGCCGGGGCCGCCGTGCTCCTCGTAGCCGGCGGCGAGCGCGGCGGCGTGGAACGCCCGCACGGTCGCGTCGTCGCTCGCGGCGAACGCGAGGTGGACGTGCTCGGTGACCGGTCGCTCATCACGCACGAGCGAGAAGCTGAAGTCCTCGCCGACCATCTGGACGTGGTCGGGCTCGTCGACACCGATCCTCAGCCCGGCATGCGGGGCGATCGTCAGGTAGAAGCGCTTGGACTCGCCGGGGTCGCGGACGCGGATCCAGAGGTGGTCGACGCCGCCGCTGGGCACGGGGTGCTCGCGCTCGGTGTGCACGGCCTCGACGCTGTTGCCGTCCGGGTCGAGCAGGAAGCCGCCGTAGTAGTCCGGGCGGTAGATCGGGCGCGGGCCCGGCGCGCCGTCGTCGCGGTAGCCCGCGTCGACTCCCGCCTGCCAGAACGCGTCGACCGCCTCCCGGGACGGCGCTCGAAAGCCGACGTGCAGGCCACGGGTCACGGGGTGCTCGGCATCGGTCACCCCGATGTCCCAGTCCTCCCACTCGACGAGCTCGGCATCCGCGTGACTCGGTTCCGCGCCGAGCACGGAGAGGACGGTGCGATAGAAGCGCGCGGACGCGTCGAGGTCCGCGACGGCGATGGCGACGTGGTCGAACACCGCTGCCGGCGCTCCTCAGCGGTCCACGCGATAGCGCACGTGCGTCGCGTGTGGTGAGTGGAGCGTCTCGACCGGCGTCAGGCGGAGGTCGTCGATCCCGTCGAACAGCCGCTCGCCCGCCCCGAGCAGGACCGGAGCGATGTCGAGCGTCAGCTCGTCCACGACCCCGGCCCTGAGCGCCTGGCGCACCGTCGAGGCCCCGCCCGCGATGTCGACACCGCGGTCGCCGGCGGCCGCCGTGGCCTGCTCGAACGCCGCATCGAAGCCGTCGGTGACGAAGTGGAACGTGGTGCCGCCCTGCATCTCGATCGGGTCGTGCGCGTGGTGGGTGAGGACGAAGACCGGGGCGTGGTAGGGCGGCTCGTCGCCCCACCAGCCGCGCCAGTCCTCGTCCCAGGCGCCGCGGATCGGGCCGAACATGTTGCGGCCCATGACGTAGGCACCGCGAGGACGCATCAACCAGCTCTGGGCGGTCAGGTCCGCCTCGTCCGTCACCTCGCCGAGATGCCAGGCGTGGACCTGCCTGCCCCCGACGCCGAGCGGGTTCTCGCGGCTCTGATTCGGCCCGGCGGCGAAGCCGTCGAGCGAGATGGACATGTGGCAGGTGGTCAGGGCCATGGCGTCTGAGACTGACAGGAGTCGCGGAACTCATCGGCGCGCGCTTCGCCGGTGACGTCGCCCCGTCGGGCCCTGCTCGGCTCAGGCTCCAGGCGGGCGGTAGTCGACGGAGCGCTTCGCGGCGGCATCGACCTCTTCAGGCGTTAGAAGCACCACGGTCCTGACGGACGCTCCGCCCGCCGCGTTGACGCCGAGGGCAACGGCTGCAGCGCTCTCGTTGTCGGGAAGGTCGACGATCGTGTAGACGTCATGGTCGCCGAAGGCGAAGTGGAAGCTCTCCAGCGTTCCGCCGACGCTCTCGGCGAGCTTCGCGATGGCGTCACGCCTGCTGGTGCCGCCGGCCTTCTGCACGCCCTTGACGCCCTCCAGCGTGTAGGACGCCTCGATGAGGTACTTGGGCATGAGCGCTCCTGACGATCGGGGTGCCGCGAGGCTCTCACGCGCGCCTGAGCGATGCAAGCGGCCTTCGTCGCCGACGGGCCGCGCGGCTACCAGCCGAGCGTCCCGGCGGGCCCTTTGAACGGGCCGACGAGATCGCTGGTGATCCAGCCGCCGTAGAAGTCGCCCTCCTGCGCCTGGACCAGCTCGTCGCCCAGCCAGGCGGCGTCGACGCGGCTCGGGTAGAACGCCACGTGGTCGCGCAGCGCCTCGTACGCCGGCGTGGGATCCGGATAGGTCCATGCGACCGCCCGCACGAGCCGGCCCTCGACGACCGCGTCCAGGTACCGGGCGACGCCCTTGAACTCGCACACCGTCGCGCGGGCGTCGCTCGGCCGCAGGAGATCCATGCGCACCGCGGCCGGCGGCACGTAGATCGTCGGTGGATGGCTCGTCTCGAGCACGCGAAGCGCCGCATCTGATTGGGCCAGCACCGTGCCCGCAAGCTCCACGCGGACGGGCCGAGCGCACGGCGCGACGACCGGCGGCCGGGGGTAGTCCCACACGCGCTCCACAGCCTGGGTACGGCGCGACCCGGCTGGCCGATCAGCATGGCGATCGCCGGCGCACGAGCAGACGGGTCCGTCAGCCTTCGCGGACCATCCGCTCCAACCCGTCGAGGATCAGGTCCAACCCGAACCGGAACTCGCGGTCGGAGTACGAGGTGGTCTGGCGCTTCACGCCGCCTGCCGGCCTGAGGCCCGGGCTCAACCGCGCGCAGGTGAGATTCGCACCGGCCGCGACCAGGAGACGTCGGCTGCCCGCCGGGTGACCGGAACCGCGGCCGCGTCCAGGTAGCCGATCGAGGGCTGGGCGGTGTCGGCAGCCACGTGGCAGTCGGCGGCATGGAGATACCAGCCCGCGAACCGCGCCGGCAGCCGAAATGTGGTCCGGACCGACGTGGTCGGGCGCCAGCAGGGTCTGGCAGCCGCTGGTCGGCCGGGTGCACACCTCGACGCGCAGGTCGTCGGTCTCGCCGCCCCAACCGCCCGTCCAGCGCGCCGGCGCGGCGCGGACGACCGCACCGACGCGAGGATGCCCGACCAGGCGCGCGGTCGCGACGTCGCGAACCCTTCCTCGCCATCGCGGCGTGCGAAAAGGCGTGGTCCTGCCGCGGTAGGTCACGCGAGCCACGAAGGTCGTGCCCGCCGGCTGGCGACCGGGCTCCAGGACGCGCTCGTCGGGATGGAGCCGCGGGCGCGCCGGAGCCGAGCACGGCCGATGCGGCCGGCAGACCCGCCAGGAGACGCCCTCCAACCCACCGCCAGACCCAAGGATGACCATGACCCGTGGGTCGCCATGGCCGTCGAAGGTCTCCTGCAGCAACCGCGGCTCGTGCGCTTCCGCAGCACCGGCGAGCACCGCCATCCACACGATCACCGCGACGACCACGCGCACGCCGCGAGCCTAGTTCAAGCGCCGCCCAAGCGGGCATCGGCCAGGCCCCGCAGGTCACCCGTTCCGGGTGATGCGTCCCCGTCCGGGTCCGTGGTCTCGTCCCAGCCGACCCTGCCAGCAGACGAGGAGCAGCATGTCCGACGCGCAGCGCCCGAACATCGTCGTGATCTGGGGCGACGACATCGGCATCACCAACCTGAGCTGTTACAGCGATGGGTTGATGGGCTACCGCACGCCCAACATCGACCGGCTCGCCGACGAGGGCATGCGGTTCACCGACGCCTACGGGGAGCAGAGCTGCACCGCTGGCCGGGCCGCGTTCATCACCGGGCAGAGCGTCTACCGCACGGGCCTGAGCAAGGTCGGGCTGCCTGGCGCCGAGACCGGCATCCAGGCCGAGGATCCCACCATCGCGGAGCTGCTGAAGCCCTTGGGCTACGCCACCGGCCAGTACGGCAAGAACCACTTCGGCGACCGCGACGAGCACGTCCCGACCAACCACGGCTTCGACGAGTTCTTCGGCAACCTCTACCACCTCAACGCCGAGGAGGAGCCCGAGCACGAGGACTACCCCGACCCCGAGCGCTTCCCGAACTTCCGCGCGAACTTCGGGCCGCGCGGCGTGCTGCGCTGCCGTCGCGACGCCGACGGCACCCAGCACATCGAGGACACCGGCCCGCTCACGCGCGAGAGGATGCAGACGATCGACGACGAGATCATCGACGGCGCGGTGGACTTCATCGCGCGCAAGCACGCCGAGCAAGTGCCGTTCTTCCTGTGGGTCAACACCACCCACATGCACTTCCGGACGCACACCAAGCCCTCGAGCCGCGGTCAGGCCGGGGCGTGGCAGTCCAACTACCACGACACGATGATCGACCACGACGGCCACGTCGGCCGCGTGCTCGACGCGCTCGACGAGCTCGGGCTCACCGACGACACGATCGTCCTCTACTCCACCGACAACGGGCCGCACATGAACTCGTGGCCCGACGGCGCGATGACGCCGTTCCGCAGCGAGAAGAACACCAACTGGGAGGGCGCGTTCCGCGTGCCTCAGATCATCCGCTGGCCCGGGCGCATCCCGGCGGGCGTCGTCTCCAACGAGATCGTCAGCCACCTCGACTGGCTGCCCACGCTGCTGTCGGCTGCCGGCGAACCGGACATCAAGCAGCGCCTGCTGGAAGGCCACGGGGTCGCCGGCAGGACGTTCAAGGTCCACCTCGACGGCTACGACTTCCTGCCATACCTGACGGGCGCCGAGGGGCGCGGCCCGCGCGTCGAGTTCTTCTACTTCTCGGACGACGGCGACCTCGTCGCGATGCGCTACGACAACTGGAAGCTGGTCTTCATGGAGCAGCGCGTGGCGGGGACCGTCGCGGTGTGGCTCGAGCCGCTGGTGGTGCTGCGGGCGCCGAAGCTCTTCAACCTCCGCACGGATCCGTACGAGCGCGCTGACACCACGTCGAACACCTACTGGGACTGGTACATGGACCGGATCTTCCTCGTGATGCCGGCCCAGATGATCGTCGGCGAGTTCCTGCAGACGTTCCTCGACTACCCGCCGCGGCAGAAGGCGGCGTCGTTCACGATCGACCAGGTCCAGGCCAAGATCGAGGCCGCCTTCACCGGCCGTGACTAGGACGCTCGCCGCCTCGCACGGCATGGTCCGCCTCGGCGGCGGGTGCTTCGCCATGGGCTCGGACGAGCACTACGCGGAGGAGGCCCCCGCCCATCCCGTGGTCGTCGGCGTGTTCTCGATCGACCGCGACCCGGTGACGAACGACCAGTTCGCCGCGTTCGTCGCCGACACCGGCTACGTGACCGTCGCCGAGCGGCCGTTGGACCCGGCGCAGTTCCCCGGCGCGCCACGCGAGAACCTCGTCGCGGGATCGCTCGTGTTCACCGGGACGCCCGGCCCCGTCGACCTCCGTCACCTGAGCCAGTGGTGGACGTGGACGCCGGGCGCCCGCTGGCAGCATCCCGAAGGCCCGCGCAGCACGCTCGCCGGCCGCGGGGCCCATCCGGTCGTCCACGTCGCCGCCGAGGACGCCGAGGCCTACGCCGCATGGGCGGGGAAGCGGTTGCCGACGGAGGCCGAGTGGGAGTTCGCCGCCCGCGGCGGCCTGGAGGCCGCGCGCTTCACCTGGGGCGACGAGCCGGAGCACGACGGCGAGCGCCTGGCCAACTACTGGCACGGCGACTTTCCCTGGCGTGCCGCACCCGGCTACGGGCACACGACGCCGGTCGGCTCGTTCGCGCCCAACGGCTTCGGCCTGCGCGACATGGCCGGCAACGTCTGGGAGTGGACCTCCGACTGGTACACGTCCCGGCACCCCGAGCCCGCCGCGAGTCCCTGCTGCGTGCCCCGCGACCCGCGCGGCGGCGCGGTCGACGACAGCTACGACGCCGCCCAGCCTCAGTTCCGCATCCCGCGCCGCGTCATCAAGGGCGGCTCGTTCCTGTGCGCCGACAGCTACTGCCGGCGTTACCGCCCGGCCGCGCGCCGCCCGCAGCCCGTCGACACGGGCATGAGCCACATCGGCTTCCGCTGCGTCGCGTGAGCGCCCCCGCAGCTCACCCCGTGGATCTGGGTACCGCGGGGTGGATGTCGCACCACCGCCACTCGCCGTTCCCCATGCTCCGCCTGATGGCCACCCTCAAGGCCGCTCGCGACTTCGGGCTCGACCGCCGCACCGCCGACGCGATCGCCCTGCGGGTCGATCCGCGACGACCCGACCACGACCGGCTCGTGGGCGAGCTCGCCGCCGCGCTGGGCCGCCGCGCCTTCGCCGTGCCCGACGCAATCTGACACTCAGCTGACCTTGACCCACCGGGCGCGCCGGAGGACCCTCGCCCGAAACGCGGCAAGGAGGAAGCACCATGCTCGACAACGGCGCGGTCGAACGGCTGCGCAGCAGGTTCTCCGGCCAGCTGTTCCTCCCGGACGACGCGGGCTACGCCGACGCCCGCCAGGTGTTCAACGTCATGCACGACGGACACCCGGCGCTGGTCGCGCGATGCGCCAGCACCGACGACGTGGTCGCCTGTGTGAACGCGGCGCGGGAGAACGGCCTTCCGCTCGCGGTGCGCGGGGGCGGCCACAGCGTCTGCGGCCACAGCACCTGCGACGACGGGATCGTCATCGACCTGCGCGGCCTCAAGAGCATCGAGGTCGACCCGCAGGCGCGCACGGCGCGCGCCGGAGGCGGGGTGAGCTGGGGCGAGTTCGACGCCGCCACGCAGGAGCACGGACTCCACACGCCCGGCGGACGCGTGACGACGACCGGGATCGGGGGCTTCACGCTCGGCGGCGGCTACGGCTGGACCTCGTCGAAGTACGGGCTGGCGTGCGACAACCTCCTGTCCGCCGAGGTCGTGCTCGCCGACGGCAGCGTGGTGCGCGCGGGCGACGGCGAGAACCGCGACCTGTTCTGGGGCATCCGCGGCGGCGGCGGCAACTTCGGCGTCGTCACCGAGTTCGAGTTCCAGCTCCATCCGCTGGGCCCGATCGTGCTCGCCGGGCTGGCGCTCTGGCCGGTCGACCGCGCGGCCGACGTGCTGCGCGGTTGGCGCGACATCGTCGACGGCGCGCCCGATGAGCTCTCGACCGCCTGCGTGATCATCACCGCGCCGCCCGAGGAGTTCGTCCCCGAGCACCTCCAGGGCCAGCTCGCGGTCGGCATGGCGGCGATGTACGTCGGCGACCCCGACGAGGGCGCCCGGTTCGTCCAGCCGTTGAAGGACCTGGGCCCGGAGGTGGACCTCATCCAGCCGATGCCCTACGTCGCCTTCCAGGCGATGCTCGACGCCGGCGCGCCTCCCGGCATGCGCAGCTACTGGCGCGGCGAGTACATGGACACGCTGACCGACGAGGCGATCGCGACCTTCGCGCAGCGCGCGCCCGACGTGGCGGCCGCCGGCGCGCCGCTGAGCCAGATGCTGTTCTTCCGCATCGGCCAGGGCCTGAAGGCGATGCCCGACGCCGCGACCGCGTTCTCGCACCGCGACGCCGAATACATGTTCCACCCGATCTCGGTCTGGACGGATCCGGCGGACGACGAGCGCGTCGTCGCGGCCAACCGCGCGTTCTGCGAGGCGATGCGGCCGTACACCACGGGCGCGCCCTACCTCAACTTCACGGGGGAGGACCGGGTGCGCGAGGCGTTCGGCGAGACCAAGTACGCGCGCCTCGTCGCGCTGAAGGACCGCTACGACCCGGACAACCTGTTCCACCTCAACCAGAACATCCGCCCGAGCACGCAGGCGGGGGAGCCGGCGATGGCGTAGGCGGAAGGAACCAGGCGCGGCGGCCGGGCGCCGCCGCGCCGCGGGAGGGCCGGCCCATGGCAGCAAGAGGCATCCATCACGTCGATCTCGCCGTCTCCGACGTCGATGCGTCGCTGGCGTTCTATCGCGACCTCCTCGGGCCGCTCGAGCTGGCCGACGAGCTTCGCTACCCGACGTATCGCGGCACCGAGGAGGTCGTCTACCTGGTCGACCCGCGCCATCGCCGAGGACTCGGGCTGCGTCAGGCCGACGGCGGCGCCCACGCCTACTACGGCGTCGGCATCGAGCACCTCGCCTTCGAGGTCGACACCCGCGACGAGGTGGACGCCGCCCACGAGCGGTGCGTGGATCGCGGCGCGCGCATCCACTTCCCGCCCGAGGAGGATCGCGACGAGGAGGGCTACTACGCGTTCTTCGCCTTCGACCCGGACGGGATGCGGGTCGAGGTGTTCTGCTGGCCGCGCGACGAGCGGTGACCGCCGGCCGGAGTGCAGACCGTAGGCCGTCTGGGCGAGCGATCGGACGGGGCTTGACACCTTCCGCCTGCAGGGACATGCTCCGGATTCCTGTTCGGTCTGAATCCGGTGCCGGCCGTCGCCGGGAGCGGAGGGTCTTCACACGTGCTTCAGCATCTGGTCGTGCCGCGCTGCGCGCTCGCGGTCGTCGTCGTGCTCTTCGCCGGGCTGGCGCCGGCGAGCGCGCTGGCCAAGCACCATCCGAACCGGCACGCGACGAGCCACCGCCGGACGCGCGCCTGCAAGCGCGGCCGGTTCCGGGCGCGGGTGGGCAAGCGCTCGCGGTGCGTCAGGCAGCCGGCGCCCCGGCTGGTGCCCTCGTCGCAGCAGTGGCCCGTCGCGCAGCTGCGCGCCTCCCTGGCGGGGGTGCCGGGGCTCAACGCCAAGCGCGTGCTCGCGAGCCGTGCGTTCGCGGCGCTGCGCCAGGCGGCGGCCGCGCATGCGCTGCCGGTGGTGTCCGCCAGCCGGCTTCACGCGCGCGCCGCGCAGCACGTCGAGAGCGACCTTCCCAACGGCTTCCACGCCGACGTGACGATCGGCAAGGGCGGCGGCGAGATGACCGTGCGCCACGGCGCGACGTTCATGACGCTGGGCTTCGAGTTCCCGTATGAGGTCGCTCGGTGCCCGGCGGCGGACGGCAGCATCCCGGGCAGCGCGCGCTACAAGCTCACGTTCAACTTCGACATCCCGCGCGTGAAGGGCGCCGGGCCCATCGCCCGCTTCCCCGACGGGCAGACCGAGGAGGTCGGCCAGCGCGCCTTCATGTTCCTGACCGAGAAGGCCGACACCGACGCCACCGGTCACGGGACCGACGACGCGCACCTGCGTGATTTCGACGTGAAGTACCAGTACTTCGTCCACGTCCAGGTCGGGATCAGGTCCGCGAAGGGCGACGTGCTGCGCACGAACCGGCCGACGATCGTCCGCGGCGACGCCGCCGAGTCCGGGCTGCACGCGCCCATCGACATCAAGGACAGGTCGGGTCTGGCGTCGATCCTGCGAGGGGCGCACGTCTCCAACGTCGTGGTCAGCGATGGGGCCTGGGATGCCGGGCCGCAGCACCTCGCCGAGCGCCTGTGGGGCTTCTTCCTCGCCCACGCGGCCCTGCTGGGCGACGAGTACCTCGAGCAGCAGGACCAGCACTGGCAGGTCGACTGCCTGCACGTCGCGCTGGCCGCCGACAAGGACCAGCTGCACCCCAACGAGACCGCGACGATCCACGCGACCGTCACGCCGGCCCTCGGCGGCGCCCAGGCGCCCCCGCGGATGACGGCGAGCGCCACCGGCGGGGTCGTGACCCCCGACGCGGCGCCGGAGGGCACGACCGAGATGCCGTTCGCGTTCGCCGCGCTGTCGGACTTCACCGGCGGATCGGTGACGGTGCGCGCGGTGTCGCGTCAGGGCGTCGGGACGGCGACGGTCGGCCTGGCCGCGGCGCCGCCGGAGCCCGACGGCTACCAGTACCGCGTGACCATGCACGCCACGGGCTCCTACACGGAGGACGACAGCCAGGTCGACGACGGCTCGACGCTGACGCGGCACATGGACGACGGCATCCAGGCCATCGACGCCACGTGGGACACGGCCTACCTCTCCGGCAAGGTGGCGCCGCTGGTCACCACGATGGGCGCCCAGGCGTTCACCGTCAGCGGGACGAACACCACCAAGGGCCACTACGAGATCACCAACGGCGTCGACGACTACACGTGCACCGCGCCGATCGTGGGGGCGCTGGGCATCAACCCCGTCGACCCGTCCCAGCAGGCGCGCCTGATCGCCGCGCCGGCGCCGTCGGGCGGCGCGATGCAGCTCACGCTGCAGCCGTTCCGCGACCTGCTGGCCGACGACCCGTCGGCAGGCTGCACCCGCAACCACTCCGACGGCACCGACTTCTTCAACCCGCCCGAGGCGGTCTTCGCGGGCTACGGCCTCCCGGACATCCGCGACCTGCACGGCAACGAGGCGCCACTCACGCTCTCCGCCGCGCAGCTGGGTCAGCCGAGCTTCACGGTGACCGTGCCGTCGGCGGCGTTCCCGACCACATGCGCGAGCACGCCGCAGAGCGGCGGCGGCACCACCTACGGCTGCTCGCACACGCTGACGTGGACGGCGACGCTGGCGTTCACGCGGCTGTCGTCGTGCACCGACGACGGCACCGGCGGGTGGCGCTGCAGGCCCGACTAGAGGGCACTCGCCGGCGGGTCTAGGCTCGCCGCATCATGGACTTCGACCTGCCGGACCACCTCGTCGCGCTGCTCGGCGAGCTCGACGACTTCATCGAGCGCGAGATCAAGCCGCTGCAGGCCCAGGACGACAACGAGCGCTTCTTCGACCACCGCCGCGAGTTCGCGCGCACCGACCTCGACAACGGCGGGGCTCCGGCGCAGGAGTGGGAGGCGCTGCTGGCGGAGATGCGCCGCCGCGCCGACGCCGCCGGCTTCTACCGCTACGGCCTGCCCCCGGAGCTCGGCGGCCGCGGCGGGTCGAACCTCGACATGGCCGTCATCCGCGAGCACCTGGCCGCCAAGGGGCTCGGGCTCCACAACGACCTGCAGAACGAGTCCTCGATCGTCGCGAACCTCCCGTTCGCCCAGATCCTTCTTGAGTTCGGCAACGACGAGCAGCGGGCGCTGGCCGAGGGGATGATCATCGGCGAGCACGTCATCGCCTTCGGCCTGACCGAGCCCGACCACGGCAGCGACGCGACGTGGCTGGAGACCACCGCGGTGCGCGACGGCGACGGCTGGGTCATCAACGGGGCCAAGCGGTTCAACTCCGGCATGCACGCCGCCACCCACGACGTGGTGTTCGCGCGCACCTCCGGCGAGCCGGGCGACGCCAGAGGCCTGACCGCGTTCATGGTCCCCACCGGCACGGAGGGCGTGAGCGTCGACTTCCACTGGTTCACGTTCAACATGCCCACCGACCACTCCGAGGTGACGCTGCGCGACGTGCGCGTCGGCGACAGCGCGATCCTCGGCGACGTCGACGACGGGCTGGCCGTCACGCTGCGCTTCGTGCACGAGAACCGCATCCGCCAGGCGGCGGCGAGCCTCGGCGCGGCGCAGTACTGCCTCGACGAGGCGGCGCGCTACGCGCAGGAGCGGATCGCCTTCGGCCGGCCGCTGGCCGCCAAGCAGGCGATCCAGTGGCCGCTGGCCGAGCTGCAGACCGAGGCGGCGATGCTGCGCGCGCTGATCCGCGAGACGGCCTGGCGCATGGACCAGGGCGACCCCGCGGCCGTCAGCGACCGCGTCTCGATGTGCAACTACCGCGGCAACCGGCTCGCCTGCGACGCCGCCGACCGCGCGATGCAGGTCCACGGCGGCCTCGGCTACACCCGCCACAAGCCGTTCGAGCACATCTACCGCCACCACCGCCGCTACCGGATCACCGAGGGCAGCGAGGAGGTCCAGATCCGCAACGTCGCGGGCCACCTCTTCGGCTACGTCTCCGGCCGCCGCGCGACCAAGGAGCGCCAGGCCCCGGCGGCGGCCGGCTGACCCGCAGGCCCGCTACGGTCCCCGCCCATGTCCGCCGCCGACGACGACCAGTGGCTCCTCGACGCCGTCGGGCCGTTCAGCCGCCTGCTCGGGTTCCGCCTCGTCGAGGCCAGCGCCGACGGCACCGTCATGGAGGCCCAGCCGACCGCCGAGCACGCCAACGGCGGCGGGATCCTCCACGGCGGCTACCTGTCGACGCTGCTCGACAGCGCGACCGGCTGGGCCGTGCACGCCGCGCTGCCGGAGGGCGTGCGCGCGCCCCACATCCAGCTGACCGTCCAGTACCTGCGCATGGCGGTGCCCGGGACGCTCCTGATCGCCCGCGCCCGCGCCGTCACCGCGGGGCGTCGCGTCGCCGCGGCGGAGGCCGAGATCACGCAGGGCGGCAGGCTCGTCGCCCGCGGCGTCTCGAGCCACGCCGTCCTCAACACCCCCGTCGCATAGGGTCGCGGCGCCATGCCGAAGCTGACCCTCCTGCACAACCCGCACTGCTCGACCTCCGTCCACGCGCTCGAGGCGCTGGAGGCCGCCGGCCACGACGTCGACGTCCGCAGGTACCTGCTCGTCAAGGAGCGCCTGAGCGAGGAAGAGCTGCGGTCGCTGGCGCAGCGGCTGGTGGGCGACCCGCCCGACGCCCTGATCCGGCGCGACAAGAAGTACGCCGAGCTCGGCCTGGACGCCGACGGGCTGGGGGTCGACGAGGTCGTCGCGATCCTCGTCGAGCACCCGGCGCTGCTCCAGCGGCCGATCCTCGACGACGGCACCCGCGCGATGATCGGCCGCCCCCGCTCGCGCGCCGCCGCGTGGGCGCAGGCCGGTCGCGTGACCGAATAGGCAGTAGCCCGCCCCGCCGGCGGGAACACCCCGTGGCGGATTCGCATGTCGGCTCGCTCCGCCACGGCGCGGGCCCTCTACGTCGGGGCCCCCGGCACCGCGGCCGTCCTGGCCGCGGTCGCCGTCGGCCTGCTCGGCGGGGGTGGGGACGTCCCGCGCGCCGAGGGGGAACGGGCGGCCGAGCACGTCGGGGGCGACGTCGCGCTGCCCGTCCGGGGCGGAGGTCGCGTGCTCATCCACCTCCCCGCCGGGTGGGGCGTCACGGGCACGCGCGGCGGGGTGCTGACCCTCGGCTCGCCGCGGACGTGCCACACGGCGACGGTGACCGGCTTCGTCGACCACAGTGGCCAGCCGCTGGTACGCCGCGGGCTGCAGATCCTCGGCTACGTCGCCGGCCGCGAGTTCGACGCCCAGCGCCTGTGGCGCGGCACGGTCGCGGCGGGCGCCGGCTACGCGCTCTACGACCCGGCCCTGCTGCTCGGCGTCGAGGTCGTCCGCCAGCGGCCGCGGGCCATCGTCGTGCTGGTCCACGGACTGCCGACCCACGACCGCTGCGCGCCGCGCGCCGCCGCCGCGCCGCGGTGGGAGCTGTCGCGGCTGCTGGAGGACCTGCGCGTGGTCCCGCGCGCCGGCGCACCCCTGCGGCACGCCGCCCGCTTCACGGCCTGAGCTTGGCCGACGGCCTACTCCGCCGGCCGCTTGAGGTGCTGGTGGCGGTGATGCAGCCGCTCCCAGGCGCGGTCGAGCTCGGCTTCGATCGCGCGCAGGCGCGCGTGGTGGTGGGCCGTGCGCTCGTGCTCCTCGATCTCGAGCAGCTCGACCTCCTCGCGGCACAGCTCCTCGACGTGGCCGTAGAGCTGCAGGTCGGGATGCTCGGCCTTCGGGCCCTCGCCCATCAGGGGCCCCTCGCCGCCCGGGAAGGTGCTCATCGGACGACCATACCGGCCGTCCGATGAGCCGGTTCTCGGTGCGTGCTACTGCTCCAGCCGCCGCAGGGTGAGGGTCCAGTCGAGCTCCATCCAGGCGTTGTGCTCGTACCGGATGCGCGCGGTGTGCGGGTCGTCCGAGCAGCCGCCGTTGCCCTCGCTGCCGCAGTCCTCGTGCCCGCTGTCCTGCAGCGAGCCGTGGATGGTGACGATCTTCTTGTCAGGGTCCTTCAGGTCGTCGAGGGAGATCGGCGCGATCGACGTCGTGATCAGCTCCGGCGTGAGGACGTCGCCGTACTCGGGCTCGACGAGCGGGCAGCTGCCGTCGAACCCGGGATCCCGCCAGCCGGTGATCTCCAGCGTGACGCGGCCGTCGGCCTCGTAGGAGACGTACGGCACGACGCCCGGGACGATGTCGAGGGAGTCGCAGCCGTCGGTCGGGGCCGTGGCGCTCGCCGGCTGGCACGAGGACGCCGGCCCGGTGTTCGTCGTCGTCAGGTGCCCGTCCTTGCTCATCGTGCCGAGCACCGGGTTGAGCGCGAACACGGGCACGCCGTCCTGCAGCTCGGTCGTCCCGCCCTGGCCGGGGGCGCTGTCGAGGAACACCTGCTGGACGCCGGCGCCGGCGGTCTTGGACACGCACTCGCTGTCGGTGCCGACGTTGCTCTCGAGGGTGCTCGACGACTCCCACGAGAACCGGTGGCTGAACGACAGCTCGGCGGCGAACCGCGGCGGCGGGTCGGCCCAGGCGACCTCGAGGAAGCCGTCGGCCACGCCCCGGCGCGAGACGTGCCGCACCTGGAAGGCCTGCAGGTACTTCACGCGCTCCTGCGGCGCCGTCCACGTCACCGTCGCCGTCGACGTGCCCGCGGTCACGTCGGTCGTGCCGTCGGCCGTCGTGACGGTGAACGGCAGGGCGAGGTCCTTGCCGGCGGCATCGGTGATGCGCACCCGCACCGGCACGCGCTCGTCCGGCTGCACCTTGGCGCTGCCCGGCGTCATCACGACGGGAAGGCACGCGGCCTCCTCGTTGAGGTGGTGCTCGCTGCGCAGCAGCGCCGGGCCGCCCTGGTGCTGGAGCGCGATGTCGCCGACGAGCACCAGCGCGACGAGGCCGCTCAGCGTCGCGGCCGGGATGCGGTCGCCGTGCGGGCCGCGGGCGACGTACTTCGCGCTGCGCCAGCCGTTGACGTCGGTGTCGTGCGGGTCCAGGCCCGAGCGCGTCGCGTGGATCCGCGTGATCTCCGTCGGCACGTGGCGCAGCAGCCGCCCGCCCTTGCGGTACTCGCCGCCGCCCTCGACCCGGCCGTCGAGCACGTAGTCGTAGGAGGTCACCCGCGCGTCGTCGCCGACGTGCGCGGTGAGGTCGGCGGTCGCGGCGATGATCGAGCGCGCATGGACCTCCGCGCCGTCGACGTGGGTGACGTAGCGCTCGGTGAGCGACCACTCGAAGCTCCCGTGCAGCACCCCGTCGGCGTCGGGGCAGACGTCCCAGGAGATGCAGCTGCGGTCCTCGCGCGTGTAGTCGAGGGCCGGCGTCGTCGCCTTCGTGGTCGAGACCACGCCGCCGGCGGCGCCCCCGGCGCCGCGGTAGGTGGCGACCGTCGCGGTGGCGTCCATCCCCGCGGCGTCGATCGGGTTGGTCGTGGTGTCGTCGGGCGTGCCCGCGCAGCCGCCGCCCGCCGCGGCAGCCGCGGCCGTGGCTCGCGGCGCGGTCGCACGACGGGGCAGCGATGCGGCGACGGCGGTGCTCACGCCGGCGTGCTCGGCCGCGGACGCACGCAGGCGCTCGGCGCGCTTGGAGGTCAGCAGCTTCCGGTGGCGCTTGGGCGCCCGGCGTGCCGCGCGCCGCAGCTGGGCGGTCGCGACCCGGTTCAGCGTCGCCGCGCTGCGCCCGGGCCTGACGCAGCGGGCCGCGCGCCCGACGGTGACCTTCGCCGCCGTCGGCGCGCACCGCGCCGGGCGCTTCGCCCGCTTCTCGGCGGCAGCGGGTCCGGCTCCGGCGGCGGCCACGGCGACGGCCAGCAGGAGCAGGGGGAGGAGGAGACGCGGTAGGCGCATGCCGCCACCGTGGCGGGCGGGGCGCCGCACCGCATCGTGGGGCCACCGAAGGGTCCACCACAGGTACGGCGATCCGCACCGCCACGGTGCGGAAGGCTCACCCGCCGGGGCCGCTGGTACGTTGGCGCCGATGCTCAGGGCCCTTCACCGCCGCCTGCTTGTCGCCACCGCGCTGGCGGCCTCCTGCTGCGCCGCCCCCGCGGCGGCGCACGGCGCGGCGGTCCTGCGCCTGGACGGCATCGGCCCGCTGAAGCTCGGCATGGGCCGCGTCGCCGCCGTGCGCACCGGCTGGCTGGCGCATCGTGGCACCGGCTGCCCGCTCGGCGGCCCGCCGGTGCCGGTCACCTACCGGCTGGCCGGCGCGGCGGCGCCCCGCGGCCTGCGCGGGATGGTGCAGTTCGAGCACGGCCGGCTCACCAACGTCAGCGTCACCCGCGGAGCACGCACCTCCGCCGGCGTGCGCGTCGGGCACACGGCGGCGATCGGCATGGTCCGCCGCTACCGCCGCGCGGGCTTCGCCGCCTCGGCGGGCTACGAGCCGGTCTTCGACGCCACGTTCGTCCGGGTGCGGCGCCACGGCCGGCAGGTCGTCGGCGGCATCGCGACCGGGCCCGCGGTGACGGTGCTGGCGGTGCCGAACGTGCTCACCTGCGAGTAGGTCCGGCGCGCTGCGTCAGCGGTGGCGCCGGACGTGCAGGAACCGCACGACCGCGTCCTCGAAGCTGCGGCCCTGGAACAGGAAGCCGTGCGCCGCGTCGGGATACACCTTCAGCCGCGCGTGCGGTGCCGCGGCGGCGATGTGCTCGGCGTTGGCCGCGGGGAGCAGCCGGTCGTCGGCGCCGGCGCCCACGAGCACCCGCTGCGCGATCCGCGCCGGCGACGCGCTCGCCGGATCCCGGCCGATCATCCAGGTGGCGCAGGCGCCGAGCTGCGCCTGCGTGACCGCGGCGGGCGCGCCGGCGCGGAAGTGCGGGTACGCGGCGATCTGCCGGACGTAGTCCTCGAGCGCAGGCTGCTGGTCGGCGGGGAACAGGAGGCCGAGGAGCCCCGCCGCGGCCCCCGAGGTCGCCGCGTCCTCGCCGGCGCCGCTGAGCATGGCGAAGACCGACGGGTCGGGCGCGAGGCCCTTGCCGTCGCCGGGCGCGGTCGCCGCCAGCACCAGCCGCCGCACCCGACGCGGATGCCGCATCGCCGTCGCCTGGGCGATCATGCCGCCCATCGACCAGCCCAGCACGTCGGCGCGGCGGAGCTTCAGCGCGCGGATGAGCGAGGCGGTGTCGCCGGCCATCCGCCGGATCGTCAGCGTGCCCTTCCCGAGCGTGCTCCGTCCGATCCCCTCGTTGTCGAACGTCACGACGCGATGCCCGGACGCCGCGAGGCGGTCCACGAAGCTCGGCGGCCAGGCGTCCATCGTGCCCGACAGCCCCATCACCAGCACGACGGCGGGGCCGTGACCCACCGACCGGTAGCCGATCCGCCCCTGGCCGGCCGCGACCGTCCGGATCGGCGCGTCGGCGATCGACGCGGCGTGCGCGGTCGAGGTGCCGGTGGCGGTGGCGGGAGCCGCGGCGGCGAGAACGGCGGCGAGGGCGAGAAGTCGGCGCATCGCGCGCGCAGGGTAACGACGGCGGTGCTCGCCGGTCGCCGTGGGCGCCCCTGGCCGCACCGTCGGACGCCGCACATGACGGTCCAAAAACCCGCTCCGCCCGACATTCCGGCGTCAGCGCCTCGACCGGGTTGGCCGATGTGGAATGTCGTGCGGATGACGCGGGTATGTCCGCGACGCCCATGAACGACCCAGGTGCTGCGCAACTCGAGTTGATCCGCCGGTACGCGCGGACGCTCCGGGAGCTGCACGCCGATGCGATGCGGGCCAACGGCCCGCGCATCGGCGCCAAGGCAGCGCACCGGACCTCGTCGGCGGAGCGCTTCGTGCCGGCGACCCGAGCCACCGCGTCCGACGCGGCGGGCGGGACGCCGTCGACGCTCCGCACGACCTGAGCGACTGGACGAGGAGAAGGCCCTTCGGGCGCGGTCGGTACGCTGGCTGCGCCCGAAATGGCCTCAATCCCGACCAACATATCCGCGCATGTGGGCCGCACCCCGATGGTGCGCCTGACGCGGCTCGAGCCGGAGGGCGTCGAGCTGTACGCCAAGCTCGAGTCGTTCAACCCCGGCGGCTCGGTCAAGGACCGCATCGGCGTGGCGATGATCGAGGCGGCCGAGGCGGAGGGCCGGATCGAGCCGGGGCGGACGACGATCGTCGAGGCGACCTCCGGCAACACGGGCATCGCCCTGGCGTTCGTGTGCGCCGCCAAGGGCTACGAGCTGGCGATCTTCCTGCCGCAGGGCATGTCGCGGGAGCGCGAGGCGCTGCTGCGGCTCTACGGCGCGCGCGTGGAGATCGTCGAGTCCATGGGCGGGATGGACGAGGCGGTGCGGGCCGCCCGCCGTGCCGGTGCGCGCGACGACGCGTTCCTGCCCGACCAGTTCTCCAACCCCGCCAACCCCGAGGCGCACCGGCGCCACACGGGGCCCGAGATCCTCGCGGCGCTCGACGGCCGGGTCGACGTGTTCGTCGCGGGCGTCGGGACGGGCGGCACGGTCACCGGCGTCGGCCAGGCGCTCAAGGAGCGCAACCCCGCCACGCGCGTCGTGGCCGTCGAGCCGGCGTCGTCGGCGGTCCTGTCCGGCCGCGCCCCGGGCCCGCATCGCATCCAGGGGATCGGGGCCGGCTTCGTCCCCTCGGTGCTGGACCGCGACGTCGTCGACGAGGTGCTGCCGTGCCGTGACGAGGACGCGATCGCGATGGCGCATCGCTGCGCCGCGCGCGAGGGCATCCTGGCGGGCATCTCGTGCGGGGCCGCGCTGTGGGCCGCGCTCGAGGTCGCCGAGCGGCCGGAGTCGCAGGGCCAGCGGATCGTGGCGATCTTCCCGGATTCCGGGGAGCGCTACGTCTCGGCGCCCTTCTTCAGCCCGGAGTGAGCCCGCCGCCGGCGCGCGACGGCCACCCACCGCGTCGGGGGAGGCCGCTCGGAACGCGCGCGGACGTCGGGTACCGTAGGAGCCACGATGCCGGGTCTGCGCACCCTGCGGCGCGTCGCTCGCGAGCTGCGCCTCGACGTGGCCGCCGCCCACGAACGCGATCCCGCCGCCCGCGGGGTGTCGTCGCTGGGCATCCTGGCCTCGTGGCCCGGCGTGCAGGCGGTGCTGGCGCACCGCGTGGCGCACGCGCTCCACGAGCACGGCGTCCCGCTGGCGCCGCGGCTCATCGCCTACGTCGCGCGGTCGGTGACGGGCATCGAGATCCATCCCGCGGCGTGCATCGGCGACGCGCTGTTCATCGACCACGGCATGGGTGTCGTGATCGGCGAGACGGCGGAGATCGGCGACAACGCGACGCTCTACCAGGGCGTCACGCTCGGCGGCACGGGCTTTGCCACCGGCAAGCGCCACCCGACGATCGGCGACAACGTCACCGTCGGGTCGGGGGCCAAGCTGCTGGGCCCGATCGAGGTCGGGCACGGCGCCAAGGTCGGGGCCAACTCGGTCGTGATCACCGACGTGCCGGCCAACAGCACCGTCGTCGGCAACCCCGGCCACGTGGTGCGCGTCGACGGGCGCCGTCCGGAGGGCCCGGACGCCGACTGGATCCACCTGCCCGACCCCGTCGCCGAGGCGATCCGCGAGCTGTCGGCGCGGCTGGCCGAGCTGGAGCGACAGCTGGCCGCGGCGGAGGGCACCGAGCCCCCGGCGCAGGTGCGCAAGCTGCGCCCCGTCCGGGGCCGCAACCCGGCCGGCGGCTAGTAGTAGACCGTCCGGCAGCGGTGCCGCGGGCGGGCCTTGATCTCCGGCGACTGCCCCCGGTTCCACAGCCAGATGTCGAGCACGCGCGGCGGCACGCCGAGGCGCCGGCTGAGCTCCTCGCAAGCGTGCAGGGCGCAGGCCCGGATCTCGCGCTCGGCGCGGCGGGGGCGCAGCTGGCGGCCGGCGTCGATGTGCGCCGCCAGCTCGGGGTGGTAGATGAGGATGTCGTCGCAGCGCAGGACGTGCGGAATCAGGTTGTCGGCGAAGATCGTGAGCCGATCGAGGTCGCCGAAGCGCGCGACGCCGGCCAGGGCGAGGTCGCTCGGCGCGATCTGCGCGCGCTTGTAGAAGCCGCGGTCGTCGAAGAAGGCCATGCCCGTGGCCAGCATCTCCGCGAAGCGCTCGGCGCTGCCTCCGGACCGCGCCACGACGTCGAGCACCGACCGTCTGCCGAGGAAGCGCCCGAGGTCGCGCAGCGCCTGGGCGTAGAGCGCCATCAGCTCGTGGTCGGTGGGCTGGCCGAGGATCTCCGCGATGCGCGTGGTGCTCATCTCGCGAAGGTCGGCGGTCGTCCACGGCCCCTGGACGCGGAAGTGGTCGGCGAGGTTCCACGCGATGGTGATCGTCCCCGAGACCTCGCGACCGGTGTGCGGATCGCGGCGCTTGCGCAGCGTCGGAAACCAACCCGAGCCGAAGTTGATGGTGTCGAGGGCGAGCGTGAACAGCGCCACGTCCTCGGGCGCGCCGTCGAGGTAGTGGCGGTCCGGGTCGAGGGCCGGCTCGGGCACGCGGCCGTCGGGAGCGCCGGCGTCGTAACGGGCCAGCGCGCCCTGATCTATGCGGACGTAGTGCGCGTCCGCGGCCACCTGGGCGCACGCGGCGCGGACGTCGTCAGTGAGGCCCATGGAGCAGTTGGCGGCCGCCGCCGGGGATGAGGAGGCGGCGGCCGCCGCCGCTAGCGTAGCGGTCGATCGGGCTCTGCCCCGCCACCCCTGGACAGGAAACCGGTCGAACGGGCGGGTCGGTCTCCAGGCCGCGGTTGAGGGGCGTTCGGCGGTCCCTTCCGGGGCCGTGCCTATCCTGAAGTCGTGCCGTCCCACGCCGCCGCCGACCAGCGTGTCGCCGACCTCCTCGAGGGCCTCAACCCGCCGCAGCGGGAGGCCGTCATGCACGGCGACGGCCCGCTGCTGATCCTCGCCGGCGCCGGCTCGGGCAAGACCCGCGTCCTGACGCACCGCATCGCCTACCTGGTGCACACGCAGCGCGCACGGGCGGGCGAGATCCTCGCCATCACGTTCACCAACAAGGCCGCGGCGGAGATGCGCGAGCGGGTCGGGCTGCTGCTCGGACACTCCACGCGCGCGATGTGGGTCATGACCTTCCACGCGGCCTGCGCGCGCATCCTGCGCGCCGAGGCGCCGCGCCTGGGCTACACCCGCCAGTTCACGATCTACGACCAGGCCGACAGCCGCCGCCTGGTCAAGCGCTGCCTCGACCAGCTCGACGTCGATCCCAAGCGCTTCACGCCGGCCGCCGTGCAGTCGCAGATCTCCGGCGCCAAGAACCAGCTGCGCGACGCCGCCGCCTACGCGGAGCTCGTCGGCGGCTACTTCGAGCAGACCGTGGCCGAGGCCTACAGGCTGTACGAGGCCGAGCTGCACCGCATGAACGCCATGGACTTCGACGACCTGCTGGTCAACGTCGTCAACGTCCTGCAGCTCTTCCCGGAGGTTCGCGCGCGCTACGGCGCCGCGTTCCGCCACGTGCTCGTCGACGAGTACCAGGACACCAACCACGCGCAGTACCGGCTCCTGCAGCTGATCGCGGGCGAGCACCACAACCTGGCCGTCGTGGGCGACGACGCGCAGTCGATCTACTCGTTCCGCCACGCCGACATCCGCAACATCCTGGACTTCCAGGACGACTTTCCGGACGCCCGCGTCATCAAGCTCGAGCAGAACTACCGCTCGACGCAGACGATCCTCGACGCCTCCAACGCGGTGATCGCCCACAACCGCGGGCAGATGCACAAGACGCTGTGGACCGATGTCGGCGAGGGAGATCCGATCGTCGTCCGCGAGCTCGAGGACGAGCACGCCGAGGCGCGGTACGTGCTCGGCGAGGTCCAGCGGCTGCTCGACGAGGGCGTCTCGCTGTCGGAGATCGCGGTCCTTTACCGCACCAACGCCCAGTCGCGGGTGCTGCAGGACGCGCTCGTCCGCGCCGACGTGTCGTTCCAGATCATCGGCGGGACGAAGTTCTACGAGCGCGCCGAGGTCAAGGACGCGCTGTCCTACCTGACGCTCCTGGCCAACCCGGCCGACGCGATCGCCTTCACGCGCGTGGCCAACTCGCCCAAGCGCGGGATCGGCCAGACGTCGCTGTCGCGCGTGCTCGCCCACGCCGACGCGATGGGGATCAGCGTCTGGGAGGCGGGCGAGGACCCGGCCGGCGTCCCGGGGCTCGGGACGGCGGCGGTGCGCGCGTTCGAGCGCTTCATGACGACCATGTCGGAGCTGCGCGCCCGGGCGGCCCAGAACATCCCGATGGGCGACCTGCTCGACGCGGTCCTGCACGAGACGGGCTACCTCGACGCCCTGCGGGCCGAGCGCACGATCGAGGCCCAGGGCCGGATCGAGAACCTCGAGCAGCTCGTCGAGGTCGCGCGCGAGTTCGACGGCACCCATGCCGCCGAGCAGGACCGGCTCGACGTCTTCCTGCAGGAGACCGCGCTGCGCTCCGACAGCGACACGCGCGACGACGAGGGCGGCATGGTGACGCTCATGACGCTGCACAACGCCAAGGGCCTCGAGTACCCGATCATCTTCATGATCGGCTGCGAGGAGGGCGTCTTCCCGCACTCGCGCTCGCTGGACGAGGGAACGCTCGAGGAGGAGCGCCGCCTCTGCTACGTCGGCATGACCCGCGCGATGCGGTCGCTGACGATGACCCACGCCCGGCGGCGCAACGTGTTCGGCTCGACCGCGTACGGGCTGCCGAGCCGCTTCCTCGCCGAGCTCCCGCCCGAGCACGTCGACCGTCAGGGCGCGCCGGGCGCGTTCGCCAACGGCGCGGCCGCCGATCGGGGGACGCGCCCGCGGGCGCTCTCGTCGTGGGCCGCGATGCGCGCCGAGGCGCCGGCCCCCAGCGGCGGCGACTTCCGCCTGGGCGACGACGTGGTGCACGCCGCCTTCGGCGAGGGCGTCGTGACCGGGGTCGAGCCCGGCGGCGTGATCGTCGTGCGCTTCGCCGGCGACGCCGGCGAGCGCAAGCTCATGGCCGAGTACGCGCCGATCACCAAGCGCAGCTAGCGTTCGCCGCAGATGTCGGCACGGATCATCGACGGCAAGGCGATCGCGGCGCGGGTGCGCGAGGAGGTGGCGCGCGACGTCGAGGCGTTCTCGGCGCGCACCGGGCGGCGCCCCGGGCTTGCGACGATCCTCGTCGGCGACGACCCCGCCAGCGCCATCTACGTCGGCGGCAAGCAGAAGGCCTCGCGCCAGGTCGGCATCGAGCCGTTCGACCATCGGCTTCCGGGCGACGCCACGCAGGAGGCCGTCGAGGCGCTCATCCAGCAGCTCAACGGCGACGACAGCGTGAGCGGCATCCTCTGCCAGCTGCCGGTGCCCGACCAGATGGACGGCGTGCACCTGACGGGCCTGATCGACGCGCGCAAGGACGTCGACGGGCTCACGCCGCTCAGCGCCGGGCTGCTCGCGCTCGGCCGTCCCGGGCTGCGCCCGTGCACGCCCGCCGGCGTGATGGTCCTGCTCGACGAGGCCGGCGTCGACGTCGAGGGCGCCAACGCCGTCGTCGTCGGGCGCTCGAACCTCTTCGGCAAGCCGATGGCGCAGCTGCTGCTGGGCGCCAACGCCACGGTCACCACCGCCCACTCGCGCACCCGCGACCTGCCGGCGGTCTGCCGCGACGCGGACGTGCTCATCGTCGCCGTCGGCCGCGACCGCATGGTCAAGGCCGACTGGGTCAAGCCCGGCGCCGTGGTGATCGACGTCGGCATGAACCGCTCCGAGGACGGCCTCAACGGCGACGTCGACTTCGAGCAGGTCAAGGACGTGGCGTCGGCGATCACGCCGGTGCCCGGCGGCGTGGGGCCGATGACGATCGCCATGCTGCTGCGCAACACGCTGGAGGCCGCCGAGGCGATGGCGGCGGAGGGCGCCGCGGCGTGAGCCTCGGCCGGTTGCGGCGCGGCGAGTGGGTGGCGCTCGTGGGCGCGGTGGGCCTGCTCGTCGTGCTCTGCCTCGACTGGTTCGGCCTGGAGCCCGAGAAGGTCGTCGCCGGTCTCACGCCCGCGGGCGTCGGCAACCCCACGGGGATCTCCGGCCCGATCCATCACGCCGGCTGGACGACCCTCGGCTGGTTCCTCGACGTGCTGCTCTGCGTCTCGATCGCCGGCGGCCTGGCGCTGGCCTACATGACGATGAACCGCGCGACGCCGGCGTGGCCGGTCGGCGCGTCCGTCGCGACGATCACGGTCGGCGGCGTCGCGTTCGTCGTGCTGCTGATCCGGGTCCTGCTGCAGCCGGGCCTCGGCGCGGGCCTCCCCAACGCGGCCGTCGCCGTGCAGCTGCCCGCGTACCTCGGCCTGCTCTTCGCCGCGCTGATCCCGATCGGCGCCTGGCTGGCGTTGGCCGACGAGCGCACCGACGCGCCGGAGTCGGCCTACACGCCGCCGCCCGCGCGGCCGGTGCCGGGGACGTAGGCGCGGCGGCCGGATCGGGGCGCCGGCGCTCATCCGTGTCGAGGAGGTGGTGATTCGGTCCCGCGCGCTTCCGTGTGGGTTGGACCCCGCGATCCGGGGTCCAACCGACACGGATCGCCCTTCGCGGCCTCGCGGCCTCGCGGCGACGAGCGCCGGGCCTGACCTAGACTGATCGGTCGCATGATCGACCGCGAGCAAGTCCTCCACGTCGCCCGGCTGGCGCGCCTCGAGCTCTCCGAGGAAGAGGTCGAGCGGATGGCCACCGAGCTGTCGTCCGTCCTCGGCCACATCGAGAAGATCGGCGAGCTGTCGCTCGACGGCGTCCCGCCGACCAGCCACGTCGTCGAGGTGGAGAACGCGCTGCGGCCCGACGAGCCGCACGAGTCGCTCCCGCGCGAGGTGGCGCTGGCCAACGCGCCCGCCACGCAGGACGACGGCTTCCTCGTCCCCTCGCCGCAGGCCTAGCGCGATGGCCGAGATCACCGACCTCACCGCCAAGCAGGCGGCCGACGCCGTCGCCAGGGGCGACCTGGACCGCGCGGAGCTCTTCGAGGCCTACCGCGCCAGGGCGGCCGCCGACGACCTCAACGCCTACATCTGGGTCGCCGACGCCGCGCCCGCCGGCGGCGATGGCGCCGGCCCCATCGCCGGCGTGCCGCTCGCCGTCAAGGACCTGTTCTGCACCGCGGGCGTGCCGAGCCAGTCGGGCTCGAAGATCCTCGAGGGCTACCGCCCGCCGTACACGGCCAGCGTCGTGGCGCGGCTGGCCGAGTCCGGGGCGCCGCTGCTGGCCAAGACCAACCAGGACGAGTTCGCGATGGGCTCGTCGAACGAGAACTCCGCCTTCGGGCCGGTGCTCAACCCGTGGGACCGCGGGCGCGTCCCCGGCGGCTCGTCCGGCGGCAGCGCCGCGGCGGTGGCGGCGGGCAGCGCCCCGTGGGCGCTGGGCACCGACACGGGCGGATCGATCCGCCAGCCGGCGGCGCTCTGCGGCATCGTGGGGCTCAAGCCGACCTACGGCACGGTCAGCCGCTTCGGGATGATCGCCTTCGCGTCGTCGCTGGACCAGGCGGGGCCGCTGACGCGCGACGTCACCGACGCGGCCTTCCTCTACCGCCACATGGTCGGGCGCGACCCGCGCGACTCGACGTCGCTCGAGCACCCCGAGGAGATCGCGCTGCCCACTGCGCAGCGGCTCGACGGCATCCGCCTCGGAGTGCCCGAGGACCTCACCGGCGAGGGGATCGAGTCCGGCGTGATGGCGCGCTTCGAGGACACGCTGAAGCTCGCGCAGGAGCTGGGAGCGACCGTCGAGCGGATCCCGCTGCCGCACGCCGACTACGGCCTGAGCGCCTACTACGTGATCGCGCCGGCCGAGGCGTCGTCGAACCTCGCGCGCTTCGACGGCGTCCGCTACGGCGCCCGCGTCGACGCCGACGACCTCGTCTCGATGTACACGCGCACCCGCCACGACGGGTTCGGCCCGGAGGTCAAGCGCCGGATCATGCTCGGCACCTACGCGCTGTCGTCGGGCTACTACGACGCGTACTACGCCAGCGCGCAGAAGGTGCGCACCAAGATCGCCGACGACTTCAGGGCCGCCTTCGAGCGCGTCGACCTCGTCGTCACCCCGACGGCGCCGTCGGTGGCCTTCGAGCTGGGCGCCAAGACCGACGACCCGCTGGCGATGTACCTCAACGACTACTTCACGGTGCCGATCTCGCTCGCCGGCATCCCGGCGATCTCGATCCCCGCCGGCCTCAGCGACGGGCTGCCGGTCGGCTTCCAGCTCGCCGGGCCGGCGTTCAGCGAGAACCGGATCCTCGACGCGGCGTACGCGCTCGAGCAGGCGATCGGCTTCGACGGCACGGCGGGGAGGGCCTGAGCATGGCGACCGAGTACGAGCCCGTCATCGGGCTGGAGATCCACGTCCAGCTGCAGACGCGCACGAAGATGTTCTGCGGCTGCGAGCTGAGCTTCGGCGACCCGCCGAACGTGCACACCTGCCCGGTCTGCCTCGGCCTGCCCGGCTCGCTGCCGGTGGCCAACGCGGAGGCCATCCACTACGGGCTGATGATCGGCATGGCGCTCGGCTCCGAGCTGGCGCCGCGGTCGATCTTCCACCGCAAGAACTACTTCTATCCCGACCTGCCCAAGGGCTACCAGATCTCCCAGTTCGACGAGCCGCTGTGCAACGGCGGCCGGCTGGGCGACGTGCGGATCCATCGCGTCCACCTCGAGGAGGACGCGGCCAAGCTCGTGCACGTCGGCGCCTCGGGCCGGCTGCACGCCTCCGACGCGTCGATCGTCGACTTCAACCGCGGCGGCACGCCGCTGGCCGAGATCGTCACCGAGCCCGACCTGCGCGACGCGGCCGAGGCGGCCGAGTGGCTGCGGCTGCTGCGGGCGACGCTTCGCCGCCTCGGCGTCAGCGACGTGAACATGGAGGAGGGCTCGCTGCGCTGCGACGCCAACATCTCCATCCGCCCCAAGGGCTCGACGGAGCTCGGCACGAAGACCGAGCTCAAGAACATGAACTCGTTCCGGTTCATCGAGCGCGGCATCCGCGCCGAGGTCGCCCGCCAGGAGGCGATCCTGCGCGAGGGCGGCAAGGTCGAGCAGGAGACGCTGCACTTCGACCCGCGGACCGAGGCGATCACGTCGCTGCGCTCCAAGGAGGAGGCGCACGACTACCGCTACTTCCCCGAGCCCGACCTGACGCCGGTGGCCATCAGCCAGGAGATGCTCGACCGCGCGAAGGCGGCGCTGCCCGAGCTGCCGCTGGACCGCGCGGCCCGCTTCGAGCGCGCGCACGGGCTGAGCCCCGACAGCGCGCGGCTGCTCGCGTTCCGCACGGAGCTGGGCGACTACTTCGAGGCCGCCCTCGACGGGGGGAACGGCCTGGCGGCGGAGCCCCAGCCGCTGGCCAACTGGGTGGCCAACGAGCTGGTCGCCCGCCTCGGCGCCGACGCCGACCCGGCGGAGTCGAAGGTCGAGCCCGCCGCGCTGGCGACCCTCGTGCGCATGGTCGGCGCCAAGGAGGTCACGCAGGGCGGCGCCCGGCAGGTGCTCGACAAGCTCGTCGCCGAGGGCGGCGACCCGCAGGCGATCGTCGAGGCCGAGGGCCTCGGGGCGGTCGGCGGCGCGGACGAGCTGACGCCGGTCGTCGAGGCGGCGCTGGCCGCCAACCCCGACATCGCCGAGCGTCTGCGCAACGGCGACATGAAGCCGATGGGCGTGATCATCGGCCACGTCATGCGCGAGACCAAGGGCCGCGCCGACGGCGGCGAGGTCACCCGGCTCGTGCGCCAGCAGCTGGGGCTGTAGGGCACGCGACTGTCCCGCTCGCCATGGCGTGCGGGGGGGACTACGATCGGCCTCCAGCCACCGAAGGAGGACCGCTGTGTCGCGTCTCGTCCGCATGGATCGCACCGGCCACACGACGCTGGCCGAGTGGCGGGCCGATGACCCCGCCGCCGTCGAGGCCGCCGTCGCGGCGTTCCGCGCCGAGCTCGACCGGGGCTACTTCGCCATGGTGTCGACGGGCGAGGGCCACGCCGAGCAGGTGCGGGAGCTGCCGGTCGACGCCGAGCTCGTCGTCCTGCGGCTGCCGATCAGCGGCGGGTGAGCGCCCTCGGCGACCCGGTCGCCGCGGCGGGCGCGCCCGGCGGCGTCGCGCTGCCCGAGACGGCGGCCGTCCATTGGCGCGCGCGCGTCGACGCCCAGCGCCTGCGCCGGCGGGGCGCGCTCTGGACGCTCACGACGTGCGCGCACGTCGTGCCGTTCATCGGGGCCGCCGTCGTGCTGTTCCTCGTCCAGCCGCTGGCCGTCGCGGTCAGCCTCGCGAGCCTCGCCCACGCCTGGGTGATCCCGGAGCTGTACGCCGCTCGCGGCGCCGGGGTCATGCGGCCGCGTCGCGGCACGACGGCCGGCGCCGAGCGGACCGCGCTCGGCCTGCTCGGCGACCTCGTCGACCACGAGGCCCGCGACCTGCACGCCCGCACCGGCGTCGTGCGCGAGCGCGGGCGCCTGGGCACGTGGCTGGTGGGGGAGGGTGGGGCGCTGCTGCTCACCCGCGGCGGGCGCCGCGTGCACTGCTTCTGCGTCGGCGTGACCGACCCCGACCTGCCGCGCGCCGATCGCATCGCCCACCTCCTGCTGGCCCTGCGCGCCGACGAGGCGGGCTTCGCCACCGTGGCCAACCTCGCGTTCTCCGGCGCCCGCTGGCGGGTGCGCCGCCGGCTCCCCGCGCTCATGCGCTCCGCGCTCGACGCCGCCGCGGCCGCCGAGCGCCGGCGCGGCCGCTCGCGCTGACCTCGGCCCCCGGATCTTTACCTCGCCCTGTTCGACCAGCGGTACGCATAGGGGCACGAAGCGTTCGACCGCCGGGCGGTGGGCGCCGCACCGGCAAGGAGGCAGCATGCTGTCCATGACGACCGCCAGCGCAACCCGCCTCTCGAGGATCATCCTCGTCGGCGAGCGTGGGCGGCTGGAGCCGGGCCAGGACGGGCCGGCCATCCGCCGCTACCGCCTCGCCCGCCTGCACGTGAACGGCCGCGCGCCAGAGGACGGCCGCCACGGGCATCTCCGCCGCAGCTACGACTGAGGGACACCGACCACGGCGGCCGGCGGCCGTCGAGCTCCTGAGGTGGGCTTGATGGTCGCCGGTACGCTGTGGTCATGCACGACGTGCACGACGCGGCCGGTCCCTCCCTCCTGAAGCGCGCCCTCGCGGTCGTCGTCCTGGCCCTTGCGGCGCTCTTCCTCGTCAAGGCGCTCATCGGCTTCCTCGCCGGCATCATCACGATGGTCCTCATCGTGCTGGCGGTCGTCGCGGTCGTCTGGGCGCTGCGAACCCTCTGACCGGCGCCGCGAGGCTCGGGTCCGGCCATGGCTTACGTCGTCATCGCGTTCTTCTTCGGCCTCGCCGGCGGCGTCGTCGGCCGGCTGAAGGGCAGCTCGTTCCTGCTGTGGTTCCTGATCTCCGGGCTGTTCCCGTTCGTCGGGCTGATCGCCGCGGTGCTCTACCGCTACGACACGGACGAGCCGCGGCGCACCTGCCCGCGGTGCGGCAACGTCTGCATGCTCCACGACGCCGTGTGCACCCACTGCGGCACGGACCTCGAGTTTCCGGACGAGTCCGAGCTCGTCGCGCCGGCGGCCGGCACCGGGACTTCCCTGCCCCGATAGACTCAGCGGTCCCTGCGGGCCGCTCACCGGGCGGCTCGTGGCGTTCAGCGAACCGAGTCACGAAGGAAGGAGGTCAAGCGCATGCGAGCGGTCGATGCCGTGATGGAGTGCCTGAAGGCGGAGGGTGTCGACGTCGTATTCGGGTATCCCGGCGGCGCCAACCTCCCGACCTACGACGCGTTCGTGGACGCCGGGATCCGCCACGTCCTCGTGCGCCACGAGGCCGGCGGCGGCCATGCCGCGGAGGGCTACGCGAAGGCGACCGGCAAGGTCGGCGTCGCGCTGGGCACCAGCGGGCCGGGCGCGACCAACCTGGTCACGCCGATCATGGACGCGATGATGGACTCGGTCCCGGTGGTGTTCATCACCGGCCAGGTCCGCACCGAGCTGCTCGGCACCGACGGCTTCCAGGAGGCCGACATCCTCGGCATCACGATGCCGGCGGTCAAGCACTCCTGGATGATCCAGCACCCGCTGGAGATCCCGCGCGTGCTGCACGAGGCGTTCCACGTCGCGCGCACGGGGCGGCCGGGGCCGGTCGTCGTCGACATCCCGACGGACCTGTCGAAGGCCGACATCCCGTACGAGCCGGTCACCGAGGTCAACCTGCCGGGCTATCAGCCCACCACGGAGGGGAACGTCAAGCAGATCCGCCAGGCCGCGAAGGCGCTGGCGTCGGCTCGGCGCCCGGTGATCTACGCGGGCGGCGGCGTCGTGAGCTCCGGCGCGTCGGCGGAGCTGGTCGAGTTCGCCACCAGCGACCGGTTCCCGGTCACCTGCACGCTCAACGGCCTGGGCGGGTTCCCGGCGCCGCACGAGCAGTGGCTGGGCATGCTCGGCATGCACGGCACGCGCGCGGCGAACTACGCGATGGACGAGGCCGACCTCATCTGCGCGATCGGCGCCCGCTTCGACGACCGCGTCACCGCGAAGCTGTCGGAGTTCGCGCCGCGCGCGAAGTTCATCCACATCGACATCGACCCGGCCGAGATCTCCAAGAACGTCCCGGCGCACATCCCGATCGTCGGTGACGCGAAGAACATCCTCGTCAAGCTCATCAACGAGTACCGGGCGCTGGAGGCCGATCCCGCGCGGCTGGAGGACTGGTGGCAGCGGATCCGCTCCTGGCAGGAGCGCCACCCGCTGCGCTACGACGACTCGGCCGACGACGAGATCAAGCCCCAGCGGGCGATCCAGGCCATCTACGAGGCGACGGGCGGCGACGCCATCATCACCTCCGACGTCGGCCAGCACCAGATGTGGGCGGCGCAGTACTACCACTTCAACCGCCCGCGCCAGTGGTTGAACTCCGGCGGCCTCGGGACGATGGGCTTCGGCTTCCCCGCGGCCATGGGGGCGGCGGTCGGCTGCCCCGACCAGACCGTGGTCTGCGTCACCGGCGACGGCTCCATCCAGATGAACATCCAGGAGCTGGCCACCTGCAGCGAGAACGGGATCCCGGTCAAGATCGTGATCCTCAACAACGGCTACCTGGGCATGGTCCGCCAGTGGCAGGAGCTGTTCTGGGACAACCGCTACTCGCACGTCGACATGGGGCAGGTGCCCGACTTCGTCAAGCTCGCCGAGGCCTACGGGGTCAACGGCGTGCGGCTGACGAGCAAGGCGTCGCTGGTCGAGGACCTGAAGGCCGCCTTCGCGGCCGAGGGCCCCGCGGTGATCGACGTGCGCGTCACCCGCGAGGAGAACGTGTACCCGATGATCGCGCCCGGCGCCGCCGCGCGGGACATGGTGGGCTGAGCGATGGGCGATCCTGGGACCAAGGAGCTGCTGAGCCTCGAGGAGCTCGAGGCCGCCGGCCAGATGCGGACGGGGCGCAAGCACGTCCTGTCCATCCTGGTGGAGAACAAGCCGGGCGTGCTGACGCGCATCGCCGGGCTGTTCGCCCGTCGCGGGTTCAACATCGACACGCTCACCGTCGGCCCGACCGACGACGAGCACGTCTCGCGGGTCACGCTGACCGTCGACGGCGCGGTGCACCCGATCGACCAGGTCACCAAGCAGCTGCACAAGCTGGTCAACGTCCTGAAGATCCGCGACCTCGAGCCGGCCGACACGGTCACGCGCGAGCTCGCGCTCTTCAAGACCGCGGCCGACGGCGCGGCGCGCGCGGAGGTCCTGCAGCTCTGCGAGATCTTCCGCGGCAGCGTCGTGGACGTGACGCGGCGGTCGATCATCGTCGAGATCACCGGTGGGGCCGACAAGATCGAGGCCTTCGAGGGCCTGATGCGGCCGTTCGGGCTGGTCGAGATGATGCGCACGGGGGAGATCGCGATCTCCCGCGGGCGCGGCGAGACCTGATCGGCGTCTGGGCATTCCGCGTCGCCTGCGCCCCGCATGCCGGGGTCCAGGCGACGCGGATCGCGATTCGGCGCCGAACGACCTGCCGGTCGCGCGGGCCGCGACGCCCACCTTCATAGACTGCCGTCCATGACCTCGGTGACGGCGCGTGGCGGCGGGTTCGAGCTGGGCGCCGCCGACCGCGAGCGGCTGCAGCGCCGGCTGGCCGAGGCCGTGCGGCGGGCGCGCCGACGCGGCGAGGCGCTGGCGGCCATCACCGTCGCGGTCGAGGCCGACGTCGACCCGTCCGCGGTCGTCGCGGCGTCGCGGCGTCCCGGCGAGCCGTGGTTCTGCTTCGAGCAGCCCGATCGCGACCGGGCCGCGCTCGCGGCGCTGGGCGCGGTGGCGGTGCTCGACGAGGACGGCCCCGAGCGCTTCACGCGGGTCGCGGCCCGCTGGCGTGCGCTGGCGTCGCATGCCGCCTGCGACCCGCCTGCCGGCCCGCCCGGCTGCGGACCGGTCGCGCTCGGCGGCTTCGCGTTCGCCGACGACGGCGGCCGGTCGCCGGACTGGGGCGGGTTCGCGGCGGCCTCCCTGCACGTGCCCGAGCTGTCGCTCGCCCGCCGGGGCGACGAGGTCGCGTTGACGCTGGCGGCCCTCGCCACGCCCGACGACCATCCGGAGGACCTGCTGGCGCGCCTGGAGCGGCGTCTGGCGGAGCTGCGTGGCGGCTCCGGCCTGCCGCTGCTGGACCCCGCGCCCGCGGGGCGCTACCGCGTCGTCAGCGCGATGCCGCCCGAGCACTACGAGCAGGCGGTCGCGGGCGCCGTGCAGCGGATCCGCGCGGGCGAGCTGGAGAAGGTCGTGCTCGCCCGCGAGGTGCAGGTGCACGCGCCGGTCGACCATGACGCCGCCGCCGTGCTCGGCGTCCTGCGCGAGGCCTTCCCGTCCTGCCACCTCGTCGTCGCCGGTCGTGGCGACGCCGCGTTCGTGGCGGCCAGCCCCGAGCTGCTCATCCGCCGCGACGGGATGCGCGCCGCGACGCTGGCGCTCGCCGGATCGACGCGGCGCAGCGCCGACCCCGCCGTCGACGACCACCTCGGCGAGCGGCTGCTGCGCTCCGCCAAGGACCGCGAGGAGCAGGCGATCGTCACGCGCCGGATCGCCCGGGCGCTGCGCCCGCACGCCGTCTGGGTGACCGCCGCCGAGGAGCCCGAGGTGGTCAAGATGGCCAACATCCAGCATCTGGGCACGCCGATCCGCGCGCAGCTCTCGGATCCCGTGAGCGCCGTGGAGCTGGCGGGGCTGCTGCATCCGACCCCGGCGGTCGGGGGCGAGCCGCACGCGGTCGCGTCGCCGCTGATCCCCGCCCTGGAGGGCATCGACCGCGGCTGGTATGCCGGCCCGCTCGGCTGGACCGACCTCGACGAGGACGGCGAGTTCGTCGTCGGCCTCCGCAGCGCCCTGCTGCGCGGCCACGTCGCCCGCTGCTACGCCGGCGTCGGCGTGGTGCGCGACTCCGACCCCGCCGCCGAGCTCGCCGAGACCGAGGTCAAGCTCCAGGCGCTGCTGCCCGTGCTCGCGGGCTGAGCGGCCGCGGGGCGGCCGGGACGGTCCGGCGCGCCCCGTACCCTCGACCGGGTGCTCGACGACGGCCAGCAGATCTCGCTCCTGCCGGAGGTCGTCCCTCCGGACGATCGCCCCGCCCGCGGCCGTCAGACGTCCAAGGGCATCGGCGAGGGCGACATCGTGGAGGTGGACCGCAAGGGCCGGCGCTTCCACGCGCTCGTCGAGGGCCTCGAGCAGCGCGCGTCCGGCCGCTTCGAGCTCCGCTTGCGGCCGCTGGACGCCCGCACGACGTACCGGACGGCCACGGTCCGCGAGGTCGTCGGCGTCTGGCGACGGATCCCGGCCGCCTAGCGGCGGCGTTCGGGCGAGTCGGCGAAGACCCACGCCGCCGGCCCGCGGCTCGGGTCGCTGGGGGCGAGCCAGACGCCGTGCGCGGAGAGTGTGCTGAGGTGGTCTCGGGTCGGCCGGTCAGCGCGCGCGGCGGCGTGCGCCAGCGCCACAACCAGGAGGCAGGACGAGATCCACAGCGCGGCCAGGAGGGCGACCCACACCATGGGCCGGGGACCCTATCCGGTCCTGCGGACAGAATCCAGTCATGTGTCCAGAGCGCTGCGCACCGCGTCCCAGCAGGCGCGGTGCAGCGCGACGTTCGCGGCGCGGTCGGTGCGGACGTGGACGAGCGTGGTGCCGTGCGGCGGCACCCGCAGGACCGCGCGCAGCGCCGCGACGTCGTCGACCGGCCGGTACGCGGCGCCGTACAGCGCGGCGACCGCCTCGACGTCGAGCCCGGTGGGGGTCAGGACATGCTCCTCGAAGGCGTCGCGCTGCGTCGCGATCGGCAGGAACTCGAAGATCCCGCCGCCGGCGTTGTCGACCACGACGATGGTGAGCGGCAGCCCGAGGCGTTTGCCGGCCAGCAGGCCGCCCACGTCGTGGGCCAGCGCGACGTCGCCGATGTGCAGGTAGGTCGGCGCGCCGGACGCCGCCGCGACGCCGTAGGCGGTGGAGATCGTCCCGTCGATGCCGTTGGCGCCGCGGTTGGAGATCGCGCTCGCCGGAGCGTCGACGGGCCAGAACGTCTCGACGTCGCGGATCGGCATGGAGGCCGCCACGACGACGCGCGCGCCGGCCGGCACGGCCGTGGCCACCTCGCGTGCCACGGCCGGCTCGCTGAGGTCGTCGCCGAGGGTGGCGGCGAGCGCCCGCGCGGCGCTCGCGTCGGCGGCGCGCCAGGTGCCGAGCCACGCGTCGTCGACCGGCCAGGGCTCGTCGATGGCCGCCAGCGCCGCGGGCCGCAGGTCGAAGACGCGCTCGAGCGTCGCGTCGGGGTCGTGCCAGGCGCCGCCGGACAGGAGCCCGGCCTGCGGCACGTCGAGCCCGCGCAGCCACTGCCGCAGCGGCTTGGACGTCGGCAGGTCGCCGACGCGCAGCACGGACTCGGCCCCGGCCGCCGCCGACGCGGCCCACCGCTCGTCGCGCAGCAGCGCGTCGTAGTGCGCGATCGCGGCGCCGCCGCGGCGCGCGTCGGACAGCGGGTCGGCCAGCAGCGGCCAGCCCATCGCGTCGGCCAGCGCGGCGACCCCGTCCATCGGGCCGCCGGACTCGTCGCGGCCGGCCACGATCACGCCGCGCCGGCGCTCGCGCAGCCAGTCGACGAGCGGCGCCGGGTCCTGCGGCGCCGTGGTGCGCGCCGTCCACGGAGCGCCGCCGGGGCGCCCGCCGCCCCCGGGCTCCTCGGCGGGCAGCGGCTCGTCGAGCACGAGCGGCTCGCGCAGCGGCACGTTCAGGTGGACCGGCCCGGGCCGGTCGTCGAGCGCCGTCCACATCGCCCGGCACGCCAGCTGCCGCATCCACCGCAGCCGGTCGGGGGTCGCGCCGTGGCTGCCGACCTCGACGAACCACTTCGCCGCCGACCCGTACAGCTTGATCTGGTCGATGACCTGGCCGGCGCCGACGTCGCGCAGCTCGGGCGGACGGTCGGCGGTCAGGACGATGAGCGGCAGCCGCGCCTCGTGCGCCTCGATCACCGCCGGCGCGTAGTTGGCCGCCGCGGTGCCGGAGGTGCAGGCCAGCACGGCCGGGCGTCCGGTCGCCTTGACCAGCCCGAGCGCGAAGAAGCCGGCCGCGCGCTCGTCGACATGGGAGGTCACGGGGATGCGGCCGTCGCGCGCCAGCGTCAGGACCAGCGGCGTGGACCGCGATCCGGGCGAGGTGCAGGCGCCGGCGACGCCGCAGCGCGCCAGCTCGTCGACGAAGGCGCGCAGCAGGATGTAGGTGTCGCGGGTCTCGCTCACGTGGGGGAGGATGGAAGGCGATGCCCGAGACCCTGATGCTGCTCCACGGCTTTGCGGGGACGCACCGCACGTGGGACCTGGTGGTGCCCGAGCTGGACCCGGAACGCTACAACCCGCTGATCCCCGACCTCCGCGGGCACGGCACGCGCGGCGGCGTGCGCCCGGTGACGTTCGACGCCTGCGTCAAGGACGTGCTCGACGAGGCGCCCCACGAGGTGGTGCTCTGCGGCTACTCGTTCGGTGGCCGCGTCGCGCAGCACGCCGCGCTCGCGGCGCCCGATCGCGTCAGCCGCCTCGTGCTGATCTCGACCAGCGGCGGCCTCGACGATCCCGAGCAGCGGGCCGCGCGGCGCGCCGAGGACGAGGCCCTGGCCGAGGAGATCGAGGACCTCAGCGGCGACGTGTTCGCCGACCGCTGGCAGTCGCAGCCCGTCTTCGCCGGCACGCCTCCGGAGGCCGCCGAGGTGTGGCGGAAGGACCTGTTGCGCAACGACCCGCGCGGGCTGGCGGAGGCGCTGCGCGGCCTCGGCACGGGCGTCATGAAGCCGACCTGGGATCGGCTGGGGGAGCTGACGATGCCGGTGACCGTGGTCGTCGGCGACCGCGATCGCAAGTTCGTCGAGCTCGCCGAGCGGTTCATGGCCGCGCTGCCCGACGCGCGGCTCGTGGTCGTCCCCGGCGCCGGGCACGGGCTGCCGCGGGAGGCGCCGGTGGAGCTGGCCGCCGCCATCCAGGGCGACGCGTGAGCGCGCGCCGCGCCCTGGGCCGCGCCGCGGCGCCGGTCGCGCTGGCCGGCGTCGTCGCCCTCGGCTGCGGCGACGACGGGGGCGCGGGACCGGCGGCGGCACGCACTGGCACGGAGACGACCACGACCGCGGGCCGCCCGGCGCCGGTGCGGCTGACGCTGCGCCAGGCGATCGGCCAGCGCTTCGTGTTCGCCTACGCCGGGACGCGCCCGCCGCACGCCCTGCGCCAGCGCATCCGGCGCGGCGAGGCCGCGGGGGTCATCCTCTTCGCGCGCAACATCCGCGGCGTCGGGCAGGTCCGCCGGATGGTCCGGCGCCTGCAGCGCATCCACCGGCCCGCCGGCCTCGACGCGCCGCTGCTGGTGATGGTCGACCAGGAGGGCGGCGCCGTGCGCCGGCTGCCCGGTTCGCCGGAGTCGTCCGCGGCGGCGACCCCCAGCGCGGGGGCGGCGCGGGCCAACGGCCGCGCCGCCGCGGCGCTGCTGCGGCGGGCCGCCGTCAACGTGGACCTCGCTCCGGTAGTCGACATCGGGCGGCCGGGGTCGGCGCTCGAGCGCGAGGGACGCACGTACGGTGAGGACGCCGCGACCGTGACCGCGCGCGCGGGCGCGTTCGCGGCCGGCCTGCGCGCCGGGGGCGTCGCGCCGGTCCTCAAGCACTTCCCCGGCTTCGGCGCGGCGGTGGTCAACACCGACGACGCGGCGGTCCGGATCGACCTGCCGCTGAGCACGCTGCGCGCCGTCGACGAGGCGCCGTACCGCGCGCTGCGGGCGCCCGCCGTGATGCTGTCGACCGCGATCTACCCGCGCGTCGACCCTCGACCCGCCGCGTTCTCGCACCGCTGGGTCACCGCTGAGCTGCGCGGGCGCCTGGGCTTCGACGGCGTGACGATGACCGACGACCTCCAGGCGGCGTCGGTGGCCGGGTACGGCACCTCGCCGCAGCTCGCCTACTTCGCCATCCGCGCCGGCGTCGACCTGCCGCTGTTCGCCCAGGACTACGCCACGGGCGCGCACGCCGCGCACGGCCTCGAGCGCGCCGTCCGCACGGGCGCCCTCAGCCGCCGCCAGCTCGAGGCCGGCGCCCGCCGCGTCCTCGCCTGGCGCGCCACGCTCCGCCGCCCCGGCTGAGGTCCGTTGCCTCGCCCAAGCGCAAGTTCGGCCCGGCGGCGGCGTTGGGGCGGGCATGGGTCGCCTGAGCAGGAGGGTCGCCGGCGTGCTGGCGGCGAGCACCGCCCTGGCCGCGTGCGGCGTCCAGGCGTCGACGGCCGTGGCCGCAGCCGCCGGCGCCTGGACGCCGTACACGCGCCCGGCCCAGTACGGCACCGTCACCGACAAGGACGTCCCGATCGTGATGCGCGACGGGACGGTCCTGCGGGCGAACGTCGAGCGCCCCGACCAGCCGGGCCGCTACCCGGTCCTGGTCACGCAGACGCCGTACGGCAAGGACGGCGTGGTCATCGGCGCGCTCGGCGGCGCCGCCGACGCGCTCGTGCAGCGCGGCTATGTGCAGGTGACCGTGGACGTGCGCGGCACCGGCGCCTCCGGCGGCGCGTGGGACTCCTTCGGCCCCGCCGAGCAGCAGGACGGCTACGACATCGTCGAGTGGGCGGCGCGTCAGCCGTTCAGCGACGGCGACGTGGGGCTCGACGGCCCGTCGTACATGGGACTGACCCAGCTCTACACCGCCGCGCTGCGTCCGCCGCACCTGCGGGCGATCTTCCCCGTCGTCCCGATGGCCGACGGCTATCGCGACATCGTGTTCTCCGGGGGCGACATCAACGTCTCGTTCATCCCGCTGTGGCTCGGCCTCGTCACCGCGGGCGGGCTGGTGCCACCGCAGTCGACGTTCACGGGGACGCCGACCGACGCGATCAGCGCGCTGACCACCCTCGGCCAGCACGCCGGCGGTCTGCTCTCGTTCACGGCGCCCACGCTGGTCGGCTCGCTCAGCGGCGGCTCGGTCGCGTACGACGGGCCCTTCTGGAAGACCCGCTCCCCGATCGAGGTGCTCGACCGCATCCAGGTGCCGACGTTCGTCGTCGGCGGCCTGCACGACCTCTTCCAGCGCGGTGAGCCGCTGATCTACGAGCGCCTGCGGGGGCGCGTGCCCGCCCGGCTGCTCATGGGGCCGTGGACCCACCTCGGCGGCGGCAGCGGCGCGGGGTTGCCGCGCGACGGCGTGCCGTCGCTGCCCGACCTCGAGCTGCGCTGGTTCGACCACTGGCTCAAGGGCCTGGACACCGACGTGGCCGGCATCCCGAAGGTCACGCAGTACACCTATGGCGACGAGCGCTACGAGACCCAGCCGGACTGGCCGGACCCGCGCCTGCGGCCGCAGCGCTGGTACCTGCGCGGGGCGCAGCGGGTGAGCCCCGAGGCTCCGCCGGCCCCCGAGACGCCGCAGTCCTTCGTCCAGCAGCCGCTCGCCGGCGCCTGCACCATGAGCACCGGCCAGTGGTCGGCCGGCCTCGGCGAGGCGCTGCCGTGCTTCACCGACGACCGCCCGAACCTGCTCTCCGGCGGCGCCACCTACACGAGCGACCCGCTGCCGGCCGACGTGCGGCTGTCCGGCCCGCTGGCGGCGCGCGTGTGGCTGACGACGACGGCGTCGGACGCCGCGGTCACGGTCCGGGTCGACGACGTCGCCCCGGACGGCGCCTCGACGGGCATGACGACCGGCTGGCAGACCGCCGCCTTCCGCGCCACCGATCCGGCGAAGGCCCGCGTGGTCGACGGCCACCTGCTGCAGCCGTGGCACCCGCTCACGCAGGACTCGGTCCTCGCGGTCATGGGCGGGACGCCGACCGCCCTCGACGTCGAGGTCTTCCCGACCAACTGGGTCCTGAAGGCCGGCCACCGACTGCGGATCGTGGTCGATCCCGCGGACTTCCCGCACGCGCTGCCGCCGCTGCCCGCGCTGCTCGGGCGCCTCGGGGGCACCGTCAAGATCCTCACCGAGCCGCGCCATCCGTCGGCCATCGAGTTGCCCGTGGTCGGGGACGGCTGCCGCGGCGGGTGCGCCCCGCTGCCGGTGCCGGACCTGACGCGCGGCGGTTAGACGCCGAGCCCCGGCGCGGCGGGCACGGCCATCCGGCCCGCCGTGACCGCCAACCGGGGCTCGGCGATCCCCACGAGCGACAGCGTGGCCAGCCCGCAGGCCCGTTCCAGCCGCAGCGCCGCGGCGCAGTGCAGCGCGGCGGCGATGCCCAGCGGCCCGTCGAGCGTCGAGGCGACGTAGACGCCGGTGCCCATGGCCCGCGCGAGCGCGGCCTGGGCCAGCAGCGACGAGATCCCCCCGGCGCGCGAGACCTTCAGGCACACGACGTCCGCGGCGCCCGAGGCGATCGCCCCGTGCTCGGCGGCGGTCTCGTCCATGGCGATCGCGACGGAGACGCGCTCGCGCACCGAGCGCATCGCGGCGATGCCCGTGACGGGCTCCTCGACGAGCTCCGGCCCCAGCGGGGCGAGCGCCGCGATGGCGGTGACCGCCTCGTCGGGCGTCCACGCGCCGTTGGCGTCGACCCGGATGGCGACGTCGTCGCCGACGGCCTCGCGGACGGCGGCGACGCGCTCGACGTCGTCGTCGACGCCCACCTTGACCTTCACGCAGCGGTAGCCGGCCTCGGCCGCGACGCTGGCCGCCGCGGCGGCCGTGGCGGCGTCGGTGGCGCCGATCGTCGCGTTGACCGCCACCGCCGCGACGGGCTCGTCATGCAGCAGCGCGGCGACCGGCCGGCCGGCGCGCCGGCCCGCGGCGTCCCAGAGCGCGAGGTCGACGGCGGCCAGCGCCTGCGGCAGGTCGGCGACGCGGCGGCAGGCGTCCATGAGCTCCGGGCCGGTGCGCCCGTCGCCGTCGCGCAGGATCGGCACGTACCGCCGCAGCGCCTGCTCGACGAGCTCGATCGGCACGCCGTCGTAGGGCTCCAGCGGCGCGGCCTCGCCGCGGCCGGTGACCCCGTCGTGCATCGTGAGCACCAGCTCGATGGCCTGCCGCTCGGCCACCTCGCCGTACGACGTCCGCAGCGGCTCGCGCAGCGCGTAGATGACCGGCTCGAGCGCGACGTCCATGCGCTGGCCGTCAGCTGAGCAGCAGCCCGGCGCTGAGCAGCACGCAGAACGCCAGCTGCAGCATCCCGGTCCTGGCCAGCGCGCCGTTGAGCGTCGGCCCGTCGTCGTGCTGGCGGACCAGGCGCACGAGCGGCACCGCCAGCGGCAGCGCCAGCCACGACAGCAGCAGCCACGCATCGAGCTCCGAGCCGGCCAGCCAGACGACCAGGGGCACCACGAACGCCAGGTAGACCTCCAAGGCGTACAGGTCGCGCGCCCGCGAGCGCCCGAGCCGCACCGCCAGCGTGCGCTTGCCGACGCGGGCGTCGGTCGGCGCGTCGCGGATGTTGTTGACGTCGAGGATCGCGGAGGCGATCAGGCCCACCGGCACGGCCAGCGCGAAGGCCTCCCACTCCAGGTGCTGCACCTGCGCGTAGTAGGAGCCGGTGACCGCCACGAGGCCGAAGAAGAGGAAGACGAACACGTCGCCGAGGCCCTCGTAGCCGTACGGCCGCGGGCCGCCGGTGTAGAGCACGCCCGCCAGGATCGACGCGGCGCCGATGGCCAGGATCACCCAGCCGGCGATGATGATGAGGTAGATCCCGCACAGCACGGCCAGCCCGAAGCTGACGTACGTCGCGGTCAGCACCTGCTTGGGCGGCACGAGCCCGCCGGCGGTCACGCGCACGGGCCCGAGCCGGTCCTCGGTGTCGGCCCCGCGCCGCGCGTCGGAGTAGTCGTTGGACAGGTTGGCGCCGACCTGGATGAAGACGGCGCCCAGCAGCGCGGCGATGAACGCCCCGACGCGGAACGTGCCCTCGGTGATGGCCAGCGCGGTGCCGACGAGCACCGGCGCGACGCCCGCCGGCAGCGTGCGCGGCCGGGCGGCCAGCAACCAGATCTGGATGGGAGAGGGGCGGGCGGTCTCGGTCGACATGCGGACGGCTCAGGCGCGGCGGGGGAACTGGGAGAAGTCGGGCTTGCGCTTGGCCTTGTAGGCCTCGCGCCCCTCCTTCGCCTCCTCCGAGGCGTAGAAGAGCAGGTTGGTGTCGTGCGCGAGCTGCTGGATGCCGGCGTAGCCGTCCTCGTGGGCGTTGAAGCTCGCCTTGACCAGGCGCAGCGCGAAGGGGGAGAGCGCGAGCATCTCGCGGCACCACTGCACCGTCTCCTCCTCGAGGCGCTCGAGCGGCACGACCGCGTTGATGAGGCCCATGTCCAGCGCCTGCTGCGCGTCGTACTGGCGGCAGAGCATCCAGATCTCCTTGGCCTTCTTCGGGCCGACGAGGTCGCGCAGGACCGACGCGCCGAAGCCGCCATCCCAGGAGCCGACGCGCGGGCCGGTCTGGCCGAACCGCGCGTTGTCGGCCGCGATCGTCAGGTCGCAGACGAGGTGCAGCACGTGGCCGCCGCCGACGGCGTAGCCGGCGACCATCGCGATGATCGGCTTGGGCAGGCGCCGCATCTGGACCTGCAGGTCGGTGACGTGGAACCGGCCGACCTTGGCGCCCTCCGGCATGTAGCCCGTGTCGCCTCTGACGTTCTGGTCGCCGCCCGAGCAGAAGGCGTGCGGGCCCTCGCCGGTGAAGATGATCACCCCCACGTCGGGATCCTCGCGGGCGCGCTCCATCGCCTCGGAGACCTCGATCAGCGTCTTCGGCCGGAAGGCGTTGCGCACCTCCGGGCGGTCGATGGTGATCTTGGCGATCCCATCGTCGCTGAGCTCATAGCGGATGTCGGTGTACTCGCCCTCGCCCGGGCTCCAGGTCACGGCCATGGGGCGCAGGCTACTTTCCGACCCATGGTCGTCGAGTCCTGGCTGGCGCGCGCGGCGCGCACGCACCCCGATCGCCCGGCGGTCAACGCCATGACCTACGACGAGCTGCACCGCCGGGCGCGCGCCGCTGCGGCGGGCCTGCCGCGGGGCGGGCGCGTCGGGATCGCGCTGCCGCCCGGGGAGGACTTCGCCATCGCCCTGCACGCCGTCTTCCTCGCCGGCGCGGTGGCCGTGCCGATCGACCTGCGGCTCACCGAGGAGGAGCGGCCGGGGGTGGACGTGCTCGTGGACGGCCCGTTGCCCGCGCGTTGTGCGCAGGGCGCCGACATCCGGGCCGAACATGACCTGGACGCCCCGGCGATCGTCGTCCACACCTCCGGCACCACGAGCGCTCCGAAGGCGATCGACCTGACCTACGGCAACTGGCTCTGGAGCGCGCTGGGCTCGGCGGTCGCGCTCGGCGTCGACCCGCAGGAGCGCTGGCTGTCGGCGCTGCCGCTGAGCCACGTCGGCGGGCTGTCGATCCTCCTGCGCAGCTGCATCTATGGGACGACCGCGATCGTCCACGACCGCTTCGACACCGAGCGCGTGCTCGCCGAGCTTCGCCGCCCGGACGGCCCGACGATCGTCTCGCTCGTCCCGACCACCCTGGCGCGCCTGCTCGACGCCGGCCTGGAGCGCCCGCCGGCGCTGCGCTGGGCGCTGCTGGGCGGCGCGCCGCTCCCGCCGGTGCTGCTGGAGCGCGCGGCGGACGCCGGCGTGCCCGTCGCGCCGACCTACGGGCTGACCGAGGCCTGCTCGCAGGTGGCGACCGACGGCGTGCCGCTGTTCTGCACCCGCGTCGAGCTCGAGCCCGACGGCGAGATCCTCGTGTCCGGCCCGACGGTGTCGCCGACCGTCGGCGGCGTGCTGCGCACCGGCGACCTCGGCGCGTTCGGCGCGGACCGCCGCCTGCACATCGTGGGCCGCAAGGCCGACACCATCGTCACCGGCGGCGAGAACGTCGCGCCCGCCGAGGTGGAGGCGGCGCTGGAGGCCCACCCGGACGTCCTGGAGGCGGCGTGCGTCGCCCGGCCGGACCCGGAGTGGGGAGAGGCGGTCGTCGCACTCGTCCGGCTGCGGCCCGGCGCCGCGACGACGCCCGAGGAGCTCCGCGAGCACTGCGCCGCGCGCCTGGCGCGCTTCAAGGTCCCCAAGGACGTCCAGGTGATCTCCGACCCGCTCCCGCGCACCGGCTCCGGCAAGCTGCTGCGCCGGCAGCTGGCCGCGGTCTCGGGCTGAGCAGCGCGGTCCGGCGCGAGGGGGCTTCGCAGCCGCCGCGGTCGCTGGGGTGGCGGGCGCGTTTGCGGTCTTCATGACCGTCAGGACGCCCGCCGCCGGACGAGCAACGCCCACATGGCGTCGCCGTCGACGAGCCGCACCCGTCGGCACAGCCTCACGGCTGTTCGCTCTAGGCTCCGATCCGATGTTCGATCCCGAGGAGTTCCGCGCGCAGAGCCGCGAGACCTGGGAGGCCCACGCGCCCGGCTGGGGCGACGGCGCCGAGATCTTCTACGACGCCACCCTGCCCGTCTCGCACTGGATGGTCGACCACCTCGAGCCGCAGCCCGGCCACACGATCCTGGAGGTCGGCGCCGGCCGCGGTGACACGGGGCTGCTCGCCGCGGAGCTCGTCCAGCCGGGCGGGCGGACGATCATCACCGACGGGGCCGAGGCGATGGTCGAGCTCGCGCGGCAGCACGGCAAGGCGCGCGGCGCGAAGGGCGTCGAGTTCCGGCCGATGGAGCTCGAGTGGCTCGACGAGAGGACGGCGACGGTCGACGGCATCCTCGGGCGCTTCGCCTACATGTTGACCGTCGATCCCGAGGCCGCCTTTCGCGAGGCGCGGCGCGTCCTCAAGCCCGGCGGGCGCCTCGTCACGGCCGTCTGGGCGGCGCGCGAGGCCAACCCGTGGCACACCTCCGCCCGCGCGCCCGTCGAGCTCGGGCTCGCGCCGCCACCGGACCCGACCATCCCCGGTCCGTTCGCGCTCAGCGCCGACGGCTTGCTCGCCGACCTCCTCGAGGCGGCCGGCTTCGACGTCCTCGTCGTCGAGCCGATCGACATCGCCTTCTCGGCGCCGTCGCTCGACGCGGTCTTCGACATGCAGCGCCAGATGAGTCCGTCGCTGCAGGCGCTGACGAAGAGCCTGTCGCCGGCCGACGTCTACCGCCTCCGCGACGCCATCGACGCGTCCTGGGCCCCGTACGTCGGCGACGACGGCGCGGTCGCGATCCCCGGCCGCGTCATCGGCGCCGCCGCCGAGGCCTGACGGCGAGCCCGGGGCGGACCGCAGCGGCCGCCCGTCGCCTCATAGACTCCCGCGGACCATGTTCTACGACGACGACGCGGATCTCTCCCTTCTCGACGGCAAGACCGTCGCCATCATCGGCTTCGGCTCGCAGGGCCACGCCCACGCGCAGAACCTCAAGGACTCGGGCGTCAACGTCGTCGTAGGCCTGCGCGAGGGCTCGAAGTCGGTCAAGCAGGCCGAGGACGCGGGCCTGAGGGTCCTGTCGGTCGCCGACGCCGCCAGCGAGGGCGACATCGTGATGATGCTCGTGCCCGACGAGCTCCACCGCCAGGTGTGGGAGTCCGACGTCCGCGACGGCATCGCCGAGGGCAACCTGCTGCTCTTCGGCCACGGCTTCTCGGTGCTCTACGGCGAGGTCGAGCCGCCCGCCGGCGTCGACGTCGCGCTGGCCGCGCCCAAGGGCCCCGGCCACCTCGTGCGCCGCCAGTACCTCGAGGGCAGCGGCGTGCCGGGCCTGATCGCGATCCACCAGGACGCGACCGGCAAGGCGAAGGACCTCGCGCTGGCCTACGCGAAGGGCATCGGCTGCACCCGCGGCGGCGTCTTCGAGACGACGTTCAAGGAGGAGACCGAGACCGACCTCTTCGGCGAGCAGGCCGTCCTGTGCGGCGGCGCCAGCGCGCTCGTGCAGGCGGGCTTCGACACGCTCGTCGAGGCCGGCTACGACCCGCAGATGGCGTACTTCGAGTGCCTCCACGAGCTGAAGCTCATCGTGGACCTCATGTACGAGAAGGGCCTGGCGGGCATGCGGTACTCGATCTCCAACACGGCCGAGTACGGCGACTACACGCGCGGCCCGCGCGTCGTCAACGACGAGACGCGCGCCGAGATGAAGCGCATCCTGGGCGAGATCCAGGACGGCACCTTCGCCCGCGAGTGGATCGCCGAGAACCGCGCCGGCCAGGAGAACTTCAAGCGCATGCGCGCCGAGCAGGCCGGCACGAAGGTCGAGACCGTCGGCAAGGAGCTGCGGTCGCACATGTCGTGGATCGACACCGAGTTCGACGCGGGCTGATCGGCCGACGCTCGCGCAGAGCGCTCGCTTCCGCGGCCGCCGCTCCTTCGTCCCGGGGGTCCGGCGGTGAGCGGTGCTATTGCTAAAGTCCTCGAGGCCGTCGCGACTGGCGCCTCGAGGTGGATGACCACCGGGGAGCGGCGGCCACTTCGCCGCCGCGCGCCTGGGCACTCCGATCTGGAACCGCACGAGGAGCCCACATGACCACCAGCGCGACGATCACGATCCCCGAGGACCTCAAGCCCGCCGACCCGCGCTTCGGCAGCGGCCCGAGCAAGGTCCGCGTCGAGCAGGTCGAGGCGCTCGTCGCCGCCTCGATGGTGATGGGCACCTCACATCGCCAGAAGCCGGTCAGGGACGTGGTCGCCCGCGTCCGCAACGGCCTGCGCCAGCTGTTCTCGCTGCCGGACGGCTACGAGGTGGCGCTCGGCAACGGCGGCACCACCGCCTTCTGGGACGCCGCCGCCTTCGGCCTGGTGCGCGAGCGCGCGCAGCACCTCAGCTACGGCGAGTTCTCCAACAAGTTCGCCAAGGTGACCGCCGCGGCGCCGTTCCTCGGCCAGCCGGTGATCGCCTCGGCGGAGCCCGGCGACGCGCCGGTCGTCCACCAGGTCGCCGCGGGCTGCGACGTGGTCGCCTGGGCGCACAACGAGACCTCGACCGGCGTCATGGCGCCGGTGCACCGCCCGAGCGGCGCCACCGGCAAGGACGCGCTCGTGCTCATCGACGCGACCTCCGGCGCCGCGGGCCTGCCCGTCGACATCCGCGACGCCGACGCCTACTACTTCGCGCCCCAGAAGGGCTTCGCCTCCGACGGCGGCCTCTGGCTGGCGCTGCTGAGCCCGGCCGCGCAGGAGCGCATCGCCGAGATCGGCGCGAGCGACCGCTGGGTCCCCGACTTCCTGTCGCTGACGATCGCGCTCGACAACTCCAAGAAGGACCAGACCTACAACACCCCGGCCGTCGCGACGCTGCTGATGCTCGCCGCGCAGATCGAGTGGATGCTCGAGAACGGCGGGCTGGACTGGTGCGTGGCGCGCACCACGGAGTCCTCGAGCCACCTGTACGAGTGGGCGCGGGCCAGCGACTTCGCGCGCCCGTTCGTGCGCGACGTCGAGAAGCGCTCGCTGGTCGTCGGCACGATCGACTTCGACGACCGGATCGACGCCGCCGCCCTGGCCAAGACGCTGCGCGCCAACGGCATCGTCGACGTCGAGCCGTACCGCAAGCTCGGGCGCAACCAGCTGCGCGTCGCGATGTTCCCGGCCGTCGAGCCCGACGACATCCGCGCGCTGACCGCCTGCATCGACTTCGTCGTCAAGGAGATGGCGGCATGACTCGCGCCGGAACCCGAGCGCTCTGCGCGAGCGGTTTCGCGGGCGCTTCGCATGCCGGGGCGAGAGCTCGCCCAGAGGCTCGCTCTCGCGGCCTGCGCACTTCCGAGGAGGCAAACGGATGACCAAGGTCCTCGTGGCCGAGAAGATCGGCGCCAGCGGCATCGACCTGCTCAAGCAGCACTTCGACGTCGACACCGCGTTCGACCAGGACGGCTTCGACCTCGAGGCCCGGATCGGCGAGTACGACGGCCTGCTCATCCGCTCGGCGACCAAGATGACCGCCGAGCTGATCGACAAGGCCACCAACCTGAAGGCGATCGGCCGCGCCGGCGTCGGCATCGACAACGTCGACGTCCCCGCCGCCACCAAGCGCGGGATCGTCGTCGCCAACGCGCCCGAGTCCAACGTCGTCACCGCGGCCGAGCACACGATGGCGCTGCTGCTCGCGCTGGCCCGCAACGTGCCGCAGGCGCACGCGGCGCTCGTGCAGGGCAGCTGGGAGCGGTCGAAGTGGTCGGGCGTCGAGCTCGACGGCAAGACGCTCGGCATCCTGGGCTTCGGCCGCATCGGCCAGCTCGTCGCCGCCCGCGCGAAGGCGTTCGGCATGCGCGTCCTGGCCTTCGACCCCTACGTGTCGGCTGAGCGCTACCGCGATCTCGGCGTCGAGAAGGCCGGCAGCTCCGACGACGTGTACGCGCAGGCCGACTTCCTCACGCTCCACCTGCCCAAGACGCCGGACACCGAAGGCTGGCTGAACGCCGAGGCGCTGGCCAAGTGCAAGGACGGCGTGCGGGTCCTCAACGTCGCCCGCGGGCCGTTGATCGTCGACGCGGACCTCGAGGCCGCGCTGGACTCCGGCAAGGTCGGCGGGGCGGCGCTGGACGTGTTCCGCTCCGAGCCGGTCACCGAGCACCCGCTGTTTGGCCGGCCGAACGTGATCGTCACCCCGCACCTGGGCGCCTCGACCGCGGAGGCGACCGACCGCGCCGGCTTTCAGGCCGCCGAGCAGGTCGTCGCCGCCCTCACCGGCGGCGCGGTCACGACCGCGGTCAACGTGCCGGCGATCAAGGCTGAGGACCTCGAGGTGCTGGGCCCGTACGCGCCGCTGTGCACGCACCTGGGCCGGCTGGCGATGGTCCTGGCGCAGGGCTCGTCGGTCGACGGCGTCGAGGTCGAGCTGCTCGGCCGCATCGCCGATCGCGACACGCGGCCGCTGACGACGGCGACGCTGCTCGGCGTCCTGCGGGGCCACACCGAGGAGGACGTCAACGTCGTCAACGCCCCGGCCGTCGCCGAGGAGCGGGGCATCCAGGTCGTCGAGACCAAGAACGCGCACTCGCGCGACTTCGAGAACCTCGTGCGCATCACCGTGGTGGCGGGCGAGAACCGCGAGCGGGTCGTCGGGACGACGTTCGGCCGCCGCAACCGCCCGCACCTGCTGGAGGCCTGGGGGCAGCGCTTCGACGTCCAGCTCGACGAGCACCTCGCCGTCTTCCGCTACGAGGACCGCCCCGGGATGATCGGCCGCATCGGCACGGCGTTGGGCGAGGCCGGCGTCAACATCGTCTCGGCCGCCGTCGGCCGTCGCGACGAGAGCCACGGCGCCGACGGCGAGGCCGTCATGGTCATCACCACCGACGCGCCGGTGTCCCACGCGGTCATCGACGGCGTGGTCGCCACCGACGGCTTCCGCGCCGGCCGCTCGGTCACGCTGTAGCGCCGCACCCGTCGCTCGGGGCGACCCACGGCACGCCCGGCGCTCCCAGCGCTCCCCGCGAGGGTGGTTCCGTTGAGCGAACCGATGGTTCGCCGATCGGAACCAGCGCGGCGCTGGTCGCACAGGAAGTGCGGTGCTACGCTCGAACGTGCGTCATGACGTTCCCCGCGCTCGACCTTCGACTTCTCCTCCTCCTCCCCCGCTAGGGGGAGCAGCTGCGCGTGGCGGCCGCCTGAAGCCGCGAACCACCTGAGTCGAAGCACCCGAGCCAGTCGAAGAACCGGAGAAGAACGACGTGACCACCCCGCCCGAAGACCCGAACCGCGTCCTGCTGTTCGACACCACCCTGCGCGACGGCGAGCAGTCGCCGGGCATCTCGCTCAACACGGCCGAGAAGCTCGAGATCGCCCAGCAGCTGGCGCGCCTCGGCGTGGACATCATCGAGGCCGGGTTCCCGATCGCGTCGCCGGGCGACTTCGAGGCCGTCCAGACCATCGCCCGTGAGGTCGACGGCCCCGTCATCTGCGCCCTCGCTCGCGCCAACGCGGCCGACATCGATCGTGCGTGGGAGGCCATCCGCGACAGCGAGCGACCTCGGATCCACACCTTCCTGTCGACGTCCGACATCCACATCGAGCACCAGCTGAAGTCGACGCGCGAGGACGTCAAGGGCCTGGCCCGCGCCGCGGTCGCCCAGGCCAAGGCGCTCTGCGACGACGTCGAGTTCTCGCCGATGGACGCCACGCGCTCGGAGGCCGCGTTCACCGCCGAGGTGCTGCAGATCGCGCTCGACGAGGGCGCGACGACGATCAACATCCCCGACACGGTCGGCTACGCCACGCCCGACGAGTACGCGGAGTTCCTGACGCGGCTGTACGAGCTGGTGCCCGACCTGCGCGGCGTCGTCCTCTCGACGCACTGCCACGACGACCTCGGCCTGGCGGTGGCCAACAGCATCGCCGGCGCGCGGGCCGGCGCCCGCCAGATCGAGTGCGCCGTCAACGGCATCGGCGAGCGCGCCGGCAACGCCTCGCTGGAGGAGGTCATCATGCTCCTCCACACGCGCGGCGACCGCCTCGGCCTGCGCACCAACGCGGTGACGACCGAGATCGCCCGCACGAGCCGCCTCGTGTCGCGGCTGACCGGCTACCCGGTCCAGCCGAACAAGGCCATCATCGGCCGCAACGCCTTCGCGCACGAGTCCGGCATCCACCAGGACGGCGTGCTCAAGGAGCGCTCGACCTACGAGATCATGGACGCGCGCTCCATCGGCCTGGACGCCAACTCGCTGGTGCTGGGCAAGCACTCCGGCCGTGCCGCCCTGCGCCAGGCGCTGGAGGACCTCGGCTATCACGTCGACGGCCAGCAGCTCAAGCAGGCGTTCGAGCGCTTCAAGGAGGTGGCCGACCGCAAGAAGCAGGTGACGGCCATGGACCTCGAGGCGCTGGTCACCGACGAGCTGCGCGAGGACGTTCAGGGCTACACGCTGGAGTGGTTCGACGTCGAGGCGTCCACCCGGCGCCCACCGCACGCGACGGTCGCGGTGCGCACGCCCGAGGACGCCGTCGTCGAGGGCTCGTTCACCGGCGACGGCCCGGTCGACGCGATCTTCCACGCCATCAACGGCGCCACGCGCATCGACGCGCGCCTGCGCGAGTTCCGCGTCGACGCCGTGACCGGCGGCCAGGACGCCCTCGGCGAGGTCAGCGTCGTCGTGGAGCTCGGCTCGCCCGACGACGCCGTGAAGACCGGCGTCCCCGGCGCGCTCAGCGGCCAGCGGGTCACCGGCGCCGGGCAGGCCGTCACCACCGACATCATCGAGGCCGCGGCGATCGCCTACGTGCGCGCCCTCAGCAACGCGGTCCAGAAGGCGCAGGCCGCCGCCACCGAGGCGGCGTTCGTCCAGACCCCGTGACCGTCGGCCGTGCGGGCGCGCGGGCTCCGTCCGCGTGCCCGCACGGACCCTCCCGCCGCGGCTACGTGCTCGCGGCCCCCGCGACCGCCAGCCCCTGCCGGTAGCCCGCCGCCAGCGCGGCGCTCGCGCGGGCGGGCGCCATCAGGTCGGGACCCATCGCCGCGGCGGCGGCCGCGTCCGGAGCGAGGTGCCGCACAAGGGCGCCGCGCCGGCGCAGGCCCTGCTGCTCGAGCCCGGCGGCGACGCGGAACGCGCCGCGCAGCGCGGTCATCCGGCGGTCGTCGCCGCCGACGCCGGCGACGGGGTCGAGGCAGAGCACGTGCGTGCCGCGTCCGGCCGGCGCGGCGTCGAGGTTCGTGATGCTCCAGGCGCCGCCGTCGACGTACTCGCGGTCCCCGATGCGGACCGGGGCGAACACCCACGGGATCGCGCAGGAGGCGGCCACGGCATCGGCCACGTCGGCGGCTGGGGCGCCGGGTGCGCCGAAGACGACGCGGCGGCCGCTGCGGCGGTCCACCGCGCACACGCGCAGCCGCCCGTCGAAGCGGGCGCCCCAGCCCGCCGCCCGGTCGCGCAGGGGCAGGAGCGAGCGACCCCGGTCGGGCGCGCGAGAGAGCACGGCCGCGCGGGCGAACGCCCCGACCGGCGCGCCGGCCGCCAGCGCGGCGCCGACCAGCGGCGCCGTCGTCCCCCGGGCCGCGCCAGCGACGCTCCGGACGAGGCCGCGACGACCGTCGTCGGCGGGTGCGGGCGGGAGGTCGGAGGCTCCCTCGGGCGGCCGCTGGGACCCGATTGCCCCGGGACGCGGCGGCCGCCGGCCCGCCGCCAGCCGCGCGGCGACGATCGAGCCCGCGGACGTCCCGACGAAGCTCTCGACCGCGCGGGCGTCCCACCCGAGCGCGTCCTCGAGGCCGGCGAGCACGCCGTGCATCCAGCTCTCGCCGACGACGCCGCCGCCGGCCAGCACGAGCACATCCGGCGGGAGCATCGGCCCTGGCATGCCTCGGAGGCTAGGCACCGGGCGCGGCGGCCGGTCATACGCTTGTACGTGATAGCGTACGCCGCGTCATGGCGGTCGCCGACCAGCTCGAGCACCAGATCCAGATCGGCCCGCGCGTGCGAGCGCTGCGCGAGGCCATGGACCTGTCGCTGCGCGACCTGGCGGAGCGCAGCGGGGTCAGCGCGCCGATGCTCTCTCAGGTCGAGCGAGGGGAGACCAGCCCGACCCTCGTGGTCGCCAGCCGGATCGCCCACGGGCTCGAGCTGCGGCTCAGCCAGCTCCTGCGGCTCGACGAGCAGAGCTCGGTCAGCGTCGTGCGCCGCGCCGAGCGCCGCCGCGGCGGGGGCGCGGCCGGCCACAGCTTCGAGATCCTCACGCCGCCGCTGCCCGGCCAGCGCGCCGAGCTCAGCCGCCACGTGCTCGCCGCCGGCGCCGCGACCGGCGGCGAGGGCGACCCGCCCATGCACGAGCCGGGCAGCCGCGAGATCGCGCTCGTCGAGCGCGGCAGCGTGACGCTGCACGTCGACGACGTCGCCTATGCGCTCGGCGAGGGCGACACCGTCACCTTCGACGCCGACCTGGCGCACCGCTTCGAGAACCCCGGACCCGGCGAGGCCGTCCTGCTGGCGGTCGTCAGCGCCGGCCTTCGACGCTCCTAGGAGCCCACCACCCACATGCACAACTCCCTCTTCGACAAGATCTGGGCGGCGCACGAGGTCGCGCCGAACCTGATCTACATCGACCTGCACCTCGTCCACGAGGTGACCAGCCCGCAGGCCTTCGACGGCCTGCGGCTCGCCGGGCGCCCCGTGCGCCGGCCCGACCGGACGATCGCCACCGCCGACCACAACGTGCCGACCGACGGCACGCCCGTGGCGGCGCGCATCAAGGACGTCCTGTCGCGCACGCAGGTCGAGACGCTCGAGCGCAACTGCGCGGAGTTCGGCATCCCCATCCACAGCCTCGGCTCCGAGCACCAGGGGATCGTCCACGTCATCGGGCCGGAGCTCGGCCTCACGCAGCCGGGCATGACGATCGTCTGCGGCGACAGCCACACGGCGACGCATGGTGCGTTCGGCGCGCTGGCGTTCGGCATCGGCACCAGCGAGGTCGAGCACGTGCTCGCCACGCAGACGCTCGTGCAGCGCAAGCCCAAGTCGATGCGCATCCGCTACGAGGGCGAGCTCGGCCCGGGCGTGACGGCCAAGGACCTGATCCTCGCCACGATCGGCCAGATGGGCGTCGACGGCGCGGTCGGCCACGTCGTCGAGTACGCCGGCCCGGCGATCGAGCAGCTCTCGATGGAGGGCCGGATGACCGTCTGCAACATGACGATCGAGGGCGGCGGGCGCGCCGGCATGATCGCGCCGGACGAGACGACGTTCGCGTGGGTCGAGGAGCACGGCGGGACGGTGGACCCGGCCTGGCGCGAGCTGCGCAGCGACGAGGGCGTGACGTTCGACAAGGAGATCGTCGTCGACGCCTCCGCGATCAGCCCGATGGTCAGCTGGGGCACCAACCCCGCCCAGGTCGCGCCCGTCACGGGCGCGGTGCCCGAGCCCGTCAACGAGGGCATGGAGCGCGCGCTGCAGTACATGGGCCTGGAGGCCGGCACGCCGATCGAGCAGATCAAGCTCGACCGCGTGTTCATCGGCTCCTGCACGAACTCGCGCATCGGCGACCTGCGCGCCGCGGCGCGCATGGTCGAGGGCAAGAAGGTCGCCAGCGACGTGCACGCCATGGTCGTGCCGGGCTCGGTGCAGGTGAAGGCGCAGGCCGAGGCCGAGGGGCTCGACGAGATCTTCAAGGCCGCCGGGTTCGACTGGCGCGGCGCGGGCTGCTCGATGTGCCTCGCCATGAACCCGGACAAGCTCGATCCGGGCGAGCGCTGCGCCTCGACCTCGAACCGCAACTTCGAGGGCCGCCAGGGCGCCGGTGGCCGCACGCACCTCGTCAGCCCCGAGATGGCCGCCGCGGCCGCCGTCGCCGGCCGCTTCGTCGACATCCGCAGCTGGAACTAGACGGGAGCCCCACCATGAAGGCCATCGAGACCATCACCGGGCCGGTGTCCGTGCTCATGCGCGACGACGTCGACACCGACCAGATCATCCCCAAGCAGTTCCTCAAGCGCGTGGAGCGGACCGGCTTCGGCGAGTTCCTGTTCTACGACTGGGCCAAGGAGGACGGCTGGGACCTGCCGGTCAACCAGATCCTCGTCACCGGCCGCAACTTCGGCTGCGGCTCCAGCCGCGAGCACGCCCCGTGGGCGCTGGAGGACTACGGCTTCCGCGTGATCATCGCGTCGAGCTTCGCCGACATCTTCCGCTCGAACTGCACGAAGATCGGCCTGCTGCCGGTGCAGCTCAGCGCCGAGGACTGCGCGTCGATCGCCGAGTCGGGCCAGTGCCAGGTCGACCTCGCCTCCCAGGAGGTGCGCTGGGAGGCCGGCGGGCAGGTGCGCACGGCGTCGTTCGACATCGACGAGGAGACCAAGCACCGGCTCCTCAACGGCCTCGACGACATCGCCCTGACGCTCCAGCAGGCCGACGCGATCGACGCCTACGAGCGCGACCGCGAGCGCTCGGGCCCGGTCACGACGGCGCTGGCGTAGCGGCAGCGACATGGACGGCGGCGCGGTGGCGTAGGCTGGCGCGCCCGATGCCCTCCGTCCTCATCACCGGTGCCGCGCGCGGCATCGGCCGCGCGGCCGCGCTGCGGCTGGCGCGCGCCGGCTGGACCGTCCACGCCGGCGTGCGGCAGGCGGCCGACGGCGTCGAGCTGGCGGTCGCCGCCGGCGCCGGAACACGGATCACGCCCGTCGTCCTGGACGTCGCCGACGCAGCGCAGGTCGCTGCGCTCGACGCGGTGCTCCCGGGCCGCCTCGACGCCGTCGTCAACAACGCCGGGATCGCCGTCGGCGGGCCCATCGAGGGACTCGACCTCGCCGAGCTGCGGCGCGGCCTCGAGGTGAACGTGGTGGGTGCGGTCGCCGTCACGCAGGCCGTCCTCCCGCGGCTGCGGGCGTCGCGCGGACGGGTCGTCTTCGTGTCGTCGGTCAGCGGGCGCGTGTCGTCGCCGATGCTCGGCGCCTACAGCGCCTCGAAGTTCGCGCTGGAGGCGATCGCCGACGCGCTGCGCGTCGAGGTGCGGCCGTGGGGCATCGCGGTCGTGCTCATCGAGCCCGGCGCGATCGACACCGACATGTGGCGGACGGCCATGGACACGGTGGCCGAGACCGAGGCCGGGCTGGCCCCGGCGGTGCGCGGACTCTACGCCCGCCACCTGGCCGGACTGCGCAAGGCCGTGCCGCGGATCCAGCGCCAGACCACCGCCGTCGACGAGGCCGCAGCGGCGATCGAGACGGCGCTGACGGCGCAGCCGCCGCGCGAGCGCTACCTCGTCGGCACCGACGCCAGGGCGCAGGTCGCCCTGCGCGCGGCCTTGCCGACGCGGGCGTTCGACACGCTCGTCGCCCGCATGACCGGCGTGCCGCGCGCCCCGCGACGGCGGCGCTGACGCGGACGGCGCTCAGCCCTGCGCGAGCGTGAACCGCCCCACGAGGTCGTCGAGCCGCGAGGCGCTCGCGGCCAGCTCCTGAGCGGAGGCCGCGATCTGCTGGGTCGCCGCCGACGTCTGCTGCGTGGTGGCGCTCATCTGCTGGCTGCCGGCCGAGGCCTGCTCGGCGACGGCCGCCACCTCGCCCATGCGCTCGCCCATGCGCTGTGCCGACGCCGCGATCTGCTCGACCGCCGCGGCGATCGCCGCCACGCGGTCGGTGACGTCGTCGACCGACCCGCCGATGCGCTCGAAGGCGCCGCGCGCCTCCTCGACGACGGTCGTGCCCTCGATCGTGCGCCGGGCGCCGTCCTCGACGACCTCCACCGCTCGGGCGGTCTCCGCCTGGATGCTGGCGATGAGGCTCGCGATGGACCGGGCGGCGACCTGGGACCCCTCGGCGAGCTGGCGGACCTCCTCGGCGACGACGGCGAACCCGCGGCCGTGCTCGCCGGCCCGCGCGGCCTCGATGGCGGCGTTGAGCGCCAGCAGGTTCGTCTGCTCCGCGATGCCGGTGATGGTGTCGACGATCCCGCCGATCTCGGCCGACGTCGTGCCCAGCGAGCGGATCGCCGCGGTCGCCGCCTCGGAGGCCTCGCGCACGGACGCCATGGCGCGCGTCGCGCCGCCGGCCGCGGCCGCGCCCTCGCCGGCGACGCGACGGGCGTCCTCGGCCGCGCGCTCCGTGGTCGCCGCGTCGTCGGCGGCGCGGCCGGTCACGGCCACGACCTCGTCCACGAGCCTCCGGGTCTCGCCGATCGTGAGGACCTGCCGCTCCGCGCCGCCGGCCGCGTCGCCGATGGCCGCGGCGATGTCGCCGACGGCCCGGCCGGTCTCGGCGGACGTGGCCGCGACCTGACGCGAGGCCGCCGAGACGTGCCCGGCGGTGCTGGCCACCTCGCCGATCATCTCGCCCAGGGCGGCCCGGGAGGCGTTGTACGCGGCGATCATGGCCACGAAGCGCTCGCGGATCCCGTTGGTCGCCGACGCGATGGCGCCGATCTCGTCGTTGGAACGCCGCTCGATGGGCGGGGTGACCGGCTGGATGTCGCGGGTGAGGTCGCCCGCGGCCAGCGCGCCGAGACCCTCGTCGAGCGCCGTGGCGCAGTGGTCGCGCAGGGAGCGGAGGCGGTCGAGCACGACGCCGGCGTGCCGCCGGACGGAGCGGCCGATGATGGTTGCGGCGGCGACCGCGACGGCGATCGCCGTCAGCAGCGCGAGCAGCAGCCGCGTCCGGGTGGCGGAGGCGAGCTGCTCGGAGGCCTGGGCGGCCCGCGCCGCGCGCTGTCGCACCAGCGCGTTCCAGCGGGCCGTGTCGGCGATCACGCGGGCGTAGGCCTGCGCTCCGCCCGCGGCGCCGTCGCGGTAGGCGCGCCAGTCCGCGGCGGCGCGCGCGGCGCCGGAGCGCTCGGCGGGGGTCGCGGCCAGGCGCGCGGCGGCGGCGATCGCGCGATCGACCCGCTGCGCGGCGGCGCCGAGGCGCTCCGCCGCGCCCGCGCTCTCCCCGCGCGAGGCAGACCCGGGCTCGAGCTGCGCGGCGCGGTAGGCGTGAGCGCCGGCGGCGACGTCCCCGACGGCCTCGACCGCGGGGACCACCTGCTCGGCCATCACATGCGTTCGGTCGTCGAGCGTGCTCACGCCGTGCCAGCCCACGGCGAGGGCGACGAGCAGCAGGACGATGACGGCGGCAAAGCCACCGCCGATCTTGCGGGCGAGGGTGAGGCGCATCGAGGAGGGCTCCGGGGACGGCGTTTGGTGGGGCTCTATCTCTGCCGTCGCCGCCTCGCCGTGAGGCTTGAGCCCGGAGCGCAAGTCCTGGCGCATGGCCGCGTTGCAGCCCTTCGTCCGATCACGAGACAGGAGGAGCAACGAGATGCTGCGACGGATCCTGGCGGCGATGGCCGCCACAGCCGCGCTGGGAGCGATGCCGGCGGCGGCCGGCGCCTGGGCGCCCGCGGACACCGCGACGATCCACCCGGGCGTGCAGGTCTTCACCGACGGCGCGCAGTGCACGGCCAACTTCGTCTTCACGGCCGGCGGCACGACCTACCTCGGGCAGGCCGCGCACTGCTCGGGCACCGGCTCGTCGACCGACACCGACGGCTGCGCGTCGGGCTCGCTGCCGCTCGGCACGCCGGTCGACGTGACCGGCGCGTCGCGGCCCGGCCGGCTGGCCTACAACTCCTGGCTGACGATGCAGGACGCCGGCGAGGCCGACATGGAGACCTGCGCGTACAACGACCTCGCGCTCATCGCGCTCGACCCGGCCGACGTCGCCGCCGTCAACCCGTCGGTGCCCCGCTGGGGCGGTCCGGTCGGCGTGGGCACCGCGAAGGCGCTCGACAGCGTCTACAGCTACGGCAACTCCGAGCTGCGCCTCGGGATCGCGCAGCTGAGCCCGAAGCGCGGCAAGGTCGTGCAGGTCTCTCCCGGTGGCTGGTCCTACACGCTGTACACGCTGACGCCCGGCATCCCGGGCGACTCCGGCAGCGCGTTCCTCAACGCCAAGGGCCAGGCGCTGGGGACCCTCAGCACGGTGGCGCTCGCGCCGCTGGCCGCCTCCAACGGCATCGGCGACCTCGGCCGCGAGATCGCCTACGCGCGCGCCCACGGGCTCCCCGACCTGGCGCTGGTCGACGGCACCGAGCCCTTCCGGGCCGGCCTGCTCTGAGCCCTCGGCCGCGGGGCGCCGCCCGATAAGGTGGCGCCCCGCATGGCCACCCGCATCGTCACCCTCCCCGGAGATGGGATCGGCCCGGAGATCATGGCTCCGGCGGTCGACCTGCTCCGCCGCTTCGTCCCCGGCGTCGAGATCGAGGAGCACCTCTTCGGCGGCGCCTCCATCGACGCCCACGGCATCGCGCTGACCGACGAGGTCCTCGCCGCCTGCCAGGGCGCCGACGCGGTCCTGCTGGCTGCCGTCGGCGGTCCGAAGTGGGACACCACCGACCCGTCCAAGCCGCGCCCCGAGCAGGGGCTGCTGGGCCTGCGCAAGGGCCTCGGGCTCTACGCGAACCTGCGCCCGGTGCGTCCGCTGCCCGCCCTGTACGACGCGAGCCCGCTGCGCCGCGAGATCATCGAGGGCACCGACCTGCTCGTCGTCCGCGAGCTCACCGGCGGCATCTACTTCGGCGACAAGGAGCGGACGGCCGACCACGCCAGCGACGTGTGCCTGTACACCGTCGAGGAGGTCGAGCGCATCGCCCGCTCGGCGTTCCGCGCCGCCCGGCGCAAGGTCACGAGCGTCGACAAGGCCAACGTGCTCGAGACCAGCCGCCTGTGGCGCGAGGTCGTGGTGCGCGTGCACCGCGAGGAGTTCCCGGAGGTCGAGCTCGAGCACGTGCTCGTCGACAACGCGGCGATGCAGCTCGTCTCCAACCCGACCGCGTTCGACGTGATCGTCACCGAGAACATGTTCGGCGACATCCTCAGCGACGAGGCCGCGATGCTGACGGGCTCGATCGGCATGCTGCCGAGCGCGTCGCTCGGCGGGGAGGGACCCGGCCTCTTCGAGCCCGTCCACGGCTCGGCGCCGGACATCGCCGGCCAGGGCGTGGCCAACCCGCTGGCCATGTTCCTGTCGCTCGCGCTGCTGCTGCGCCACGGCCTGGCTTTGGAAACGGAGGCCTCCGCTCTAGAATCAGCCGTGGACAAGGCCCTTGACCAGGGTCTTCGTACCCGGGACCTCGGTGGTACGGCGAGCACCGCGGAGGCGACCGACGCCGTGCTCGCCGCCCTGGGCTAGACCGAAGGAGTGCAGAGCGTGGAGACCGCGGACCTCATCTGGATGAACGGCGAGCTCGTCGCCTGGGAGGACGCCAAGGTCCACGTGCTGACGCACGGGCTGCACTACGGCACCGGCGTGTTCGAAGGGGTCCGCTGCTACGACACCGAGTCCAAGGGCCCGGCGGTCTTCCGGCACGAGGAGCACCTCGACCGGCTCTACAAGTCGTCCGAGCTGTACTACATGCCGATCCCGTTCGAGCGCGAGCAGCTGCGCGAGGCGACCCTCGAGCTGATCGGCCGCAACGGGCTGCGCTCCTGCTACATCCGCCCGCTGGTCTTCCGCGGCTACGGCACGATGGGCCTCTTCCCGCTCGACGCACCCGTCGAGGTCGCGATCGCCGCCTGGACGTGGGGCAGCTACCTCGGCGACGAGGGCAAGGCCAACGGCGTCCGCGCGAAGGTCTCGTCGTGGCGCCGGATCGACGGCGCGGCGCTGATCCCGCACGCCAAGGCCACCGGCCAGTACCTCAACTCGATCCTCGCCAAGGTCGAGTCGCACAAGGCCGGCTACGAGGAGGCGATCCTGCTCGACGACCGCGGCTTCGTCTGCGAGGGCACGGGCGAGAACCTCTTCGTCGTGCGCGACGGCGTGATCCTCACCCCGCCGCAGACCGCGTCGATCCTCGACGGCATCAACCGCCGGTCGGTCATGCAGATCGCGCGCGACCTCGGCTACGAGGTCGTCGAGCGCGACCTCGCCCGCGCCGAGCTGTACCTGTGCGACGAGCTGTTCTGCACCGGAACGGCCGCCGAGCTCACGCCGATCCGCGAGGTCGACGAGCACGCGATCGGCGACGGCGAGCCCGGCCCCGTCACCCGCGCGGTCCAGCAGGCGTTCGAGGACGCGCTGCACGGCCGCAGCGAGCGGTACGCCGACTGGCTGGACCCGGTGCCCGCCCACCACTACTCGCAGCCCGCGCAGGTCTGAAGGTCGGCCATGGCCGGTCGGACGCAGCGAATTCCGGGGCGGTGCGCGGCGTAGCCCGCGTACCGCTGCCTGCCCGGAACAGCTGACCCACCGACCTGCTGAAGGAGCACGACGTCCATGACCCGCATCGAGACCTACGACGCCACCCTGCGCGACGGCCTGCAGGGGGAGGGCATGTCCCTCACCGCCGCCGAGCGCGTGCGCGTGGTCCACAAGCTCGACGAGCTCGGCATCGACCTCATCGAGGCCGGCTTCCCCGCCTCCAACCCGCGCGAGCTCGAGCTGTTCGGCCTGCTCGAGGCCGAGTCGCTGCGCCATGCGCAGATCGCCGCGTTCGGGATGACGCGACGGCGCGACGTCAGCGCCGACCACGACCCGGCGCTGCGCGTCCTGGCCGAGTGCTTCGCGTCGGTCTGCACGATCGTCGGCAAGACCTGGCGGCTGCACCTCGACAAGGTGGTGCGCGTCTCGCCGGAGGAGAACCTCGAGCTCATCGCCGACTCGGTCGCCTTCCTGGTCGGCGCCGGCAAGCGCGTCATCTACGACGCCGAGCACTTCTTCGACGGCTTCCGCGACGACCCGCAGTACAGCGTCCGCTGCCTGCGCGCCGCCGCCGAGGCCGGGGCGGAGCGCGTCGTGCTGTGCGACACCAACGGCTCGTCGCTGCCGCACCAGATCGCCGAGGCGGTGGCTGCCGTGACCGGTGAGCTGGGCGACGGCGTGGCGCTGGGCATCCACTGCCACAACGACCTCGAGTGCGGCGTGGCCAACACGATCGCCGCCGTGCAGCAGGGCGTCACGCACGTGCAGGGCACGATGAACGGCATCGGCGAGCGCACCGGCAACGCGAACCTCGTCTCGATCATGGCCAACCTGGAGCTGCGCCTCGGCTACGAGGTGCTCGGCCCCGAGGGCCTCCAGCAGCTCACCGAGACGGCGCACTTCGTCGACGAGCTCCTCAACGTCAACCCGGACGCGCGGCAGCCGTGGGTCGGGCGCAGCGCCTTCGCGCACAAGGGCGGCCTGCACGTCGCCGGCGTCCGCGCCGACGCGTCGACGTTCGAGCACAGCGACCCGGCTGTCGTGGGCAACCAGCGCGAGCTGCTCGTCTCCGAGCTGGCCGGGCGCCACACCGTGCTCGAGAAGGCCCAGGCGGCGGGCATCGCGCTCGACGGCGCCGCGGCCGCGCGCGTCATCGACCGCGTCAAGGAGCTCGAGCACCGCGGCTTCCAGTTCGAGGCCGCCGACGGCTCCTTCGAGCTGCTGCTGCGCCAGGAGGCGGGCGAGTACGAGCCGCTGTTCCGGCTGGAGTCGTGGCGGGTGATCGTCGAGCAGCGCGCCGACGGCAAGGTCGACACCGAGGCGACCATCAAGATCTGGGTCGACGGCGAGCGCTACGTCACGACCGCCGAGGGCAACGGCCCCGTCAACGCCCTCGACGCGGCGCTGCGCCAGGCGATCGTCCAGGTCCACCCGCACCTCGGCGCGGTCGACCTCGTCAACTACAAGGTCCGCATCCTCGACGAGGCGCACGGCACCGACGCCGTGACGCGCGTCTTCATCGACGCCTCCGACGGGACGCAGGTCTGGGGCTCGACCGGCGTGCACGAGAACGTCATCGCCGCGTCGTGGCAGGCGCTGGTCGACTCCCTCGAGTACGCGGAGCAACGCCGCACGCTCCGCGACCCGGGCGCGGCGGTCGAGGCATGACCGACACGGCCGGCCAGACCGACGTCGTCCCGCTCGCCCGGCCCGTCCTCGGGCCGGAGGAGGAGGCCGCCGTCATCGAGGTCCTGCGCTCGGGCCAGCTCTCGCTCGGCCCGCGCGTGCCCGCCTTCGAGCAGCGCTTCGCGGAGCGGGTCGGGGCGGCGCACGCCAGCGCGGTGTCGTCCGGCACGGCCGGCCTGCACCTGGCGCTGCGCGCCGTCGGCGTGGGGGAGGGCGACGAGGTGGTCACGTCCCCGTTCTCGTTCGTGGCCAGCGCCAACGCGCCGGTCTTCGAGCGCGCCCGGCCGGTGTTCGCCAACATCGACCCCGTGACGCTGAACCTGGATCCCGAGGCGGCCGCCGCGGCGGTCACCGACCGCACCACGGCCGTCTTGCCGGTCCACATCTTCGGCTACCCGGCCGACCTGCCGGCGTTCGAGGCCCTCGGGCTGCCAGTCGTCGAGGACGCCTGCGAGGCGCTGGGGGCCCGCCACCACGACGGCCCGGCCGTCGGCGGGCGCGGCAACCCCGCCGTGTTCGGCTTCTACGCCAACAAGCAGCTGACCACCGGCGAGGGCGGCATGGTCACCCTCGGCGACGCGGCGATGAAGGAGCGCATCGACTCCGAGCGCAACCAGGGCCGCGCGCCGGACATGGGCTGGCTGGACCACGACCGGCTGGGGTTCAACTACCGCCTCTCCGACATCGCCTGCGCGATCGGGCTCGTGCAGCTCGAGCGCCTCGACGGCCTGCTCGCCGGCCGCGCGCGCGTGGCCGGCTGGTACCGCGAGGCGCTCGCCGAGCTGGCGCGCGAGCGAGGCCTCGGCCTGCCGTGCGAGGACGGCGCGCGCCACGAGGGCGAGGTTCGAGGCTGGTTCGTCTTCGTCGTCCAGGTGCCGCACGACGGCCCCGGCCGCGACGACGTCATCCGCGCACTGCGCGACCGCGGCGTGCAGAGCAAGCCCTACCTGCCCGCCATCCACCTCATGTCGTTCTACCGCGAGACGTTCGGCTATCGCGAGGGCCAGTTCCCGGTCTGCGAGGACGTCGCCGCCCGCTCGATTGCGCTGCCGTTCTTCCCCGAGATGCGCCAGGACCAGGTCGAGCGGGTCGCCGCCGGCCTGGCGGACATCCTGGCCTGACGCCGCTGGGCACTGGGCTGGGGCCAGGTGGCGCAGACCGTGGGCTCGTTCGCGCGGGGATGACGCGCGGCGACGCTCCATAGACTGCGCGGGCACATGTCGCGCTTCGCAGAGCCGCAGGACCCGGCCTTCCGGGAGATGAACACGTCGCTGGGCTTCGACCGGCGACTCTGGCCCCACGACGTGGCCCAGTCACGCGCCCACGCCCGCATGCTCGCGGCGCAGGGCATCATCGGCGGCGACGACCGCGACGCGATCGTCGCCGGACTCGACGCCGTCGAGGCCGAGCTGGCGGACGGGACCTTCCCGTTCCAGCCCGACGACGAGGACATCCACATGGCGGTCGAGCGGCGGTTGACCGAGATCGCCGGTCCCGTCGGCGGCAAGCTGCACACGGCGCGCTCGCGCAACGACCAGGTCGCGACCGACGTGACGCTCTTCACGCGCGCCGCCTCGCAGTCGGCCCAAGAGCAGCTGACCGCCTACATGCGCACGCTCGTCGAGGTCGCCGAGCGTCACCTCGACTGGGCGCTGCCGGGCTACACCCACCTCCAGCGCGCGCAGCCCGTCTACCTCTCGCACCACCTGCTGGCGTGGTTCTGGATGGCGGCCCGTGACCGCGACCGCTTCGCCGCCGTCGAGGAGGCGACGTCGGTGATGCCGCTCGGAGCCGGCGCGCTCGCCGGCGTGAACTTCGACACCGACCGGCAGATGGTCGCCGAGGAGCTCGGCTTCGCCACGGTGGCACCGAACTCGATCGACGCCGTCGCCAACCGCGACTTCGTCCTCGACTACCTCGCCGCGGCGGCGACGTGCGCGACGCACCTGTCGCGGCTGGGCGCCGAGATCGTCCTGTGGTCGAGCTCGGAGTTCGGCTTCCTGACGCTGCCCGACGCCTGGTCGTCGGGCTCGTCGATCATGCCGCAGAAGAAGAACCCCGACGCCGCCGAGCTGCTGCGGGCCAAGGCGCCGCGGGTCGTCGGGCACCTCCAGGCGCTGCACGGCGTGATGCACGCCCTTCCGCTGACCTACAACAAGGACCTGCAGGAGGACAAGGAGCACCTCTTCGACGCCGTCGACACGCTCGCGCTCTGCCTCGCCGCGGCCAACGGCATGGTCGCCGGCGCCCGGTTCGACCGCGAGCGCATGTCGGCCGCCGCCTCGGACGAGCTCATCGCCGCGACCGACCTCGCCGACCTGCTCGTCAAGCACGGCACGCCGTTCCGCGAGAGCCACGGCGTGATCGCCGGCCTCGTCCGCGAATCCGTCGAGTCGGGGCGCAGCCTGGCCGACGTCGCCGTGCCGGCGCTGGGCGAGGAGGCCCGCGCGGTGCTGGCGCAGTCGTCGTGGCTGGAGTCCAAGGACTCCGAGGGCGGCACCGCGCTGGAGCGGGTCCGCGACCAGCTCGAGCTCGCCCACGCGCTGCTGGCGTGACGCTCCCAGCCGCCTTCTACGACCGCCCGGTCCTCGACGTGGCGCAGGACCTCGTCGGCTGCGTCGTCGAGCACGAGGGCTGCGCCGGCGTGATCGTCGAGACCGAGGCCTACCACCACAGCGAGCCCGCCTGCCACGCCTACGTGGGGCTGACGCCGCGCACGTCGGTGCTCTTCGGCGCGCCGGGCCGGGCCTACGTCTACCGCTCGTACGGCATCCACGCCCTGCTCAACGCGGTCTGCGAGGGGCCGGACGTCGGCGCCGCCGTGCTCATCCGTGCGCTGGAGCCGCTCGAGGGTCTCGACCGCATGCGCGAGCGCCGCGGCGTGCGCGACGACGAGCTGTGCAACGGGCCCGGCAAGCTGACCCAGGCCCTGGGGATCGACCTGGAGCTCAACGCCACGAGCCTCGTCGAGGGCCCGGTCCTCGTGCACGGGCGCGAGGAGGCGCGCTTCGCGGAGCCCGAGCTGGTCGCCGGCCCGCGGATCGGCATCACGCGTGCGGCCGACCTGCCGTGGCGCTTCTGCGCCGCCGGCAGCCGCGCGGTCTCGCGGCCGTGGCCTCCGCGCTTCCGCGACACCGTGTCCGCGGTCGCCCGCGGCAGCTGACGCGTCCGGCTGCCGCGAGCTGCGCGCCCCGTCCGGCGTCAGCCGGTGGGCGCTGCGACACCGCCGCCCGTGGTGCCGCCGGTCCCGCCATCGCCACCGCCGCCGCCGGTGGTGCCGTCGCCACCGCCCGTCCCGGCCGGACCCGTGTCGCCGGCGCCGGCGTCGCCGGTGGGCGGCGCGGGTGCCGGGGTGGGCGTGGGCGTGGGCGTGGGCGTGGGGGCGGGGGTGGGCGCGGGCGTCGTCGGATCGGGGGCCGCGTCCGGCGTCGCGCCGCCGGTCGCGTCGGTGCCGTCCGTGGGCGTGGTGTCGGTCGTGTCGGGCGTGGTGGTGGCGGGGGCCGGCGCCGTCGCGGTCGGCGCCGGGGTGACCGTCGAGCTCGTCGGCAGCGGCGGCAGGCCCTGGCGCTCGCGGTCGTTGTTGGCCCGCTCGTCCATGATCGCGTTGCCCGCGACGACGAAGTCGTGCCAGATGAGCGCTGGGAAGGTGCCCCCGGTGACGGGACCGCCGCGGAACTCCGTCAGCATCGGCTTGAGCCCGTCGGGGTAGCCGACCCAGACCGCGATCGTCCAGCGGTCGGTGAAGCCCACGAACCAGGCGTCGCCCGAGTTCTCCGTCGTGCCCGTCTTGCCGGCCGCGAAGCCGCCGTACTGGGCGGCCGTCGCGGTCCCGAAGCGCACGGGCCCGGTCAGCAGCTGCGTCGCCTCGTCGGCCACCGCCTGGGGCAGGACGCGCTTGAGGACCGGCTTGTTCTTCTCGACCGTCTTGGTGTCGCCGTCGTCGTTGGCGACGCGGTCGATCTCGCGGATGCCGACGGGCCCGTCGTCGGAGGTGCCGAGCGTGCCGGTGACCTTCTCGCCGTGGGCGGCGAAGGTCTCGTACGCGTGCGCCATGTCGAGCGGCGTGACGCCCTGGTGCAGGCCGCCGAGGGTCATCGCGGCGTTGGTCGAGACGGGCGTGCGGATGCCCATGCGCTGGGCCAGCCGGGCGACCTTCTTGGTCCCCACCTGCAGGCCGAGGGCCGCGAACACGGCGTTGTCGGAGTGCGTCAGGGCGTCGGCGACCGTCGACTGGCCGAAGTACTCGTTCTCGAAGTTGTTGACCACGAACGTGTCGTGGCCGCCGCCGGGCCGCGGGGTCTTGAAGACGCGCTTCTGCGACGGATAGACCGCGCCCGGCGAGATGCCCTGGCGCAGCGCCTCGGCCAGGATGAACGGCTTGATGGCCGAGCCGGGCTGGCGCTGGCCCTGCGTGGCGAGGTTGAACGGCGCCCGGTGGTAGTCGCGGCCGCCGATCATCGCCCGGACCTCGCCGGTCTTGTTGTCGAGGACGACCATCGACGCGGTCGGGCCGTCCGGCCAGGAGAGGTACGTGTCGACGGCGTGCTGCGCGGCGTCCTGGAGGTCCACGTCGAGCGTCGTGCGGACCCGCAGGTTGCCCTCGAAGGCCCGCTGCGGGCCGACCTGGTCGACGAGGCTCTGCCGGACCCAGGAGACGAAGTACTCGGTGCCCGGACGCGTCTGCATCCGCGGCGGCGCCAGCTTGTAGTAGAGGTTCGGGTCGGCGACCGCGGTGCGGTACTGGGCCTGCGTGATGCGGCCCTGCTCGAGCATCTTGCCCAGGACGAGGTTGCGCCGGCGCCGCGCGGCGTCCGGATGGGCGACCGGGTCGTAGGCGCTCGGCGAGGCGATGATCCCGGCCAGCAGCGCAGCCTCGGCGGGCGTCAGCTCGCTGGCGCACATCGGGTGCCCGTGCGTGCCGCACTGATCGTGGTTGGGGTCGGCGCCGAAGTACGTGCGCGCAGCCGCCTCGATGCCGTATGCGCCGTTGCCGAAGTACACGGTGTTCAGGTACTCGGTGAGGATGCGGTCCTTGGACCACTTGCGCGTCAGGTGGTAGGCGAGCGCCGCCTCGCGGAGCTTCTCGAACACCGTGCGGTGGTCCTGGGCCTGCAGCGCGTTCTTGACGAACTGCTGGGCGATCGTGGAGCCGCCCTGGGCCTGGCGGCGCTGGACGAGGTCCTGGAAGAACGCGCGCCCGATCCCCTTGAGGTCGACGCCGGAGTTCTCGTAGAAGCGGCGGTCCTCGATCGCGATCACCGCGTACTTGGCGTTGGCGCCGATCTGATCTCCGGAGACGATGATCCGGCCCTGGTTGGACGTCAGCGTCGTCAGCAGCTTCCCGTGGATGTCGGTCAGCACGGAGTTCTTGCGCTTGGCGACCTGCGGCAGCTGCTCGAGCGAGGGCAGGTCGGACGCGACCGCCATCATCATCCCGAAGACCGTGGAGACCGCGGCCAGCACCGCCAGCGGCACCAGCACGGCCAGCAGGCGCAGCTTCTTCACGCGCGGGCGCCGGGAATCCAGCCCGTCGGGCGGCGGCGGCAGTGGCGGGCCGGCGTCGGAAACGGCGGCGAGATGCGGTCCGGTCGGGTCGCTCATGCGTCTGGCGCCCACGGGCGAAGCGCTGGGGCGAGGCGGTCGCGGACGGCGGCAGAGGGCCCGCGAAGGGTCTCGGACTCTAGCATTGGCGCCGTATGGCTTCCGCCGCAGAGACCGCCGCGCACCTGCTGCGCAACGCCCATCAGTCGCTGCCCGACGGGGGCCTGGCCGACAAGCTGCGGACGGCCGAGCGCGAGGACCGGCCGCTGCGCGTGAAGCTGGGGTTGGACCCGACGGCGCCCGACATCCATCTCGGCCACACGGTCGTGCTGGGCAAGCTGCGCGAGTTCCAGGACCTCGGCCATCGGGTCGTGCTGATCGTGGGCGACTACACCGCGCGCGTGGGAGACCCGAGCGGGCGGTCGTCGACGCGCCCGGTGCTCAGCGGCGAGGAGATCGACGCCAACGCCGAGACCTACCAGCACCAGGCCTTCACCGTGCTGCGCGACGACCCCGAGCTCCTGGAGGTCCGCCGCAACGGCGAATGGCTGGACATGCGGGCGGAGGAGCTCTTCGCGCTCGCGCGCGTGGCGACGGTCGCGCAGATCCTCGAGCGCGACGACTTCGCCAAGCGCTTCGGCGCGCGGCAGCCGATCTCGGTCCTGGAGCTCCTCTATCCGCTGCTGCAGGGCTACGACTCGGTGGCGATCCGCTCCGACGTCGAGCTCGGCGGCACCGACCAGACCTTCAACCTCCTGCTCGGCCGCGACGTCCAGCGCGCGTACGGGCAGCCGGAGCAGGTGATCCTCACGATGCCGATCCTGCCGGGGGTCGACGGCGTCGAGAAGATGTCGAAGTCCCTCGGCAACCACATCGGCGTCACCGAGCCGCCGGAGGAGCAGTTCGGCAAGACCATGCGGCTGCCCGACGCGGCGATGGACACGTGGTTCGAGCTGCTGGCCGTCCCGCGCCCGCCCGCGGGCACGAGCCCGCGGGACAGCAAGCGGGCGCTGGCACGCGGCATCGTCGAGCGCTTCCACGGCCCGGAGGCGGGCGCGGCGGCCGAGCAGCACTTCGACCGGCTCTTCGTGTCGCACGAGGCGCCGGACGAGGTCGAGGAGCACACGTTCTCCGCCAACGGCGAGCCCGTGCACCTGCCGGCGCTGATCGCCGAGGCCTTCGGCCGCTCGCGCTCCGAGGCCCGGCGCCTGATCACCCAGGGAGGCGTGCGCCTCGACGGCGACGCGCTCGGCGAGGCGGACCTCGACCTGGACCCGGACCGGCTCGACGGCCGCGTGCTGCAGGTGGGCAAGCGGCACTTCCGGCGCCTGCGGCGGGCCTGACCGCGCGGTCGGCTGTGAGCGGGCGCCGGCGCCCGCGCGCGAGCGCGCTGCCGCGCCGTTGCTGGCCCCCGGGGCGGTTCGACGGGGTTCGAACCGTGGTGCACCCGCCCAGCAGTTGCGGGGCGCACCGGAAGCGGGACCGGCGGGGAGCGTCCGGCCGGCGACCCGGACGACGCGGCCGATCGATCTGTGCGTATACTGCCGCACCGCGGGGCAGGGACAACGGTCCTCAAGCCCGAATCTCACCCCGCGCCGAGCGGTGCTAGACTGCTCGGTCCGCCCCCCAGAGCCTCGGCTTGCGGGGAGCGTCCTTTCGAAGGAGACCCCTTCCCGACAGGGCGCGACGGTCTTTGAAAACTCAACAGCATGCGCACCTCTTCGAGTCAGCCGGCTCGGAGGTGTGCGTCCAGGTTCGAACCGTCGGATCCTCGCTTGCGAGGTCGCGACGGTCTGAGAAAGAAATCCCGTCATACCTCGGGATCGCCGGTGTACATGGCGACCCACCATGAGGAATGACAGCTCTTCGTATGCCGGCGCGCGTTCGCGTGTGTCGGTAGTAGTTCACTTCACGGAGAGTTTGATCCTGGCTCAGGACGAACGCTGGCGGCGTGCTTAACACATGCAAGTGGAGCGACGAACCAGGGCTTGCCCTGGGGCAAAGCCGCGAACGGGTGAGTAACACGTGGGTAACCTGCCCTGTTGA
>DASTWY010000006.1:0-256344 GCA_035765735.1 Baekduia sp. | reverse complement strand
GGTTCATTCGTCCCTCGACGCTCCGGGGCGTGCGCTCAGCCGACCTGGACGACCTCGACGCCGGCGGCGTCGAGGACGTCCTGGCCGTCGACGACGGCGTAGCCGGTGCCGTAGTACAGGCGGGCGATGCCGGCCGCGGCGATGAGCTTCGCGCAGGGCGGGCACGGAAAGTCGGTCACGTACATCGTGGCGCCCGCGGTGGCCACGCCGTCGCGGGCCGCCTGCCCGATCAGCCGCGCCTCCGCGTGGGTGGCCGTCGAGATCTCCAGGTGCACGCCCTTGAAGAAGTTCGAGCGCGGGTCACCGACGGCGTACGGGCTCTGCGGGTGCGGGCCGTGCTCGTTGGCGGCCGCGGCCACCGAGCCGTCGGCGAACCGGATCGCGGCGCCGACCTGGCGCCACCAGTCGAGGCTCTGGGCGGCCGAGGCCTCGGCCGGCGCCACGAGGTCGGCGATCGCCGCCTCGACGGGCACCGTCCGCGCCGGGCGCGGCGCCAGCAGCTGGACCGACCGCGTCTTGTCCCAGCGCAGGAACGCGCTGTCGTAGCGGACCGGGTTGCGCGGGAACCAGCGCTCGACCACCTGGTAGCTGACGTCCTCGGCCGGCAGGACCAGGCTCGTGCCGTCGTCCGCCAGCCGCCGCGCCGTCGCGGCGTCCAGCACGCCGACCTCGGCCGCGATGCCCCACGCGTCGATCGCCCGCGCCGCCAGCTCGGCGGGCAGCGCCCGGATGTCCTTGGCCAGCGGCCGGTAGTCCGCGTAGAGGTCCGGCCCGATCAGGTGGAGCGCCCGCCCGCGGGCATGCGCGTCCAGGAACCGCCGGTAGCCCTCGTGGAGCACCGGGACGTACGCGACGACGGCCTCGGTCATCCCCGCTTGAGGACGCTGTCGATGAGGCCGGGCAGCACCTCGGCCAGCTTGGGCCCGAGCCGCTCGCCCATGTGCAGGTACATCTGCCGGATGCGCTCGCTCGTCGTCACCGACGCCTGGCGCTCGACGACCTCGATGCGGCCGACGTGCTCCAGCAGGTCGTGCTGGTCGGCCTCGCTGTAGGAGTGGTCCTCGCTGAGGACCAGCACGTCGGGCTCCACCGCCTCGATCAGCGCCCAGCGCGGCTCGTCGTCCTTGAGGTAGATCAGGTCGACGGGGCGCTGGTGGGCGAGCATCTCGAGGCGCTCCTCCTGGGGCACCAGCGGCCGGTCCTCCCCCTTGCGGCGGCGGATCTTCGCGTCGCTGTCGACCCCGACCACCAGGACGTCGCCGAGCTCCTTCGCGCGCGCGAGGTACTTGACGTGTCCGAGGTGGATGAGGTCGAAGGAGCCCGAGGTCAGCACGACCCGCAGGCCGAGGCCCTTGAGGTGCTGGACGGTGCGCGCCATGTCCTCGAGCGACCGCACCATGCGGTCCTCGAAGTTGACGTCGCGGCTGAGGATGCCCTTGTCGGTGGCCATGGCGCTTCGGGCCGCGGACGGCGGCCGGCCGCGCACGATACTGGGCGCCCCGGCTGATCGTTCGGGGCCGTCGGGAGCGGGCGCTACGGTGCTGTGCCCCGTGCCGAACTACCTCCCCTTCGCCGAGCGCACGCCCAGCACCCAGTACACGGACATGCTGCGGACGATCCGCGACGGCGGCGTGCGCGTCCAGACCAAGCAGGGCGAGGACGCGCTGGCCGTCGCCGGCGTGCAGATGCGCTTCCCGATGGCCCACGGCGCGGCGGTCATCACCGAGCGCTCGATCAAGGGCTTCTGGCGCAAGGCGATCGGCGAGCTGTGCGCGTTCATCAACGGCGCGCGGACGCTCGACGAGCTGCGGGCGTTCGGCTGCGACTGGTGGGACGCCTGGGCCACGCCGGAGAAGTGCGAGTCGCGCGGCCTGCAGCCGGGCGACCTCGGGCCCGGCTCCTACGGGCATGCGTTCCGGAACTTCACGACCGACCTCGACGGCGACGACCCCGGGTTCGACCAGCTGCCGCACCTGATCAAGAAGCTCCAGGACCTGCCGCTGGACCGCACGGCGGTCATGAGCCCGTGGATCCCGAACGCCAACCACCGCGAGGCGGGCGTCAAGTCGCGCAACACGATCGCGCCGTGCCACGGCTGGATCCACGCGATGGTGCTCGGGGACAAGCTCCACCTCGTCCACAACCAGCGCTCGGGCGACACGCCGATCGGCGTCCCCTCCAACATGGTGCAGTACACGGCGCTCGGGCTGATGATCGAGCAGCTGACCGGCTACGAGCTCGTCGAGTACGTGCACTGGATCCAGTACGCGCACATCTACGCCAACCAGCTCGAGGCCGTCGACGAGATGCTCACGCGCGAGCCGCGCCGGCTGCCGACGCTGACGCTCAACGAGGCGGGGCGGCGCGTCACCGACGTCCACGACTTCCGCGCCGAGCACTTCGAGCTGGCCGACTACGAGCCGCACCCGGCGATCCCGCGGATCCCGGTCCTGACCTGAGCCGTGATCGCCCTGGTCGTGGCCTACAGCGCCAATCGCGTCATCGGGCGCGAGGGCGGCCTGCCGTGGCGGCTGCCGGGCGACATGAGGTTCTTCCGCGAGCTGACGACGGGCGGGGTCGTCGTGATGGGGCGCAGGACCTATGCGTCGATCCCGGAGCGCTTCCGCCCGCTGCCGGAGCGGCGCAACCTCGTGCTGAGCACGAACCCGGCGTCCGTCCCGGAGGGCGCCGAGGTGTTCGGCGACCTCATGAGCGCCCTGGCCGCCTGCGGCAGCGACTGCTTCGTCATCGGCGGCGGCGTCACGTACGAGGAGGCGCTGCCGCTCGCCGGCCGCGTGCACGCGACGGAGATCGAGGGCGACGTCGACGGCGACACGTTCTTCCCCGAGCTGCCGGCCGCCGCGTGGCGGGTGGCCGAACGCGGCGAGCCGATCTCCGAGAACGGCCACACCTACCGCTTCGTGACGTATGAGCGCACCCGCTGACCTGCTCTACGACCTCGACGCCGCGCGCACCGAGGAGCAGCGCCGCTACATGGAGGGGCTTCAGGCCGACGGGATCTGCATCTTCTGCCCCGAGCACGTCGGCGCGTACCACGCCCATCCGGTCGAGCGGCGCGGCGAGCACTGGTACGTGACGCGCAACGCCTACCCCTACCGGGGCACCACCGACCACTTCCTGATCGTCCCGCACCGCCACGTGCGCTCGTTCGACGAGCTGCCCGACGCGGCCGGCGCCGAGCTGTGGGCGCTGCGCCGGTGGCTCAAGGAGCGCCTGGCGCCGGCGGCGATGGCGACCGTCGAGCGCAGCGGCGACATGCGCTTCAACGGCGGCAGCGTCGCGCACCTGCACGTGCACGTGGTCGCGCTGCAGGAGCGCCCGGACGCGACGGTGAAGTTCCGCGTCAGCGCCCGGGCGTAGCCGCCTGCTGCTCAGACCGCCGCGGGCGCGCCGACGAACGTGATGCCGTGCTCGGCCGCCACCGCGGTCAGCCGCTCGACGTCGGGCGGGCCGTCGAGCACCGGCAGCTCGCGGCGCGCCGCCGGCGTGCCCATGGCGCGCACGAACCCTTCGAAGCCGGCGGGTGACGACACGACCAGCCAGCGGCACGGACCCGAGCCGGTGACCTCGATGGTGTGCGGCTCGCCCGCCGGCGCGTGCAGGGACATGCCGGCGGTGAGGCGGTGGTGACCGGCGCCGGTGTGGACCGTCAGCTCGCCCTCGAGGACGTGGAAGCCCTCGGCGTCGCGCTCGTGGACGTGCGGCGGCGGCATGTGGCCGGCGGGCGCGAGGCACTCGACGAGCGCATACGCGCCGCCGTTCGACGCGCCGCTGATGTGGATGTCGACGAGGGTGTCGAGGAACCAGATCGACTCGGGCATGCGGGGAGCTCCTTGAGGAGAGGGGTCGGTAGGGTCTGAAACGGATCTTTGATCCGAAGCGGACCTTAGAGGTCCGAAACGGACCCTGTCAAGTGGAGCCCCGATGAACCTGACCCCGTTCTCCTACGTCGTCCTCACTCTCGTCGGTCGCGGCGGCGCGACGGCCCACGAGCTCGCCGCGATGCGCGACCGCGGTCGGCTCTACTGGGCCGCGCCGCGATCGCAGCTCTACGCCGAGCCCAAGCGCCTCGCCGAGGCGGGGTTCCTCGAGGCCACCGAGGAACCGGGGCGCACCGGCCCGCGGACGCGGTACGCGCTCACCGAGCGGGGACGCAAGGCCGTCGCCGCATGGGTCCGCGAGCCGGTGGGCCTGCCCCGCATCCAGCACGAGGCCGCCGTCCGGGTGCTCGCCGCCGACCTGGCCGACGACCCCGCGGACGTGCTGGCGGGCCTCGCCCCGCTGCGCGACGAGATCGCCGCGGGGCGCGCGATGCTCGCCGAGGGCCTCGAGGCGACCGAGAACCTGCCCGAGCGCCGCGCGCGGCTCGAGGCCCAGCACCGCATGGCCAACCGGATCCTCGACGCGCTCGAGGCGTGGCAGGACGAGGTCGAGGCGCTGCTGCGCCCCTGACCCCGCCCCTCCCCCGTCAGCCCGCGGCGATCCGGTGGCTGGCGACGAAGCGCTCGCCCGGATCCCACACGCCGCGCACGGCCCGCAGCCGCTCGTAGACCTCCGGCGTGAACGCCATCGCCGCCTCGCCTCCGCGCTCGGCGAAGTTGAGGTACTTCATGCGGTTCGACCACGGCGACATCGCGTCCAGCATGGCGGTGAGCCGCTCGTCGAGCGCGCGCGACTGCTCGGCGTCCATCGGCATCCCGACGCCGAAGAGCAGGAACCGGCCGTCGAAGCCGCTGCGCGCGCCGGCCCCGGCCGGGACGCGGCCGAGCGCGCCGCCGAGCTGGCGCAGCTCGGCGAACAGCAGCGGCGCGACCACCGCGGGGTCGACGACGGCCAGCAGCGTGTCGATCGCGGCATCGTCGAGGTCGTCCAGCAGCGTGGTGTCGCCGCTCGCGGGCACCGGCATCGGCGGGTCCATGTGGATCGCCAGCAGGCCGGACGGCGGCATCGCCGCCCACGTGTCCATGATCGGCGTGCCGACACCGCGGAACCCGGCCAGGATCGCCTCGGCCTCCGGCACATCGGCCAGGACGGCGCCGTCGATCACGACCAGCGGCACGTCGCGCAGCGGCTCGGGCAGCGCCGGGTCCGGGGGCAGGCGCAGCAGCCGGAACGACGTGGTGACGGCGTCCGGCGCGGTGCGGCTCCACGCCACCCACGCGGCGAGCACCTCGCGCGCCTGGCCCGCCGGCCACACCGTCATGCCGCCGAAGACCTCGGTGATCGGGAACAGCTCGATCTCGATTGCGGTGACCACGCCGAAGTTGCCGCCCCCGCCGCGCAGCGCCCAGAACAGCTCCGGGTTCTGCTCGGCGGTGGCCCGCACGAGCCGGCCGTCGGCGGCCACCATCTCGATGGCGTGCACGTTGTTGGCGGACAGCCCCTTGTCGCGCGCCAGCCAGCTCAGGCCGCCGCCCAGCGTGTAGCCGAGCACGCCGACGTCGAACGACGAGCCCGACAGCGCGGCGAGGCCGTGGGGGGCGGCGGCGTCCACGACGTCCTGCCAGATGGCGCCGGCGCCGACGCGGGCCCGGCGGAGGAGCGGGTCGACGGTGACCCCGCCGATCGCCGTCTTCAGCAGCAGCGCGTCGCCCATGTCGGGGACCGCCGAGGCGAGGTGGCCGGTGCCCTGCGGCACGACGCGCAGTCCGTGGCGCGCGGCGAGCTGGACGGCGTCGACGACGTCGGCGGCGCTGCGGGCGACCACGATGGCCGCGGGCCGCTGGTCGGCCGCGAGGTTCCAGGCCTGGCGCGCGCTGTCGTACTCCGGGTCGCCGGGGACGATCGCGGCGGGGATGGCGGGGAGCGGGGTGAGGGTCATGGTGGGCCTTCCGGTCGGGGAGGACGATGAGGCCGTCAGCGTGGACGCCGCGCCGCCCGGGGCCAATCCCGCGACCGTGGGTCGTTGGCCGTGGCCGTCCCCCTCAGCTGAGGGGGATGCGGTCGGCTGGCCGCCCGGCGGGGTGCGGCTGGCCGCATTCCCGCCGCCGCCGGGCGGGCGTACGGTCGCCGCACCATGACATCGCGCGCACCGGCTTCCAACAGCACCGCTCGGTCCGCCGAGCGCATCGAGGACCTCTGCGCCGCCGGCCTCCCGGCTCAGGAGCTGATCACCGGCGTGGCCGACGAGCTGCGCCGCACCCTGTCCGCCGACAGCCTGTTCGTCTGCGCCACCGACCCGGACACGATGCTGGGCATGGGCGCGGGCGTCGTGCACGGCATGCCCGAGAGCGTCTGCGAGCCGTTCTGGGCGTTCGAGTTCGAGGTCCCGGACTACAACAAGTTCACCGACCTCGCCCACGGGCCACGGCACGCCGCCGACCTGCATGCGGCCACGGGCGGGCGCCCGGAGCGCAGCGCGCGCTGGCGTGAGCTGCGCACCCTGATGGACGCCGACGCCGAGCTGCGCGCGTCGCTGACCGCCAACGGGCGCGGCTGGGGCCTCCTGCACGTCAATCGCGTCGGCGGCGTGCGCGGCTTCAGCGAGGCCGAGGTCGCGTTCGTCGAGTCGGTTGGCTCGGCGATCGGCCGCGGACTGCGCGACGCGCTGGTGTCGCAGCCGGCCGATGGGCTGGTCGGACGCGGTCCGGGGATGGCGGTGTTCGACGCCGAGAACCGCCTCGTCTCGGCGACGACCGAGGCCATCGCCTGGTTCGAGGAGATCGAGAGCGTCCGCCGCCTGCCGAAGCTGCCCAGCGCCGTGGGCGTGCCGAGCGAGGTCATCGTCGCCGCCCAGGAGGCCCGTGCGCGCGCCGCCGATCCGGGCGCCGCGCTACTGCCCACCCGGACGCGCGCGCGGACCAGCACCGGCGCGTGGCTGCTGATCCACGCCTCGTGCCTGCGCGCCGCCGGCGGCTCGGCGGACCACACGGCGGTCGTCGTGGAGCCGGCCAAGGCCAGCGAGGTGGCGCCGCTGATCGTCGAGGCCTACGAGCTGACCCCCCGCGAGGTCGAGGTGACGCGCGCCGTCGCGCGCGGGCTGACGACGCCGGAGGTCGCCGCCGAGCTGCACCTCTCGCGGTACACGGTCGCCGACCACCTCAAGTCGGTCTACGAGAAGGTCGGCGTCTCCACCCGCGGCGAGCTGGTCGCCAAGATGTTCGCCGACCACTACCACGACCGCCTGGCCGCGGCGGTCCAGCCGGCGCGCGCCGCCGCCTGACCCCGCTCAGCCCGCGAGCACCACCCGATCGCTGCGCTCCGCCTGCTCCAGCCGCCCGGCCACGCGCCGGCCGAGCTGCTGGGCGGGCCGCTCCACGTAGCGCTGGCCGACGTCGGCGAGGACGAGTGACAGCGCGGCCGCCGGCGCCAGCAGCCAGGGCAGCGCTATCGCGTCGCCGAGCAGGTGCAGGACCGCGAGCAGGACGATCGTGTGCACCAGGTAGAGGCTGTAGGAGATCCGGCCCAGATGCTGGGGCACCGCCGAGCGCAGGAGGCGGTGCACGGGGCCGGGGACCTGCGCCAGCGCGATGAACGCACCCGCCGCCGCCGTCTCCAGCACGACGTGCGTGCTCTCGGACTGCACGATCGAGTCCAGGCGCCCCGGCGCCCACGCCGGCGGCAGCCAGGAGTCCCAGGTGAAGAGGAGCAGCGCGGCCGCGAACAGCGCGCGGCGGCGCCCGGCGCCGGCTGCCATCAGCGTGTCGCGCACCGGGCCGCGGTGATGGGCCAGCAGCGCTCCGGCGACGAAGCACAGCAGGTACTCGAGGGTCGCGAAGTCGGCCGACACCCTGCTGGCCGCGGCCAGGCCCACCGCGGTCGTCACGATGCCGGCGGCCAGGCTCCGCCACCAGCCGAGCGCGACCGTGGCGGCGAGGAGCAGCGGGAAGATCAGCGAGATCCGCATCTCGTCGGTCAGCGACCAGATCACCGGCACGTACTGGGCGTCGTCGCGCATGTGCCCGATCAGCGACAGGTGCTGCACCACGGGCACGAGCGTCGGGGACTGCTGCCAGCGGTCGTCGAGCCACGAGCTGGCTCCCGGGACGAGGCCGCGGCCCAGCAGCGCGGCCAGGATCATGCCCGCCGTGATCGCGACGAGGTACGGCAGCCAGATGCGCGCGGCGCGCCGCACCACGAACCCGGCGAACGTCTGGCGGCCGTGCTCGTAGGAGACGGTGAGGACGAAGCCGCTGAGGACGAAGAACACGATCACCGCCGCCCCGCCGGCGAACACGGCGTGCAGCGGGCTGTACAGGGCGACGTTCCACGGCGTCAGGCCGTCGGCGCGGGAGGCGTCGGCCACGGCGGGAAGCGCGAGCGTGAAGTGCCCGAGCACCACGCACAGGGCGGCCAGCCCGCGGACCGCGTCGAGCTCGGGGATGCGCCTGGCGCCGGCCTGCGCCCGATCCCGTCCTGCCGCTGGCAGGGCGGTCTCGGGACTGCGCAGGCTGCTGCGCTGAGCCACCGGCGGATGATCGCCGCCTGCGCTGGCCGGCGGCAAGGGCCGGCGTCAGCGCACGCCGTCCCACAGCTCGCGCGTCGCGCGGCGCGGGTCATCCACGACGGCCGACGCAGGAGCGTCGAAGCGCATGACCGGACGGCGCTCGAGCTCGTACTCCGGCCACCCCGGGTCGCCGGTCGCCGCGAACGCCACCCACGCGCGGTGCATGTCGTCGGCGACCTGCTGCGGCGGGTCGGATCCCGCCAGCCCCTCGCTGGACGGGTCGCTGAGCGTGTCGAAGACGAAGGCGAGCTCCAGCGCGTGGCAGGCGCGCAGGCGCCCGTCGAACTGCGGCGACGGCCATGCGAGCTCGTACTGCCACGTCCGCTCGCCGGCGGCGGCGCGCGCCTCCGAGAGGCGGACCGCGGGGATCCGGAAGAACCAGTCGGTCATGAGATCGACGACCAGCTCGCCGGGCGTGCCGTCCGGCCGCTCGGCGCGGTAGGCCGCCACCGCCCGATCGGCCTCCAGCCCGTAGCGCGCCATGAAGCCGGCGACCGCCTCCTCGGGGATCGCGTCGACGACGCCGGTGGGCACGAGGTAGAGGCGGTGCTCGTCGGCGTTCGAGCCGGTGAGGACGTCGACGCCGGGCGCGGCGCCGGCGGCGATCCGCTGGATCGGCAGCTCGGGCAGCAGGTCGCCGTCGAGCACCGGCTCGAAGGCCATGGCGTTCAGCGCCACCTCGCCCCAGCGCTCGGGGCTCGGATCGGTCTGCGCGTCGAGGGCCACCGCGACCTGGACCGCCAGCAGGCGCTCGGCGGGCACGGCGGCGATCGCCGCGGCCGTCGGCTCGACGCGGAGCCTGGCCGCCAGCTCGGCGGTGACGCGGCGCGCGCTGTCCGGGCGGAGCGCGTGGTGGCCGGCGCCGCTCTGCAGGATCGCGCGGCGGAACAGGCCCTCGGCGCGCGGCGTCGAGAGCAGCGCGGCGAGGCTCATGCCGCCCGCCGACTCCCCGAACACCGTCACGTTGGCCGGGTCGCCGCCGAAGGCCGCGATGTTCTCCTGCACCCAGGCCAGCGCGGCGAGCTGGTCGAGCAGGCCGCGGTTCTCCGGGACGCCGTCGAGCGAGAGGAAGCCCTCGACGCCGAGCCGGTAGTTCAGCGTCACGAGCACCACGCCGTCCTGCGCGAAGCGCGTGCCGTCGTAGGTCGGCACCGCCCCTGAGCCGTTGATGAACGCGCCGCCGTGGACGAAGACCATCACCGGCAGCCCGCCGGCGCCGACGTCGGGCGTCCACACGTTCAGGTTCAGGCACGCCTCTCCGGGGATGCGCGGGTTGGGCAGCATCCAGTCGTAGGGCGGCCGGTAGCCGGCCCGCGGCGCGGTCGGGCCGAACGCCGACGCGTCGCGTACGCCGTCCCACGGCTCCGGCGGCTCCGGGGCGGCGAAGCGGCGCGCGCCGAACGGCGGCGCCGCGTACGGGATGCCCTTGAACGCCATGACGCCGTCGGCGGCGACGCCCCGCACCGCGCCGTGCGCGGTGCGCACCACGGGGGCGCTCACCGCGAGGCCGGCTCGCGGACGAGCTGCTCGATCAGGTCGGCCGCACGGACCGTGCCGGGCGCCGCCTGCAGCGCCTGCGCGGTCGCCTCGAGCTTGGCGTGCAGCGCCGCGTCGGACAGCAGCGCGTCGACCGCGCCGCGCAGCTGCGACGGGTCGTGGCCGTAGGTGTCCAGGCGGATGCCGAAGCCGGTCTCGTGGATGCGCTGCGCGTTGTCGTACTGGTCCCAGAACAGCGGCAGCAGCACCATCGGCTTGCCGAAGTGCAGCGACTCCGTGACCGTGTTGTTGCCGCCGTGGGTGATGACCAGGTCGACGTGCGGCAGCACCGAGGTCTGCGGCAGGAACTCGGCGCCGACCATGTTGTCGTGGAGCCTGATCTGCTCGTGCTGCGGGCCCTTGGAGACGATCACGCGGTGGCGCGAGTCGCCCATCGCGTCCACCAGCCGCTGCATCAGCTCGACGTCGCCGGAGCCGAGCGACCCGAGGCTGAGGTAGACGAGCGACCCCTCGCCGCCGGCCAGCTCCTCGGGCACCGACCAGTCCTCGTCGGTCGTGCGGACGCTCGTCTGGAGGTTGTGCCACGTCGGGCCGAGCGACCGCCGGCGGGGGTAGTCGACGGCGTCCGGGTAGAGGTAGAGGTTGAGGTCGTCGGACGCGTGGATGAACTCCAGGTCGGGCAGCGGCGGGGCGCCGGCCTCCCGCACGAAGGCGTCGAAGGCGGCGTGCATCTCGCCGTGGGTGCGCCGGTACTCGTCCCAGTAGGCGTCCCAGCCGGAGCGGTCGTCGGCGGCGTAGCCGGAGAACGGCGGCGGCACGTCGGGGTCCTTGACCTCGGCCGGGTTGCAGCTGACGATCCGCACCCACGGGCGGCCGGACGCCAGGATCGCCGGGAAGGTGACGACGTTGTCCTCGACGATCACGTCGGGCTGGACCTCGTCGATGATCTCGCGCAGCCGGTCGTCGACGTAGCGAGCGCCGTCGAGCAGCGCCTGGAACGTCGGGGCGATGAAGTCGCCGAGCTGCTCGATCGTCGGCTGGCGGAAGACCGGCGCGGTGTCGCGGATGAAGTCCTTCCAGAACTGGCCGGGCTCCTCCTCCACCTCCGGCGGCGGGCCGAGCCGCATGAGCCGCTCCTCGAAGCCCTTGGCCTCGAGCGTGCCCGCGAACGACTCCTCCACGACGAACACGACGCGGTGGCCGCGCCGTCGCAGGACGTCACCGATGCCGACGCAGTTGTTGGTGGGGCCGTAGGCGCCCTCGGGGAAGAAGATGATGGTCTTGCTCATCGGGTCGGCTCCTGCTGGCTGCGCCGGGACGGTGGAGGACGGCCGCGGCGCTCGCGGGTTCAACGAGTTGGGGCCGGAGCCCTACTGGGATCATGTGCCAAATGCAAGACGCCACCGACCTCGAGGAGCTGCGGCGCGCCCGCTGGTTCGCCGGGAAAGCCCGGCGGATCCGGGCGATCCGCGAGGTCGGCCGCTTCACGGTGGACAACGGCGCGGGCCTGGCTCTGGCCGACGTGGCGTACGAGGACGGCGGCCAGGAGCGGTACCTGCTGCTCGACGACGGCCTGCGCTGGGGGCCGCTGCTGCGCGGCCTGCAGCGGCGCCCGCTGGACGGCCCCGCGGGGCGGCTCGAGCTGCGCCCCTCCCCCGCCCTGGCGGCCCTGATGCCCGACGCTCCCGACGCCGCCGAGCATGTGCCGTCGACCGACCAGAGCAACACGCTCGTGGCCGTCGGCGACCGGCTGCTGGTCAAGGCCTACCGGAAGCTCGAGGCCGGCCTGCACCCCGAGGTCGAGCTCGGCGCGGCCCTCGCCGGAAGCGACGCGCCGGTGCCCGCCCACGGCGGCTCGGTCCACCACGTCGCGCCCGATGGAGCCGACACCGCGATCGCGCTGCTGCAGGAGCTGGTCATCGACGCGGTCTCGGGGTGGGAGCCGCCGATCGAGGCGATGGCGACCGCCCTGCGCGGCGAGGCCGCCGCCCGTGACGCCGTGGTGGCCTTCTGGGCCGCCGCCGGCGGTGCCGCCGGGGGTCTGCAGACGGCGCTGGCCGACCGGCTGGGGCTGGCGCACGATCCGGGCGCCCCCGCCCGCTGGCGCGCGGACGCCGGGGCCGCCCTGGCCGAGGCCGCCGGCTGCGACGCCGACGCGGCGGCGGCGCGCGAGCCCCTCGCCGCGCGGCTGGACGCCCTCATCCGCGGCGACGGCGCGCCGCTCACCGGCCGGATCCACGGCGACCTCCATGTCGCCCAGCTGCTGCACGCCCCCGGGCGCGTCCTGGTCATCGACTTCGAGGGCGACCCCACCGCGCCCCTTCTGCGCCGGCGCGCGCCCGACACGCCGCTGCGCGACGTCGCGGCGCTGCTGCGCTCGATCGACCACGTCGGCGCCGCCGCGGCGCGCCGGGCCGACGGCGCCGACCCCACGGCGGTGGTCGAGGCCTCTCGTGCCGCGACGCTCGCCGCCTACCGGGCGCGCGCGAGCATCGCCGTCGACCCCGGCCTCCTCGGCGCGCTCGAGGCGGCGGCCGCGTGCCGCGAGCTCGTCTACGCGCACCGCCAGCTGCCCGAGTGGCTCTACGCGGCCCGCGCCGGCCTGCGGCGGCTGCTCGACCGCACCCCATGACCCCGGAAGGACGCGACGCATGAACCCGGACGGCTTCCTCGACGACGTGCTGCGCGAGCCCGAGACGCTCGCCCGCGTGCTGGACGCCCACGACCGCGACGACGCACGGCTCAGCGCGCTGGCCGCCCGCATGCGCGCGGCGCGCCTGGTCGTACTCACCGGCATGGGCAGCTCGCGCTTCGCCGCGCTGACCGCCGCGGCCGCGCTGCGCGAGCGCGGCATCCCCGCCGTCGCCGAGCACGCGTCGACCGAGGCGCCGGCCGCCGCCGGCCGCGACGTCCTGGCCATCGGCATCTCGGCCAGCGGCGGCTCGGAGGAGACCGTCGAGGCGCTCGGCCGCCACCACGGGATCGGCCCGACGGTCGCGATCACCAACACCGCCGACGGCGGGAGGCTGGCCGCGGTGGCCGACGAGCACCTGCCGCTGCACGCCGGCGCGGAGCGCGGCGGCGTCGCGTGCGCCTCGTTCCAGGCGACGCTGGCCCTGCTGCTGCGGCTGGCGGGCGTGCCGACCGGCGTGCTGGCCGCCGCGCCGCAGCTGCAGGGCGCGCTGCTGGGATCACGCGACGCCTGGCTCGACGAGCTGCTGTCCCTGCTCGACGACGCCAGCGCCGCGCCGGCCGTCTACACGATCGCCCCGGCGGCGCGCATCTCCTCCGCCCTGCAGTCGGCGCTGATGCTGCGCGAGGGCCCGCGGGTGGCCGCCGACGGGACCGAGACCGGCGACTGGGCCCACGTCGACGTCTACCTCTCCAAGCACTCGGGCTACCGCGCGATCCTCTTCTCGGGCTCGCGCTACGACGGCGGCGTCATGGAGTGGGCGCAGCCGCGCGCGGCGTCGATCGTGGCGATCGGGGCGCCGGTCGAGGGCGCCGCGATGCACCTCCCGATCGCCGGTCCCGGCACGCCCGTCGACCCGCTCACCGCCGCGCTCGTCGAGGTCTCCGTGGTCGAGCTGGTGGCCGCGACCTGGTGGCGCCGGCGCCTGGACGCCGGGCGCATGCCATGACCGGCGAACCCCTCCGGCTGCGGGTGGCCCGCCACACCGAGCGCCTGGACGAGGTCGTCGCCTTCTACCGCGACGGCCTCGGGCTGCCCGAGCTCGGCGGCTTCCGCGACCACGGCGGCTACGACGGCGTCTTCCTCGACGTGCCGGGCACGGGCACCCACCTCGAGCTGACCGCCGGCGGCGGGCACGGGGCGCCGGCGCCGCACCCGGAGTCGCTGCTGGTCCTCTACCTCGGCGACCGCGACCGCGTGCGCGAGGTCGTCGACCGGCTCGGCACGACGCCGGTGCCGGCGGCCAACCCCTACTGGGACGAGCACGGCGTCACGGTCGAGGACCCCGACGGCTTCCGCGTCGTGCTCTGCTGGCGCCGCTGGCGCTAGCGGTGGTGCCGGAGGCGCCGGCACTGCTGCCGGTGCGCGCGCCGGTAGACCGACCACCCGCACGCGCGGCGGCGCTTGGCCCGGAGCTTGGCTGCCGCCTTCCGCTTGGCCGCCGCCTTCCGCTTGGCCGCGGCCTTGCGCTTGCCCGCCGCCTTGCGCCGGCTCGCCGCCTTCCGCTTGGCCGCCGCCTTGCGCTCGGCCGCCTTGCCCTTCCCCTTGTGGGAGGACGACGACGAGGTCGCGTGGTGCGTCAGGGGGCGGAGGCCGTACAGCGACGAGTGCCCCGTCTGGTACATGAGCTTCGTGTCCGAGACCATCGGGTTGAACGCGCCGAACTTCGAGCGCAGCACGACCTGCCCCGTCCGGCCGCCGAGCCCGGTCGTCGTGTTCTTCCCGATGTTGGAGAAGTAGACGATGTCGCCGATGACGGTCGCGCTGCCCGAGATCTTGCCGCCGTCGTAGTAGCGCCAGATCTGGCTGCCCGAGCGGGCGTCCAGCGCGTAGAAATAGCCGTCGTAGGAGCCGATGTAGACGGCGGGCCGGCCCTTGATCACCTCGGCCACCGCCGGCGAGCCGTACACGTAGCCGCCGGTGCCGTGGCGCCAGGCGAGCTTGCCGCTGCTGGCGGCGAAGGAGTAGACGAACCCGTCGGTGTTGCCGAGGTACACGCGCCCGTAGGCGACCGCCGGCGTCGAGTAGAACCGGCCGGAGCCGAGGCCGAACTTCGCCCCGTTGGTGCCGACGTTCCACACCTCGCGGCCGTCCTCGCGGCGGATCGCGTACGCCCGGCCCGCGTAGTCGCCGAAGTACAGCCGGCCGTCGGCGAGCGCCAGCCCGCCCTTGACCGCGCCCCGGGCGTGGTAGCGCCACAGGACCTTGCCGTTGCTGACGCGCATCGCGTAGACGGTGCCGTCCTCGCTGCCGAAGTAGACGACGCCCTGGAAGATCAGCGGCGAGGACTCGGCGCGGCTGGGCAGCTGCTCGGACCAGATCGTCCGGCCCGTCCGCGCGCGCAGGCACGTCGCGCGCCCCGGCTGGCCGGGCGCGCGGTTGAGCACCGTCACGCACACGACGCCCTTGTCGTACGCGGGCGACTCGGCCGCCAGCGTGCCGATCCGCCGCTTCCACCGCACGTGGCCGTTGTGCTTGTTCAGCGCGATCAGGCGCCCGCCGTCGTCGAGGACGATCAGCAGGTCGCGCACGATGATCGGGCTGAACTCCAGCAGCGACTTGGCGTGGTAGGCCCACAGCCGCATGAACGGCGGCCGCATCGTCGCCGGCGCCGGCAGGTAGCGCCGGCGGTCGAGCGAGTAGCCGTAGACGGGCCAGACGAAGGTGTCCTCCGGCTTCTTGGCGTGCGTCGTGGTCGGCGCAGGGGCGGTCGTCACCGTCGGCGGCGGCTCGGAGCGGAACTCCACGTCGGGGTGGCTGATGTCGCCCGGCGTCCGCGTCATCACGAACGCGGCGGCCGCCCCGGCGAGGACCACCGCAAGGACGACGAAGCCGACGAGGAGTCGCCGGAGGGTCAGACGGGGCCACTTCGGCGACATGGCTGGCGCGCAGGGTAGCGAGGCGCGCGGCGGCCGTCCGCGCGCGGCGCCATCGCGTAGCCTGGGGCGGCGATGCCCGCCACGGACCCGGCCCGCGACCCCAAGGTCAGCGTCATCGTGCCGGTGTACAACCCCGGCTCGCACATCGACGACTGCATCCGCTCGATCCTCGGCCAGACGCTCCCGCCCGGCGAGGTCGAGGCGATCTTCGTCGACGACGGCTCGACCGACGGCACGGAGGAGCGGCTGGACCGCCTCGCCGCCGAGCACGAGCACGTCACGACCATCCACATCCCGAACTCGGGCTGGCCCGGGCGTCCCCGCAACCTCGGCATGGACGCGGCCCGCGGGAAGTACCTCTACTTCGTCGACAACGACGACTGGCTGGAGGACGACGCGCTCGAGCGGCTCTACGACGTCGCCGAGCGCGACGGCGCCGACATCGTCATCGGCAAGATCGTCGGCCAGCGCCGCAGCATCGCCCGCGAGCTGTTCCGCCGCGACCGCAGCGCCATGTCCCTGCGCGAGCACCAGATGCTGCTGTCGATGCTGACGCCGCACAAGCTCTTCCGCGCGGCGCTCATCCGCGAGCACGGCCTGCGCTACCCCGAGGGCCGGCGCCGGCTCGAGGACCACCTCTTCGTCCTGCAGGCCTACTTCGCGACGGAGTCCGTCTCGGTCCTCAGCGACTACCCCGTCTACCACTGGGTCCGCCGCGACGACCTGACCAACGCCTCCAACGTCCCGCCCAACCGCGGCTACTGGGAGAACCTCGTCGAGGTGGCCGAGGTCGTCGAGGCCCAGACCGAGCCGGGGCCGTACCGCGAGCGGCTCCTCAGCCACTGGTACAAGAACAAGATCCTGCGCCGCGTCGACGGCCACCACCTGAGCGTCTACGACCCCGACTTCGAGGCGCAGCTGATGGCCGACCTCCACGAGCTCGTGCTGCCGCACTTCCCACCGGCGGTCGGCGAGCGCATGGACGGCGTGCTCGGCATCCGCGACCGGCTGCTGCGCGCCCGCAGCCTCGACGGCCTGGAGGCCGCCGGCGACGTCGAGAACGCGATCGGCGGCAGGGCGGAGATCACCGCCGCCGGCTGGCACGACGGGACCCTGCGCCTCCAGATGGAGGGCACGATGGTCGACGCCGACGGTGAGCCGCTGGTGTTCCCGCGGATGCCCGACGGGCGCCTCGCCTGGCCGCTGCCCGACGACGTCCGGGAGCTGCCTGCGCTGGCGGTCGAGGACTGGGACGTGACCGAGCGCCTGGGCGCCGGCACGATCCGCGCGTACCTCCGCGAGCGCGAGTCGCGCGTCGAGTACCTGCTGCCGGTCAAGCACGTGAGCGCGGAGGCCCGCGAGGTCGAGGGCGGCGCCACGCTGCTCGTCCGCGGTGAGGCGCGCTTCGACCCGCGCACCGCCGCGGCGGGGTCGCCGCTGCGCAACGGCGTCTGGGACCTCTCGGTGCTCGTCGCCTGCTTCGGCCTGCACGTGCCCGCGCGCCTCGCCGCGGGCCGCGACGCGGACGGCGCCGCCGAGCTGCTGGCCGAGCCGCTGCTGCAGGGCGACCCGCCCCGCGCGGTCATCCCCTACGCGACGGTGGCCGGCAACGCGACGATCGACGTCGGCGGCGGCACCCGCAAGCTCACCGAGGTGGCACCGATCTCGCTCGACGACGCGTCGGCCGCCCGCGAGGGCAAGGCCGTCGCCCTGGACCTGGGCCTGCCCGGCGTGCTGGCCCTCGACGACGTGGCGCGCGGGACGCTCGTGCTGCGGCGCGCCGGGTCCCCGGAGCTCGCGCCGGTGACCGTGCCGGCGCGCGTGGCCGCCACCGGCGGCACGCCCCGGCTGGACGCGCGGGTGCCCCTGCGGCGCCGCCCGAGCGACCGCGCGATCAGCCGCGGACGCTGGCGGCTCGAGCTTCAGCTCGACGGCACCGCCGAGCGCCTGCCGCTGGCCCTCGACGTGCTGCCGCGCGGCCAGGCCCGCCTCGCGGACACCGCGGACGAGGCTCCGGCGCACTCGACCAGCGTGCGCATCAAGCGCGCCCTGCTGCGGCTGCCGCCGGTCCGCGCGACCGTCGAGGCCGTCCGCAACCGCGGCTGAGCCGTGGCGGCTCAGGCCGCGTCCGCGGGCCGACCGAGCAGCTCCGCGACGCAGCGGCGCAGCCGCGCCATCCCCTCCTCCCGCGGCAGCCGGCGCTCGCGGGCCTCGCGCAGCAGCGCCCAGACCGGGGCGCGCAGCACCGCGCCGGGATCGAGCGCCCCGGCGCGCCGCAGGACGTCGGCGGGCACCTCCTGCGGGTCGGGGACGACCAGCTCGGCGAGGAGCTCCTCGTAGTGGCGGGCCAGGACGTCGCTCTCCGGGTCGGCGCCGAGGACGAGCAGCAGCCCCGTCGGCTCGGTGTCGACGGGCAGGCAGATCAGGTCGGGCCGGTGCCGGCGCAGCGCCTCGCCGACCTTGAAGACGTCACCGGTCCACGCTTGGGTCTGCCGCTCGCGTGACGCCTCGGCGGCGTCGCGCGGCAGCACGTCGTCGAACACGACGACGCTCCACCAGGCCGCGCGCTCCTCGACGTGCATGAAGTCGCGCAGCGCGTGCTCGAAGAGATGCAGGCCGTCGATGAACGCGAGGCTCGGCGGCTCGCCCGCGAAGGGCTCCAGCGCGTCCGGGCGCCCGAAGAACTCGTCGCTGGTCGTCCGGACCAGCGTCAGCGGGCAGTCGAGCTCCCGCTTGATCGCGAAGGCCGGGTCGACGCCGATCGTCCGGGCGCGCGACAGCGCCAGGCTGTCCCCATGGCGGACGCCGATCTCGAGGTACGTCGCGGGCCGCAGCGCGTCGTGCAGCCCGCCGAGGAGCTCCAGGTACCGCACGGTGCCGTCAAGTCAACCAGGATCCGCACCAGGCATCATCTCCTTCGCGCGCCGCTCCGGCGCCCGCGCAACGATCCGTCCGTCCCCGTGTTGACGATCGACGTGCCCTTCCCCCAGCCTCCCGCTGTCCGGCGGGCCGCCCCCGTGCGGCTCGTGCTCGTCCTCGCCTTCCTGCTCGCCGCCGTGCCGGCCGCCGCGCACGCGGCCACCCCCAGCAACGGCCGCCTCGCCTACCAGGCCGACGGCAGCCGCGATGGGCTCCTGTACTTCAGCGAGCCCGACGGCGCCTCCGAGCCGAGCACGCTGCGCGCGGCCGCGGGCGCCGTGGCGCAGCCCGCGTTCTCGCCGCTCGGCCGCCGCGTCGCGTACGCCAGCGGCGGCCAGGTGTGGGTCTCCGACGCCGACGGCGCCGACGCGCACCGCATCACCGAGGGCTCGATGCCGACCGGCAGCCCGGCGTGGGCGCCCGACGGCGGCGCCTTGGCCTTCGCCGGCGGCAGCACCGGCGCGCGCGACATCTACACGATCGGCGCGGACGGCGACGACTTCCACCGCCTCACCTTCGGCCCCTACGACGAGCACTCGCCGGCCTGGTCGAGCCGCAAGCGCATCGCCTTCGTGCGGCGGATGCCGGCGCTGAACATCAGCCGGCGCAACCGCCGCCCGGACAACGACGACATCATCGTCGTGCGGGCCGACGGCAGCCATGCCCGCCGGGTGACGAAGGCGCACGCCAACGACGAGGACCCGGCGTGGTCGCCGGACGGGCGGCGCCTGGCGTTCACGCGCCGCGTCGGCCGCGACCACGACGTCTTCGTCATGAACGCCGGCGGCAAGCACGTGCGCCGGCTCACCAAGGGCGCCGACGCCGCCGATCCGACGTGGTCGCCCGACGGGCGCTACATCGCCTACACCGACGGCAAGCGCGGGCAGCGCTCGCTCTACGTCATGGGCGCCGCCACCGCTCGCCCCCGCCGGGTGTCGGCGACGGCCGCGGACGTCAGCGCGCCCGACTGGCTGCCGAAGGACCCCGACCCCGTCATCGCCGCCGCCGGGGACATCGCCTGCGACCCGGGCGCCCCGGAGTTCGCCCAGGGCCTCGTGAACCAGTGCCACCAGCAGCAGACCTCCGACCTGCTGATGAAGATGGACCTGTGGAGCATCCTGGCGCTCGGCGACCTGCAGTACTCCGACGGCCAGTACGACAAGATCATGGGCTCCTTCGACCCCTCGTGGGGGCGGCTGAAGCGCCTCATCGAGCCCGTGATCGGCAACCACGACTACCGCGACCCCGGCGCCACCGGCCTGTACGACTACTTCTACGGCTCGGGCGACGACACGCGCCCGGCGGGCACCCGCGGCGTCGGCTACTACAGCTTCGACGTGGGCGCGTGGCACATCATCGCCCTCGACAGCGACTGCTCGGAGCCGATCGGCGATCCGGAGCTGACGTCGTGCGCCGCGGGCTCGGAGCAGGAGCAGTGGCTGAAGGCCGACCTCGCCGCGCATCCGGCGAAGTGCACGCTGGCCTACATGCACCACCCGTACGTCAGCTCGGGCGCGGTGACCACCAACCAGGCCGTGCGGCCGCTGTGGCAGGACCTCTACGACGCCGGCGCCGACGTCGTCCTGGCGGGGCACGACCACGCCTACGAGCGCTTCACCGCCCAGGACCCGAACCAGGCGCCGGATGCCGCGCGCGGCATCCGGCAGTTCGTCGTCGGCACCGGCGGCAAGTCCCTGCAGGGCAAGGTCAGCTTCCTGCCCAACAGCGTCGCGCGCGACGGCAGCACGTTCGGCGTGCTGAAGCTGACGCTGCACCCCGAGTCCTACGACTGGGAGTTCGTGCCGGACCGGACGTCCGGCAGCTTCACCGACTCGGGCACCGCTCTGTGCCACTGACGCAGCCCGCCCGACGCCCCGGCCCCAGCCGCGCCGGCGCCCTGCGGGGCGCCGTCACGCCGGGGTCGGTCGCCGTCGGGCTGGTGCTGCTCGCCGGGCTGCTGCTGCGCCTGCGCAACATCGACCACGGCCTGCCCGCCGTCTACCACGCCGACGAGGCGCTGCACTTCACCAGCCGCGCCGTGGCGATGTTCCAGGACGGGCCCAACCCGCACTACTTCCAGAACCCGTCGGGCTTCACGTACCTCGTCCACCTCGTGCTGCGCTTCGGCTGGGGGCACGGGTGGCCGTTCGGCTCGTTCCACGACCTCCTGGCCCAGTACGCGCGCGACCCCACGAGCATCTACGTCGCCGCGCGCGTCACCGCCACGGTCCTGTGCCTGATCGGCGTCGCCGCCGTCTATGCCGCGGGCCGGCGGCTGTACGGCACGGCGGCCGGCGTCGCCGCCGCGGTGGTGCTGTGCTTCGCCTTCCTGCCGGTCGCCTACTCGCGGCTGGCGCTGACCGACGTGGCGGTCTTCGCGCCGGTGGCGGCGGCGGTCTACTTCGCGGTGCGCGTGCTGGAGGACGGCCGGCGCCGGGACGTGGTGCTCGCCGGCGCGGCGATCGGGCTGGCCATCGGGTTCAAGTACACCGCGGGCGTGCTGCTGCTGCCGCTGCTGGCGGCGGTGGTGCTGCGCGGCGGCGAGAAGCGCGACATGGTCCGAACCGCGGCGTGGGCCGTGGGGCCGATGGTGCTCGTCTTCCTGATCACCACGCCGTTCTTCCTGCTCGACCTGCACAGCGCGCTCTACCAGCTGAAGGTCGAGCACAACGCCGCGAAGATGCCGAAGGTCGGCCAGGCCGCCCACGGGACGATCCTCTTCTACCTGGACAGCCTGACCTGGGGCCTGGGCTGGATCCCCGCCGTGGCGGCCGGCGCCGGGCTGGTCCTGGAGGCGCGGCGCGACTGGCGTCGCACGCTGGTCGTGGCCCTCTTCCCGCTGGTGCTGTTCGCCTACATCGCGACGGCGGACCGCTACTTCGCGCGCTGGCTGATGCCGACCTACCCGGTGCTCGCGCTGCTGGCGGGCGTGGCCTTCGCCCGGCTGGTCGCGCTCGTGCCCGCCCGGCCGCCGGTGCGCGCGGTCGCGCTCGCGGCGCTGCTGGCGGTCGCGGTCGTGCAGCCGGTGCTCGCCGACGTGCGCACCGGCACGCTGCTGGGCCGCGAGGACACCCGCGCGCAGACGCGCGACTTCCTCGAGCGCACGCTGCCGCCGCAGGCGCGGATCGTGGTCGAGCCCGCCGTGCCCGAGGGCTTCTTCGCCGGACGCTTCACCGAGGGCTTCGGCCCGCCGCCGAAGACCGACGTCAACCACGCGGGGAGCCCGACGCGGTTCATCCGCCAGTTGCGGCCGGCGCGGATCGACCGCTATCGCCAGGCGGGCTTCTGCGTCGTGGTGGTCATGAGCCTCGTCCACGACCGCGCGGTCGGCGGACCGGGCCACCGCGCCGACCGCTACTACCGGCGCCTGCAGCGCGAGTCGGAGGTGCTCTTCCACGCTTCCCCGTATCGTGCCGGGGCGGCGCCCGTGCCGTTCGACTTCGACATGTCCACGCACCTGTACTACCCCCGCGCGTACGAGCGGCCGGGCCCCGACGTCACCGTCTACCGGCTCGACCGCTGCCGCGAGGGGGTCGGCACGCCGTGAGCCCGGAGCCGCGGTGAGCCCACGGCGTCCGCTGTGGCGCCCCGCGATCGTGCTCGGGATCCTGTTCGTGGCCACGGCCGGCGCCGCCGTCGTGACGCAGCGCCTGAAGGACGACCCCGCGCTGCTGCGACGGGTGCACGTGACGCCGCTGATCAGCCCCAACGGCGACGGCTGGCGCGACTACGCGACGATCCGGCTCATCCCCGGCCAGACCGACCGCCTGGCCGTGACGGTGCTGGACGCCGACGGCCACGTCGTGCGGCGGCTGGCGCGCCACCGCCGGGCGCGCAGCGGGCACTTCGTCCGCTTCCGCTGGCACGGCGGCACGGGCGGCGGGCGCCCGGCGCCCGCCGGCACCTACGAGGTCCGCGTGGCGCTGCGCCACCGCGGCCGCGTCGTGACCCTCCAGCAGCCGATCCGGCTCAGCCGGCGGCCGCCGCACGCAAGGGGCGTCTCACGCTAGGCGACGTGCTGGAGCGGGTCGGCGTCGTCGCCGTCGTCGTGCTGCTGGCCTGGGGCGTCCTGGGCCGGCCCGGCCGCGCGCGCGGGCTCGCGCTCGCGGCGTCGCTGGGGCTCACCGTCGTGCTGCTGGCCGGCGACGTGTGGCACCAGGCGCAGGTGCAGGCGATCGTCGACCGCCCGCCGGTGGCGGTCGCGCTGGCCGCGCTGGCCGGGGTCGTGGTCGTGCTGGCGACGGCGACCGCCCTGCGCAGGCCCGAGGTCGTGCCCGTGGCGGCCGTGGCCGTGCTGCCGTTCCGCGTGCCGCTGACGCTCGGCGGCGAGACGGCGAACCTCCTGGTCCCGCTGTACCTGGTGATCGCCGCCGGCGGCCTGGCGCGGGTGGTGCGCGATCTGCGCTCCGGCGACGGCGCGCCCGCGCCGCCGCGGCCCACCGTGTGGCTGGAGCGGCTGCTGTTCGGCTTCGTCGTCCTCTACGCGCTGCAGGCCACCTACTCGGGCGACCTCTCGAAGGCGGTCCAGAACGTCGCCTTCTTCTACGTCCCGTTCGGCGTGCTGTTCGCGCTGCTCGTCGAGACCCGCTGGACGCGGGGCCTGCTGCGGACCTGGCTCGGCGTGCTCGTGGGCCTGGCGCTGCTGTTCTGCGCCGTGGCGTTCCTGCAGGAGGCGACGCACCACGTCTTCCTGAACGACAAGCTCAAGGAGAGCAACGCCTACAACCCCTACTTCCGGGCGAACTCGCTGTTCTTCGACCCGAACATCCTCGGGCGGTTCCTCGTGGTCGTGCTGCTGCTGGTGGCCCCGATCGCGGCGTGGGCGACCGACCGGCGGCGCATCGTCCCGGCGGTGGCCGTGCTGGTCGTCGTGTGGCTGGGGCTGCTGACCACGCTGTCGCAGTCGAGCTTCGGCGCGCTGCTCATGGGCCTGGCGGTGCTGGCGGGCGCGCGCTGGACGGGCAGGCGGCTGGCGGTCGCCGGCGGGGTGGTCATCGGCGTGCTCGCCGTGCTGGTGCTGGTCTTCCCCGGGCTCGTCGGGCTGCACCTCGATCGCTCGAGCTCGATCCGCAAGGCCACCAGCGGCCGCAGCGACCTCGTCAGCGGCGCCGCGACGCTGTTCGCCGACCGGCCGCTGACCGGCTGGGGCTCCGGCGCGTTCTCGGTCGAGTACCGGCGCGAGCGCCACGACACCAACGGCAACGATGTCGCCGCCTCGCACACGATCCCGCTGACCGTCGCCGTCGAGCAGGGCGTGGTCGGCCTGGCGGTCTATGTCGCGCTGCTGGTGGCGGCGTTCCAACTGCTGCTGCGGGGCGCGCGGACGGCGCTCGCGCGGCTGGCGATCGGGGCGGCGTTCGCGGCGCTGGTGGTCCACACGCTGGGCTACGCGGCCTTCCTCGAGGACCCGATGACGTGGGCGCTGCTGGCGCTCGGCGTCGCGCTGGCGCGCCGGCGCGAGCGCGGCCGCGAGGAGCTCACGCGCGCCGAGATGGCAGGCGCGCCGGCAGCCTGACCGCGCGACCCGGGCGCCGGTGGTTCTCTTCAGCGAACCCCTGGTTCGCCACACGGAACCCCCCTGGGGCGGGGCGGGGCGGGGCGGCGGCTCAGAGGTCCTCGAGCGAGGCGGTGTCGTTCTTGCCCACCTCGAGGAACTCGCTGTAGGCGTCGATGACCTCCTCGGTCTCGCCGACCATCATCAGCTGGCCCTGGTGCATCCAGGCGACCCTCGTGCAGAGGTCGCGCAGCGTCTGCATGCCGTGGCTGACGATGAGGATCGTGCCGGCGCGATCGCAGAGCTTGCGCATCCGGCGCAGCGACTTGCGCTTGAAGCGGGCGTCGCCGACCGACAGCGCCTCGTCGACGAGCAGGATGTCGGGATCCATGTTGACCGCGACGGAGAACGCGAGACGGCCGTACATGCCCGACGAGTAGGTCCGCATCGGCAGGTCCATGAAGTCGCCGAGCTCCGCGAACTTGGCGATCTCGTCGTACTTCTCCTTCAGCTGGGACTTGTGCAGTCCCGCGGCGAGCCCGCCGAGGATGACGTTCTCGCGGCCGCTGAGGTTGCGGTTGAAGCCGACGCCGAGGGCCAGCAGCGTGCTGACGCGTCCGTCGACCTCGATCCGCCCCGACGTCGGCGGCAGGATGCCGGCGACGCTGCGCATGAGCGTCGACTTGCCGGCGCCGTTGGCTCCCACGAGGCCCATGACCTCGCCGTGCGGGACCTCGAAGGAGACGTTCTTGACGGCGTGGATCTCGCGCACGGCGCGCGTGCTCCGGCCCATGCGCCCCAGCGCCGAGCGCAGCGTCGGGTTGGCCTCGTAGTTCGTGCGGTACGTGATCGACAGGTCCTCCACGCGCACGGCGGGGCCGCGGTCGTGGACGTCCTGGCCGACGGCAGTGGTGGGCTCAGAGGCGGACAGCGAACTCACGCTCCCGGGAGATGAAGAACAGGCCGCCGACGACCACGGCGACGGTGGCCGATCCCAGCGCCCAGAGCAGGTCCGTGGCGCTCGGCCACAGGCCGAGGTCCAGCATGTCGCTCCACGCGCCGAAGAACGGCGTCAGGGGGTTGATGTCCAGCAGCCAGTGGTAGCGGTCCGGGACGTCCTCGACGAAGTAGAGGACCGGCGTCGCGTACATCCAGATCCGCAGGATGTACGGCAGGAACGACGCGACGTCGCGGAAGTACACCTGCGCGGCGGACACGAGCATCGCCATGCCGGCGGTGAACGCCGTCAGCAGCAGGATGACCGGGATCGCCATGATCAGGTGCAGGCCGATGGGCAGGCCGGAGGCCACGTGGACGACGGCGTAGATCAGCAGCGTCGGCAGGAACCGCTTGAACGCCGTCAGCACCGACGACAGCGGCAGCAGGGTGCGCGGGAACGCCGTGTTGAGGACGAGCCGCCCGCCGCCGATCACCGAGCGCGCCGACTGGTTCACGGCGCCGCTGTAGTAGTGATAGAAGAACAGCGCGGCGACGAGGTGCGCGAAGTAGTTCGGCGGCCGGTTGCCGTGGCGCACGATGTCGACGAGCATGAAGTAGACGGCGCACAGCAGCAGCGGGTTCAGGACCAGCCAGAGCTGCCCGAGCCCGGTCTTGAAATGCTGCGCGCGCAGCGTGGTGCGCGACATCTCGTAGGCGAAGCTGCGGCGCCGCCAGACCTCGCGCAGGTAGGCGCCCATCGGCGGCAGGCCGACCCTGTGCGGCTCGTAGACGTGCCGCTCCGGGTTGAACTCGCGCCGGCCCTTCTCGGACGCCGCGACGGCGTCCTCGACCGGGTCGGATGGCAGGGTTCCGGATTCCACGGGCCGCAGGTTAGTGGGCTTCGAGGTCATCGCAGCCGCTGGGAGGCCATGATGCCGACGAGATGACCGACGGCGGTGATCGCCGCCGCCGCGACCAGGAACAGCAGCAGGACGCGGCTGCCGTCGAGGCTGTCGGTGGCCGCGTCGACGATGGCGGCGGCCAGCGCCAGGAACGTGGCCTCGATCGGCACGAGCACGCGGAAGAACGGCAGGAAGCGCAGGGCCCGGCGCGCCTGGCGCAGGACGCCGCCGCGCGGGGCGGCCACCGCGACGGTGTCCGGCAGCAGCGGCAGGCCCGCCTCGGCGCGGGCGACGATGACCAGCGACGTCTCGGCCATGATCAGCAGCGCGAGCACCGAGACGCCGAGCCCCACCGTGGTCCAGCCGCCGAGGCTGTCCCACCCCCCGTCCGCGCGCACGCCCAGCGCGGCCGGAAGCGCCGCGGTGGCGGTGTGGTGGGCGATCCGGTCGAGGTAGACGCCGGCGGGCGAGAACGTCTGCCGCCAGCGGGCGATCTCGCCGTCGCAGCAGTCCAGCAGCTGGACGAGCTGGATCAGCAGCACCGCCACGACCGCCCACCAGACGCCGGGCAGCGTGAGCGCCAGGGCCCCGAGCAGCCCGACCGGGATCATCAGCCACGTGACCGCCGTCGCCGACAGCGGCGTGCGCAGCAGCACGCGCGTCAGGTACGGCGAGATCCGCCGCATGTACAGCGGGCCGCTCCAGTGCTCCCCGCTGGTCCGCTCGATGACGCTGGGGGGCTGGACGACCGCGCGCAGCTCAGCGATCGAAGGCACGCACGTACTCCCGCACGCGGGCGCGGACGTCGTCGCCCGAGAGCTGCAGCTGAGAGAGGACCGTGTAGCGGTCGGCGCGCATGACGGGCGCCTGCTCGACGGCGGCGGCGAACTGCTCGTCGGTGACGCCGAGGTCGGCGGGCAGCCGCGGCACGCCGTGGCGGCGCAGGCAGGCGTCGAGGGCCTCGACGTTGGGGTCGTCGCGCAGCCAGGAGGAGAACAGGGCGCCGACGGCCACCTCCGCGCCGTGGAAGCGGTCGCCGGGCGCGACCACGTTCAGCGCGTGGGCGATCGCGTGGCACGAGCCGCTGCACGGCCGGCTGCTGCCCGCCACCGCCATCGCGAGCCCGCCGAGCACGAGCGCGTGCGCCAGCGTCGTCAGGAAGTCGTCGGTGACGAGCTCGTCGGGCCGGTGCAGCAGCGACTCGGCGGCGGAGCGGGCGATCGCGACGGCCAAGCCGTCGACCGGCTCGCCGGTCTGGGCGCCGCTGAGCTCCCAGTCGGCGACGGCGTTGAGGTTGCTGAGCGCGTCGCCGAGGCCCGCGGCCAGCAGCGCGCGCGGGCAGCGCCGGACGTAGCCCAGGTCGGCGAGCACGGCCAGCGGCATCTGCACGCCGTAGGAGGCCTTGTGGCCGTCGTGCTCCAGCGAGGCCACCGGCGAGGCGATGCCGTCGTGCGCGAGGCTCGTGGCCACCGCGACGTTGGGCATCCCGACCAGGCTCGCCGCGTACTTGGCGACGTCGAGCGTGCGGCCGCCGCCGATCGCCACCACCGCGTCGTAATGGCCCTGGCGCAGGTCGTCGGCCAGCTCGCGGGCCGCCGTGACCGTGCCGGCGTCGATCCGGTGGATGCCCGCCTTGGCCAGCGCGGGGCCCAGCGAGGCGACGACCCTCTCCCCCTGCCCGGGCCCGACGGCGACCGCGATCTGGCCCTCGGGCGAGATCCGGCTGTCGGCGAGCAGCGCCGGAAGCGCCTCGATGGCCCCGTCGCGGACGTCGACCGTCAGCGGCGAGGCCACCATCCGGGCTAGGAGCGGCACCTGATGTCCCGGGCCCTCGCCAGGTCGGCGTGGTCGTCGACCTCGACCCACGAGACCGTGCCGATCGGCACGCCGTGGACCGAGCCGCCGCGGTCGGCGAGCTCCTGGTAGCCGTCCTCGTAGTACAGCTGCGGGTCGCGCTCCCACGTGGTCTTCAGCGCATCGGCCAGCGGACCGGCGGCGGCGGGCTCGATCAGCGTGACGCCGATGTACTCGCCCGCGGCGGTCGCCGGGTCGAGCGCCTTGTTGATCCGCTGCAGCGCGCCGCCGTCGTCGAGGAGGACCTTCATCTCCTCCTCGCCCAGCGACTTCTCCTGATCGGTGGCCAGCAGGACGTCGCCGATGCCGCGCGCGGCCAGCAGCGACTCCTGGACCGACGCGGGGTGCACGGTGTCGCCGTTGCAGAGCAGGACGCCCTTGGCGAAGTGGTCGCGCGCGAGCCACAGCGAGTACGCGTTGTTCCACTCCTCGGCCTTGTCGTTGAGCACGATCTCGAGCTCGACGCCGTGGCGCTCGCTCAGCGCGGCCTCACGCTCCTCGATGCGGTGCGCCGCGTAGCCGGCGATCACGACGACCTTCTCGATGCCGACGGAGGCGAGGTTGCCCAGCGCGATGTCGAGGATCGTCTCCTCGCCGTCCACGGGCAGCAGCGTCTTGGGCAGGTCCTCGGTCAGCGGCAGCAGCCGCCGTCCCGCACCTGCGGCCAGCACCATTCCGATCAACCCTGCTCCAGCCCTTCGTCGTCGAAGTCCACGGACGCGCCCGTGGCGCTTGCGGCACTGTAACGACGCCAGCCGTTCACGCTCTCCGTGACATAGATCACGGCGAGCCCCGCCGCGACCGCGATCAGCACCACGGTGAGCACGTCGCCGCCGATGAGGCCGAGGACGACGACCAGCAGGACGCGCCCGTCCCAGCCGCCGCCGACGGCGTTGATCCACGCGGGCGGCGGCGCGCTCTGGTGCCGCAGCCGGTAGACCATGTCGTAGTGGTGCAGGGCCAGGACGCCCAGCAGCGCGTAGCAGGCCGGCATCGCGTCGCCGGCGGCCATCGCCGTGACGCGGATGATCACGGCGTACTCGAAGCCGCGCAGCAGCGGCGGGCACATCCACGCCAGGCGGCTGCGCGCCTCCGTGGCCCCCGCACCGGCCGCGAGGATGACGAAGACCGCGGCCGCGCCGACCGCGAGCGCGCCGACCTCGTCGGCGCTCAGCAGCACGAGCCCGAGGGCGAGCATGCCGATGATGGTCAGCGCGAGCGGGTCGATCCGCTCACCGAGCGGCAGCCGCCGCTGCAGCCACGTGGCCAGCGGCCCGTCGTCGCGGTAGTTGTGGACGATCGTCGGCATCTTCGCAGCGGTCATGAGCCCACCGAGCGCAGGACGCGGCCCGTCACGCCCCAGATCGCGGTTGCGCCGCCCCAGACGAGCAGGGCGATGAACGTGGTGCGCGGCGTCCAGATCGCCGCCGTCAGCGAGATGAGCGCGAAGCGCTCGCCGATCGGCAGCAGCCAGATCCGCCGGGCCCAGCGCACCGGCTTGTAGCGATCCAGCCTGGCGAGCAGGCGGATCGGCCGCATGGCCAGCGGCGGCTTGGGCGCCGGCGGCGCCTCGGGCACGGCCACGGCGGGCGCCGGCGCGACGGCCAGCGCCGCGCCGCCCGCGCCCAGCGGCGCTCCCGGCGGGGGCTCCGGCGGCCGTGCCGGGTGGTCGTCGGAGCGCTCCAGCGGCAGGCGCGGCAGCGCGTGCAGCTTCTCGTGGCGGGAGCCGTCGAAGGCGAAGCCGAGCATGTGGCGGAAGGTCTGCAGCGTCAGCGCCGCGGCGGCGAGCGTCCAGACGTGCTGGTCGAAGCCGCGCGCCGCGCCGACCGCCAGGCCGGCGTAGGCGACGTACTCCTTCGAGCGGTCGAAGATCGAGTCCAGCCACGCGCCGAGCTTGGAGAAGCGCAGCGTGTAGCGGGCGAGCTGACCGTCGACGCAGTCGACCGTGAACGCCGCCTGCAGCAGCAGCGCGCCGGCGATCTGGCCAGCCCGGGAGCCGGTGGCGAACGCCAGCGCCGAGAGGATCCCGATGAGCATCGAGACCGTGGTCATCCCGTTCGGGGTCCACCCGCGGCGCGCGGCGAAGCGCGCGATGTAGCGCGAGTACGGGCTGACGAAGAACGTGGTGAAGAAGCCGTCGCTGGCCTTGACCGCCGACGCCAGCGCCAGCTTGTCCTCGTCGCGCTCGGCGAGCACGGCGAGGGCGTGCGTGGCGCCCTCGCGGGAGACGGGCCGCGCCTGGAAGAAGGCGCGCAGGTAGCCGGGCGTCAGGCGGACGCCGGAGCGCACGAGCGCGACGACCAGCAGGGGCATCGGATCCTGCTCGGCGACCCGGGCCCGGTGCGCGACGCGCTCCTCGCCCTCGGGCGAGAGCGCCAGCGGCACCTCGCCGGTGTCCCCGTCGTCGGTGCCCGCGACGGTGTCGGAGTCGACGAGCGGCCCGCCGGCGTCCGAGGCGAGGCCGGCCGCGGAGGCGCGCTCCTGCGCATGGACGCGCTCCTGCGCCGCGGCGCGCTGGTCGGCCTCGGACCCGTGGCCCGCAGCGGCCTCGGCGGCCGCCTCGCGGGCCTCCTCGGCCTCGGCGGCCTCGCGGTTGGCCGCCGACACGCGCCAGACCGCGACCTTGCGCTCGAGCTCCTCGGCCCAGCCCTCGGGCCGCGGCTCGCGGGCGATCTCCCCCATGCGGCCGATGGCCGCGGCGATCTCGTCGCGGTCGGCCGGGTCGATGATGGCGAAGCCCAGCTGGTAGCCGGTCGGCTTGTGGGTGCGATGCCACGCCGAGTCGGCGCCGACGAGGCGGCCCTTCGACGCACGCACGCGGAAGGCCTGGCCGGCCCGCCCGCGCGCGGTGGTGACGAGCACTCCGGAGCGGATGCGCGGGTCGGCGAGCAGCACCGCCAGCGGCCGCTGGTGCATCAGCACGTCGCCGATGCCGACCAGCAGCTGGCCGTCGACGGCGCGCGCCACCTCCGCGACGGCCTCGAGGTCCTCGCCGACGTCGGCGGAGGTGCGCACGACCACGTCGAGGCCGGACGTCGCCGCGCGGCCGACCTCGTCCTGCCACTCCGAGCGCGTGACGACCCAGGCGCGGCGCACGCCGACGGCCCGCAGCTGCGCCAGCAGCCGCTCGAGCAGCGTCCGGCCGCCGTCGGCCGGCAGGCACGCCGCGGGGCCGCCGTCGATGGCCGGGACCGTCGCGAAGAGGATCGCCGAGGGCGCGGGGACCGCGACGGCGCTAGCCACGCGCCGGCTCCCCCGCCGGTGCGGCGAGCAGCTCGCGCCAGGCGACGGCGATGCGCTCGACGTCGTAGCGGCGAGCGGTCTGCAGCGCGGCGGCACCGAGGCGGCGGCGCAGCGGCTCGTCCTCGATGAGCCGCAGGAGCCCCGCGGACATCGCGTTCACATCCTGCTCCGGCACCAGCAGGCCGTCCCTCCCGTCGTCGATGATCTCCCCCGGTCCCCGTGGGCAGTCGAAGCTCACGACCGGCACCCCCTTGCTCATGGCCTCGATGATGACCATCCCGAAGCCCTCGTAGCGCGAGCTCATCGCGAAAATCGACGCCTGGGACAGCTCGTCCCCGAGGTGCTGCGTGCGGCCCATCAGAAACACGTTGTTGTACAGCTCCCGCTGGACGATCTGCTGGCGCAGCTCCTCGCGGCTCATCCCGGAGCCGAAGATCCTCAGCGTCCACTCGGGATGCACGCGCACCACCGCGGCGAACGCGTCGATGAGGAGGTCGAAGCCCTTCTGGGTCGTCAGCCGTCCGGCGGCCACGACGACCGGCTGGTCGAGCGCGGACACCGCGCCCGGCAGCGGCGGCAGCGCGTTCGGGATCCGTACCACCCGGATGGGCGCCCCCTCGAGCTGCTCGGCGTAGTCGCGCCGGTCGGCATCGGTGAGCACGGTCAGCACGTCCAGCCGCCGGTAGTCGCGGCGCATCGCGCGCGCCAGGCCCGGCCGGTGGGCGTGGAAGTTCATGTGCTCCTGGCCGACGGTCAGGACGCCGGGGGGCGCCAGTCGCCCGAGCAGCATGTTGATCGCCGGGCGCGAGCCGACCGCCACCGAGCCCGGCGGCAGCGACCTCAGCTTGTGCGCGAGCAGCACGTCCTGGCGCACCGAGCTCTCGTGGAAGACCCAGTCCTCGTCGTGGATCAACGTGCTGGGCAGCCGATCCAGCACCCGGCGGCGCCACGGGCGCCGCTGCTCCGCGCGCTGGTCGTCGAGCGTCGTCACGCGGACGCCGTCGCAGATGGGGAAGAACGGCTCCTCCCTGCGCCGCACGACGCTCACGACCTCGACGTCGTGGTCGCGCGCCAGCTCGCCGGCGAGGTTCAGGACGGTGCGGATCGTCCCGCCCATGCCATAGGCGTGGTAGAGGAAGAAGAAGACCTTGGTCCGCTCGCCCGCAGCGGGCGGCGGCAGCGGCGGGCGGCGCCGGATCCGGTGCGCCGCGATGCGCACCGCGGCGAAGCGCACGGTGCGCAGCAGCGGCGTGGCGAAGCGCGCCCACGTCGGCCAGCGCCGCTCCTCCTCGGGCGGGGCCGCGACCTGCTGCGGGGCGACGACGCGCACGCTCAGGACGCCGCGCCGGCTCAGGAACGGGCGCACGAGCCGCTCGACCCCGTGGGCGTGCAGCTCGCGCTCGGGGTAGCCGGCGGCCTGCGGCTTGGCGGCCAGCTCGCCGGTGCGGACGGCCAAGGGCAGGCGCCCGGGGACGCCGCGCACGTCGAGGGCCAGCTCCCACGCGTCGCGCTCGGCGGCGCCCTGCAGCAGCGACGTGAGGTCGAGCGCGGCGGCGAAGCCCCCCTCGGTGCGGCGGGCCTCCCCCGTCCGCTCCTCGCCGGTGCCGCGGCTGCGGCACACGAGGCGCATGCGCCCGCCCGAGCGCCCGCGCAGCGGCGGGAGCGTGCCCTCCACCTGCAGCGTCGTCGGGTCGACGAGGACGCGCCGGACCTCGGGCAGCGGGCGGATCCGCAGGGCGACGGCCCCACCGGGACCGCGCACCGCCCGGGCATCGAAGGCGGCGTCGGCGCCGGCGAGCACGACGGGCCCGCGCCGGCGGGCGCCCGCCTCGTCCAGGGGCGTGCCCAGCGGCTGGCCGGCGCCGGCCAGCAGGCAGTCCCAGGTCCCCGCCCACGAGCGCTCGGCGTCGGTGGCCGGCGTGCCGCCGGCCAGGAGGTCGACGGAGGCCGTGAAGGTGCCGTCGGCGGCGAAGCGCGCCTCGGCCCGCCGCTCGCCGCCGGTGCGGCGCTCGCGCAGGACCAGCGTCGCGCCGTCCACGGGCGACGGCGCCCGGCCGGAGAGCCGCAGCGTGCCGTCGTCGCCGAGGGCGACGCCGTCGAGGGCGGGTCTCGAACCCGCATGGGGCGCCGTCCGTGCGCCCGCCACCGTCACCGCTCCTGGGGCGGGCCGACCGTGATCACCTGCGCCAGTCTAGAGTCGAGCACCGACATGCGGCCCGCTCTGCGCAGACAGGTGGCCCGGGGCCTGCGGGCGCTCGGCGTGGACCTCCGGAAGCTCGGACCGGGGGCGCTGCTGCTCACCCGACCCGAGGCGGCGCGCCGCGACTGGCCGGCCGTCGAGAAGGCCCTCACGCGCTTCGCCGTCGCCGAGCACATCGCGTCGCTGTTGACCCAATATCGGGTGGGTTGCGTGCTCGACGTGGGCGCCAACCGCGGCCAGTACGGCCTGGCCCTGCGCCGCGCCGGCTACACCGGCCACATCGTCTCCTTCGAGCCGGTGGCCGACGTCTTCGCCGAGCTGCAGGCCACCGCGGCCGCCGACGGCCGGTGGACCGCCTACCCGTACGCGCTCGGCCGCGAGGACGGGACCACGACGATCAACGTCGTCCCGGGCACCCTCAGCTCCGTGCTGACGCCGACGCGCTTCGGGCGCAAGCGCTACGCCCAGCTGCGCGAGGCGACGACGTCCGAGGTCGAGCTGCACCGGCTCGAGACGATCTTCGACGACGTCCTCCCCGGGCCGGCGGACGAGGTCCGCCCCTATCTCAAGCTCGACACGCAGGGCTACGACCTCGAGGTCTTCGCCGGCCTCGGCGACCGCGTGCAGGACGTCGTGGCGATGCAGGCCGAGGTGTCGCTGCTGCAGATCTACGAGGGCATGCCCGACATGGCCGAGGCGGTGGCCGCCTACCGCGAGGCCGGCTTCGACATCACGGCCCTCTACCCGGTCAGCCGCCAGTCGGCGACGGCGCGGGTGCTCGAGTTCGACTGCGTGATGGTGCGCGCGAGCTCGCGCTGAGCGCTGCCGATGGCCACGCCGGCGAGCACGACGGACCCGGGGCCGCGCCTGCGCGTGCAGGTGGTCGACCCCTCGGCGTTCGGCCCCAACTACGACCACCAGCTCTGCGGGGCGCTCGCGCGCGCCGGCGCCGAGGTCGAGCTGGTCACCGGGCCGTTCGGCTACGGGTCGGTGCCGCGCGAGCCCGGCTACGCCGTCCGCGAGCCGTTCTACCGGCTGGCGGCGCGCGCGCCGGCGGGCTCGCGGGCGGGCCGGATCGCCAAGCTTGCCGAGCACGTTCCCGAGATGCTGGCCTGGCGCCGCGGCGCCCGGCGCGCCGACCTCGTCCACGTCCAGTGGCTGCCGATCCAGGGGTTGGACCCGCTGCTGCTGCCCAGAGACGTGCCGGTGGTCTTCACCGCGCACGAGCTGATGCCGCGCGAGCCGTCGCCCGCGGGCGACTGGGGCCGGCGCCGGCTCTACGAGCGCGCCGACGCGGTGGTCGTCCACACGGAGTCCGGCCGCGAGCGCCTGGTCAGCGAGCTCGGGGTGCCCGCCGAGCGCGTCGAGGTCATCCCCCACGGCGCGTTCGACTACCTCGTCGGCCAGCCCGGCGAGCGGCCGCTGCCGCCCGAGCTGGCCGCCGTCGAGGGCAAGGTCGTGCTGTGCCTGGGAGTGTGGCGGCCGTACCACGGGATCGACGTCCTGCTGCGGGCCTGGGAGGGCGTCGAGGACGCCGAGCTGTGGGTCGTCGGGCTGCCGAAGATGCCGACGGGCGAGCTGGAGCGGCTGGCGGCGCGATCGCCGAACGTGCGGCTGGTGCCGCGGTTCATCACCGACCCCGAGCTGCCCGCGTGGTTCCGGCGCGCCGACCTCGTCGTCATGCCCTACCGCCACATCGAGGCCTCCGGCGTGCTCTTCAGCGTCCTGCCCTTCGGCCGGGCGCTGCTGGCGACCGACGTGGGCGCGTTCGCCGACATCGGCCGGCAGGGCGGCGCCGAGCTCGTGCCGCCGGAGGACCCCGCGGCGCTGCACGACGCGCTGGTGCGCCTGCTGGCCGACGACGCCGCGCGCGAGCGCCTCGGCGCGGCCGCCGGGCGCCTGGCGCGCCACGAGTACGCGTGGGACACGATCGGCGAGCAGACCGTCGACCTCTACCGGCGCGTGATCGCCCGGCGGGCCGCGCGATGAGGACCGCGCAAACCCCGCGCTGGGGGCTGCTGGCCGTGGCGGCGCTCGTCACGGTCGGCATCGTCGGCGTCCTCGTCTACCCGACGTATCCGAACTACGACTCCTACTACTCGCTGCTGTGGGGCCGCGAGCTGCTGCACGGGACGAGCCCGAGCTTCGAGGCCTACCGCGCGCCGACCGAGCACCCGCTGGCGATCGCCTTCGGCGCGCTGCTCGCGCTGTTCGGCCAGGGCGCCGACCGGCTGATGGTCGGCGCGACGGTCCTGTCGTTCGTGGCGCTGGCCGCGGGGCTCTACCGGCTGGCCGCCGTGTCGTTCACGCGCCTGGTCGGCGTCGTCGCCGTGCTGCTGCTCTGCACGCGCTTCGACTTCCCGTTCCTCGCCCTGCGCGCCTACGTCGACATCCCCTACGTCGCGCTGGTGCTGTGGGCGGCGGTGCTGGAGGCCGAGCGCCCGCGGCGCGGGCAGCCGGTCTTCCTCCTGCTCGCCGCGGCCGGCCTCCTGCGACCCGAGGCGTGGCTGCTGTCGGGCGCGTACTTCCTGTGGATGGCCGTGCCGGCGAGCTGGCCGGAGCGCGTCCGCTTCGCCGCGCTGACGGCGATCGGGCCGGTGGTCTGGACGCTGGTCGACACCGCGGTGACCGGCAACCCGCTCTTCTCGCTGCGGCACACCAGCGGCCTGGCCGAGGAGCTCGGGCGCCAGGAGTCGACGGGGCTGCTGCCGCAGACCATCTTCGAGATCCTGCGCAGCCTCGACAAGACGCCGGTGCTGCTCGCCGCGGTGCCCGGGTTCGTCGCCGCCGTGCTCCTGCGCCGCCGGCGGGGCACGGTGCCGCTGGCGCTGCTGGTCCTGGGGCTGGTGACGTTCGTGCTGCTGATCGCGGGCGGCGCGTCGGTCGTGCAGCGCTATCTCACGGTGCCGGCGCTGGTGATCATGATCTACGCCGGCGTCGGCGTGGCCGGCTGGACCCTGCTGCCGCCGGGCGACCGCGTCCGCCAGGGGTGGGCGGCGATCGCCGGCCTGCTCGTCGTCTACGCGGCCCTGTTCACGGTCACGCATGTCACGCCGTCGAAGTTCACCGACGAGCTGCAGTTCCGCCAGGACTACCACCAGTCGCTCTCCACGCTGCTGCACGACCCCGCGGTGCGGGCGGCCCGGCGCTGCGGGCCGGTGTCGCTGCCCAACCACAAGCTCATCCCCGAGGTCCGCTGGATCCTCGGCGCGGGCGCCGGCGACGTGGTGGCGCGCAGCGACCGCCACGAGCGCCGCCGCGTCCGGCGCGGCGGCGTGGCCATCTACGCGCGCGCCGGCAAGGCGTTCCTGCGCTACGGCTACAAGCCGGACGGGATCAGGGTCGCGCTGCCGCTGCCCGGCTACCGGACCGCCGCCCAGACGGCGATGTTCCGCGCCGACGTGCGCTGCTGAGCCACGCCTCACCACCCCCCGTGCGCGGACATGCCGGCCGGTTGCGACTTGCGCCGGAGCCCCCGTCCTCTAGGCTCGTGCGCAGTGATGCGCAGATTCCTGGTGGGTTGCACGGTCCTGACCATCGCGGTGCTCGTGCTCGCGCCGGCGGCGCTGGCCAAGCACCGCCACCACCACGGCCACGGCCACGGCAAGGGCCCGCAGGCGACGGCGAAGCGCGTCGTCCACGCCGTGCGGTCCGCGAAGACCGCGAAGGCGCGGCATCGCGCGCTGGTCCGCGTCATGCGCGCGGTCGGCGTGTCGGTGATCCGGCCCAACGGGCGCCCCGTCGTCCGCGCCCGCAGCGCCGCCCACACCGTGCAGCTCTACGACTTCGAGCTCGACCTGCTCGGCCAGCGGCTGGCCGACCACCGGACGATGACCGTCGACCAGCTGGCCGCGGTGCTGCAGGCCGGCGGCATCCACGGCGCGGACGGCGCGCTCACGGGCGACCAGCTCGCGGCGGCGCTGCGCGGCACGCTGCGCGTCGCCACCAAGCACGCCCACCGCCACGACCCGCCCGGCGCGTGGGTCCTGCGCGAGCTGGGACGGGCCGGCGGTCACGACCCCGCGCGGAAGCTCAGCGCCAGCTCCAAGCTCGACCCGCTCTCCGCCGAGCTCGTGGTGGTGTCCGTCGCCCAGTACGTGGCCAACGTCGGCGGTCTCGGCCATGCCCGCGCCGCCGCCGCGGCCTCGCTCGCGCCCGCTCCGGCCGCCCGCGCCGCCGGCCTCCCGAGCTGCGAGCAGCTGATCGCCAGCCAGGACGTCGCCGACTACGTCAAGAAGGGCGGCATGGACGGCGTCGGCGGCACGATCTTCGGCAAGGCCACCGCCCCGGTGCTCGAGGCCGCCAAGCGCTCGCTGCTCGCGCGCGCCTACCGCAGCGGCGCCGGCAAGGTCCTCAAGTACCTCTACAAGTCGTCCGCGGGACGCATCTTCCGCAAGACCGCGGCGGTCGTGGCCAAGGCGGCGCAGTACGAGGACATGGTCCACGGCATGCTCCTGGCGCTCGACATCGACGTCCAGTCGATGGACCCGCAGGTCGTGGAGGCCCACTACAACCACGCCGCCGGCGAGGGCCACGAGCTGGTCATGCGGATGCGGGTGTTCAACTACGCCCACCTCCCCGACGAGCTCGTCCGCTGCGGCAAGCTCGCCGGGTTCGAGATGCCGAAGTACGGCGGTGTGCCGAACGTGCCGGTGGTGTGGTCGGTCAACGGCCTGCAGCAGTACGGCACCGAGATCTGCCCCGAGGCCGGCTGCAAGAAGACCGACAAGGACGGCATCGCGACCTACCGGCTCGCGCTGAACACCGAGCGCATCCCCGGCTTCGGGCTGCAGATCCAGCGCACGGGCCAGGCCGACGCGATCGCACGGGTGCAGGCGGCGTTCGGGGCCAGCTTCCTCGACGCGCGCTTCTACGACGACTGGGCCGTGCCGAAGGTGGCCGGGTTCCGGTGGAACGTCGACTTCCACCAGGAGCCGACCCTCTCGCTGCACGTCCTGTCGGACATCAACCAGCAGTTCAACCCCCCCTCGACGGGCAGCAGCCACATGATGCTCGACGGCGCGTTCCCGCTGACCGGCGCGCCGACGTCGCTCAGCGGCCAGGGCGTCGTCGATTGGCAGACGTTCGAGGACCACATGAGCTATGAGCAGCCGTGCCTGCCGGACGGCACGACGTCGACGATCTCGATCGACAGCGTCGGGGTCAGCACGCCCTGGACGGTGGCGGTCGACGCGCTGACGATGCCGGCCCAGGACCCGGGCGGTCCCGACCCGGGCATCAACATCCGCTTCCACACGGTGCAGCGCCCGTCGGAGGCCGAGCGGCTGAGCACCGCCTCGACGGGCGGCAAGTGCGGCGGCTCGGACGTCGTGGAGTCCCACGCCTGGGCGCTGGAGCTCTCGTACCTCTACGGCGCGCCGGGCGTCGAGGTCGAGTACGGCAACGGCGACGCGCCGAACGAGCTGGTGATCGGCGGCTGGCAGCGCGGCGCGGGCGCCGCGCAGTCGGGCGGCGGCACGGGCGTCGTCGCCTTCAAGGACATCACCTACCCGGTGGACGACGGCACCGGCCGCCTGCGCCTCGAGCTGATCGCCACGCCGGCGCCGCCGTCGTAGGGACGCCGCACCATTTCGCCGGCGAACAGCGCTCTTGCATGTGGTGCAACCGAGGAGTACGTTCGCGCCGGCACGCAGGCCTGAGTTGACGCGCGGAGGAGACGCGGCCCTGCCGCCCTGTCCCGTTCCGCCACACCAGGAGAAGACCGTGCTCGTCCCGTCCCGGCGCCGCTGGCGCCTGCTGTCCCTGCTGTGCACCGCCCTCGCCGCGGCGCTTGCGTGCGTCCCCGTCGCCAGCGCCGATCAGGCGCCGTCCAACCTCACGCCGCCCAAGGCCTACTACCTGGCCCTGGGCGACTCCCTCGCCTACGGCTATCAGCAGGCGAAGTTCGCGGCTGAGCTGCCCGCCATCGACCCGTCGACGTTCAACACCGGCTACGTGGACGTGTTCGCCAGCCGCCTGCAGCAGCTCAGCAAGGGCATCGTCACCGTCAACGACGGCTGCCCCGGGGAGACGTCGGACTCGATGATCAACGGCGGCCCGACGCCCGGCACCTGCGCCACCGGCAACGGCTTCCCGTCGCCCTGGCTGCACCACCCCTACACCGGCTCGCAGATGGACGACGCGATCGCGTTCCTCCAGGCGCACAGCAAGAACACCAGCCCGGTGACCATCAACATCGGCGCCAACGACCTGCTCGCCACGCAGCGCCAGTGCGCCGCCGAGTTCGGCGACGGCACGCTGGCCGACCTGCAGTGCATCCAGACCCGCGCGCCGCTCACCATCGGCCACGTCGCCCAGAACCTCGGCTCGATGCTCGCACGCATCCGGGCCGCGGCGCCGACGACCGAGATCATCGTGATGGGCCTCTACAACCCGCAGTTCACGCTGCCGGGCGGCGACGACCTGATCACGCAGGGCTTCAACCCGGCGATGGCCGGCGTCGCGGCGCAGCACGGCGCCTTCTTCGCCGACCCGTTCAACACGATCAACCACGGCGCCGGCTACCCGAGCGAGGCGGCCTCGGTCTGCTCGCAGATCGCGATCTGCACGCCGCTGCGCGACATCCACCCGTTCGACAACGGGTACGCCGCGATCGCCGACGTGATCTGGGACGCATCCGGCTACGCCGCGCTGAAGTAGGCACGGCTGGGGCTTGACGCGGGTGGCGCGGATCGAGGAGATTCGCGCCACCCGTCCCAGAGGAGGAGACGATGGACTCCAGCAGCGCTCCGGCGGCCGCTCCTGCCACCGACGTCGACGACGCGCGCCTCGCCAGCCTCGGCTACACGCCGCAGCTCAGCCGCGTCCTCGGCCTGTTCGCGAACTTCTCGGTCGCGTTCACCTACCTCTCGCCCATGGTGGGCATCTACTCGCTGTTCCTGCTTGGCGTGGGCACCGGCGGGCCGGCCTACCTGTGGCTGACGCTGATCCCGGTCGCCGGGATGCTGTTCGTCGCGCTCGTCTTCGGCGAGCTGGCCAGCCACTATCCGGTCGCCGGCGCGCTGTACCAGTACTCGAAGTTCTCGGTCGGCCCCGGGTACGGGTGGTTCGTCGGCTGGTTCTACGGCATCGCGCTGCTGGTCACCGTCGCCTCGGTGGACACCGGCGCGGTCACCTACGTCGCGGCGCTCACCCACAACTGGTTCGGCTGGAACCTCGACCCGACCAGCCACGGGACCATCCTGGTGGTCACGCTGATCCTGCTGTCGATCCAGACGACGCTGAACATCACCGGCGCGCGGGTGATGGGCCGCGTCGCGCAGTTCGGCGTCTACGTCGAGATCGTCGGCACGTTCGGGATCGCGCTGATCCTGCTGCTCCACGGCTTCCACCACGACATCGGGTTCCTGTTCTCGAGCCAGGGCGTGGAGAACGCCTCGAGCAACCCCCTGAGCCTCGACTTCGGTGGCACGTGGTTCCCGGCCGCCGCGCTGATCGCGGTGCTCGCGCCGGTGTACATCTTCTACGGCTTCGAGTCGGCCGGCGACATCTCGGAGGAGACCAAGGACGCCGGCCGCAGCGTGCCGCGCGCGATGCGCCTGGCGCTGATCTGGGGCGGCATCGCGTCGCTGGTGCTGACCGCCGCCCTGCTGCTGGCGATGCCGGAGAACAACGCCGTCGGCGCGACGGTCGACGGCGGCGGCGTGCCCTTCATCCTCGGCCAGCTGTCGGAGGGCATGCAGGACTTCCTCCTGCTGCTGATCATCTTCGCGTTCTTCTCCTGCGGGACGTCGGTGCAGGGGGCCGGCAGCCGCCTGGCGTTCTCCTACGCCCGCGACGGCGCGCTGCCCGCGGCCAACTGGATCGGCCGCGTGCACCACCGCTTCAAGACCCCGGTCAACGCGCTGCTGGCGGGCGTCGTGGTGACCGTGCTGTTCACCCTGCTCGTGTTCCCGTCGCCGAGCAAGGACGTCCACATCTGGTTCATCACCTATCCGGCGGACACCAACGGCCTCGTCGCGCTGGTGTCGTTCGGCGTCAGCGGCATCTACCTCTCGTTCCTGCTGACGGTCATCGCCTCGATCGTGGCGCGGGCGCGCGGCTGGATCCCGGAGGGCAGCTTCACGCTGGGGCGCTGGGGCTGGCCGGTGTCGATCATCGGGGCCGCCTACCTCGGGCTCATGTTCATCAACGTGGCGTTCCCGAGCGGCCTGTCCAGCCCGCGGGCGTACTTCAACCTCGACTGGATCACGCTGTCGGTGATCGTGGTGATCGCGGTGGTCGGCCTCGTCTACTTCCTGATCTCGCGGCCCGACCGCGGCGTCGGCCGCCACCTGCACGACGAGCTGGAGGCCACGGGCGCCGAGCGCCACGCGCCCACCTGAGGCGGCACGGGGTCAGCGCCCGTAGCGCGCCGTGATGGTCCCGCTGGCCAGCACATCGTGCTTCAGGGCGTCGGCGACCCGTCCGGGCTCGGCTCCCGCGTCGAGCCCGGACGGGTCGGCCAGCGCGTAGACCGACCAGACGTAGCGGTGCGGGTCGTCGCCGGGCGGCGGGCACGGCGGCGTCCAGCCGGTGCCGCCGGCGCTGTTGCGCCCCACGCGGCCGCCGTCGAGCGCACCGTCGCCGCGCGGCGGGATGCCGTAGCGCGTGAGGTGCACGAACGTGCCACGCGGCGCGTCGGGGTCGGAGACGACGACGGCCAGCTCGCGGGTCCGTGCCGGCGTCGTCCCCACGGTGACCGGCGGCTCCTGCCCCGGCCCGTCGCACGTGTAGCGCGGCGCGAGCCGGGAGCCGTCGACGAACGCCGGGCTGGAGACGCGCAGGTGGGCGGGGCCCTGCGGCAGGTCACCGCCGGAGAGCCGGTCGCCGCCGCCGCATCCGGCGAGCAGCACGACCGCGAGCACGATCGAGCATGCCGGGCGCATGGCGGCACGATACGCCGGATGCCGCCGTCTCAGCGCAGGGCGAGCTGCGCCTCGTGCCAGCCGGTGACCAGCGGCAGCAGCACGACCGCCAGCGCCACACCCGCGCCGAGCGCCGTCGCCACCAGCAGCAGCCGCAGCTCCGCGCCCGGGGCCGCACGATGGCGGCCCAGGCTCCAGCCGCGCCCCAGCGAGCGGAGCAGGCGCGGGAGGTAGCTGAGGAAGTGGATGGCGAACGCGCCGCTCCACACGATGAAGCTGCCCTTGTGGACGAGCATCAGCACATCCGACGTGTGGCCGAGCAGGAGCATCGCCACGCCCGACGCGAAGATCCCGGCCGTGGCGGCGACGAGCACCGGCGCCAGCAGCCGCAGCGCCAGCAGCGGCGGCCCCTTCTCGCGGTACGCCGGGGCGCCGGTGTAGTACCGCACCATCCGGTAGCCGGTGCTCGCGAGCTTGACGGCCAGCGGCGGGATCAGCACGAGTCCGAGCACCATGTGCGGCGTCCGCAGGGCGCCCAGGTCCAGCAGCGTGATGCCCTCGGCCGCCAGCAGCAGCGTCAGCACCGACGCGGTGGCGATGGTGAGCAGCTCGTTGCCCGCGGTGCCGCCCAGCGCCCAGCGGCGTCCGCTGGACAGGGCGCGATGCTCCGGCATGGCGGTCATGGGGGCAAGCGTCCCGGTTCCACCTGCGCCCGCGATGAGAACCGCATGAGCGTTCTCTCAGCGACCTCTTAGCTGACGATCAGCGGGCGCGTGCAGCCTGGATCCCGTGAGCACCTCCCGCCACCGCCGCGCCCACCTCCCTCACGCGAGGATCCACGCTCGCGACGGGGCGCTGCGACGGCTGGCCGTGCTCAACCGCCTGGCGGCGGTCGGCGCCGTGGTGCTCGTCCTCGGGTTCACGGCGCTGGCCGCCCAGGCGACCCCGCCCCGCCACCAGCCGGCGCCGGTCACGGCGCCCACGCGCAGCGGCGACGACGCGCCCGCCACCGGCACCTCCGGCGACGACCAGGCGCCGGCCGCCGGCGGCGACGACGCCGTCCCCGCGGCCCGTCCGCACCACCGCCATCGCTACGACCAGGCGCCCGTGTACACCCCGGCGCCGGCGCCCACCTATCAGCCTCCCGTCATCGTCTCCGGCGGGTCATGAGCCTCGCCGCCGCCAGCTGGCCGGCCCTCGGCACGACGGCGCAGGTGGTCGTCGACGGCGACGGCGCGCTCGACGCGGCGCGCGCCGCCGTGGAGGCCGAGCTGCTCGCGATCGACCGCGCGGCCAGCCGCTTCCGCGAGGACAGCGAGCTGGAGGGCGTGCACGCCGCCGCCGGCGCGCCCGTGGTCGTCAGCCCGCTGCTGGCCGAGGCGGTGGACGCCGCGCTGCACGCCGCCCGGCGCACCGGCGGGCTGGTCGACCCCACCGTCGGCGCGGCGGTGATCGCCGCCGGCTACGACCGCGACTTCGACGCCCTTCCCGCCGATGGCCCGCCCGTGCATGCGCGACCGGCGCCGGGCTGGCGCGCCGTGCGCCTCGACCGGCGCGGCGGCACGCTGCGGCTGCCGCGAGGCGTGCGCCTGGACCTCGGCGCCACGGCCAAGGCCCTGGCCGCGGACCGCGCCGCCGCGGCCGCCGCGCGCGCCGCCGGCGCCCACGGCGTCCTGGTCAGCCTCGGCGGGGACGTCGCCGTCGCCGGGCCGCCGCCGGAGGACGGGTGGCCGGTGGGCATCGCCGACGGGCACGGCGACGACGAGGTCATGACGGCGGTCGCGCTGCGCGGCGGCGGGCTGGCGACGTCGAGCACGACCCAGCGGCGATGGCGGCGCGCCGGCGCCGAGGCGCACCACATCATCGACCCGCGCAGCGGCGCGCCGGCCGCCGAGGTGTGGCGCACGGTCACCGTCGCCGCGGGCTCGTGCGTCGAGGCCAACACCGCCACCACCGCCGCGATCGTCCTCGGCGCCGCCGCGCCCGCGTGGCTGCGCGCGCGGCGCCTGCCCGCCCGGCTGGTCGCGGTCGACGGGCGCGTCGCCGTCGTCGCCGGCTGGGCTCCCGACCCGGTGGCCGCCTGATGGCCCTCTGGTACCTGACGCGGGCCACCGGCGCGACGGCGCTCGTGCTGCTGACGCTGTCGGTCGCCCTCGGCGTCGTGAACGTCGAGCGCTTCGCGTCGCCCCGCTTCCCGCGGTTCGTCGTCGACGGCTGGCACCGCACCGTCTCGCTGCTGGTGTGCGTGCTGCTGGCCGTCCACGTCGTGACGACGGTGGTCGACGGCTATGCGCCGATCCGGATCGCCGACGTGGTGATCCCGTTCGTCTCGACCTACCGCCCACTCTGGCTGGGCCTGGGCGCGCTCGCCCTCGACCTGCTCGTGGCGCTGATCGTCACCAGCCTGCTGCGGGAACGCATCGGCGTACGGGCCTGGCGCGCCGTCCACTGGGCCGCCTACGCGTGCTGGCCGCTGGCCTTCCTGCACGGCCTGGGCACCGGCAGCGACATCCGCGCCGGCTGGGTCACGTGGGTCGCGCTCGGCTGCGCGGCGGTGGTCCTGGGCGCCGTCGCGGTCCGCCTGGCCGATCGCGCCATCGCGCGGCAGCGGCGCATCGGGGCCGTGGCCGCGCTAGTCGCCGTCGTCCTGGGCGTCGCGGTGTGGCTGCCGTCCGGCCCGCTGGCGAAGGGCTGGGCGGAGAAGGCGGGCACGCCGGCGTCGCTGCTGGGCGGCAAGCACACGACCACGGCACGGAGGACGACGCCATGACCGATCGCCTGCTCGCCGGCCTCCATGGCCGCGGGCCGATCACGCTCGACCGCCATCGTGCGATCCACGGGCCCCTGCCGGATGCGGGACCGGACCTCATCGCCACCGTCGAGGCGGCGGGCCTGCGGGGGCGCGGCGGCGGCGGCTTCCCGGCGGCCGTGAAGCTGGCGGCGGTCGCCGAGGCCCGCCGCCGGCCGGTCGTCGTGGTCAACGGCACCGAGGGCGAGCCGATGAGCGCGAAGGACCGCGCCCTCATGCGCCACACCCCGCATCTCGTCCTGGACGGGGCGATCAGCGCCGCTCGCGCGGTCGGGGCGCGGGACGTGCTGGTCGCCGCGCCGCCGGACAGCGCCGCCGTGCTCGCCGGCGCGCTCTCGGAGCGTGGCGAGCTCGGGAGCCGGCACACGCCGCGGATCACGCTGACCGCCAGCGCCGTTGGCTACGTCGCGGGAGAGGAGACGGCGGTCCTCGCCCATCTCGAGGGCCGCCCGCCCCTCCCCCGCGTCACCCCGCCGCGCCCGGCGCAGTCGGGCTTCCGCGGCCGGCCCACCCTGGTGCAGAACGTCGAGACGCTCGCGCACCTCGGGCTCATCGCCCGGCACGGCGCGGCCTGGTTCCGCGAGGCCGGCACGGCCGCGCGGCCGGGGACGATGCTCGTGACGGTGTCGGGCGCCGTCCGTGCCCCCGGGGTCCACGAGGTGCCGGTCGGCACGTCGCTCCCGGAGGTGCTGGACCGCGCGGGCGGCGCCACCGAGCCGCCGACGGCGTTCCTGGTCGGCGGCTACTTCGGCGCCTGGGTGCGTCCGGACGCCGTCGGGCTGGCGCTCGACGACGCCGTCCTGCGCGCCCACGGCGCCGCGGTCGGCGCCGGCGTCGTCGTCGCCCTCGGAGCGTCGTCGTGCCCGGTGGCGGAGACGGCCCGCCTGGCCACCTATCTCGCCGCCGAGTCCGCCGGCCAGTGCGGCCCGTGCTTCAACGGCCTACCGGCGATCGCCGCCGTCGTCGAGCGCTTCGCGACCGCCCGGACGGTCCGCGGCGACGGCGAGCGGCTGACCCGCTGGATCGACATGGTCAAGCGCCGCGGCGCGTGCGCGCACCCGGACGGGTTCGCGCGCATGCTCGAGACCGCGACGCGCGTGTTCCGCGACGACTTCGAGGAGCACGCCCGGACCGGTCGCTGTGCCCGCTGCCATGCCGATCCGGTGCTCCTGCTCCCCCGTCCGGCCCGCGCGGCGGCCACCGCATGACTCCCCGGCGCACCTCCGTCCCCGACGCCCCGCCGGCCGAGGAGCTGGTCGTCGACCCGATCGCCTGCACCGGCCACGGGCTCTGCGCCGAGCTGTTCCCCGAGCGGGTCGCGCTGGACGACTGGGGCTATCCGATGATCCACGGCTCGGTGAGCCCCGACCTCCACGAGCATGCCGTGCGCGCGGTGAAGGCGTGCCCGGCCCTGGCGCTCAAGCTGCACCGCGCTCGGTGACAGCAGCCGGGCGCCCTACGATGGGCGCCGTGCGGATCCTCGTCGTCGAAGATGAGGCCGGCATCGCCGACTTCGTGGGCAAGGCCCTGCGCGCGCAGGGCTACCAGGTCGACGTGTGCGCCGACGGCATCGCCGGCGAGCACCGCGCGACCGGCACGGACGTCGACCTCGTGATCCTCGACCGGCTGCTGCCCGGGCGCGACGGCGTCGACGTGCTGCGCGGCATCCGGGCGGCGAAGCCGGCGCTGCCGGTGATCATGCTGACCGCGCTCGGCGAGGTCGACGACAAGGTCGGCGCGCTGGACGCCGGGGCCACCGACTACGTGACCAAGCCGTTCGCCGTCGACGAGCTGCTCGCGCGGGTGCGCGCACACCTGCGCAGCCCGGCCCAGCCCGAGGCGACGCGGCTGAGCGCGGGCGGCATCGACGTCGACCTCATCTCGCGCGACGTGCAGCGCGACGGCCGCCACGTGCACCTGTCGGCCAAGGAGTTCGAGCTGCTCGTGCACTTCATGCGCCACCCCAACCAGGTGCTGTCGCGCGCGCAGCTGCTCAACGGCGTGTGGGGCTACGACTTCGAGCCGCAGACCAACGTGGTGGAGGTGTACGTCGGCTACCTGCGCCGGAAGCTCGGCGAGCCGGGGCGGCCGGCGCCGATCGAGACGATCCGCTCGGCCGGCTACCGGTTCGCGGCGCGGTGAGGCGCCTCTCGGGTCTGCGCCCGCGGATCACGCTGCTGGTCGTGAGCGTCGTCGCCCTCTGCCTCGCCGCGGGCTTTGCCGCGGTGTATCGCGGGACGATCTCGAAGCTGCGCTCCGGCACCGACCACGGGCTGCGGGAGGACCTCCAGGCGCTCCGGGCACGGGTCGACGCGCGCCGGCCGGACGCGATCACCGCCGAGGCCCGCCGGTACATCGCCGCGCAGTCGTTCCGCCCGACGACGCACGTGGTGTTCGTCGAGCCGCCCGGCCGCCCCGTGGTCACCAACGTCCCCGAGCTGCTCGACCTCGCCGGCGGCGATCCCGACGACACGCCGGCCGAGCGCCGCGAAGAGTCCGCCAACGCCCGGCAGGTCCTCACGCAGGCGCCGGGGTTCAGCGACCGCCACCTGCCCGGCGTCGGGCCGGTGCGGCTGCTCGTCGCCACCGAGACCACGCCGGCCGGGACGGTGCGCTTCGGCGTGGCCGAGCCCACCCAGCCCACCGAGCGCGCCCGCGAGACGATGGAGCGCGCCTTCCTGCTGGCCGGCGCGCTCGGCATGGCGCTGGCGCTCGCCGGCGGCCTGCTCGTCGCGTCGCGGGTCGCCAACCCGCTGCGGCGGATCGCGCGCGTCGCCCAGCGCGTCGACGCCGGCGACCTGAGCCCGCGGATGGAGCTCGACGGGCGCCACGACGAGGTGCGGGTGCTCGCGCACTCGTTCGACCAGATGCTCGCGCGGCTCCAGGACGCCTTCGACCGCCAGAGCGCGTTCATCGCGGATGCGTCGCACGAGCTGCGCACGCCCTTGACGATCGTGCGCGGGCAGCTGGAGGTGCTGGCCATGGAGGAACATCCGAGCGGCGCGGAGGTGCGCGAGGTCGAGCGCACGGTCCGCATGGAGATCGACCGGATGAGCCGGCTCGTCGAGGACCTCGTGCTGCTGGCCCATGCCGAGGACGAGCGCTTCCTGCGGCCCGAGCCGATCGACCTGCCCGACTTCCTGACGGGGATCTGCGACGGCCTGCGCCCGACAGCCGACCGGCGCCTCGAGCTGGCGCCCGTGCCGCCGGTGGTGCTCGAGGCCGATCCCGACCGCCTCGCCCAGGCGCTGCGCAACCTGCTGCGCAACGCGATCGTCCACACCGACCCGGGCGGGCTCGTGCGGCTGTCCGCCGAGCAGCGCGACGGCGTGGTGCGGCTGCTGGTCGACGACGACGGGCCGGGCATCGCACCGGAGGATCGCGAGCGCGTCTTCGACCGGCTCGCGCGCCTGGACAGCGCGCGCGGGCGCGACCAGGGCGGCGCCGGCCTGGGGCTGGCGATCGTGCGGGCGATCGCCGAGGCGCACGGCGGCGAGGTGTGGATCGAGCGGTCGCCGGTGGGCGGCGCGCGCTTCGTGGTCGAGCTGCCGGCCGAGGGCCCGGCGACGGCCTGAGCGCGGCGCGGGCGGCCCGCGTCCGACCCCGGCGGCCGCGCTTGCCACGGAGCCGCGGCGCTGCTCTGCTTGCCGGAGAGGGGAAGAACCGCGACCCGTCCGGGAGGCACGACCGCGATGTTCGAAGAGGCCCAGCTGTACTCGCCGGTGACGCAATCCGACGACGGCAGCGTCACCGTCCACCTCGGCCGAGACCATCCCGGCTTCAACGACGAGGCCTACCGCGCGCGGCGCAACGAGATCGCCGCCGCGGCGATGGCGTGGCGCCCCGGCGAGCCGGTGCCCCACATCGCCTACACCGAGGGCGAGGACGCGATCTGGCGGACGGTGTGCCGTGAGCTGCACGTCAAGCACGAGCGCTACGCGTGCCGCGAGTACCTGGAGGCCAAGGCGGCGCTCGGGCTGCCGGAGGAGCGCGTGCCGCAGCTCGACGAGGTGACCGCGCGCCTGGAGCCACTGACCGGCTTCGCCTACCACCCCGCTCCGGGCCTCGTCGAGCTGCGCGAGTTCTACGCGTCGCTCGGCGACGCGATCTTCCACTCGACGCAGTACCTGCGTCATCCGTCGGAGCCGCTCTACACGCCGGAGCCCGACGTGATCCACGAGGTGATCGGGCACGGCAACATGCTCGCCAGCCCGCGCTTCGCGGCGCTCAAGCGCGAGGCCGGGCGCGCGGCGCAGCGCGTGGAGACCGACGCGGCACTGCAGGTCGTCGCCGACGTGTTCTGGTTCACGATGGAGTTCGGCGTCCTGCGCGAGGACGGCGAGCTGCGCGCGTACGGCGCCGGCATCCTGTCGAGCTACGGCGAGATCGAGGAGTTCCGCCACATGGAGATCCGACCGATCGACTTCGCCGAGATGGCGGCGCTCGACTACGACATCACGCAGTACCAGCCGGTGCTGTACTGCGCCGCGTCGATGGACCACCTCGAGGACGCGGTCGGCGGCTTCTTCGCCGCGGTCGACGACGACACGCCGGCACGGCTGGGACGCGGCGTGGCGACCGGCTGAGGCCGCTCAGAACGGCTCGCCGCGGACCTGGACGGTGCCGCGCGGCCACGTGGCGCCAGGGCGCAGCGGGCGCCACATCGCAGGGATCGGCATCTCGATCCGGCCCTCCGGCTGGTCGACCCACACCGGGTCGGCGATGCGCGTGTAGCCCCGGCCCTCGTAGACGCGCACGAGCCGCTCGTCGCAGAAGATCATCGCCCTGTCCGGTCCGGCGGCCTCCGCCATGCGCCCCACGGGATCGGCCACGAGCGGCATGAGATGGCGCCCGCGGTACTCGGGCCTGACGACCAGGCCGCCGACGCCGACGACGTCGAACGCCGCCCCGGCGACCTCGACCTCGGCAACCACGACCCCGGCGGCCGCGATGAGCTCGTCGCCGTCCCACACGCCGACGTGGCGGTCCTTCGGCCGCCACACGATGCCGTCGCTCGCCGGGCCGAACGGCGCGGGCTCGCGTCCGGTGAGCCGGACCCAGTCCCGCATGGAGAGCTCGGGCATCTCGGCGGCGTGCATCGCGGAGCGACCGTAGCGGCTCGGGGCGCCGGCTGCGGCTGACCGGCGACCTACGAGCAGCCTTCCCAGCCCGGCTCGACCCAGATGCCCTCGCGGCCGTGGGGCACGCTCATGAAGCCGCCGACGCGGACGCACGCCGGCGTGCCCTTGGCGTAGACGGGGCCGGCGTAGTAGCTGAAGGGACCCGCGTCCTGCTTCCAGTGCACGCGCCGCGCCTTGCGCGCGACGGAGACCGCGGTGTAGGTCGGGCGGCCGATCTGGCGGGCCTTGATCACGACGCCGCAGCTCTTGCCGGTCGCCAGGCTGTACATGAGGTTGATGCGGCCCATGAGCACCTGGCCGTTGTTGGAGCGCAACGGGATCTGCTGGGCCAGGGCATACGTCGGGCCGCAGATGCCCTTGGCCGTGTACGGGTTGCGGGCCGCCGACGCGGTGGCGGGCGCGAGCGCCGTCGTGGCCGCGAGCGCCGCGGCAATGCCGATCTTCTGGAAATGAGGCACGCGGTCGACGTACCCAGGTCGCGTGCGGACTGCGCGGGCGATGTCGGACGGCCCGGAGTGGGACGCTGCGCGGGCACGCCACCGAGAGGAGCTTCAGATGCCGTTCGCCCGCCGTTCCTCGTCCGTCCTCGACGTCGCCCCGCTGCGCGCCACCGGAGCGACGATCTCCGGCCCGTCGCTGCGCGCCCCGATGGCCGTCGCCGCGCTCTCGCTCGGCGCGGGAGCGATCGGCGCGCTGGCGATCGGCCGGCTGGCGATCAACCGGGCGTCGATCCGCCAGCTGACGATCGACGAGCTGACCGTCCGGCGGCTGCGGGTCGAGGAGCTGGAGCTGGAGGCCGAGCAGGTGCTGCAACCGGCGAGCGCCTGAGGGCGGGCGGCGCCCGGCGCCGGCGTTCAGAGGGCCGGGCGCCCGGCGTCGTACGCGCGACGGCGCGCCCCTCCGGCGGCCCCGAACGCGGAGCCGAGGACCGCAGTGATGACCGGCAGGAACGCGGGAGCGGCGCTGTCGATGGTCGCGTCGGTCCCGGCGACCGCGTGGCCGAGCAGGACGCCGGCGCCGAACAGCAGCCCACCGACGACGCCGCGCACGGCGCCGGCCCGCGCCCCACGATGCTCGAAGCCGGCCGCGACGCCGCCGAGCGCGGCCACGAGCTGCAGCACCCAGTAGGCCGCCGCGGACCATCCGAGGACGACGCCGCAGACCGCGCCGAAGAGCACCGGGATGACGAGACCGCCGATCGCCTGCTCGGCCGGCGAGCGCTCGGCGAACGGCACGAGCAGGCGGTCGGCGAGCGTCGCACCGCGATCGACGGGTTCGGGCATGGCGGAGCTCATGACCGGCGCGAGCCTCTCAGAACCGGCGTGTCGCGAACAGGGTCGCCGCGCGCTACTCACGGGTGCCGATGGCCTCGATCGGCCGCTGGCGCAGGGCGCGCCGCGTCGGCAGCGACAGCGCCGTGAGGGCGAGGACGACGGTGATGCCGAGGATCGCGGCCAGCGGGCGGACGGGCACGTACGGGAGGCCGGCGTCGAGCGTGCGGCTGAGCGGCAGCAGCGCCGACGCGGTGATGGCCAGCCCGACCCCGAGGCCGATGAGCACGATCAGCACCGCTTCCCAGCGGGCCATCGAGCGGACCTGGCGGGGCGTGGCGCCGACCAGCCGCAGGAGCGCCAGCTCGCGGCTGCGCCGCAGCGCGATCATGATCAGCGTCGTCAGCACGGCGATCGAGGTGAAGCCGAAGATCTCGGCCACGAACTGCGGACCGAACCAGCGGTTCATCTCGCGGTCGTCGTCGGTCGCGGTCGCCAGCGAGGCGCGGCCGGCGACCCGCAGGCCGGGGTACCGTGCGCTCAGCGCCCGCAGCCGCGCAGCCACCGCCGCGGGCCGGTCGGCGCGGACGAGGATGGTCGTGAGCAGCGGCACGGTCCGGTGGCCGGCGGCGAGCTCAGGCGCCAGCAGCGCGTCGCCGAAGGCCAGATCGCGCCGGTAGACGGCGACCACCGTGGCATCGGTGCGCGTGCCGTCGCCAAGCATGATCGGCACGCGATCGCCGACGTGGGCGTGCGCGGAGGCGGCGCGGTGGCGGCCGAGTGCGAGGGCGGCGCCGCGCAGGGCGCGCAGCGACCCGGCGGTCACGCCGACGTCGAGGCCGCCGCCCTGCCCGCCCGCGACGACCTGGGCGGGCATGGTGTCACTGGCGCCGAGGCTCGGACCGAGCGTCGTCGCGGCCAGCCCCACCGCCGAGCGCACGCCCGGGGTCGACCGCGTATCGGCCAGCGCGGCAGCCGGAAGCCCCGGGCCGGCGCTTGTGACCGCCAGCTCGCCGGTCAGCGCCGCATCCCGTTGCTCGGTGGTGGCGTGGTCGATGGTGGTGGTGCTGAAGTAGAGCGTGCAGCTCAGGGCCACGGCGAGCACCAGCGGGGTGCTGGCCGCGGAGAAGCGCCGGGTGGCGGCGCCCAGGTTCGCGGACGCCAGGAAGCCGCCGACCGGCGAGATCGCCGCGAGCGCCGGCCCCAGCAGCCGGCCGACCGCGTACGCCACGACGGGCCCCAGGAAGGCGACCGCGACCACGAGGAAGATGGCGCTCATCTCCGAGGTCGCCGCGGCGGTCTCGGGCGTGCTCGTGGTGGTGGAGATCGCGAACAGCGGGGCGGCGCCGGCGAGCGCGACCAGCCCGCCGACGATCCGCCCCGGCCCGAGGAGCCGAGGCTCGACCGTCGTGTCGGTGAGCGCGAGCGTCGGCGCGACGCGGGCAGCCCGTCGCCCGGCGGCCAGGACGGCGAGCACGGCCGTCGCGAAAGCGCACCCCATGACCGCCGCGGCGGGCAACCAGTCGTAGTCGAGGCCGAAGTTCGGCGGCGCGATGCCGTGGCGCACGAGCGCGTGCTGCAGCGAGCGGCCCAGGACGATCCCCGGCCAGATCCCGGCGGCCGAGCCGACGAGGGCGACGATCGCCGCCTCCCAGGCGATCATGCGGCGGATCTGGCCCGGCGTCGCGGCCACCGCCCGCAGCAGCGCGATCTCGCGCTCGCGCTGCTGGATGGACAGCCCGAGCGTCCCGGCGACCACGAACATCGCGATGAACATCGCCAGGCCGCCGAACGCCGCCGTGACCGGGATCAGCGTCGTGCGGGTCTGCTGCAGCTCGGGGTTCTCGGCCCGGCCGCGCGCCGCGCCGGTGACGACCTCCGTGCCCGGAGCGGCGGCGCGCAGGCGCGACACGTCGAAGCCGCGCCCGGCCAGCACGCCGATGGCGTCCACGCGCCCCGGATGCCCCGCCAGCTGCGCGGCCTGCGCGTCGGTGACGAAGATCGCCCGCTCTTGGGTGACGGGATGGCGCGGCGCCGCGACGCCGACGACGGCGGCCGTGCGCGACGGGCCGGTGGACGCGAGCGGCAGGCGGGCGCCGAGCCGCGCCGGATAGCCGGTGACCACCTCGCCGGGGCCACGCGGCGGGCGGCCGGCCCGCAGCCGGTACGGCGTCAGCGCGGCGCTCGTCCAGCTATGGGCCACCGCGTTCGTGCCCCCGAGCCGGGCCGGCACCGACACGTCGCCGATCGCCGCGCGGACGCCCGGCACCGACGCGAGCCGCGCAACCAGCGCCGAGTTCACCCGCGCGCGCTCGCTCAGCTGCACGTCGTGGTCGGGGCCGACGGTCTGGCGCCCCGTCACCGCTGCCGCGGTGGCGGCGTAGCGCTCGACCGGCGGATGGGTGCGCAGGATCGACTCAAGCTGCATCCCCCAGGCCATCGAGAGGACCGCCGCGGCGAAGAGCGCGACGAACGCGCCGGTGAACGTGCCGAGGCGGCCGCGCGCGCTGAGGATCGCCAGGCGCAGCATCGCTCAGGACCCCAGGTGGGCGAGGCGCTCGGCGACGTCGTCGGCGCTGGGCGCCTCCAGGCTGCCGGCCTGCCGCCCGTCGGCCAGCAGCAGCACGCGGTCCGCGTACGCCGCGGCGGTCGGGTCGTGGGTGACCATCACCACCGTGTGGCCGTCCTCGTCGACGATGGCGCGCAGCAGGGCGAGCACCTCGTGGCCGGTCTGGCGGTCCAGCGCGCCGGTGGGCTCGTCGGCGAACACGACCTCGGGACGCGTGATGAGCGCCCGCGCGATCGCGACCCGCTGCTGCTGGCCGCCGGAGAGCTGGGCGGGTCGGTGGCGCAGGCGCTGCTCGAGCCCGACCCGCGCGGCGATCTCGCGCACCGCGCCGCGCCGCGGGCGGCGCCCATCGAGGCGCAGCGGGAGCGCGATGTTCTGCGCGACGGTCAGCGACGGCAGGAGGTTGAAGGCCTGGAAGATGAAGCCGATGCGCTCGCGCCGCAGGATCGTCAGCCGCCGCTCGCTGAGCCGCCCCAGGTCGGTGCCGCCGAGGGCGACGCGGCCGGAGGTCGGACGGTCGAGCCCCGCCGCCACGTTCAGGAGCGTGCTCTTCCCCGAGCCCGACGGGCCCATGATCGCGGTGAACGAGCCGGGCGCCAGCGCGGCGCTGACGCCGTCGAGCGCGGCGACCGCCCCCTCGCCGCGGCCGTACACCTTGCGGACGTCGTGCAGGGCGACCGCGGGAGCGGTGACGGACGCCGTGGCGGGAGCGGAAGGCGACGTGAACATGCCGCGAAGCTACGTCCGGGCTTCCCGGCTGCCATCGTCGCGGCGTCGGAACGGGCCTCCTCCCCGCCGACGATCGCGCCTCCTCCTCGAGGATGAGGCGAGCGCTCAGGCGGAGGAGTACGTTCGGCCCGGTGAGGCGACTCCGCGACCTCCGGCGCGACTACTGGTTCGACGTGCTGATCGCCGTCCTGGCCGTCGTCGCCGTGCTCGAGGTGGTCCTCGGCCGCGGCGCGCCCGGGGCGCCCACCACGACGCTCTGGTTCTGCGTGCCGGCGGTCGCGGTGCTGGTCGTCCCGGTGTTCGCGCGCCGGCGCTTCGCGTTCGCGGGGCCGGCGGCGTACTGGCCTCTGGCGGCGGGGATCTCGTTCGTCGACCCGCTCCTGATCCCGTACGCCAGCGCCCTCTTCCCCATCGGCATGGCGGACGCGTTCCTGCTCGGGAACCTCCGCGACAGCCGTCGCGCGGCCCTCGGCCTGACGGTCGTCGTCGCGTCGTCGGTCGTCCTCGTCGCCAACATCCCCGGTCACTCGGTCGACGAGCTGGTCTTCGTCCCGCTCGAGTTCGCGATCAGCTGGGTCGCGGGCCTGGCCGTCCGCGCGCGTGCGGTGCAGGCCGAGGTCGCCGAGCGGCGCGCGGCGCAGGCCGAGGAGGAGCGGGATGCCGCCGCGCGCGTCGCGGTGGCCGAGGAGCGCGCGCGGATCGCACGGGAGCTGCATGACATCGTCGCCCACGCCGTCAGCGTGATGGTCCTCCAGGTCGGCGCCGTGCGGCACAAGCTGCCCGACACGCTCGCCGAGGATCGCGAGGCGCTGCGGGGCGTCGAGCAGGTGGGCCGCTCCTCGCTGGCCGAGATGCGTCACCTGCTCAACGCGATGCGGGACCATCGCGAGGATCTGGAGCTCGAGCCGCAGCCCGGGCTCGACCGCCTCGACGCGCTCCTCGAGGACGTCGGCCGGGCGGGGCTGCCCGTGCGACTGCGCGTCGACGGCGACCGCGTCGAGCTTCCGCGCGGCGTCGACATCTCGGCCTACCGCATCGTGCAGGAGGGCCTCACCAACGCGCTCAAGCACGCGCACGCGACGCGGGCCGACGTCGCGCTCCAGTACGTCGGCGATCAGCTGCGAATCGAGGTCAGCGACAACGGGCGCGGCCCGGTGACGCGCAACGGGCATGGCCACGGCCTCGTCGGGATCCGCGAGCGGGTCAAGCTCTATGGCGGCGAGATGAGCACCGCGACGGCCGACAGCGGTGGGTTCACCCTGCGGGCGCGCCTCCCCCTGACCCAGTACCGGTCATGACGATCCGCGTCCTCATCGCCGACGACCAGTCGATGGTGCGCGCCGGCTTCCGGATGCTGCTCTCCGGCGAGGACGACATCGAGGTCGTGGCCGAGGCCCGGGACGGGCTGGAGGCGGTGTCCAAGGCGGCGCGCTTCGAGCCGACGGTCACCCTGATGGACATCCGCATGCCCGAGCTCGACGGGCTGGAGGCGACACGGCGAATCCTCGCCGCCGACAGCGCCGCGCGGATCCTGATCCTCACGACCTTCGGGCTCGACGAGTACGTCTACGAGGCGCTGCGCGCCGGCGCCAGCGGGTTCGTGCTCAAGGACGACCCTCCCGAGCAGCTCATCGCCGCGGTGCGGACCGTGGCCGCCGGGGAGGCGCTGCTCTCCCCCGCCGTCACCAAGCGCGTCATCCGGGAGTTCACCCGGCTCCCGCGCGCTCGGCTGCCGAAGGAGCTCGAGGAGCTCACCGCCCGCGAGCACGAGATCCTGCGCCTGATCGCCGCCGGCCTGTCCAACGCGGAGATCGGCGAGCGTCTGGTCATCAGCGAGACCACCGTCAAGACGCACGTGACGCACGTCCTCCAGAAGCTGGGCCTGCGCGACCGCGTGCAGGCGGTGGTGCTTGCGTACCGGACGGGGCTGGTGGAGGGTGAGGCGCCGGCGTGGGGGCCGCCGCCGGGGTGAGTGCGGCCCGGCTACTCGGCCGCCGCGACCTGTGCGCGAGAGGCCAGCTGGTAGCGCATCCCGCCGGCCCGCTTGGCGGCGTACATCGCGGAGTCCGCGCGTTGCAGGGCGGTGTCCAGCGAGACGCCGGGCGACGCAGACGCCACGCCGATGCTGACCGCGGGTGACAGGTCGCGGTAGCGCACGCTCCCGATCTCTTCCAGGATCCGTGCCGCCACGCCACCGGCCTCGTGCTCACCTGCGTCGAAGGCCACGCAGACGAACTCGTCGCCGCCGACGCGGGCCACGACGTCGCCGGCTCGTGCCACCGATCTGATCGAGTCGGCCACCGCCAGGATCAGCCCGTCTCCCGCGACGTGGCCATACCGGTCGTTGACCGCCTTGAGCCCGTCGAGATCGAGGGCGAGCACGGTCATCGTGCCTGGGTGGCAGCGCTCGCGTACGAGCTGCTCCAGCCCCCGCCGGTTGGCCAGCGAGGTGAGGGGGTCGGTCAGGGCGACCCGCTGCAGGCGCTCGTGGGCCAGGGCGTTGCCCAGCGCCAGCTCCATGATCTGCACGATGGCCACGCACCGCGCGAGCTCGCGCTCGGAGACCGGCCGGTTGCGGCCACCCACCGCCAGCACGCCGTGCAATTGCCCGTCGACGGTGACCGGCACCCACGCTCCGTGCCCGACGTCCTGGCTGCGGTTGACCTCGCGCAGCGCCGGACCCAGGAGCGCGGGCTCGAGCCCGCCCCGCGTCGGGGCCAGCGTCCGCACCGCCCGCTCGAGATGCGGATGCTCCGAGACCGGCCAACGGGCGCCCAGCCACTGCCCTTCCTCGTCGGATTCGGCGGTGAGCTGGACCATGCCGTCCGTGATCCGGCAGTAGTTGGCCCGCCGCCCGCGCGCGCCGGGCGGCGAGGCGACCTCGGCCGCCAGGCGGACCGCGACCGCGATCACCTGCTCAGGGTCGAGTGTCGAGTTCAGCTGCCGCGCCGCGTCGCTCAGCACCTGCGCCTGACGCAGCGCCTCGTCGCGCTCCTCGTTGGCGGCGGCCAGCCCTCGCCAGAGACGCCACGCCGCCACGGCCACGGTCGACCCCGCCATCGCCGAAGCGATGCGGAGGCGGCCAGCGCGAACGGGGGGCTCGGCATTCATACCCCTACCCATCGGCGGCGATCGCCCTCGCCTTAGCGAACAACCGTCGCCGGGCCGGGCCGAGGTGCTCAGCGCGTCAGCGGCGAGGGGCCAAACCGCGTCGTGAGCACGTTGCCCGCGGCGTCGGTGAACGAGATGGTGGTCAGCTGCGTGAGCGTGTCGACGATCACGTTGTTGGTGATGGGCAGCGGCGTCTCGGTGCCGTCGGTGGCGGTGGCCTTCGCATCGTGCGCGCCGTCGAGCGCGGCCACGGCGACGTGCACCGAGTCCGGCTTGAAGTCGCCCAGCATCAGCACCCGGCGACCCGCGACGACGTCGGCGATGGGCGCACAACCGCCGCCAGAGCTGCCATGCGTCTCGTTGACCGCCGACAGGCAGACCCGCGGCGCGTCGAGGATCAGGTACAGCCGGTAGTCCGGACCGCCGTCGAAGACCAGGCGCGAATCGATCGCCGCCACCTTGGCGCGGGCCTGCCGCGAGTGCGACCGGCTGCGCATGACGTCGCGCGCCGACTTGTGCTGGCGCAGCACGGCGAAGTGGGCGCGGGCGAGAGCCCGGGCCTTGCGCATCGCCTTGTGCGCTGCTGCGGCGTGGTGGCGGTGGTGCACCGCCCCGGCGGATGCCACGCCAGACGACGTCAAGACCGCCGTCAGCGCCACTGCGGTCAACGACAACAACGACCGCCTCGGACTCCAGTGAGCACGCAACGTGTCTTCTCCTAGCTGCCGCGGCGCGGTCCGCAGCCGGACATCGGGACAGCCGAAGCGTACCGAGATCCTTGGTCAAAGATCAAGGATATTTCAGCGGTCGGCGGGCGGGCCCGCTACACGCAGCCCGGGCCGGGCCTGGTGCTGGGACGGGCGCCCGTCGGGCAGCCGTTCCTTGGCGTGCCTCTTCCGGACGCCAATGCCCATCCAGAGGGCGCGACCAAGAGGAGAGCCGGAACTCCAGGGGATCCCGGAAGCGGGCGACGGGGGTCGAACCCGCGACCTTCGGCTTGGGAACGGCTCCGGGACGGGCCGATTTGGCTTATGGACGGGAGATTACGGGCCGGGCGGGACGGTTGCGAAGGGTCGGTTTTGCCGGGTGTGGGACGCGGTCGGGGACACGGAGACGCGTAGCTGCGACCTGGCCATCGCGCATCGGAGCAAGCGTCCCGGCCGCGCTGGTTGCGCGCCGTCGCATTACGCTCCCTCAGTGTCCTTTGGACAACTCGCACGGGATTGGGCGCCGGTCGCGTCGACCAGCTTTGCCGCGGTCGCCGCAACCGTCGCGTGGGCCAACGTTCGGCAGAGCCGCCGACACTGGTTGCTGGCACAACAGCCCGCTCTCGTTCCGCAGGTGGTCGACCATACGGCCGAAGCACGAATCGAGCTTCACCTGCTCAATGCAGGAGCAGGGAGCGCGCGCGGACTCCAGTTCTGCCTCGTGCTGGGCGACGAATACGTGGCCGGGTACGCAGGCCCCAACCTTGGCGGGTTACTCAAGAGCGACGAGACTCGTGTTGTCAAAACGCAACTCACTGCGCGCACTGGGTCTCCTCTCTGCGTCGTGACCTGCCTCGACAGCGTGGGCCGCGTCCACGTCTTCGACCTCCAGGATCGCCACGAGATCCTTGGGACTGGCCGTAGCCACGAACTCAAGAGCGACCCGATCCACCAGTTTGCCCGACGGTATCCAGACACAGATGTACGTGAGATGACGAAGGTCGCCGGCGCCGCGCTAGCGAAGAAGACGAAGAGCCCATAGGAAGCCGTCCGGAGCATCTGGCTCAATCTGCTGGGTGGAAGCTTCCTTCGGCCGCACACCGCACCCGGAGACCCTCGGCTACCAAGCAGCGCTTGATGCAGGCTTCGCCATCGTCGACCCAGGGTCGAGCGTCGCTGCGCTGCCCTACTTCGAGCGCGCGGTCGCGCTCCGGCCGACCAGCATCGCTCTAACGCAGCAGGGGAAATGCCTGCGTGATCTGGGACGCACGGACGAGGCGCGGGTCGCTTATCGGCGTGCAGTTACCGCTAGTGGGGGCCGGGGCCATGCACGGGTGTCGCTGATCGCCCTGCTTGTCGAGAGCGAGGAGTTCATCGAGGCGATGGAACTCTCGGAGCAAGCGTTTGCCGAGGAGCCCGGCAATCCGGCGGTCCTCAATGTCTACGCGTCCAGCATCGAAGGTTTGGCTTCAAGGTCACCGGCTGGGCAATTGATGAGTCGGCAGCACCGGGAGGCATTGCTACAACGGGTGCGCGATCTGCGGCTTGAGGCGCGCGAGCTAGAGCCCGAAGCACGCGCAGAGTGGCTCCAGCGCCGTCGGGACCGCACCTTCCCAGTGCATTCGATCGCACCATCGGAGGCTACGCCCGTCGTATCGGTGGAGCAGTCCCATACCACGCCGCTCGCGTGGGGCGAACCCGCGCCGTCGGCCGAGAGGACGACGGAAGACGTGCTCCGTACATCGGAGACCCCTGTCACGCCGGTCGAGCCAACGGTGGCAACCGTTACCCCGGAGGGCGCAACCGGGCCCACAGTGACGAGCAGCACCCAAGAGGGCACCCTGCTGGTCCGCCTGTATCGCAAAGTGTTCAGTCGCATCGGCGGGCGGTAGGGGTCACACGCGGCGCGCATCGAGTAAGAGCGCGCCCGCCCAGCAGCAGCAGCAGCAGGAAAAAACTAGCGGCGGTAGCCAGCCTGGGCTACGTATGCAGCGGCTGCGGCGGCCATGTGCACTGCGATGTCCTCAACCTGAGCTATTCGCCGAAGCACGTCCGCGTACGTCTTCGTCCTGCCAAAGGCAACCGGGTCACTGTTGCCGTGAGCGACTTCATTGCGACCGTCGGCTAGGTCCTTGAGCGCGAGCGCATGGAGCGGCCCCGGTACCGGGCTTCCCGGAAATTCGAACGTGCCCCAAATGGTCTGGAGATGCCGCATTCGAATCGTGCGCCCGTCGAGAGGCCGCACTCCCTGCAGCAACGGAACGACGACAGCGCTTTCCGCTGCGCGCATGACCTCCAGGCGCCGATCCCACATAGCCTGGTTTCGGCCCGCGGCGGCAGCATCAAACGCCCCCGCGTTCATCAACGACACAATTCCAAGTTTGAGGCTCAGCGCCGGGAGACCGGCACGGTTGATGTGCTGCGTCACCTCATCGGTGAACGCGCGAACGAACTCCTCGAAAGCCGCCGCGATGGCTACGTACGCCCAAGCGCGGCTCGTCCGGGCTAGCTCCGCGGACCGCGGATGATTCCGCAAGTTGTCGAGGTAGGCCAAGAACTGACGGGTCTCGTCCAGCCGCAGACCTATCTCGAGTAAAGGCGTGTCGAACGACGTGCTAGCCACAGCCAGGCGTTACGCGCGCAGCAACTCCTTGGCACGGCTAATCCGGGCGCGCAACATCGCCCGGGTATTCGTGCCGCCGGTACTTGCGCTCACAAGCTGTTCGTCGCTTTCCCAGCCTGCAGGCGGGTCGGCGATCGCACCGCCTTCAGCCAAGACTTCTGCTGCTCCAACGAGAATCGCCTCAAGCTCCACGAGTGGCGTCGGACCGTAGCCTGGACGCTGAAACGGCCCTTGGGTAATTCGGTGGATTTCTTCCGCAACCCGTTCAAAGAGCTCTCGGTCCGACTGGAGATTGTCGTCGCTAGAACGTTCCTCCATGTACTGGTTCAAAAACTCTGTGACGGGTCCCTCATATCGATCACGGTCGTGGAGGTACGCGAAAAACTTGAGAACCATCTCTTCTCGCGTACCGTCGTCCTCGCGCGCTGGCTGCAGCCGCACCAGCGTTTTGAACGGCTCAGAGTATGCGAGCTCGCGCAACATGTCGTTGAACGAGCCACGGTAGATAGCCGCTCGAACTTCCTGCGGACTGAGGGCCACACCGCCGGCGTTCAGCCGCTCAAACAACTCAAATCGCGTCTCGCGGTTGCTCTTATCCGACAGCGCCGTGACTCGCAACGATCGCTTGAAGAACGCGAGCTGAACCGGGGACGGCAACTCAGCCATGGTCAACCCGTTGAACGCTGTCAAGTCTGCCAGCCCGGACAGGCGTAGCGGCGCGTCTTTCCCGACGCTTGCGAGGAGTTCGTCCGAATCAGCAGTGAAGTGAATCAGCGTGGAAATCCGCTGTAGTCCGTCCACTACCTCCCAGGAGCCATCGGTATTCGTCGCGACGAAGACACTCGGTACCGGAAGCCCGAGTAGGAGCGACTCGATGAGGCGACTCTCGGTCGCCTCATCCCAACGAAACTTCCGCTGGTAGACAGGCGCGCGCTGAAGTTCGCCCTCTGCTGCCATGCGCATTAACTCGCGTATGGTGAGATCGAAGTGATCGACGTCGACTTTCTGCCGTTGCGCGTCGAGTTGCTCTTGAAGCGGGGGCGTATCCGTGGCCACGAACCAATCCTAGGGTTCGGGCGGCCGTACCGCTAGATACGGCCTTGGGGCCCCCGACCCATACAATTTTCGCGCCGGGCGTCAGCCGGACGGGGAAGGCGGTGCGCCCCAGTCCCGCAAAGCCGCGACTCGGCCTATTCGCCGGACCGCGCGCGAGGCAGCGTGCGGCTCAAGTGGCACCAGCCAGAGCGGGCCCATCACACCTAGGGCGATCAGCCGCTCTGAGGCTGACGCGCGGGGGCCCGGAGTCCGCCGACGCCTGAACATCGGGCCCATGTCCGATGTCGTGCGTCTGACGCATGGATATCGGGTGCGCCCGGCCCGGTGGCGCAAGGGAGTCGTCGCCTCGCACGGGCTTGACCACCCGCCCCCACCATGAGGACTTCGTCGCTGTAGATGTGTGGTCGGGTGGTCAAGCCCGTGCTCGGCTCCGGTTGAGGGCCACCGGGCCGGGCGGCAGCCCACTCTGGAGAAACGAGCGAGGGCCGGAAGGGCGGCGGAGATGCGCCCTGCTGGTCATGAGTCCCATGACCCCGGACGAGCTGGTGTGGCGAGCGCGAGGCGGTGCCGTCGAGGCACCCAAGGATCGCCAGATGCTGTGGTGGATCGGCCGGTTCCGCTACACAACCGTGGAGCTGCTGGCGATGCGATTCGAGGTCGCCCCGCAGAACGTCCGCGTCCGCCTGAAGCGGCTCGCGGCGGCGGGGCTGGTGCGGCTCGACCGCCCCACGGTCAACACACCGTGGATGGTGTCGCTGACGACGGCCGGCGCCCGAGCGCTCGACCAGCCGCGCCGCAAGCCGCCGCGCGTCGAGCTGCACCAGGCGCACGAGCTCGCCATCGGCTGGCTCTGCGCGCACGCCGAGCTGCGCAGCGCCCCGGGCGTCGTGACGCGAACCGAGCGCGAGATGCGACAGCTCGACGGCGGCTTCCGGCGCGAGCACCAGCCGGCGCGCTACGCGATCGAGGTCACCGGCTCTCAGCGTGGCGACCGGACGCGCTGGCCAGACCTGCTCCTCGAGCGCGACGGCCGACCCTTCCGCGCGTTCGAGATTGAGTTCACGCAGAAGTCCGAGTCGCGCCTGTGGGACATCATCGACGGCTACGCGCGCAGCGACTTGCCAGAGGTCGTCTTTCTCACCGCGAATCCCCACCTCGCGGCCAAGCTGACCGCGATCGCCGCACGACGGGGGCAGCTGGACGGGCTCGGCCCCGTGCCGTTCCCCATCAAGATCACCGTCGCACCGTGGCCGCGGACCGACGAGGCCACCAAGGTTCGCGTGCGGGCGAGCATCGAAGCCGTCTCCCGAGGAAGCTAGGCGTGTGGCTAGGAGACCGCTGAAGAAGTCGATGTTGCCGCGGCGCGGTGCGGGGGCTGATGGAGGCGGTGGAGGGTCGGTCGCGTGTCGGCCAGGCGGGGGCGGTGCGGTGTTGCAGTCGGGTCATGAGCCGGGCTGGGTTTCGCGGAGACCGTGATCTGCCCCTGAAAACGTGGAGTCGGGGTTCTGGAGTCAGCCGACGTTGATGGGGTGTTGGTGTAGGTCTTCGAACTCGGTTGGGGTCAGCATCCCGAGCGCTGAGTGGCGTCGTCGGGTGTTGTGGAACAACTCGATGTAGTCGTGGATGGCGGTAGCGAGCTCGATGCGGGTCTTCCAGGTCTGGCGGTTGAGCAGCTCGACCTGCATGCGGCCCCAGAACGACTCGACCATGGCATTGTCGTATGGGCTGCCGACGGCTCCCATCGATGGCGCCAGGCCGGCGTCGCGAACGTTCTGGCTGAAGGCCCATGACGTGAATTGCACGCCGCGGTCGGAGTGAATGACGAGGCCGTCAGTGCCGTTGCGCCGCCCGATCGCCATGCCGAGCGCGTTGAGGACCAGGGTGGTGGTCTGGGTGCTATCGATCGACCAGCCCACGACGTAGCGGGAGAACGCATCGAGCACCACGCAGCAGTAGATCTTGCCCTCGCGGGTGGGGTGCTCAGTGATGTCGGTCATCCACAGCAGATCGGGCCGGTCGCGGGCGAAGTTCCGACCGACGAGATCCAGCGAGGTGACCTTGGCGATCCTCGAGCCCTTGGGCAGCCGGCGGGTCGGCAGGCCCTTGATCCCCAGTTCGCGCATGATCAACTGCACCGCGTTGCGACCGACCTTGATGCTGCGCCCGTGCAGCAACTCGGCGCGGACGCGATTGGCTCCGTAGGTGCCGCCCGAGGCCTTGTGGATGTCGACTATCTCCGAGGCCAGCCAGATCCGCCGCAGCTGCCTCGGCGACGCCGGCCTGGTCTTCCAGGCATAGAAGCCCGACTCAGAGACACCGAGGGTGCGGCAGGCGTGGCGGACGTCGATGCCCTGCCCGGTCAGCGCGTCGATCACCGGGTAGAGGCTTTTGGGGCGAGATCCTGGTCCAGGAAGATCTCGTTGACCTTCCGTGAGACCGCCAGCTCGGTCTCCAGCTGACGGATCCGGCGTTTGGCCGCTGCCAGCTCCATCGCCTGGTCAGTGCTCAGGCCCTCGACCTCACCGCGATCGATCTGCTCCTGCTTGAGCCACACGTAGATGATGGCCTCGCTCATCCCGAACGTCGCCGCGAGCTGCCTGACGCGCGTTCCAGCACGAGCAAGCTCAACGACCTGACGACGGATCTCTGACGGGTACCTGCGGGGCATCTGATGTCTCCGAACTGCCGAAGACTCTAGAAACCCGACTCCATCAATTCAGGGGCAGATCAAGGTCTCCGTCAGACCCAGCCTGGCTCAGTCAGGTGGTCAGGGCGGCGGCGAGTGGGTGAAGGTTGACCAGCGCGGCGGTCCAGGCGGCCTGCAAGGTGGCTTTGGCGGTGCCGAGGTAGCGGCTGCGGCGGGCGTGGTAGCGCTGGGCGATCAGCGACAACAGCCGCTCGATCCGTGGCCGGGTTCGCCGCAGGTGCTCGGCGAGTTGTGGGTCGGCCAGCGCGCGTTGGCCAGCCTGCAGGTGCTCCTCCTCGGGTTGGATGAGGATCCGCCGCGCCTTGAGCGTCGGGACGCATCGGGACTTCAGCGGGCAGGCGCGGCAGTCGGTCTCTGAGAACCGGGCGCTGCGCTGGCCGCTGGGCTGGGTGGTGATCTGTGCGACGCGCCCGTGCGGACAGGTCACGGTGCCGGCGGCGCAGTCGATGGCAAAGTCGGCCTTGGGCGTCTGGCTGCCGCGTGTCGGGACGCCGGCGCGGTGGGCGAGGACCTCGACGCCGCAGTCGGCCAGCGCGGCGCGGATTGGGCCGTGGCCGTAGGCGGCGTCCCCCAGCAAGCGCTTCGGGCGCCGCTGTTCGGGCAGACTTGCGATCAGCGTCGGTGCGACCTGGCCGTCTTTGAGGTTTGCCGGCGTCACGGCGATCCCGGTGACCAACGGCGCCTTCGTGTTGGTCGCGACCGCGTGCAGCTTGAAGCCGTCGAAGCGCCTCTGCGGGCTCTTGCGCCCGTGACGCATCTGCGGGTCGACGACCGACAGCACGCGGTCCGGTCGCGTGCCGTGATGCAGCCGCGGGATGCCGCCGGCATCGATGTCGAAGTCCTGGCCGATCAACTCGCGCAACAGCCCGGCCGCCGCAGCGACCTGTTCGTCGCCGGTCAACGCGTCGACCTGCTCGACCGCCCGCAGCGCGCGCTCGGCGTCCTGGGCGACCCGTGTCAGCATCCGCTCGCGCTCGCCCTTCGCGCGCCACCGGCAATCGGGCTTGTCGCCCGGGCGCGCGTAGTCGAACTCCAGGCCGGCAGCGAGGCGCTCCGACGTGGTGGCGTCGGTGGCCGCGACGGCGTCCAGCAGGCGCCGCACGCCGTGGCGGACCAGCCGGACGGTGTCCTGGGTGGCTGCCGCCCCGAGCATCGGCGTGGCGTCGATGAGCTGCTCGACCGGGCCGTCGAGCAGTCCCAGCTCCTCGGCCAAGCGCAGCGTGTTCTCCAACGCCAGTCGCTCCTTGCCATGCAACAACAGCCGCGCGCGGAACTTGGTCAGCGTCGTCGGGTGAAACCCGCCATGGTCGATCGCCAGCCCCAGCGCCAGCTTCCAGCGCAGATCAAAGCGCAGCGCCTCCATCGCGCCCTCGTCCGACAGGCCGGTACGCAACTGCAGCAACAACACCTTGGCCAACAACGACGGCGGGATCGACGGGCGGCCGCGCCCCGCCGAATAGCACTCGGCGAAGTCCTCGTCGCGAACGATCCGATGCCCGTGCTCGGCAAGCAGCCCGTAGAACGAGTCGCGCGGGACCATGCCCTCGCAGAGCACCGCCGCGTCGAACATCCCCACCTGCCCACTGGCCGCCGTCAGCACCACACACCTCCGCGCCCGAAGAACTACAAGAACCCTAGGCGCCGAGCCGGTCAGAACCGCCCCGCACACGCCGACTTTTTCAGCGGTCTCCTAGCTACATGGCTAGCGAGCAGCACGTGCGCCTCGCCGCCTCCCGGGGCGGCTTTCCAGTCGCGGCGATCGACGGCCGCACGACCGCCGCATGCGTCGTGACCGACGGCGGCGTGCCGATCACCGTCACTGCCACCACGCTGGGGATGACGGGGAGGAGCGCTGGGTGGCCCTCAGCGTCGACGGCGGCGGTCCAGCGTGGCCGGGAGGCCGCGGCCGTGCACGAGCTCCCCATCACACCTCCAACGCCGCCGTGATGTCGTCGGGTGTCACAGAATGCGCTCAGCGAGTAAGTCCCTGTGATGGCCACTCCAGGAAAGGGCGATGACGCGTCCCTGCTTGCCGGAGATGCCTATAGCTTCGCGGCCTTCTACCGCCGCCATGAGGACGCGGTGCTGGGCTATTTCCTGCGGCGGACCGGCAGTGCCGACCTCGCGGTCGATCTCACTGCGGAGACCTTCGCCCGAGCGCTAGAGGGCCGACATCGCTTCCGTGCGGAACTCGGTGACCCCGGCGCGTGGCTGTTCGGGATCGCCGCCAACCTGCTGGCGACCAGCTCGAAACGCGGGCGCGTGGACGATTCGGTCCGTGTGCGCCTCGGCATGCAGCCACTGCCGTTGGACGACGACGCCTTGGCGCGCATCAACGCGCTTGGCGACGAACCGGCCTCTGGCGCGCTTGACGAGCTACCAGACGAGCAGCGTGCTGCCGTCGTCGGGCGCGTCGTCGATGAACTGACCTATGCCGAGCTCGCACAGCGGATGCGCTGCTCGCAAAGCGTCGTGCGCCAACGCGTCAGCCGTGGATTGCGCACGCTGCGCACGCTGTTGGAGGACCAGAGATGAGCCGCCTGCCTGACCTCGAACGGGCGCTGTTCGACGCAGCCGCCCGCTTGGACGCCGTACCCGCCTCAGATCCAAGACCCAGGCACGCGCGACGCTGGCGCCGGCGGGGTGTGCCGCTCCTCGCGGGGCTGGCCAGCCTGCTGATCGCCGGCGGAGCCGTCGCCGGCGTCACCGGCCTGCTCGACAACGGCGACCCCGTGCCCAGCGCGCCATCCGAGCAGTCGCCCGTCGTGCCGACGACCCAGCGCTTGGTGCTCGCAAGTGTCCGTGCCGCCGACCCAGACGGCGGACCGCCGTGGGGCATCGGCACCTACGACGCCACTGCCAGAGGGGTGATCACCGCCGGCAAGGAGTCCGTCACGTGCGTGGTCGTGGGCCGCGTGCAGAACGGCCGACTCGGTGTCGTGGGCCGCGACGACGTCTTTGACGACGACGGACGCTTCCACCCGCTCTCGCCCACCGCTGAGGGCAGCGGGATGTGCACCGGACGTGCCGCCGACGGCGCGTTTGTCGCCATGAGCAGCGGCCCGCCGATCCCGGCCAGCGGCTTCACCGGCGCGCCGGGAGGGGCGGTCGGTGGCTGCCGGGAACGCGTCAACCTCGACGGCCCGACCGTCTCGCCGCAGACGCGCCGCAAGCTCCGCCACGTGCCGCAGTGCAGCAGACGTGGACTGCGAGACGTCGTTGCTGGCTTCGCCGGTCCGCTGGCCCGGACCGCGACGCTGACCGCCCCGGGATACCGAAAGAGCCTCGAGCTGCGGTCCGCCGACAACGGCGCCTACCTGTTCGTCCTGCGCCCCACCACCGGAACCCGGCCGCGGCTCGACATCATCGACCGCCAAGGACGTACCTGCCGCGACGTCCTGCGACCGATGCCGGATCCCGGCCCTTGCAAGCTTCGATAGTTGCGACCTGCGCGCCGCACTCTCCTTATCGCCGGGACGCAACGGGTTGCGCCGACGCCGTCATCAGGACGATGCGGTCGCGGCTGCCGGAGCGCGCAGTGGTGGTTCTCGTCCGTTGCGGAAGTGACACGCCGGTCCGTCGCTGGTGGCGAAACCGGCTCTACCCATGCAACCATCGCGTGTTATGGGCCGCCCATGGATATCCCTGGCCGCAGCGACGCTTGTCCTCGCCCCGGCCGTCGTGCCCTCGAAGGCCGCCCTAGCTGAAGACGGATATCCGGACGCGGTGACGACCGCAAACGCAATCAACTTGACGTCCGCTGACCTCCAGGGCTTTACCGACAAGGGCGCGATCCAGATCAAGGACGCCGGGTCTTCTGAGCGTCAGCAAGCGCGCTGTCTCGGGGTGCTCCCACTTCTGCACAAGCGCGTCGCCTACGTCTTGTCGCACAGCTACCAGCAGTCGGGAGATTCCTACCTACGCGCGGCCCACTCGGAGGTTTCCGTCTTTCCGAATGCCAAGCTCGCAGGCGGATACCTCAACGCGTTAGGCTCGAAACGCACTCCCGCGTGCAGTGTCCCGGCCATAAGGAAGGCGTTCGGCCCCACACTCAGAAACCTTCGTGTGCGAATGCATCACATTCCAGCGGAGGTCGCCGGAGGCGTCGGCTGGCGCACCACTCTCTTGTGGAAGTCCGGTGAGCCCCGCCGGGAGTTCATCGATGTGTTCGCCTTCGCGCGGGGTCGAGCTGTTGTGGCACTGACCACGACCTCCTTCCCGAGTCTCTTCCCGCAAGAGGTCGACGGACACCTTGTGCAACTGCTGGCGGCACGCGCCTCGGCGCAAGGCACCGTGAGTCAGCGCACCGGCTGACTGCCGCTTCTCGTTCAGAGCGACAGTCCCCCTTTCGCCTGAAGGGAGCAACCCTATCGGGGGGCCGGGCACGGCTCATGCGTCGCCTCGTCCCCGGAATGCGCGGAGCCGGATTGCAGCCGGAGCGCCCGCGCTCACGCGCCCGACTCAGCATGGCCACCCTCCCCCACACCGACCCCACTTCGCCGGCACCCGTCCACCTGAACGAGCCACTCCTAACCGCCGACGACGTCGCCGCCCTCCTCGCCGTCCCCCGCTCGACCGTCTACGAGTACGCGCGCCGGCTGCACGACCCACTTCCCTCGTTGGCCGTGGGTCGGCACCGGCGCTTCTACCGCTCCGACATCGAACGCTGGCTCAGTCACCAGCGGCCGTAGCCCACAGCGCGTCGCCAGCCGGCGGCGGACCATCCACGCGGAACGCCTTCGCCACCAGCGCCGCGTCCTCGGGGCGCGGCGCGAAGTGCAGGTAGCGCATCGTGGTCTCGATGTCGGCGTGGCCCATCCACTCCTTCACGCGCACGATGTCGGCGACGCCGATCATCCGCGTGCCGAACGTGTGGCGCAGGGTGTGGAACCGCAGCCGCTTGGTCCCGGCCTGGGCCTGGGCCTCGAGGTAGCGCCGCCGCAGCGCGCTGCCGTCGAGAAAGCCGCCGCTCTCCCCCACGAAAACCGGATCGTCCTCGCCGGTCCGCGCTCCGCGCAGGGCCAGGCGCGCCAGCGCCGTCGCCACCTCGGGCGCCAGCGGCACCGCCCGCGCCCTCCCCGACTTCGGCACCGTCAGCGCCCCGTATGAGTACGCCCGCCGGACCCGGACCAGCGACGCGGCGAAGTCCACGTCGCGCCAGCGCAGCCCGATCAGCTCGCCGCGCCGCAGCCCCGTGAACGCCGCCGTCAGGTAGATCACCGCGTCCTGCTCGCTGGCCGCGAAGCGCACCAGCGCCATGACCTCCTCGGGCGAGTAGACCTCGAAGTCCACGCGCGGGCGCTCACGCAGCGGCTCCACGTCGGCCACCGGGTTGGCCGGCAGCCCCCAGACCTTCATCGCCCGCTTGAAGACCCCGTGCAGCGACGTCAGCAGCTTGTTCTTCGTCCGCGGCGCCAGCCGCTCGGGCAGTGACGAGCGCCAGCGCTCGATGTCGCGCGACGTCACGTCCTCGATCGCGCGCTCGCCGAAGGCGGGGATGAAGTGCACGCGGACCTCCGAGCGCCGGCCGCGCATTGTTCCCGGCGAGCAGCCGCGCTCCTGCTCGGAGTAGCGCAGCCACTCCGCACACGCATCCGCCACCGTCGCGTTGGTCCGCACCATCCCCGGCAGCGTCCCGGCGCGCGCCTGGTCGAGCACGTCGGCCAACCAGGCCTCGGCGGTGCGCTTCGTGAAGAAGCCGGCCGCCGGCCGCCCGCGTGACGTCCACGCCGGCCCGATGCGGCGCTGGCACTGGCGCCCGTCGGGCAGCCGGTACTTGGCGTACCAGACCCAACCTTCGCGCTTCCGCTCGACACGGAAGACGTGGCCGCTGACTTGGCGGAACTGCTGCATCGCGCGCACTCCTTGGGACACATTCGGGACACGAATGCCCATCCAGGAGGGCGCGACCAAGACGAAAGCCCGGTACTCCAGGGACTTCCGAAAGCGGGCGACGGGGGTCGAACCCGCGACCTTCGGCTTGGGAAGCCGACGCTCTGCCAACTGAGCTACACCCGCGCGGGTAGCGGGCAGTCTAGCCGACCTTCCGGGTGGCCGGCGACCAAGAGCGCGACCGCCCGCCTCGCCGCGGGTCTACCCTGTAGGCGCCGTGACCGCCCGCCGCCGCTCCATTGTGCCCGCCGTCGCCGGCATCGTCGCCGCGGCGCTGATCGCCCTGCTGGTCTACGGCGTCGTCCACGGCGGCAGCAACACCACCCTCGACGACGCGGTCAAGGCCGGCAAGCACCCCGCCGCGCCGGCCACCGACCTCAAGCGTCCGCTGCTCGACGGCAGCGGCGAGCGGTCGATCGGCGACTACCGCGGCAAGATCGTCGTGCTCAACTTCTGGGCCTCGTGGTGCGAGCCGTGCCGCAAGGAGGCGCCGCTGCTGCAGGGCGTGCAGGACCATCTCGCGAAGACCGGCAACGGCACCGTCCTCGGCGCCACCTACAACGACGCGCCCGACGACTCGCACAAGTTCGAGCGCGAGTTCCACATCACCTACCCCTCGATTCGCGACGTCGGCACCGACCTCGCCGACGAGTACGGCACGAAGGCCCTGCCCGAGACGTTCGTCATCGATGCCGGGGGCCGCGTCGTGGCCATCTCGCGCGGCCAGGTCACCCAGAAGTTCCTCGACAACGCGCTCGCCAAGGCCCAGGGCGACGTCGCCGGCACCGGAGGCGCTGCCTCATGAGGCGCCTGATCCTGCTGCTCGCCGCCGCGCTCGTCGTCCTCGCCGCCGTCGGCGCCTCGACCGCTCTTGCCGCCACCCCGCGCACCGCGCTCTACGACGTCGAGGACGAGGTCATGTGCGTCTCCTGCGGCGTGCCGCTGGCCATCGCCGAGTCCCCGCAGGCCGACGCCGAGCGCCGCGAGATCCAGCGGCTCATCGACAAGGGCCTGACCAAGAGCCAGGTCAAGGCCAGCCTCGTCGACACCTACGGCGACCGCGTCCTGGCCAAGCCGAAGGACGAGGGCTTCGGTCGCGCCGCGTACCTCGTCCCCATCGGCATCGTCCTGGCCGCGCTCATCGCGCTGGTGCTCGTCGTCCCGCGCTGGCGCCGCCGCCGCGCCGCGGCCGCATCCGTGTCCTCGATCGCTGACATCCCGCGGATCTCCGACGCCGACGCGCGCCGCCTCGACGCCGACCTCGCCCGCTACGACCTCTGACCGCGACCCGGGACGTCATGCTCGCCGCCGCCGCCACCGCCTCCAGCTCCGTCGACACGACCGTCTTCGCCGCGTTCGCGGTCGGCTTCATCTCGTTCATCTCGCCGTGCGTGCTGCCGCTGGTCCCCGGCTACCTGTCGGCCGTCTCCGGCGTGACGATCGACGAGATGCGCGGCGACGACCGCCAGGTCGGCCGCATCCTCGGCCCCGCGATCATCTTCTGCCTGTCGTTCACGTTCATGTTCGTCGCGCTGGGCATGAGCGCGACGGGCATCGGCTCGACGCTGCACGACCACCAGGACACGCTGAACCACATCGCCGGCTGGCTGATCGTGGTGATGGGCGTGTTCTTCGTCGCCACGCTCTTCATCCCGCGGCTGAACCGCGAGTTCCGCCCCGAGGCGCTGATCCAGCGCGCCGGCACCGGCGGCCCGGTGATCGCCGGCCTCGCCTTCGCGATCGCCTGGACGCCGTGCGTCGGCCCCACGCTCGCCTCGATCCTCGCCGCCGCGTCGACGTCCGACACCGTCGGCAAGGGCGGCCTGCTGCTGGCCTGCTACTCGCTCGGCCTGGCGATCCCGTTCCTCATCACCGCGGTGGCGTTCGACCGGGCGACCAACGCCTTCCGCTGGCTGCGCCAGCGCCACATCCTGGTCACCGCCGTCTCCGGCGCCGTCCTGGTGATCATGGGCCTGCTCATCCTCACCGGCGAGCTGACCGTCCTGAACGCCAAGGCCCAGGACGCCCTGAGCCACCTCGGGCTGGACTTCCTCTACAACATCTGAGCGGCCGGTGGGGCGGCTCAACCGCGGTATGCGGGGCTGACGCGCCCCACCCTCTGCCCCGACGTGCGCCAACCTGGCCCGGTGGGGCGGCTCGACCGCGGCATGCGGGGCTGACGCGCCCCACCCCCTGCCCCGTCGTGCGCCAACCCGGGCCGGTGGGGCGGCTCGACCGCGGTATGCGGGGCTGACGCGCCCCACCCCCTGCCCCGACGTGCGCCAACCCGGGCCGGTGGGGCGGATTGACCGCGGCATGCGACGCGCAGCCGCCCCACCCGATGCCTACTCGTGCGCCTCGTGCCCCGGCGTCTCGCGCGTCCCGTGGGCGCCGGGCTCGGTGCCGGTCGACGTCTCGGCGTCCTCCGCGGGCGTCGGGCCGCCGACCTCGCGGTCGGTGCGCGGGCCCTCGCCGGCGGGGTGGCCCTCGTCGAGCCGCGTGTGAGCCTTGCCGCCCGCGTCGGCGTCAGGGGCGTGGCTGGTCGGAGTGCTCGTCTCGTCGGCCATGACCGCGCGCTACCCGCTTGCGGCCGGCCGACCTCACATCTCGTCGGGTGCGGACACGCCGAGCAGGTCGAGCGCCGCGGCGATGGTCCGCTGCGCGGCCACCGAGAGCCCGATCCGGAACGTCTCGAGCTCGCGCGGCTCGGCCCCCACGACCAGGCAGTCGCGGTAGAAGGCCGTGAACGCCTGCGCCAGCTCCAGCGCATACGTCGCGATCCGGTGCACGGCACGCCGGTCGGCCGCCTCCACCGTCTCCTGCGGCCACGCCAGCAGCTTCGAGATCAGCGCGCGCTCGGACGGGTGCAGCTCCAGCGCCGGCAGGCTGATGCCGTGCGCGTCGCCCTCGTCGGAGGTGGCCGCGGTCAGCATGCCGAGCGCCTCCGCCACGCGCTCCTCGCCCGCCTTGCGCAGCACCGACGCGATCCGCGCGTGGGCGTACTGCACGTAGTAGACGGGGTTCTCGCTGCTCTCGCTCTTGGCGAGCTCGAGGTCGACCTCGATCGTCGTGTCGTGCGACCGGTTCAGCAGGAACCAGCGCGCCGCGTCGACGCCGATCTCCTCGACGAGGTCGTCGAGCGTGACGAACTCGCCGGCGCGCTTGCTCATCGAGACCTTCTCGCCGCCGCGCACGAGGTGGACGAACTGCATGATCAGCAGGTCGAGCGTGTCGGGGTCGCCGCCGAGGGCCTGGTAGGCGGCCTTCATCCGGCCGATGTAGCCGTGGTGGTCGGCCCCGAGCACGTAGATCATGTGGTCGAACCCGCGCTCGCGCTTGTTCTGCGCGTAGGCGATGTCCGACGCGAAGTACGTGTGGTCCCCGGTCGAGCGCTGCAGGACACGGTCCTTGTCGTCGCCGAAGTCGGTCGTCCGCAGCCACAGCGCGCCCTCGGAGCGGTACGACCGCCCCTGCTCCTCGAGCACGTCGAACCCGTGCTGGACGCCCGAGACCTCATGGCCGAGCTGGGTCTCGTGCAGCGACTTCTCCGAGAACCAGACGTCGAACTCGACGCCGAACGCGTGCAGCGACTCGCGCGCGCGCTCGATCATCATCGCCACGGCGTCGGCGGCGACCTGGTCGACGGGGCGCGTCGCGGCGTCGGGGATCTCCAGCGCCAGCGTCGCGACGTACTCGCCGACGTAGCCGTCCTCCGGCACCTCCTCCCCGCGCGCCCGCGCCTGCACCGAGCGCCCGAGGTTGACCACCTGCGAGCCGAAGTCGTTGATGTAGTACTCGCGGGTGACGTCGTGGCCCACGAACGACAGCAGCGCGCTGAGCGCGTCGCCGTAGGCCGCGTTGCGCGCGTGGCCGACGTGCAGCGGCCCCGTCGGGTTGGCGCTGACGAACTCGACGTCGATCTTCAGGAAGCGCTCCGCGCCGCCCGCGCCGAACGCGTCGCCGGCGGCCAGCACGTGGCCGAGCGCGTCGACGTACCAGGCGTCCGACAGGAAGAGGTTCAGGAAGCCGGGGCCGGCGACCTCGATGCGGTCGACCGAGGCGCCCAGACCGGACTCGAGCTCCACGACCAGCCGGTCGGCCACGTCGCGCGGCTTGGCCTTCATGATGGGCGCCAGCAGCATCGCGGCGTTGGTGGCGTAGTCGCCGTGGTCGGCCTGCCGCGGGCGCTCGAGCGTCGGGCGGCTCTTGGGCGCGGGGGCGTCGGCGCCGGCGGCTGCGGTGGCCGCGCGCTCGACCGCGTCGCGCAGCGCGGCGACGGGATGGGCGGCGGCGCTCACTGCGGCGCTCCGGTGGCGGCGGGGGCGAAGAGGGTCTCGAGTCGGTCCATGGTGCGTGGGGTTCCCATCGCCATGATGACGTCCCCGGGCTCGAGGACGGTTTCCGACGGCGGTTGGGGCTGCAACGGGCCGCCCGCGCGGCGCAGGCCGACGATGTACGCGCCGCCGCGGACGTCGCCGACCCGCCGCCCCGCGCCGGGACAGCCGGGGCTCACGTGGATCTCCTCCATCCGGTACTCGGCGTCGACCTCGCGGCTGCCCGAGACCTGCGGATGCAGCGCCAGCCGGGCCATCTCGGCGCCCGACGCCTTGTAGGGCGAGATCACGCGCGTGGCGCCGGCGCGCAGCAGCTTGCGCTCCGACCCCTCCTCGGCGGCGCGGGCGATGATGGCGATGTCGGCGCGCAGCTCGCGCGCGGACAGCGTGATGAAGACGTTCTCGGCGTCGGAGTCCACGCAGGCGATCACCGCCCGCGCGCGCTCGATCCCCGCCTGGCGCAGCGCGCGGTCGTCGGACGGCTCGGCCTCGATGAAGCGGACGCCCACGCCGCGGGCGTGCTCCCGGTTGGCGGGGTCGTTGTCGATGATCACGTAGCGCGCGCCGGCCGCCTGCAGGTCGCGGGCCACCTGGCGCCCGACGCGGCCGAACCCGCAGATGACGTAGTGGTCGGCGGTGGCGTCGATCACCCGTTGCATCCTACGCGCGGCCAGGAGCCCGGCCACGTGGCCGGCGACGAAGAACTCGGTCACCGTCACCAGCGCGTAGAACAGCGTCCCGACGCCGAGGACGATCAGCACGACGCGGACGATCTGACCCCCGAGCTGGTCGGGCGGCCGGTAGGCGCCGACGGTGGCGACGATGTCCAGCGCGCGCTCGAAGCCGATCCAGTAGCTGACGTCGGTCGTCAGCGCGAGCGCCCCCGCCCCCGCCAGCAGCAGGACCACGATCGCGACCCCGAGCTTCGCGAGCCGCGACAGGAACATCCGGAGCTCGCGGTCCTCCATGGCTCAGTAGTGGTAGGGCTCGTTGGCCAGGATCTTGTGCGCCCGGTAGAGCTGCTCGAGCAGCACGACGCGGGCCAGCTGGTGCGGCAGCGTCATCGGCCCGAAGGACAGGCGGTGGTCGACCCGGTCGAGCTGCAGCCCGCCGAAGGCCCCGCCGATCACGAACCACAGGTCGCGGCCGTCCATCCGCCGGTCCTCGATCCAGCGGCTGAACGCGATCGAGTCCATCGTCTGCCCGCCGGCGTCCAGCAGGCTGACGAACGCCCGCTCCGGGATCCGGCGCGCCACCTGGTCGTCCTCGCGCACCTCGACGACCTCGACGCGGGCCTGCCCGGCCAGCAGCTTGCGGTAGTGCTGGACGTCGTCCTGGTACGGGGGCCGCAGGCGGCCGACGGCGAGGACGACGATCTTCATCGTTGCGCGATACTGGCACGCATGGCCGACGAGCACCACGGACCCGAGCGGCACATCAACATCCACTTCGACCCGAAGGAGATGGCTGGGCACTACGCGAACTTCGCGAACGTCAGCCATTCCGACTACGAGTTCTCCGTCACGTTCGCGCGCGTGGACCACGAGGTCGAGACCGACGAGATCCCGGGCGTGGTGGTGACGCGCGTCAACCTGTCGCCGAAGTTCATGCGAGAGCTCATCGACGCCATGCAGGACAACTACTCCAAGTGGCAGACCCGGGAGGGCATCAAGAACCTCCCGGAGTGGGACGGCGGCGAGGACCCCGACCCCCCGGCGAACCGCTGATCGCCGCCGGCGCCCCCAGCCACGGCCGCCCCCGCCCGGGCCGCTGACCATGCGCATCGCCGTCCTGTCCGACATCCACGGCAACCTGCCCGCGCTCGAGGCCGTCCTGCGCGAGGTCGAGCGCGAGGACGTCCACGGCGTGTGGTGCCTCGGCGACATCGTCGGCTACGGCGCCGACCCCAACGACTGCTGCGCGCGCATCCGCGACGAGGCCGACGTGGTGCTCTCGGGCAACCACGACATGGCGGTCACCGGCGAGCTGTCGCTGGAGGAGTTCTCCCGCGGCGCGGCCATCGCCGCGCGCTGGACGCAGGAGGTCCTCCATCCCGAGAACGCCGTGTGGCTGCGCAGCCATCCGCCGCAGGGCGAGGCGCGGGGCATCGGGCTGTTCCACGGAAGCCCCCGGGATCCGGTGTGGGAGTACGTGCTCAGCTCGCTGCTGGCCGAGCTCTGCTTCGACGCCCTGCACCAACGCGTCGCGCTTGTCGGCCACTCCCACGTCGCGCTCTCGTTCGTCCGCCGCGAGGGCGAGGCGGCCACGGGCGAGCCGCGCCGGGGCGGCGACGCGGTCGACATCTCCACCGGCGAGTGGATCCTCAACCCGGGCAGCGTCGGCCAGCCCCGCGACGGGGACGCCCGCGCCGCCTGGATGCTCCTGGATACGGACCTCTGGCGCGCGCAATGGCGGCGCACCGACTACGACATCGGGCGGGCGCAGGCGGCGATCCGCGCCGCGCGGCTGCCGGAGTCGCTGGCGGAGCGGCTGGAGTACGGTCAATAGGCGTGCGCCGTGCCCCGCTCCCCCACCTCTGCGCGCTGCTCGCCGGCGTGGCGGCCTCCGTCGCCCTCGGCTGCGGCGACCGCTCGAACCTGATCCCCGTCAACGACGCCGGCACCCTCAAGGACCAGCTCGCCGCCGTCCAGGACGCCGTCGACGCCGGAGACTGCGCCGCGGCCGAGGCCGCCCTGAACCGCGCCGACGCCAGCGCCCAGCAGCTGCCCCGCTCGGTCGACCGCCGCCTGCGCCGGCGGATCGCCGACGGCCTGCAGCAGCTGCACCAGGTCGTCCCCACGGACTGCCAGCAGACCGAGACGACCACCACCGAGACGACGCCGGAGACGGTCCCCACGGAGACCACCCCGCCGGAGACGGTCACGACCGAGACGCTCCCACCGGAGACCACGACCACGACGGTCCCGACGACGCCGACCACCACCCCGACGACGCCCACCACGCCGACGGAGACGACGCCGACCGAGACGACCCCCGGCGCGTCGCCCGAGACCGGCGGCACGCCCGACACGGGGACGACGCCGTGATGGCCGGCGAGCTGATCGCCGACCGCTACGAGCTGGGCGAGCGCCTCGGCCTCGGCGGCATGTCGACGGTCCGCGTGGCGTTCGACCGGCGGCTGGAGCGCTACGTCGCCGTCAAGCTCCTCGCCGAGCACCTGGCCGACGACCAGCAGTTCGTGACGCGCTTCCGGCGCGAGGCGCTCGCCGCGGCCCGCCTGGTGCACCCCAACATCGTCCAGGTCTTCGACTTCGGCCTCGACGAGGCCAGCGACCGCCACTACATCGTCATGGAGCGGATCGTCGGCCCGTCCGGCGCCGAGATCCTGCGCGAGCGCGGGCACCTGCCCGTCGACGAGGCGGTCGACTGGATCGCGCAGGCCTGCCGCGGCCTGGAGTTCGCGCACCGCAACGGGCTCGTGCACCGCGACGTCAAGCCGGGCAACCTGCTGCTCTCGCGCGACGACGGCACCGTCAAGCTCGCCGACTTCGGCATCGCGAAGCTGGCCAGCGAGGAGTCGTCGATCACCCAGGTCGGCTCGGTCCTCGGCACCGCGGCGTACCTGGCGCCCGAGCAGGCCGCCGGCGAGGAGGCCGGCCCCGCCGCCGACATCTACGGCCTCGGCGTGGTCGCCTACCAGCTGCTGGCCGGCCGCCTGCCGTACGAGGCGCAGTCGCTGACCGAGCTGGCGCTCAAGCAGCAGCGGGAGGTCCCGCCGCCGCTGCACCACGTCGACCCGGCGATCCCGCCCGCGCTCGGCGCAGCGGTGGCCCGCGCGCTGGAGCTCGACCCCCGCCGGCGCCATCCGTCGGCCGAGGCCATGCGCCGCGCCGTCGTGGATGGCGCCCAGGGCATCGGACCCGACGACGAGGCCACCCGCATCGCCCCGGTCGACGAGACCGCCGCGACGACCGTGCTGGCCGGCGAGCCGGGGACCGGGCCGATGGTCGTGCCGCGCGAGCCGCGCGCACCCCGCCAGCCGCGGCCGCCCCGCGAGCCCTACGGAGACGACGCGGGGCGCACCGCCGCCGCCGATGCCGCGGGCCGCCGCCGCGCGGCCGCCGAGCGCCGGCGCCGCGGCCGCTTCCGCCGCTTCATCACCACGCTGGTGCTGCTCGCGCTGATGGCGGGCGCGGTCGTCGCGATCTACCTCGCCACCGCCGGCGGCAGCTCCGCCGTCCAGCTGCGCAAGGTCACCTACGACCAGACCGACCAGGTCGTGCCGGCGCTGCAGCAGCTGATCGACGACAACACCCGCTAGGGCGCGGCGCCCTCGCGCAGGGCCCGGGCCTCCTCGGCCAGGCGACCTTGCAGGATGCCGTCGCGCAGGCGCGTCATGACGCGCTGCACGAACGCGAGGTTGTGGACCACGAGCAGCCGCAGGCCGGTGAGCTCGCGGTTGCGGACGAGGTAGCGCAGGTAGCCCCGCGTGTTGCCGGCCGTGCAGGTCGGGCACGGGCAGCCCTCGAGGATCGGCTCGTCGCTGTCGGCCCACCGCGCCGCCGTCAGGTCGACGCGCCAGCGCCGGTCCGGCGCCGGCACGAGCGCCATGCCGTGCCGCCCGAGCCGGGTCGGCATCGCGCAGTCGAACGTGTCGATGCCCAGCTCGACGCCGCGGATCAGGTCGTCGATGTCGCCGATGCCCAGCAGATGCCGCGGCGGCGCCTCCGGCAAGACGCTCGTGGCCCAGTCGACGACCTCGTACATCTGCGGCTTGTCCGCCCCGAGCGAGCCGCCGATGGCGATGCCGTCGCAGCCGGACGCCGCCACGGTCTCCGTCGACGCCTTGCGCAGGTCCTCGTGGACGCCGCCCTGCGAGATCCCATAGACGAGCTGCCCCTTGGGCCCGTGGCGCTCGTGCCAGTCCAGGCAGCGCCGCAGCCAGCGGTGTGTGCGCTCGGTCGAGCGCGCGGTGTAGTCCTTGGTGACGTTGAACGGGGTGCACTCATCGAAGACCAGCGCGATGTCGGAGCCCAGCGCGGCCTGGATCTCCATCGACGTCTCCGGCGCCAGGAACTTCTCCGAGCCGTCGATGTGCGAGCGGAAGCGCACGCCCTCCTCGGTGATGCCGAGCGTCTTGCCGTGGCGCTCCCCGCCCATCGGCGCGCGGCCCTTGATCTCGTCGGCCACGGTCCCGTGGCCCATGGAGAACACCTGGAAGCCGCCCGAGTCGGTGATGATCGGGTGCTCCCAGCGCATGAACTCGTGGAGCCCTCCGAGCCGCTCGATGCGCTCGTGGCCGGGGTCGAGGAACAGGTGGTACGTGTTCCCGAGCACCATGTCGTAGCCGAGGCCGCGGACCTCGGCCGGCGTCAGGCCGCGCACCGTGGCCTTCGTCGCCAGCGGGACGAAGGCGGGCGTGCGGACGTCGCCGTGTGCGGTGTGCAGGACGCCGGCGCGGGCGCGGCTGCCCGGGTCGCGGGCGAGGATCTCGAGGGGCGAGGCCATCGAGCCCGACCCTAGCCGGGCCGGGCTCGCGACCGCCTCCCCCTCGGCGGCCAAGGCCGCGACGGCCTCTCCCTAGGCGGCCGGGGCCGTCTCGGCGGCCGCGCCCTCGATCGCGGGGCGCTCCTCGTCGACCTGGATCTGGAGCTTGCGCGGCCTGCGCTCCTCGGGCTTGGGGATCCGCACCTCGAGCACGCCCTTGTCGAACGTCGCGCTGATCGCGTCGCCGTCGACGCCCTTGGGCAGCGTCAGCGAGCGGCTGAACGCCCCGGACGCGCGCTCCACGCGGTAGAAGCCCTCGCGGCGCTCCTCGTGCTCGGCCCGGCGCTCACCGGAGATCGTCAGGACGTTGTCCTCCAGCGCGAGGTCGACGTCGTCGCGCCCCATGCCCGGCAGGTCGGCGCGCAGGACGAAGTGGTCGTCGGTCTCGACGAGGTCCATCGCCGGGACCCAGCGCCGGGCGCCGGTGCCCGCCCCGCCCGGCGCGCCGGCGGGCACGTCGAAGAAGGTGTTGAACAGCCGGTTCATCTCCTGCTGCAGCGAGGAGATCTCGCGCGCAGGCTCCCAGCGGATCAGGGCCATTGAGATACCTCCGGAATTGAGACGGTTCGCAGGACGAGAGAAGTATGAAATCTCAGTCGACGCATGTCAAGTCTTGGGACCGCGCCGGGAGTCCCGCGGCGCCGGTCGGCGGCTGACCGCGCCCGGAGCGGGTAGGAGGGCCGCGTGCCCGCGCCCGACCCCCGACCGCCGCAGCGCCTCGGCCTGGTCATCCACCCCAGCCGCGCCCTCGACCGGGCGCTGGAGACGCTGAACGCCTGGACGGCGGCCCGCGACGTCGACGTCGTGCAGATCCCGGTGGCCGGGCGGGCCCGCGAGGTCGCCCCTCCGGGCGCCGCCGCGGAGTGCGACCTCGTGCTCGCCCTCGGCGGCGACGGCACCACGCTGGCGGCGCTGCGCGAGGCCGCCGCCGTCGACCGGCCGGTGCTCGGCGTCGCGTGCGGCAGCCTCGGGGCGCTGACCGCCGTCGCGGCACCCGAGCTGGCGCACGCGCTCGACCGCGTCGCGGCCGGGGACTGGCGCGGGCGCCGGCTGCCCGGCGCCGCGGTCTCCGCCGACGGCGCCGCCCCCGTCGTGGCGCTCAACGACCTCGTCGTGGTCCGGGCCGGCGCCGGCCAGGTGGCGGCGGCCGTCCGGGTCGATGGGGAGCTCTACGCGCGGTTCTCCGGCGACGGCCTGGTGATCGCCACGCCGCTCGGCTCCAGCGCCTACACGCTGGCGGCCGGCGGCCCGGTGCTCGCTCCGACCGCGAGCGGGCTGGTCGTCACGCCGCTGGCTCCGCACGGCGGCTGCTGCCCGCCGCTGGTCGTCGGGCCGCAGACGCGCATCAGCGTCGACGTCGAGGGCGGCCACGGCGGGGCCCGCGCCGAGCTCGACGGGCAGGTCACCGGCCTCGAGCCGCGGCGCCTGGACGTGACCTGGCGCCCCGACCACGCGACGCTCGTCGAGCTGGACCACGCCGAGCCGTTCCTCTCGGGCCTGCGCCGGCGGCGCATCATCATGGACTCGCCGCGCGTCCTCGCCCGCGACGAGCGCGAGCCCGGTGCGCCGGGTTAGCGGATGCTGCGCGCCGCCAGCGCGATCGCCTTGTCGGCGTTGTCGCGGGTGACGAAGTTCGGCCCGGTCGGGATCACCTGGCCCTGCGCCGGGAAGAGCCCGTACCGCGCCCGCTGGGTGAGCAGCACGACCGGCAGGTAGCCCTGGAGGTAGGCCTGCTGGTCGACGGCGAAGGCGATCGAGCCCGCTCGCACGGCCCGCAGCACGTCGGCGCCGAGGTCGAACGTCGCCACCGTCACGTCCTGGCGGCCCTCGAGCCCCTTGGCTGCCGCCAGCCCGCTGGTGGCGTTCATGGCGAGCACGCCGTCGGCGCCGTGGGCGCGCACCGCGCGGTCGATCTCGTCGGCCACCGTCGGGCTCTGGTCGTCGACGCGCAGCACCGTGCTGCTGCCGCCGGACTGGCGCATCGCCCGGGCCAGGCCGGCACAGCGGTCGTCGAGCCCCTGGTTGGGGATCTCCAGGTTCACGCACAGCGCCCGGCGCACGCCGAGGCGTGCCAGCCGCTGGCCGGCGCCGTAGCCGGCCCGCTCCTCCGGCTGCCCGACGTGGGCCAGCACCCCGAGGCGCAGCGCCGTGTCGCTGCCGGAGTTGATCGTCACCACCGGGATGCCGGCGCGGACCGCGCGGCGGACCGCCGGGGCGAGCCCCGGCTCGGGCAGCGAGACGACGAGCCCATCGGGGTGCGCGGCGATCGCCTGGTCGACGAGCTCGACCATGTGCCGCAGGCTGTAGACGTCGGGCGCCCGGTAGGTCACGAGCGCGTCCATCTGCCGGCTGGAGGCCTCCACGCCGTTGCGGACGATCGCCCAGAACGGGCTCGACGCCTGGCCGTGGGTGACGACCCAGATGCGCACCCCGTCGCGGCCCTGCGCCGCGGTGTCGCTGCCGACGCCCGGCACCGCCGGGCCGGGGGCGCCGTCGTCGCGGACGGTGATCGGCCCCTCGCGGACCACCGTGGTGTCGCCGCAGCCGGCGGCCGCCGCGGCCACGACCAGCAGGACCAGCATCAGCACCCAGCGCCGCATCACGCGTTCACCTCCGCGGGAATCCGCGCCCGCAGGCGCGTCCCGTGCCCTGGCGGGCTCTCGATGTCCAGCCGGCCGTCGACGGCGGCCAGGCGGTCCTGCAGGCCGCGCAGCCCGCTGCCGCTCTGGACGTCCACGCCGCCGACGCCGTCGTCGGCGACCTCGACGAGGATGTCCCCGTCGGCGCGGCGCACGGCGACCATGACCTCCGACGCCTCGGCGTACTTGACGACGTTGGTCAGGGCCTCGGCCACCACGAAGTACGCCGCGGACTCCACCGGCGCCGCCAGCCGCCCATCGACCTCGAGGTGGGTGTCGACGACCACCGGCGCGCGATCGGCGAGCGAGCGGATCGCGGGCGCGAGGCCGCGCTCGGTGAGGATCGACGGGTGGATCCCCCGGGCCAGCTCGCGCAGCTCGGCGAGCGCGCTGGAGAGGCGGTCGCTGAGCCCGTCGATGAGCGCATGCAGCTCCTCGTGCTCGCGGGCCCGCGCGCGCAGCAGGCGGATCTCCAGCGCCAGCGCCACGAGCTGCTGCTGGGCGCCGTCGTGCAGGTCGCGCTCGATGCGCCGCCGCGCCGCGTCGGTCGCCTCCACGATCCGCAGCCGCGAGACCCGCAGCTCCTCCAGCCGGGCGCGCAGGTCGGCCTTCAGGCGCTCGTTGTCGATCGCCAGCGACGATGCGGCGGCGGCCGCCTGCACGAGCTCGCTGCTGGTGTCCAGCGCCGCGTCGTGGACGATCGCCGCGACCGGGCGGCCGTCGCGCTCCACGGCGGTCCACGTCCGGCCGGAGGCGGGATCGGGCAGCTCGACGGGGCGTCCGACCTCGTCGACGAACATCTCGCGGTCGGGCAGCCAGTACGCGATCGCGACCGAGTGGTCGCCGAGGCTCTCGGCCAGCAGCTCGCGCACCGGCGCGCCGGTGGCCGCGCGCGGCATCAGCAGCGCCCGCGTGATCGTGCAGAGCAGCGTCTCGAGGGCGTCCAGCGAGGCCAGGGCGAGGACCGCGGTCGGCAGCGCCAGCAGGCAGAGCGCCACGCCGACGGCGGGGCCCATCGTCCACGGGCCGAAGTAGGCGGCGCCGCCGAGGTCGCCGATGCCCTCCACGCCGAGCTTGACCAGCCACGCCATCAGCGCCACGGGCAGGAAGCCGACGACGATCAGCCCGGCCGTGAGCGGCGGCTTGACCGTCAGCAGCGCCACGACGCGCCAGAGCGAGCGGTCGGCCAGCACCTCCAGGGACCGGCGCCATGGCGTCCCCGACGTCGCGGCGCCCCCGGGCAGCGGCGGGATCTGGGTGCCCAGGTAGCGGTTGGCGACGTGGCGGTCGATGCCGACCAGCCGCCGACACGCCGACGCGGCGCCGACGAGCAGCGGCAGGCCGATGCGCACGACGCTCAGCACCGCCCCGAGGACGACGAGCAGCACCGCCAGCACGCCGAGGACGGCGATCGGGATGCTCACGGCGAGGTAGGCCGCTGCGTGGCTGGCGCGCGACAGGCGGCGCGGCAGCTCGAGCCCGGCGGTCATCGCCGCCCCTCCACCACCACCGCCCCCGAGCCGCTGACGGCCTGGATGGCGAACGGCGCGTCGGCGACCGCCGACACCCCGCTGACCGACGGCGAGCCGCCCGAGGTCGAGGCGTCGAGCTGGTAGCGGCCGGCCGGGACGCTGGCGTGCACGGCGCCGCTGGTCGTGCGCAGGCGCAGCTGCTGGGGCGGGCAGTCGGTCATCGCCGAGACGTCGCCGCCGTCATCGGCGCGCGCCTGGAGCGCGAAGCCGCAGAAGCCGCGGACGTCGATGTCGCCGCTGCCGGTCGCGATCCGCGCCGAGCCCCGGTAGCCCTCGAGCTCGACCGACCCGTCGCCGGTCCGCACCGCGATCGGCACGTTGTCGGGCACGCGCAGCCGGTAGGAGACCGAGCAGCCGTGCAGGATCGTCCGCGGGCAGCGCGAGCGGATGCTGAACACGCCGCCGCCGGTCGATCGCGTCGCGCGGACCGGATGGCCGAAGCCGTAGCGGTCGACGTGCTCGACCTCGATCAGGCCGCGGCGGCCGGCGCCCTCGACGACGACGTCGGCGTCGCCGACGTCCAGCGAGAGCCCGTTCAGCGCGCCGCCGACGGAGTACGACGAGCGCTGCTCGCGCGTCGAGGCGACGCTCCAGACGAGCAGCACGGCGGCCGCGCCGACCACGACGGCCGCGCAGACGACCACCAGACGGCCCCAGGGCGAGAGCCTGGATGCGCGTTCTCCGCCGGACACGCCGCCACTCTAGAGGCGCGTCCGGCCGCGCGCCCTGGGCGCCCGGTCAGCAGCCGCCGTCGCTGAGGGCCTTGGCGCCCGGCAGCACCCGCTCCCACACCGAGCCGAGCAGCTGCATCTCCTCGGGGCTCAGGTGGTCCAGGAACAGCGCCCGGATGTTCGCGCGGTGCGTCGCGCGCGCGGCGGCGAGCTTCTCGTGGCCCGCGTCGGTGAGCTTGGCGAACGCCCCGCGCGCGTCGCTGGCGCACGACTCGCGGGCGAGCAGCCCGTCGCGCTCGAGCCGGTCCACCAGCCGCGTCAGCCCGCTGCGGCTGAGCAGGACCGACGACGCGAGGTCGCACATGCGCATCTTCTCGCCATCGGCCTCGGCGAGGTACAGCAGGACCTCGTAGGAGGTCAGCGGCAGGCCGTGCTCGCGCTCCAGCTCGGCGTCGAGAGCCTTCGAGAGGCAGGCGTGGGCGCGGAGCAGGCCGCGCCAGGCGCGGAGCTCGCCCTCGTCGAGCGGGGCGGTGCCGGCCGGGGGTTTCGTGGTGGTGGCGATGGGAATCCGTCCTTGAACGGCGCGCTCGCGGCGTGCTGTCACCGTACCAACGCGGACGGCGTCCGGGCGCGGCATCATGGTTGCACGGACAACCGCATCCCGACCCCGCGACGAGCGAGCAGCCATGAGCCTCGAAGGCCTCCACCACATCACCGCGATCTGCGCCGACGCGCGGCGCAACGTCGACTTCTACGCCCGGGTGCTCGGCCTGCGGCTGGTCAAGAAGACGGTGAACTTCGACGCGCCCGACGTCTACCACCTGTACTACGGCGACGAGCGCGGCACCCCGGGCTCGATCCTGACCTTCTTCGAGTTCCCCGACGCCGCGCCCGGGCGCCCTGGCCCGGGGATGATCCACACCATCGTGTGGCGCGCCGCCGGAGCCGCGGCCCTGGACTTCTGGGAGCGACGGCTGCAGGACGCGGGCGCCGACGCCGCGCGCACGCCCGAGGGCAGCCTGCGCTTCACCGACCCGGAGGGCCTCGCCCACGAGATCGTCCCCACCGACGCGGGGGACCGGCCGCTGATCGCCGAGGCCGACGGCATCCCGGCCGAGCATGCGCTGCTCGGCTTCCACGGCGTGCGGGCCTACACGGCCGATCCCGCCCGCAGCGCCCCGCTGCTGGAGGCGCTCGGCTTCGAGCAGCGCCCCGAGGCCGGGGCGTGGGTGGCCGCCGGCGCCGAGCGCCACGGGCTGATCGGCTACGACGCCCCGCCGCCCGTCACCGGCCGGCAGGGCGCCGGCACCGTGCACCACGTCGCCTGGTCGGCGGCCGACGACGCCGAGCTCGAGCGCTACAGCGCCATCGCCGCGTCCGCGGGCGCCCATCCGACGCCGGTGATCGACCGGCAGTACTTCCACTCCGTCTACTTCCGCGAGCCGTCCGGCGTGCTCTTCGAGCTGGCCACGCGCGACATCGGCTTCGAGGTCGACGAGCCGCTGGAGTCGCTCGGCGGCGCGCTGAAGCTGCCGCCGCAGTACGAGCAGCACCGCGCGCAGCTCGAGCGGCTGCTGACGCCGATCGAGAACCCGCGCCAGGCCGCCTCCGCCTCATGAGCCTCGACCACCTGGTGCGGCCCGCGGCTGGAGACGACGCCGCGGGCGCCCCCACGCTCGTGCTCCTCCACGGCCGCGGAGCCGACGAGCACGACCTGTTCGGCCTCTTCGACGCGCTCGACCCCGACCGGCGGTGGCGCGGCATCACGGTCGGCGGGCCGCTGCGGCTGCCGCCGGGCGGCCGCCACTGGTACGTCGTCCCGCGGGTCGGCTACCCGGAGCCCGAGAGCTTCGCCGGCTCCTACGCGGCGCTGGCCGCGCTGCTCGACGACGAGCTGGGCCTGGACTGGTCGCGCACCGTGGTCGGCGGCTTCAGCCAGGGCTCGGTGATGTCCTACGCGCTCGGCCTGGGGCCGGAGCGGCCGCGCCCCGCGGGGATCCTGGGGTTCAGCGGCTTCATCCCCACGGTCGACGGCTGGGAGCCCGACCTCGGCGCCCGCCGCGACCTGCCCGTGCTGATCGCCCACGGGGCGCTGGACCCGGTGATCCCGATCGCCTTCGCGCACGACGCACGCGACCGCCTGACCGCCGCCGGGCTGGCGGTCGAGTACCACGAGTCGCAGATGCCGCACACCATCGACCCGCGGGTGCTGCCCGACGTGGTGCGCTGGCTCGGCGAGCGGCCGTAGCGGCCCTCAGCCGCGCCGCTCGAGCACGACCACGGGGATGTCGCGGTCGGTCTTCTCCTGGTACTCCTCGTAGGCCGGCCAGTGGCCGACCATGATGCGCCACAGCTCCGGCTTCTCCTCCGGCGTGGCCGTCCGGGCGTGCGCGGCGAAGCGCTCGCCCCAGACCTGGACCTCCACCTCGGGGTCGGCCTCGAGGTTCAGGTACCACGCGGGCGGCTCCGGGTCGCCGCCCTTGGAGGCCACGACGAGGACGTCGCCCTCGTGCTCGCCGTAGATCAGCGGCGACTTGCGCGGCTCGCCCGACCGGCGGCCCTTCGTGGTGAGGACGAGCGTCTGCGTCCCCTGCCAGTCATGGCCCTCCTGGCCGCCGGTGGCCTCGTAGCGCTCGACGTGCTCCTGTCCGTACAGCATGGACGCCGTGCTACCCGGCGTCGGCGATCAGCGACACGCCGGTCATCGCGGCCGGCTGCTCGATGCCGAGCAGGGCCAGCGCCGTCGGCGCCACGTCGGCCAGGACGCCGCCGTCGCGCAGATGCACGCCGTCCACCGTGACGATGAGCGGCACCGGGTTGAGCGAGTGGGCCGTGTCCGGCGACCCGTCGTCTTCGAGCATCTCGTCGGCGTTGCCGTGGTCGGCGGTGATGATCAGCGCCCCGCCGGTGGCCTGGACCGCCTCGACGACCGTGCCGAGGCAGGCGTCGACGGTCTCCACCGCCTGGACGGCCGCGGGGATGACGCCCGTGTGGCCGACCATGTCGGCGTTGGCGAAGTTGATGATCCCGAAGCCCGGCTCGTCCTCGCGCCAGGCGGCGACGAACTTCTCGGTGGCCTCGCGGGCGCTCATCTCGGGCTTGTGGTCGTAGGTCGGCACGTCGCGCGGCGACGGGGCCATCTCGCGGCGCTCGCCCGGCGCGGGCTCCTCCTCGCCGCCGCCGAAGAAGTACGTCACGTGCGGGTACTTCTCGGTCTCGGCCACGTGCAGCTGCCGGAGCCCATGCTCGGCGACGACCTTCGTCAGCGTGGTCGCCGGCCGGTGCGGCGGGAAGGCGACCGGCCACGGCCAGCCCTCCTCGTACTCGGTCAGCGTCGTGTAGCGGGCGACCTTCGGCCCCAGCGCCTCGGTGATCTGACGCATCCGGTCCGGGCGGAAGTTGAAGGCGATCACCGAGTCCTGCGGGCGGATCCGCGCCTCGGCGCCAACGGTCGTCGCGGCGATGAACTCGTCGCCGCGGGGATCGCGCGCGTAGGCGTCGCGCGCAGCCTGCACGGCGGTGTCGGCGTGGTGCTCGGCCGTGCCGTCGACGAGCAGGTCGACGGCCGCCTGCGTCCGCTCGGCGCGCTTGTCGCGGTCCATCGCGAAGTAGCGGCCGACGACCGTGCCGATGCGGGCGTCGCCGGCCTGCGCGCACCATGCCTCCACCTGGGCGAGGTAGTCCGCGCCGCCCTGCGGCGACGTGTCGCGCCCGTCGGTGAACGCGTGGACGACGACCTCGGCGGGCGGCTCCTGCCGGGCGGCGCGCTCGCCGGCCAGCGCGATGAGCGCCTCGAGGTGCTTCCAGCCGGAGTGCACCCCGCCGTCGCTGACCAGTCCGATCAGGTGGATGCGCTCGAAGCCGTCCATCGCCGCGGCTAGGGCCTCGTTCTCGCCGAGGGTGCCGTCCTCGACGGCCTCGTCGATGCGCGTGAGGTCCTGCTTGACCACCGCGCCGGCGCCGAGGTTGAGGTGGCCGACCTCGCTGTTGCCCATCTGGCCCTCGGGCAGCCCGACGGCCTTGCCGCCGGCGGTCAGCTGCGTGTGCGGGTACCGCGCCCACAGGTCGTCGAAGACCGGCGTGTCGGCCAGCTCGACGGCGTTGCCCGGGCCAGGCGGGGCGAGGCCCCACCCGTCCAGGACGACCAGGACGACGCCCGGCACCGGCAGGCTCATGCCGCGGCGTTCACGATGGCGACGAACTGCTCGACGTCCAGCGACGCGCCGCCGATCAGGCCGCCGTCGCAGTCGGGCAGCGCCAGCAGCTCTGCCGCGTTGTCGGGCTTCATCGAGCCGCCGTAGAGGATGCGCGTGCGCTGCGCCTGCTCCTTGGAGCGATCGGCCACCAGCGCGCGCACGAACGCCAGCGCGTCCTGCGCCTGCTCCGCCGTGGCCACCTGGCCGGTGCCGATCGCCCACACGGGCTCATAGGCGATGACGACGTCGCCGAGGCGCTCCTCGGGCACGTTGGCCAGCCCCTCCTGCACCTGGTGGCGCAGGCGGCGCTCGGTGTCGCCCTGCTCGCGCTCCTCCTCGGTCTCGCCGACGCAGAGGATCACGTCGAGGCCGGCGTCGAGCGCGGCGGGAACCTTGAGCTGCAGCGCCTTGTCGGTCTCGCCGAAGAGCTGGCGGCGCTCCGAGTGCCCGAGGACGACGCCGTGGACGTCGAGCTCGACGAGCATCGGCGGCGAGATCTCGCCGGTGAACGCGCCCTGCGCCGCGTGGTGCATGTTCTGGGCGTAGACGCCCAGGCGCGACCCGCGCGACGAGTCGACGACCGCCTGGAGCGCGGTGAACGGCACGCAGACCGCGACGTCGACGCCCTCGGTGGTCGAGATGCGCGGCAGCAGCGACGCGACCCGCTCCTCGGCCTCGGCGACCGTCCCGTGCATCTTCCAGTTGCCCGCGATCAGCGGCGTCCTCATGACAGCACCTCCACGCCCGGCAGCTCCTTGCCCTCGATCAGCTCCAGCGACGCGCCGCCCCCGGTGGAGAGGTGCGTCACGGCGTCCTCCAGCCCGAACTGCCGGAGCGCCGCGGCGCTGTCCCCGCCCCCGACGACCGTCGTGCCCGCGGACCGCGCGACCGCCTCGGCCACCGCGCGCGTGCCGGCGGAGAACGGCTCGAGCTCGAACGCGCCCATCGGCCCGTTCCAGAAGACCGTGCCGGCGCCGGCCACGACGTCGCTGTAGGCCTGCGCGGTGCGCGGCCCGATGTCGAGCCCCATCAGCCCGTCGGGCACGTCGACGCCGTCGAGGGCCGTGACCTCGGTGTCGGCCGAGAACGCGCGGCCGCAGACGAGGTCGACGGGCAGCATGACCTTGCCCGCGCCCTCCGCCAGCACGCGACGGGCGGGCTCGATGCCCTCCGCCTCGCAGAGCGACGTGCCGACGTCGTGGCCCTGCGCCTTGAAGAACGGGAAGCACATGGCGCCGCCGATGACGATCATGTCCGCGCGCGCGAGGAACGCCTCCAGCACGCCGATCTTGTCGGTCACCTTCGCGCCGCCGACGATCGCCACCAGCGGCGTCGTGGGCGCGCGCAGGATGCCCTCGAGCGTCTCGACCTCGCGCTGGAGCAGCAGGCCGGCGGCGCTGGGCAGCAGCTTAGCGACGCCGTGCGTCGAGGCGTGCGCGCGGTGCGCCGCGCCGAAGGCGTCGTTGACGTAGACGTCGCCGGCGCTCGCGTAGCGGCGGGCCAGCTCCGGGTCGTCCTGGGTCTCGCCGTCGAAGAAGCGGACGTTCTCGACCATGACGATCCCGTCCCCGTCGACGTCCTCGGGCGTGTCGACGAGCCGGACCTCCTGGCCCAGCAGCTCGCCCAGGCGCGCCGCGACCGGCCGCAGCGAGAACGCGGGGTCGACGCCCTTCGGGCGCCCGAGGTGGGCGAGCAGCGCGATCCGCGCCGCGCCGCGACGCTGCAGCTCCTGCAGCGTCGGCAGCGCCGCGCGGATGCGGGCGTCGTCGGTGATGGTGCGCGGCTCGTCCTTGGTCAGCGGGACGTTGAAGTCCACGCGGGCGACGACGCGCTTGCCACCCAGGTCGCCGAGGTCGTCGAGGGTCCTCAAAGGACCTTCTGGATCAGGTCGACGAGGCGGTTCGAGTAGCCCCACTCGTTGTCGTACCAGCTGACGACCTTCACGAGCGTGCCGTCGAGGACCGCAGTGAGGCCGCCGTCGACGATCGACGAGTACGGGTTGCCGACGATGTCCGACGAGACCAGCGGGTCCTCCGTGTACTGGAGGATGCCGGCGAGGTCGCCCTGGTCGGCCTTGGCCTTGAAGGCCTCGTTGACCTCCTCGACGCTCGTCGCGCGGTCGGCCTCGAAGGTGAGGTCGACGACCGAGCCCGTCGGGATCGGCGCGCGCACGGCGAAGCCGTGGAGCTTGCCGTTGAGCTCGGGCAGCACGAGGCCGACGGCCTTGGCGGCGCCGGTCGAGGTCGGGACGAGGTTGATCGCGGCCGCCCGGGCGCGGCGCAGGTCCTTGTGCGGCGCGTCCTGCAGGTTCTGGTCCTGCGTGTACGCGTGGATCGTCGTCATCAGGCCGTGCTTGATGCCGATCGCGTCGTTGACGACCTTGGCGAACGGCGCGAGGCAGTTCGTCGTGCACGACGCGTTGGAGATGACGTGGTGCTGGCCCTTGTCGTACTGGTCGAAGTTCACGCCCAGGACGACGGTGATGTCCGGCTCGGTCGCCGGCGCGGAGATGATGACCTTCTTGGCGCCCGCGTCGAGGTGCTTGGCGGCGTCGGCGCGCTTGGTGAAGAAGCCGGTCGACTCGACGACGACGTCGACGCCGAGGTCGCCCCACGGCAGGGCGCCGGGGTCGCGCTCGGCGAGGACCTTGAGCTCCTTGCCGTCGACGACGATGGCGTCGTCGGCGACCTCGATCGTGCCCGGGTACGGGCCGAGGATCGAGTCGTACTTCAGGAGCTGGCCGAGCGTCTTCGGGTCGGTCAGGTCGTTCGCCGCGACCCACTCGATGTCGGCGTCCTTCGCCTGGGCGGCACGGAAGAGGTTGCGGCCGATGCGGCCGAAGCCGTTGATCCCGACGCGTACGGGCATGAGGTCGTGTCAGTCCTTCCTGGAAAGCAGCGATCTGGGAGGGCCCGGACCCTATCGGTCCGCTTGGTGTCAATGCCCGCCCGCGACGACCTCGATGCGCAGTCCGTCGGGGTCGAGCAGGTACGCGGCGTAGTAGCGGGGGCCGTACTGGGGCCGCAGGGCGGGCCGTCCGCTCTCGCCGTCGCCGCTGCCGCCGCTCTCCAACCCCGCGGCCCAGGCGGCGTCCACGGCCACGCGCCCGGACGCCGCGATCGCCACGTGGCCGAAGCCGGGCCGCGGCGGCCGGGCGCGCTGGACGATCCAGAAGCGCGGCTCATGGCGCCCGTAGGCGATCGCCGCCGGCGCCTCGTGCACGCGGCGGATGCCCAGGCGGGCGAAGACGGCGTCGTAGAAGCGCGCCGAGCGGGCGAGGTCGGAGACCTCCAACCCCACGTGGTCCAGCACCTCAGGGTCTCCGGCCCACGTCGCGGTGCTCGACCTCGACCGACACGTCCTCGCGGCCGCGGAAGCGCTCGGCGAGGTGCTCGGCGATCGCGACCGAGCGATGGCGGCCGCCGGTGCAGCCGACGGCGACCGACAGGTGCGACTTGCCCTCCTCCTCGTACTGCGGCACGAGGAAGTCCAGCAGCGGCTCCAGCAGCGCGTAGAACTGGTCGAGCGTGCCCTCGCGGGCGACGTACTCGACGACGCGGGGGTCCAGGCCGGTCAGCGGCTTGAGCTCCGGCACCCAGTGCGGGTTGGGCAGGAAGCGGCAGTCGAAGACCAGGTCGGCGTCGCGCGGCGGGCCGTGCTTGAAGCCGAAGCTCTGGACGGTCATCGCCAGGCGCCCGCGCGAATTGCGCGGCAGCAGCTCGTCGGCGATCCGGCGCCGCAGGTGGGCCGCCTTGAGGCCGGACGAGTCGATGACGTGGTCGGCGCGCGCCTTGATCGGCTCGAGCACGTCGCGCTCGGCCGCGATGCCGGAGGCGATCGACGACTCGGGGGCCAGCGGGTGGCGCCGCCGGGTCTCCTTGTAGCGGTCCAGCAGCGTCATGTCGTCGGCGTCCAGGAACAGCACCCGGAACGGCAGCGAGCGGTCGTGCAGGTCCTCGATGACGTGCTCCAGCGGCTCGAAGAACTCGCCGCCGCGGACGTCGGAGACGACCGCGGCGCGCTCGACCTTCGAGCCCTCGTGCGCGAACAGGTCGATCAGCGACCGGATCATCTCCGGCGGCAGGTTGTCGACGCAGAAGTAGCCGGCGTCCTCGAAGACGGCCATCGCCGTCGACTTGCCGGCACCCGAGTAGCCGGAGATCACGACGAGGTCCTCCAGGCGGGAGTCAGGCGTCGCGTCGGCCATGCGCCCTCATCATGCCTGCCTGCCCGGATGCCCGCGTTGGTTCAGAAGGCGCCGAGCAGCGGCGGCGCCACCTGCTTCTTGCGGCTCATGACGCCCGGCAGGTGGATCAGCCCGCTCTTGGCCTCCGCGCCGAACGCGCGCTCGACGGCGGCCATGTCGCCGGCCACCAGCAGGTCGGTGTCCTTCTCGAGGATGTCGGTGACCATCACGGCGCTCAGCACGTGCCCGTCGCGGCGCTGCTGGGCGCGCAGGGTCTCGAGCAGCTCGTCCAGGCGGTCGGCCAGGACCTTGCCGGCCGTCTCGACCTGGGCGATCGTCATCGACCCCGGCCCGACCTCGTACTCCTTGAGGTCGCGCGAGACGAGCTCCTCGGCCGTCGCGTCGGCCACGTCGGAGCCGCTCTCGAACATCTCGCGGCCGAACCCGGTCGCGTCGAGGCCGAGCAGCTGCTCGAGGTGGGCGACGGCCTCGCGGTCGCGATCGGTGGTCGTCGGTGAGTTCAGGATCACCGTGTCGGAGAGGATCGCGCCGAGCAGCACGGTCGCGGTCGGGCGCGTCGGCTCCTCCCCCGCCTGCCGGAAGCGCTCGATGACCAGCGTCGAGGTCGAGCCCACCGGGTCGAACGTCGCGCGCACGGGCACGCGCGTCTCGATCGAGCCGATGTGGTGGTGGTCGAGGATCTCGGCGATGTGGGCCTGCTCGATGCCGCGGACGCTCTGCCCCATCTCGGCGTGGTCGACGAGGATCACCTCGCGCGGCGTGGGGTTGACGAGGTCGGTGCGGGTGACGATGCCGACGGGCCGGCCGGCGCGGTCGACGGCGACGGCCGCGCGGTAGTGCACGTCCTTGATCAGCTCCGTGACGTCCTCGATGAGGTCGGAGCGGCGCACGGTCAGCGGCTTGGCGTCCATCAGCGCGCTGCACGGCGCCGCCAGCGTCGTCATGCGGCCGCAGACGTAGCTGTCCAGCGGCGAGACGATGATCGCCGTGCCGTGCTCGCGGGCCGCGCGGAGGATGTCGTCGCTCGGCGTGAGGCCGTTGGAGACGAGCAGCAGCGCGACGCCGCGCTCGATCGCGCAGCGCTGGGCGTCCTCGCGGTTGCCGACGACGACGACGTCGCCGGCGCGGATGCCGCTGTCGGGCCAGGCGGCGTCCATCGCGGAGACCCAGACGCGGCCGGCGACCGCGTGGTCGTCGCCGGCGATGAGCTGGCCACCCACGGCCGTGGCGATCGACGCGATGCTCGTCGGCGTGTCGACGAGCGTCGAGGCCTCGCGCGACTCGCGGATGTACCGGCGCGCCAGCGCGCGCTCGGTCATCACGCCGGCGAGCTTGCCGTCGTGGTCGACGATCGGCACGACGTCGAGCTTGTCGGCCGCCATCCGGAGGCCGACCTCGCGGACCGGGTCGTCGACGGAGGCCGAGTAGAAGTCGGTCTGCATCACGTCGACGACGCGCAGCATCACGTGCGGCAGCAGCGCGGGCTCCGGGGCGCCGGCGCGCTCCAGCACCCACCGCGTCTGGGGGTTCAGCTCGCCCAGGCGCACGGGCACGTACGTGTTCGCGCCGTCGAGCCGGCCCTTGAGCTCGGCGTAGCCGATGGCGGCGGCGATCGAGTCGGTGTCGGGGTTGCGATGTCCGGTGACGTGGATCTGCGGCACTGCTGCACATTCTTTCGCGCGAGACGGTCGCGGCGCGGCGCGGTCAGCGGCCGGTGCGCGTGCGGTGCAGGAAGGTGTAGAGCTCGCGCGCGGTCTTGCCGGGCAGGCCCGGGACGCCCTCGAGCTGCTCGCGCGTCGCCGCCAGCACCGCCTCCGGCGAGCCGAAGTGGTTGAGCAGCGTCCGCTTGCGCGCCGGCCCGATGCCGGGCAGGTCGTCGAGCAGCGACGTCGTCATCGCCCGGTCGCGGCGCGTGCGGTGGTGCGTGATGGCGAACCGGTGCGCCTCGTCGCGGACGCGCTGCAGCAGCTGCAGCGCCGGCGTGTCGTGGCCCAGCACGATCGGGGCGGAGCGGCCGGGGACGAAGACCTCCTCGATCCGCTTGGCGAGCGAGATCACCGCGACGCCGCGGTCGAGGAAGCCGCGCAGCGCCTCGACGCCTGCCGACAGCTGGCCCTTGCCGCCGTCGATGACGATGACGTTGGGCAGCGTGGCGAACGACTCGTTGCGGTCGGGGTCGTGCGGCGAGAGGTCCTGCTGGCGCTCCCAGCTGGCCAGGCGCCGGGACAGCACCTCCGACATCGACGCGAAGTCGTCGGGCACGCCCTCCTCGCCCCCGCGGATCGTGAAGCGGCGGTAGTCGCTCTTCTTCGGCGCGCCGCCCTCGAAGACGACCATCGACGCGACCGTGTGCGTGCCCATGAGGTTCGAGATGTCGAAGCACTCGACCCGCAGCGGCAGCGCGTCGAGCCCGAGCACCTCCTGCAGGTCGTCGAGCGCCTCGACGCGCTGCTGGCGGCGGCGCTCGGCCTTGAGGCGCTCCTGGTCGAGCGCGAGCCGGGCGTTGCGCTCGGCGAGGTCGAGCAGCCGCGCCTTGTCGCCGCGCTCGGCGGCGCGGACCTCGACCTTCGCCCCGCGGCGCTCGGTCAGCAGCTCGGCCAGCGGCGCCAGATCGTCGACCTCGGGCTGGACGATGACCTGCGGCGGGATCACGGTGGCCTCGCCGTAGTACTGCAGCAGGAACTCCTGGGCGACCTCGCCGACGCCGCCTTCCTGGACGTTGTCGAGGTAGAACGACTGGCGGTCGGACAGGATGCCGTCGCGCAGCTGGAACACCTGCGCGTTGGCGTCGGTGCCGTCGGCGGCGACCGCGACGACGTCGACGGTGCCGACCGCCTCGTTGGCGACGCGCTGCTTCTGCAGCAGCGACCGGACGGCGTTCAGGCGGTTGCGCTCCAGCGCGGCCTGCTCGAACTCCTGAGCGGCGGCCGCCTCGCGCATCCGGGCCTCGAGGTCGCGCTCGATCTCGCGGTAGCGGCCGGAGAGGAACGCGCGCACGCCGTCGATCGACTCCATGTACTGCTCGCGCGTCACGTAGCCGACGCAGGGCGCCCCGCAGCGCTTGATGTAGTAGTCGAGGCAGGGCGAGCCCGAGCGGCGCCCGGGCTCGGAGCCGTTGCACGAGCGGTACTGGAAGACCTTGCCCAGCGTCTCGAGCGTCGAGCGGGTGCGCTTGGCGCTCGAGTACGGGCCGAAGTACAGGCGCGTCTTGCGGTGCTTCTCTCGCGTGAAGTACACCCGCGGGAACGGCTCGTCCATCGAGATCGCGATGTACGGATAGGACTTGTCGTCGCGCAGCCGGATGTTGAACTGCGGCTGGTACTGCTTGATGAAGTTCTGCTCGACCAGCAGCGCCTCGGTCTCGGACGAGACGAGCAGGAACTCCACCGCGTCGATGACCTCGGTCATCTGGACGGCGCCGCGGGTGACCGGGTTGGAGAAGTGGCTGGCCACGCGCTTCTTGATCGACTTGGCCTTGCCGACGTAGATGACCTTGCCCTTCTCGTCCCGGAACAGGTAGACGCCCGGGCCGTCGGGCAGCTTGCGGCGCTGCTCGGCCAGGCGGGTGCGACGTCCTTCTGGCTGGGGCGCGGTGGCCATGCGTGATCCGAGGATAGGCAGGGGTACGGTTCGGGATCCGTGCCGACGAGCGACGAGATCATCAAGGCCGCGCGGGAGGAGCTGGGCCACCGCTCCCTGCGCCCGGGCCAGCTGGAGGGCATCCAGGCCGTAACCGATCCCACCCACCCGCGCGATGCCCTCGTGGTGATGGCCACCGGCTCGGGCAAGTCGGCGATCTACCAGCTCGCCGGGTTCTTCCGCGAGGGGCCGACGATCGTCGTCTCGCCGCTGATCGCCCTGCAGCGCGACCAGGTCGAGCAGGCGGAGGGCGGCGAGGCGGCGGAGCTGAACTCGACGCTGACCGAGGCGCAGCGCGAGGAGGTCTTCGCGAAGCTCGAGGCCGGCGAGACCGAGTTCGTCCTGCTGGCGCCCGAGCAGCTCGCCAACGAGGACACGCGCGAGCGCCTGGCCCGGACCAAGCCGTCGCTGTTCGTCGTCGACGAGGCGCACTGCGTCTCGCAGTGGGGCCACGACTTCCGCCCCGACTACCTGGAGCTCGGCGCCGCCGCCGACGCGCTCGGACGGCCGCCGATCCTGGCGCTGACGGCCACGGCGGCGCCGCCGGTGCGCGCCGAGATCGTCGAGCGGCTCGGGCTGCGCGACCCCGACATCATCGTCAAGGGCTTCGACCGCCCCAACATCTGGCTCGGCGTCCGTCGCTTCCACGAGGCCGACGACAAGGAGCGGACGCTGATCGCGGAGGTGGTGCAGGCGCAGAAGCCCGGGATCGTCTACGCGGCGACGCAGCGCGGCTCCGAGCGCCTGGCCGCGCAGCTCCGCGAGCACGGCGTGCGCGCCGCCGCCTACCACGGCGGCATGAGCGCCAAGAAGCGCGACGCCGTGCAGGAGGCCTTCATGGAGGACGGCGGCGACGTCGACGTGATGATCGCGACGATCGCCTTCGGCATGGGCGTCGACAAGCCCGACGTGCGCTTCGTCTTCCACCTCGACGTCAGCGAGTCGGTCGACGCGTACTTCCAGGAGATGGGTCGCGCCGGCCGCGACGGGGAGCCGTCGCGCGCGGTCGTCTTCTACCGGCCCGAGGACCTCGGCCGCCGGCGGTTCTTCGCCTCCGGGAAGATGGATGAGGCGACGCTCGAGCGCGTGGCGCGCGTCGTCCGCTCGTGCGAGGACGAGGTCGACGCCGGCGAGCTGCGCGAGGAGCTGCACATGCACCGGTCGCGGCTGGCCACCGCGCTGCACCGCCTCGACGACGCGGGCCTGGTGGAGGTCCGCGACGACGGCACCGTGGCGCCGGTCCGCGGCGCGGACCTGAAGTCCGGCCTCAAGGAGGCCGCGGCGCTGGAGGAGGACCGCGAGGCGTTCGAGCGCTCGCGCGTGGAGATGATCCGCGGCTACGCCGAGCACTCCGGCTGCCGGCGCGCGTTCCTGCTCGGCTACTTCGGCGAGGCCTTCGAGCCGCCGTGCGGCACCTGCGACAACTGCGACGCCGGACACGGCGAGGGCGAGCCGGAGACCGAGGAGGAGGCTGCCTTCTCCGTCGGCGAGCGCGTCGACCACCCCGAGTTCGGCGAGGGCACGGTCCAGCGCGTCGGCGAGGGCGTCGTGACGGTCGTCTTCGACCGCGTCGGCTACAAGACGCTCTCGGCGGAGATCGTCGTCCGGCGCGGGCTGCTGGAACCGGACGCCTGATCCCCCTCCGCCTCCGCCCCACCGCGCGGTGGTTCCGATCAGCGAACCCCTGGTGCGCTCAACGGAACCACCCGTCGGGGGTGGCGGGGTCTCGTGGCGCGCCGGCGGCCGGAGCGGGCCGCCGGCGCGTCACGGAAGGCGCGGCGGCTAGGCCGCCAGGCCCTCGGGCCCGCATTCGGGCCCGGCGATCATCGCCCGGCTGCGGCCGGCACGCTTTGCGTCGAGGAGCGCCAGGTCGGCGGCCTCGAGCAGGTCGGCCAGCTCGTCGCCGTGCGTGGGCGCTGCGGCACAGCCCATGGAGAGGTCGATCTTGGGGCCGCTTCCGGCCTCGAACGCCTCGCCCACCTGGGCCATGATCCGCTGCGCCGCCTGCGCGGCCTCGGGCAGGTTTCCCTGCACCAGGACCGCGAACTCGTCGCCGCCGAGGCGCCCGGCGTGGCCGTGGCGCGCGAGGATCCGCGCGATCTCGGTCAGGACCAGGTCACCGGCCGCATGGCCGTGGCGGTCGTTGACGGCTCGGAAGTGATCGATGTCGCAGAGGACGATCGCGCCGCCGCCGTTCTCGGCGAGCGCGGTGCGCGTCGTCTGCAGCCAGTGCCGGCGGTTGGCCAGGCCCGTGAGGTCGTCGGTCTGCGACAGCCGCTCGAGCTCCTCGACGCGCTGGGCGAGCCGGGCCGCCTCGCCGCGTCCGTCCTGGTGGGTGACCTTGTCGGCCAGCACGTCGAGCGCGTCGGCCGTGAGCCCCAGCCGGGCCAGCGAGACCTCGAGCAGCGCGTGGTCGGCCTCCTGGCCGGCGAGCATGCCCGCGACGTTGTCGGCGAGCTGCACGCACGCGGCGTCGTCGCTCGGCGCCGCCACGCCGGTCGGGCCGCCGTGATGCCACGCGATGATCGCGGCGACGTCGGCGGGCAGGGCCCAGCGCTCCGCGAGCAGCGCCCCGCACTGGGCGTGGTCGATGCCGAAGCGCTCGCGCTCGGCCAGCACGCGCTCGGCGCCGCCCGGCGCGTCGCGGGCGACGGCGTCGCACTCGTCCTCGCCGAACACGCGCGGGAGCACGAGCTTGCCGACGTCGTGCAGCAGGCCGGCGAGGTGCGCGGTGTCCGCAGCCACCCGGGCCTCCTCGGCGGCCGCCGCCGCGCCCAGCGCGACGGTGATCGCGTGCAGGTGCATCTGCCCGTACGACGCGCGGCCGTTGCCCTTCGAGCGCTCGAGGAAGCGGTACGTCGCCGCCTCCAGCGCCAGCCGGCGCAGCGCCCGGCGGCCCACCAGCATCACGGCCTGGCGGATCGTCTTCGCGCGGATCGGGTGCGCCCGTGCCGCCGAGTTGGCGAAGCGCAGCAGGTTGGCGGCGAACGTCGCGTCGCGCTCCAGCGCGTCCACGAGGTCCGCCGCGGTGGCGTCCTCGTCATCGCACAGGGCGATGATGCGAAGCACCGTCGCGTCCAGGACGGGGAACTCCGCCAGCTCGTCGATGGCCCCGGCGACGGATCGAGCAGCGACGGGGTCGATGCTGTCCTTCCAGGGCGCGCAGTCCGTTGCGTGCCGTGCCTCCATGGCTCTCCAGGGATCGGCCTGCGCCCGGGCGGTTTGAGGTGGGGATGGACCCCGTGGACGATCGTCCGACGGACGACGGCGCGATCCGCGGCGCGCCGGGCCCTGCGGGGGTTCTCCGTACCGCCGGCCTCCGGGCTCTCCCCCTTTCGCCCCGGACGCCGGTCCATGACGCTGGACCTCTCCCCCTACCCCGTCCTCCCCACCCAAGGAGCTCCTCGTGCGAACCCAGCGCTGGACGCTCGCCGTCGTCTGCGCGGCCACCGCGATGCTCATGCTCGACATCGCGGTCGTCAACACGGCGCTCACCGACATCGCCTCCGACCTCCAGACGGGCCTCAGCGGCCTGCAGTGGGTCGTCGACTCCTACACCCTGGCCCTCGCCGCGACCGTCCTGACGGCTGGCGCGCTGGCCGACCGCTTCGGCCGCCGCCGCCTGTTCACCGCGGGGCTGACGCTGTTCACCGGTGCGTCGCTGCTCTGCGCGCTGGCCGGCGACATCGCGTTCCTCAACGCCGCGCGGGCGGTGCAGGGCGTCGGCGCCGCCATCATGTTCGCCGTCTCGCTGGCGCTGCTGGCCAACGCGTTCCCGGACCGCAAGGAGCGCGCCGGCGCGCTGGCCGCCTACGGGGCCACGATCGGCGCCGCGTTCGCCGTCGGCCCGCTCGTCGGCGGCGCCCTGACCAGCGGGCTCGGCTGGCGCTGGATCTTCTTCGTGAACCTGCCGCTGGGCCTGGCCTGCCTGGCGATCACGCGCACCCGCGTGGTGGAGTCCAAGGACCCGCACGCGCGCCGCGTCGACCTCGCCGGGCTGCTGACGCTGACCGCCGGCCTGTTCCTGCTCATCCTCGCGCTGCTGCGCGGCAACGAGGACGGCTGGGGCAGCGCTGCCATCCTCGCCGAGCTGGCGGGCGCCGCGGCGGCGCTCGGCGCGTTCGTCGCCGTCGAGCTGCGCGTCGAGCAGCCGATGCTGCCGCTCGGCCTGTTCCGCAACCGGCCGTTCACCGCCGCGCAGGTCTCGGCCTTCGCGATCTCCGCGTCGTTCTTCGCGGTGTACTTCTACATCACGCTCTACCTCCAGCAGGTGCTGGGGCTATCGGCGATCGAGGCCGGGCTCGTCTACCTCCCCGGCACGATGATCATGTTCGTGGTGTCGGGCGCGACGAGCGTGCTCGGCGAGAAGCTGTCGCCGCGGGCGATGATCTCCGGCGGCCTGATGCTGATCGCCGCCGGCCTCGGGCTGATGATGCTCGCGGATGCCGACTCGTCGTGGACCATCACCCTGCCCGGGTCGATCCTCGCGATGATCGGCACCGGACTGTTCAACCCCGCGGTCAGCGGCGTCGCGCTCGGGTCGCTGCCGGAGCGCCAGAGCGGCCTGGCCGCCGGGGTCAACGACACGTTCCGCCAGGCCGGCATCGCCGTCGGCGTCGCGGCGCTCGGCGCGCTGGTGCCGGCGGGCGCGGTGCTGGGCGACGGCGGCTCGGCGGCCGGCTACGTCGACGGCCTGCACACCGCGCTGTGGGTCGGCGCCCTGGTCTGCGTGGCGGGTGCCACGGTCGCCTGGGCGCTGCTCGGCGACCGCCGCGCCGTGCCGGACGTCGCGCCGGAGCTGGCGCTCGACGCGGCGTAGGCGCCCGCGGCCGCCCCACGGGCGCGCCGTCCCGGAGGGCCGTCGCCACGCGCGGCGGTCCTCCGGGCGGGTGACGGGCTACGCGACGCCGACGGCGTGCAGCGAGGCCTCAGCCGCGCGGTCGAACGTGTCCTTGATGCGCTGGGCGGTCGCCCGCTCCTCGACGAGGATGCGGTCGGCCAGCTCGACGGTCTTCGGGTCGCCGGCGCGCGCGGCGACGCGCTTGAGCAGCTCATAGCCGGCGATCTCGAGGTGCTCGAAGGCATACGCGAACGCGGCGAGCTTGCCCGGCGTGTCCGGATGGCCCTGGAAGAAGCCGCCCCAGTTCAGCGCGCCGATGCGCATGGCGGCGTCCTTCAGGCGCGACGGCGACCCGCCGATCGCCTCCAGGTGCTCGGCCACCAGCCGCTGCTGGTCGCGGGTCTGCTGGAGGTGCTGCTCGTAGAGGGCCGCCAGCTCCGGGTCGCCGGCGATCTTCTGGCCGTGCTCCAGCAGGCCGATCGACTGGTTCTCGAGCGCATGCACGTCGGCGAGGTACGACTGGAGCTGCTCGCGCAGCGCCTCGCGGTCGTCCTCGTCGTGCAGCGACGCCGCAGCAGCGGCGTCGAAGCGCTCCGCGAGCCGGTCGGCCATCGCGTACTCGTCGGCCAGGATCTCCTGGGCCATCGCCGCGGTCGTCTCGTCACCCGCGCGGCGGGCGACGCGCAGCAGCAGCTCGTAGGAGGCCTGCTCGAGCGCCTCGTAGGAGTAGGCGTGCGCGGTCAGCTTGCCGGGCGTGTCGGGCTGGCTGCGGGCGAAGAGGATGAAGCCCTTCCCGCCGACCGACATCACCAGCTTCTTGAACCGCGAGGGCGTCCCGCCGCGCGCCTCGAGGCGCTCGCGCACGAGCTTCTCGTGGCGTTCGGTCTCGGCCAGGTGCTCGCTGAAGGCCGTCTTCAGCGACGCGTCGCCCGCGATGTCCGGCGCGGTCCGCAGCTGCGCGAGCGCCTGCTCCTCGATGGAGTGGGCGTCGGCCAGGTACGTGTTGAGCTGCTCGTCGAGGGTCTCGGAGGGCATGGCCTCCGGCTACCCATGGGCTCAGGACGCGATGCGTCCCTCGAGGTGCGGCAGCCCCCGCCGCGCGTCGTGCAGCGCGAACGCCCGGCCGCCGTCCTCCGCCCGGCTGGAGAAGGCCATCCGCGCGGGCAGCAGGACCGGGCGCTTGAAGCGGACGTCGATCACGAACGCCGGCGGCAGCTCGGGCGCGAGGGCGGCCAGGCAGCGCGCCTTGAGCCACATCCCGTGCGCGATGGCCCCCGGCTGGCCGAACGCCTTGGCGCTCAGGTCGTGCAGGTGGATGGGGTTGCGGTCGCCCGAGACGGCGCCGTAGCGGCGGCCGATGTCCCCCGGCGCCGGCCAGATCGCCTCGGCCGCGGGCGCATCCGGCCGGTCGGCGGACGCTCGCGCGGCCCGGTCGCCACCGCCGTCGCCGCCCCCGCGGCGCAGGTACGTGCTGCGGTCCTCCCAGACCACGTCGCCGTCCAGCAGCGCCTCGGCCACGACGTCGAACTGCCGGCCGCGCTCGTGGTCGCGCAGCGCCTCGGCGCGCACCCGCACCGTCGGCCGGTCCCCGAGCCGGACGGGCCGCCGCTGGTCGATCCGGTTGGCGACGTGGACCAGGCCGATGACGCCGAACGGGAAGCGCGCGTCGGTCATGAGCCGCATCGCCAGCGGGAAGGCGCGGACGTGCAGGTAGGTGGCCGGGAGCTCGTCGCGGACGGCGAACCCGCAGACCCGCGCGTACGCCGCGACGTGCGCGGCGTCGAGCTCGACGCCCGGCAGCTCGTACTGGACGTCGGGCAGCGCGCGCGCGGCGCCGGCCCCGACCACCGGGACGCGGCGCAGCAGCGGCAGCGCGAACGAGCCCGTGACGGCGCGGCGATAGAGCGTCAGCGAGCCGGGGGCCGACGGCAGCGTGCGGACCGCCATGCCCTCAGGCGCCCAGCAGGCTCTGGCCGCAGACGCGGACGACGTTGCCGTTGACGCCGCCGGACGCCGGGCTCGCGAACCACGCGATCGTCTCGGCGACGTCGACCGGCAGGCCGCCCTGGGCCAGGCTGTTCATCCGCCGCCCGCCCTCGCGGACGACCAGCGGCATCGCGGCCGTCATCTGCGTCTCGATGAAGCCGGGCGCGACCGCGTTGATCGTGGCGCCGCGCCCGGCCAGCTCCGGCGCCAGCGCGTCGACGATCCCGATCACGCCCGCCTTGCTGGCGCCGTAGTTGGTCTGGCCGCGGTTGCCGGCGATGCCGCCGATCGACGACACGGTGACGATGCGACCGCCCGGCCCGAGGAGGTCGCCCAGCAGCAGCGCGTCGTTGAGCCGCTCCTGCGCCGAGAGGTTCACGTCGATCACGGCGTCCCAGAGCTCGCGCTTCATGCGCGCCAGCGTCTTGTCGCGGGTGATGCCGGCGTTGTGCACGACGACGTCGACGCCGCCGTGGCGCTCCTGCAGGTGCGCGGCCAGCGCGGCCCCCGCGTCCGGGGCCGTGACGTCGAGCGTCAGCGACGAGCCCCCCACCCGGTTGGCCACCTGCGCGAGGGCGTGGCCCTGAGCCGGGATGTCGATGCAGACGACGTGCGCGCCGTCGCGCGCGAGCACCTCGGCGATGGCGGCGCCGATGCCCCGCGACGCCCCCGTGACCGCCGCGACCCGGCCGGTCTGCGGGGCGTCCCAGTCCTCGGGCACGCGCAGGTCTCCGCCGCCGACGCGCACGACCTGGCCCGAGACGTAGGCCGACTTCGCCGACAGCAGGAAGCGCAGCGTCGACTCCAGGTGGCCCTCGGCCCCCGGCTCGACGTGGACGAGCTGCCCCGTCGCGCCCCGGCGCAGCTCCTTGGCCGCCGAGCGCACGAAGCCCTCGAGCGCCCGCTGGGCGACCGCGTGGCGCCGGTCGGTGGCGGCGTCGGGCGGCGTGCCCAGCACGAGCATCCGGCCGGACGGGCCGAGGCGCCGGATGACCGGCGAGAAGAAGTCGTGCAGCGCGCCCAGCTCCTCCGAGCTGGCGATGCCCGACGCGTCGAAGACGAGCGCGGCGAGGCGCTCGTCGGCGCCCACGACGACCTCGCGGCGCACGTCGACGCCGGCGGCGGCGAGCACGGGCTCGACGGCGGGGTCGAGGCGGCCGCCCGGCGCGGCGCCGAGGAGCGCGGGGCCGTCGAGCAGCGGCTGGCCCGGGCGGTGCCGCCGCAGCGGCGTGGACTCGGGCAGGCCCAGGCGGCCGACGAGGAACCGGCCCGGGGGCGTGGCGGCAAGGCGTTGATAGCGGTCAGCAGTCGGCGACACGAGTCCATGTTACATTGGCCGATGTCACCATGGCGAAGCAGAGCGAACGTGCCCGGCGGGCCGCCATCCTCGGCGGCAACCGCATCCCCTTCGCGCGGTCCAACGGGCCGTACGCGCCGGCCTCCAACCAGGACATGCTCACGACCGCGCTCGACGGGCTGGTCGCGCGGTTCGGGCTCGGCGGCGAGGCCGTGGACGAGGTCGTCGCCGGCGCGGTGTTGAAGCACAGCCGCGACTTCAACCTCGTGCGCGAGTGCGTCATGGGCAGTGCCCTCGACGACCGCACGCCCGCCTTCGACGTCCAGCAGGCGTGCGACACCGGCATCCAGGCGGCGGTCCTCGCGGCCAACAAGATCAAGCTCGGGCAGATCGACTGCGCCATCGCCGGCGGCGTGGACACGACGAGCGACGCGCCGCTGGGCGTCAACGACGACCTGCGCCGGCTGCTCGTCCGCGCCAACGCCGCGCGGTCGACCGGCGAGCGGCTGCGGCTGCTGGCCCACGTGCGCCCCGGCCACCTCGCGCCCGACGTCCCGCGCAACGCCGAGCCGCGCACCGGGCTGGCGATGGGCGACCACGCGGCGATCACCGCCGAGCGCTGGGGCATCTCCCGGGAGGACCAGGACGAGCTGGCCGCCACGAGCCACCAGCGCCTGGCCGCCGCCTACGACCGCGGGTTCTTCGACGACCTGCTCACGCCGTACCTCGGCCTCCAGCGCGACCAGAACCTGCGACCGGACTCGACGGTCGAGAAGCTCGCAAAGCTCAAGCCCGTGTTCGGCGACGGCGACGGCGCCACGATGACCGCCGGCAACTCGACGCCCCTGTCCGACGGCGCGTCGGCGGTGCTGCTGGCCAGCGACGAGTGGGCCGCCGAGCGGCGGATCCCCGTGCTGGCCCACCTCACCCACTGCCAGACCGCCGCCGTCGGCTACGTGCACGGGGACGAGGGGCTGCTGATGGCCCCGGTGCACGCGGTGCCGAAGCTGCTGCAGCGTGCCGGGCTGACGCTGCAGGACTTCGACTTCTACGAGATCCACGAGGCGTTCGCCTCACAGGTGCTGGCGACCCTGAAGGCGTGGGAGGACGACGAGTTCTGCCGCGACCGCCTCGGCCTGAAGGGCGCCCTGGGCCCGATCGACCGCGCGAAGCTCAACGTCAACGGCTCCTCGCTGGCCGCCGGGCACCCGTTCGCGGCGACCGGCGGGCGCATCATCGCGACCGCGGCGAAGCTGCTGGCCGAGCGGGGCGCGGGCCGCGCGCTGCTGAGCGTCTGCGCCGCGGGCGGGCAGGGCGTCGTGGCGATCGTCGAGCGCGAGGGCTAGGCCCGCGGGCCCGGGCCCGCAGCCGGCTGCGGGCGCAGGACGTGGAGGTCGCCGGGGCGCATGCCGCGCCCGCGCGACCGCGGCGGACGGATCGGCCGCCCCGGGACGAGCTCGGCCTCGGCGACCGGCTGGCACGCACGGCGCCGGACCGTCGCCCGATGGGCCCAGCGGACGACCGGCCGCTCGAGCAACAGCCAGCTGGCGGTCGCCAGGGCGACGCTCAGGCCGCCGACGGCCAGCAGCGCGAGCCCGAGCGACGAGCTCCAGTGGCCCGTCTCCCGCAGGGCGAGGATGACCGGGAAGTGGATGAGGTACACGCCGTAGGAGATCGTCCCCAGCCAGCGCGCCGGGCCGCGCGACAGCGCCGTCAGCCGCCACGACGTGCCGACGACCGCCGCCACCAGCAGGGCGAAGCCGAGGCTCGCCGGCGCGTCGTGGAGGAGCAGCCGCGGCTGCTGCGGGCCGACCTGGTAGCCGTGCCACGAGGCGTCGCCCAGCACGAGCGCCATGCCGGCCGCCGCCAGCACCAGGCCGGTCGCGCGGCGGAGCGGCCGCTGGTGCAGCAGCACGGCGACGGCCATGCCCGCGCCGAACTCGAGCAGGTGCAGCAGCAGCGACGTCGTGACGGTGGCCGGCCAATGCCAGAGCGCCGCCGCCGCCGTGCAGCCGGCGCCGATCGCTCCGAGCGCCGCGGGGACCACCAGCTGGCGGCCGCGCGTCGCGCCGAGCCGGCCGGCGACGACGGCCAGCAGCGGCAGCAGCACGTAGAACGACACCTCGACGCACAGCGACCACATCGGCGGGTCGAGGTGAGCGCGCGTCGCGTCGAACTGGTTCTGGGCGAAGAGCAGGAAGACGGGCAGCTGGTCGAGGGCGATCTGCCGCGGATGGTCGAGCAGGCGCAGCAGCACGAAGGCTCCGGCCAGCGTCGCCAGGTAGGCGGGCAGGATGCGCGCGGCGCGGCGCAGCGCGTAGCGGCCGAGGCTCGGCCGCGGGGCGCCGTCGAGGACGGCGCCGGCGAACGGCCGGTACAGCAGGAAGCCCGACAGGACGAAGAACAGCGGCACGCCGAGCCGCATCTCGCCGATGGCGCGATCGAGCAGGTCGCGCGGCGGCCGGCCGGCGTCCCCGTGGTGGAACATCCACACGTGGAGGACGAGCACGGCGAAGGCGGCGAGCCCGCGGAGGCCGTCGAGCGCCTCGTGGCGCATCGCCACGCCGGGCCGTGGCCGCTCACGCGACGCAGGAGGGCTGTCGGCTCGGACGCGAGGGGCGTTCGTCCCCGCGGCGCCAGTGGCGTCCGGAGCCGTCCGGGGCGCCACCCGGGGGGTCGTGTCGGCGAGGGCCATCGAGAGAGCGTGCGAACGGAAGCTGGGACACACCTGAGCGCGGGCCGGACGGCGCCTCGCGCAGGTCCCGTTCCCCTGTCGCTCCCGCGCTACCCACCCGGCAGCCGATCGGAACGTTTGTCCCACCGGCTGGTTGGCCCGAGACGGCCGGCGAACCTCCGGCGGCCATCGGTCCTGACCGAGGCGCGCCCGGCGCGTTGTCGTCGTGAGGCGCTCGCGCACCGTCTCCGAGCGCGCGTCTCGCCCCGGCTCCGGCGCTGCGACCACGGCCGGGTCCGGAACGGTGGCTCGAGCCCCAGGAGGGGATCGCCCGGGACCGCCACGGACGGCGGTCCCGGCCGCCGTCCCCGCCGCGCCGGGCGCGGCGGGAACGACCGGGGTCCCTACGGCCGCAGGCGGACGACCACGCCGGCGTGGTCGGACGGCCAGAGCCGGCCCGTCGGCGTCGCGGCGGTGCGCAGGTCGGGGTCCTTGCCCGTGACCCACGCCTGGTCGACCGGCATCGGGCCGCCGCTGCTCGAGCGGGCAAAGACCATGTCGATGCGGTGGTTGAACCGCGCGGCCGCCTGCTCGGGCGTGTCGTTGACCAGCTCGCTGAGGCCGGAGGTCCAGCCCTGCTCGGCCGGCGCGAACTGGAGCCACTCGTCGGAGAAGCCGCCGGCGCCGGTGATGAGGCGGTAGGGCGCCCAGTGCGGGACGGTGTCCGTCGACTTGATCGAGCCGTTGAGCGGATCGGAGTTGCAGTCGCAGACGACGATCGTCGGCGTGCCGTTCGGCGCCGCCGGGCCCTGGAGCAGCTCGGCCGCCTGCGCGTAGGCCACGTTGGAGGACTGCGACTCCAGGTGCGTGTTGATGAAGCGCAGCTGCTTGGCGCCGACGAGCACGTCGGCCCAGTTGTATCCGCGGATGAACGCCAGCGACTGGCCGGCGAGCTGCAGCGGGATCCGGGTGACGTACTGCGAGCCGCCGCTGTCGAGCACCTTCACGCGGTCCCCGGCGCGCTTGAGCATCACGTCCCGCATGGTCAGGCGCACGTTCTGCAGCGCGCCGCCCCGGATGGCGGGGCCGGAGACGTCGGACTCCTGCTGGACGTCGACGATGTCGTAGGGCTCGCCGAGCGCCTCCAGGTCTGACCGGAGCGTCGCCAGGAAGTCGTAGTCGACGGTCGTCGCGGGCGAGCCGTCCAGCGGCCCGTGGCGCCACAGCGCGACCTCCTGAAGGCCGATGAGGTCGGGCTCGCGCTGGGCGATCTCGAGTGCGAGCTGCTTGGAGCGCAGCGGGAAGTTCGTCGCGTCCACGATCGCGCGCAGCGTCGTGTTCGCGGCGATGAAGGCCGGGATCTCCTGGCCGGGTGGCGCCGCCTGCACGGCGTCCAGCGGCCGGGTGATGTCCCCGCCGAGGTACAGGTTCCGCGTCATGACGGTGAGCGGGGTGCCCGTGCCCTCCTCCGGGGCGGCGGCCGCCGGCATGGCGGCGGCCAGGGCGCTGATCGCCGCGGCGACCAGCGCGAGGATCCATCGTGCACGTCCGGTGCGACGGTCCATCGTCTCCTCCTTCGATGGGACAGATCGGGGTGGAATGTCACACCCTCGTGCATGTGGGGCGGCAAAAGCAAGTGGCGCGCACCCCGGGGCGCGGCGTCCGCTGCCCCCGCTCACGCCACGAGGCGCACCTGCAGCCCGGCCCCGGCGGCCGCGGCATCCCCCGCCCCGCCGAGCAGGCCGAGGATCGCGGCCACGTACGCGGTGGTCTCGGGGATCGAGGGCACGCAGCCGCAGGCGGCGACCGCCCCCGAGCCGGCGTTGTAGGCGGCCAGCGCCAGCGGCACCGAGCCAAGCTGCCCGAGCAGGTCGTGCATCAGGTGCGCCTGGGCCATGATCGCCGCCTCACCGTCGAACGGATCCGACAGGCCGTAGGCGGCGGCCGTGCCCGGCATGAACTGCGCGATGCCCAGCGCGCCCGCCGGCGAGCGGGCGAACGGGTTGAAGTGCGACTCCTGCATGAGCTGGGCGGCCAGGAGCGCCGCCCCGACGTTCCAGTGCTGCGCCGCCCGGCTGATCGCCGGCGCCCACTGCTCCGGCACGAACGACGGCATCCCCCGGCGGCCATCGCCCGGCCCGTAGCCCACGCTCCGGCTGCCCGCCGCGCGCACGAAGCCGTAGTGCCACGGCTCCCAGGCGTACCGCTGGCGGAACCCGAAGCGCGACGCGTTCCCCGCGAGCCAGGCGTACGCGGACGCAGGCCCAAGGTCGAGCTCGGTGCCGAGGCGGTGCAACGACGTCCCCGGGCGCGCCACCCACTTCGGGTCCGGATGGGCGGCCCAGAGCCGGGCCTGCTCGGCGTCGCTGCGGTACCCCGACGTCACGATCAGGGCGACGCCGTCGGCGCGCGCCGCCGCGCTCATCCGGTCGAACGCCTGCGCCACGTCGGGGCGCATCGGCTTGCCCTGCCGCAGGGCCAGCGGCCCGCGGTAGGCCCCCGAGAGGTCACCGCCCGCCGACGGCAGCAGGACCGGCGCGACCTCCGCCACCGCGTGCGCGTCGTCGGGCAGCCGGCGGCCCGCGACCCGGATCCGGTCCCGGATCGTCACCGCGATGCGGACCGGCGCGATCGCGTCCGCGTCCGGGAAGGTCACCTCGACGGCCGCGGCGCCGTTGCGTGCCGCGGTCTCGCGCGCCGCCCGCCGCGCGAGGTCCAGGTAGGCGCCGCGCTCGAGATGCCGCGGGTTGGGAACGCCGTCGATCGTGGCCGGCTCGAAGAGCCGCGGCTGGGCACGACGCATGGCGTCGGCGCCGGCCAGCGCGGCGAGATCGGCGGCGCTGCGGTGCGCCTCGTGGTCGCCGATCCCGCGGGCGATCGTCCCGAGGACGCCGGCGCCGACGAGCACCGCGCACAGCGCGCCCACGACGAGCAGGAGCGCCTGCCCCTCCTCCCGGCGCTCAGCCGCCATGGCCTCGCAGCGCCGCGATGGCGGCCCGTCGCGTGGCCGCCGGCAGCGCCAGGCCGGCCTGCGCCGCGAGGCGGCCCAGGCCGGCGCCGCTTCCCGCCAGCGCCAGGACGCCGACGGCGCGGGCGCAGCGCGCCACCTCGAGCGCCGCCAGCTCGCCCACGGCGGCGAGCTCGCCGGCCGGCGGCACCACGACCACGCGGTCCTGCGCGGCCAGCAGCGGGTCGAAGAGCTCCGACCGCGAGCCGGCGACGACCACGACCACCGGCACCTCCGCGCCTGCGGCGCTGACGCGCTCGGCGACCGCGCGCGCCTGCGCCGCCTCCGCGGGCAGTGGGACGCCGACCAGGCGACCGCGGGCCCGCGCTGGGATCTCCCGGCGCCGGAGCCGCTCCGCCAGCCGGCTCGCGCCGACGAGCGCGAAGCCGCCGGCGCCTCGATCCGCCGCCCGGGCGTCGGCGCCGCTCCAGGCGCACACCACGGCGGCGCGGGCACCGGCGCACTGGGCGGCGGCCAGCGCGACGGACGCGCCCGCGAGCATGGCCTCGGCGGGTGGGCAGACGACCGCGACGCGCATCGGCGCCGTCCGGGCCGACGTCCGCTCCAGCGGCACCGCGCTCGCGGCCCCGCCGGCAGGCCGGACGAAGACGCCCCGCACGCGTCCGAGCCCCGCGGTCACGCGGCGGGCCCCGCGTCGGCGGCGGCCGACGCGACCAGCAGGCCGGCGGCACCCGGGAGGACGCTGCGCGGCGTGACGCGGACGCGCACCCGCCGGCCGTCGACCGCCACCTCCATCCGGCTCCGCGACCAGCCGGGCGCGGCACGCCGGGCGGCCCCGGCGGCGTCGCCGCCCTGCAGCACGGCCATCGCGCCGGCCTGCGCAGCCGTCCCGGCGGCCTCGCGCGCCGCGCCCGCGGCGAGCAGCTGCCCGGCGCCCAGCGCGACCGCGGCGACGATCGGCAGCAGGCCCACGAGCTCGATGCTCGCCTGACCCGCGGGCTCAGCGCTCACGCCTGCGGCTCCATGCGGGCGCGCGCCGACAGCGTGGCGAGCGTGCCGGAGCCCACGACCGACGGGATCCGCAGGCGCACCCGCACGCCGTCGCCGTCGCGCGCGACGGTCAGGCCGTCCTGAAGCGCTCCCGGCAGCACACGCGACGCCGCGTGCTGGGGGTCGTCACCCAACGCGCGAGCCCGCGCCGCCTCGCGCGCCGCCGAGCCGGCGAGCCACAGCGCCTGGCCGGCGACGACCGCCTGCCATGCCAGCAGCACCACGAGGACGAGCAGGGGCAGCAGGGCCACCAGCTCGACGCTGGCCTGTCCGTCGTCCGTGCGCGGGTCGGGCATGCCCGCGACGATGGCGGGCGACCGGTCACGAAGCTACGCGCGACCGTGACGTCTCTGCGCAACCGCGCGCACGCGGGATGCGCGCGCCGACCGCGCTAGAGGCCGTAGGACCGGTGGTGCTGCCAGACCGCGTACAGCCCGCCGGCGGCGCCGCCGAGCAGCAGGAAGAAGACGAGCGTGCCGACACCCGTGTCCAGCAGGCGGGCGCGCCCGGCCAGCGCGAGCACGATCGCGCCCAGCGCGCCGTAGAGCAGCCCGCGGTGGAGGTCGCCGAGCGCGTAGATGGTCATGCGGTGCTCGCGATAGAGGCGCACGGCCAGCAGCGTGAGGATCACGCCGATGCCGATGCTCAGCACCGCGCTCACGAAGTCCGCGGTGCGCCCGCCGCCCGGCAGGAAGGCGACAGCGGCCGCCAGCGCCAGGACGATGAGGACGTTGCGGACGGTCCGGCTCACGACGAGCTGAAGGCTACCGCCGCGCCGGCGGCCGGCTCGGCGTCGGCGACGTCCGCCGGAGGCTCGGTGCCGTCGGCCCGCTCCGCTGCGAAGCGGTAGCCCACGCCGAAGTGCGTGTGGATGTAGCGCCAGGCCGGCGACGTCTTCTCCAGCTTCTGCCGCAGCTTGCGCACGAACACGTCCACCGAGCGGTCGCCGCGGACCATGGCGTAGCCCCAGACGCGCTGGTAGATCTCCTCGCGCTCGAGGACGCGGCCCTCGGAGGCGGCGAGCAGCTCGATGAGCTCGAACTCGCGGCGAGTGAGGTCGACCGAGACCCCGTCGACGAACGCCTGGAAGCGATCGGCGCGGATCTCCAGCTCGCCGGCGGCCACCGCGGGCCGCTCCTCGCGGGCGTCGGACCGGCGGCGCCGGCGCACGACCGCCTCGACGCGCGCGATCAGCTCCTCGGGATGGCACGGCTTGCCGAGCCAGTCGTCGGCGCCGAGGCGCAGGCCGCGGACGCGCTGGGCGACTGTGGACTGCCCCGTGCACACCACCACGCCGAGCCCGGGCATCTCGGTGCACACGCGCTCGAGGTAGTCCCATGCGCTCGGCCCGAGCACCGCCAGGTCGACGACCAGGGCGCTGAGCCGCATGGCCACCAGCGCGTCGACGGGCACCGGCGAGGCGAGCGTCCGGTGCTCCCAGCCGAGGCGCTCGAGGCGCTTGTCGAGGACCTGCAGGAAGCCCGAGTCGGTGTCGATCACCGCGAGCCGCAGCGGCTGGGCGGACGAGCTGCGTTCCGTCGTCATCTCCGCAGGATTGTACGGCGCTCCGGCGACGGCCCGCACGCGATGCGCTCGGCGGTCACCGGATGTTCACACGCCGGTTCCCGGAGCGAGCGGCCTCTTCGCGCCGTTTCAGGGCTGCGGCTGCGCCACCGGATGCGAGGAGTCCGAGAACTCCCGGAACAGCCCGGTGACGATGAACGCCGTCTGCTCGCCGATGTCGACCGCGTTGTCGCCGATGCGCTCGATGGCGCGGGCGACCATCGCCATGTGCATCGCCCACTCGCGCGTGTCCTGGTCGGTGCCGACGTCGATGGCCAGCCGGAAGATCTCGCGGTTGAGGCGGTTGATCTCGCGGTCCTGGCGGACGAGGTTCTCGGCCATCGCCACGTCGCGGGCCAGGAACGCGGCCTTGGCCTGGCTCATCTCCCAGCGCGCGCAGCGGCCCATGCGCAGGACGCGACCGAGGATCTCGCCGCGCACCGGGGGCTCGTGGCCGCAGAGCGGGACCGTCTTGGCGACGTTGACGCACTGGTCGCCCATCCGCTCGATGTTCTTGATGACGTGCAGCAGCGCCGCGACCACCCGCAGGTCGCCGGCGACCGGCGCCTGCAGCGCGAACAGCGACAGCAGCGTCTGGTGCACCTCGAGGTAGCGCCCGTCGACGAGGTCGTCGTCGGCGATCACCATCGCCGCCAGCTCGACGTCCTGGTGCTCGACCGCCTCCAGCACGCGGTCGAGCTGTGGGATGACGAGGTCGATCCCGCCGAGCGTCTGCTCTTCCACGCGCCGCAGCGCATCGGCGAAGTGCCCCCGCGCCGACTCCGGCATCAGCCGAACTTCCCCGTGACGTACTGCTCGGTGCGCTCGTCGCTCGGGTTGGTGAACACCCGCTCGGTCGGCGCGTGCTCGACGAGCTCGCCCAGCAGGAAGAACGCGGTCGTGTCGGCGACGCGCGCCGCCTGCTGCATGTTGTGGGTGACGATCACGATCGTGAAGCGCTGCTTGAGCTCGTCGATCAGCTCCTCGACCTTGAGCGTGGCGATCGGATCGAGCGCCGAGCACGGTTCGTCCATGAGGATCACCTCGGGCTCGACGGCGATCGTCCGCGCGATGCACAGGCGCTGCTGCTGGCCGCCCGAGAGCCCGATCCCCGGCTGGCCGAGGCGGTCCTTGACCTCGTCCCACAGCCCGGCGCCGCGCAGCGACTGCTCGACGCGCTCCTGGAGGTTCACGCCCTTGATGCCGTTGAGCCGCAGCCCCGCGGCGACGTTGTCGAAGATCGACATCGTCGGGAAGGGGTTCGGCTTCTGGAAGACCATGCCGATCGCCCGCCGCACGGCCACGACGTCGACGCCGTCGCCGTAGACGTCCTGCTCGTCGAGCAGCACGCGGCCCTCGGCGCGCGCGCCGGGGATCTCCTCGTGCATCCGGTTCAGGCATCGCAGCACGGTCGACTTGCCGCAGCCCGACGGGCCGATCATCGCCGTAACGCGGTTCGGCGCGTAGTCGATGGTGACGCCCTTGATGGCGTGGTTGGCGCCGTAGTGGGCGTGGAGGTCGTGGACCGCGATGCCCGGCGCCTCCCGCTCGACGGTGGTCGCGCGCGGCGCCTGCTCGGCGGGCGGCTCAGAGGTCTTCACGTCGTCCATGAGCAAGGTGGTGGGGTTGGTCACGAGAGTCGGCTCCTGCGCGAGGCCAGACGCGCGACGAGGGTGGTCAGGAGGATCAGCGTCACGAGCGCGAGCGCGGCGCCCCACGCGCGCTGCACGATGTCGTCGTTGGGCGAGGACACGTCGTTGAAGATCTGCACCGGCAGCGAGTTCATGCGCTGGCCGAGGTCGAACGTCGTGCCCTGGACGAGCGTGGCGGTGAACAGCAGCGGCGCCGTCTCCCCTGCCGCGCGCGCCACGGCGAGCAGCGAGCCGGTGATGAGCCCCGGCAGCGCCGTCGGCAGCACCACCTTGAGGATCACGCGCCAGCGCGGCGTGCCGAGCGCCATCGCCGCCTCGCGCAGCGCGTCGGGTACGAGCTGCAGGACCACCTCGGCCGAGCGGGTGACGACCGGCAGCATCAGCAGCGCCAGCGCCACCGAGCCCTTCCACCCCGCGAACGAGCTGCCGCCCCAGCCGGAGACGACGAGCGTGATGTAGACGAACAGGCCGAAGACGATCGACGGCACGCCCGTCATGACGTCGACGAAGTAGCGCACCGCGGCGCCGAAGCGCCCGCGCCGGCCGTACTCGACGAGGTAGAGGGCGACGGCCCAGCCGAACGGGATCGCGACGGCCGCGGCCAGCGCCACCATCTCGATCGTCCCGAGGATCGCGCTCTTGACGCCACCCTGGTCGCCGAGGAAGTTGCCGGTCGGGTCGGTGGTGAAGAACTCCCAGCTCCAGGCGCCCAGGCCCTTCTGCAGCAGGAACCAGATCACGAGCACGAGCGGCACCAGCGCCAGCCCCGTCGCGGCCAGCAGGAGCCCGCGCATGACGCGGTCGGTGGCGCGCCGGCGGCGGGAGTCGAAGGTCAGCGAGCTCATGCGGCCACCGTCACGGGCTCGGCGGGAGCAGGAGTGCCGACGGCCTTGACCTCGGCGCGGTGCACCAGCCAGCGGGCCACCGCGTTGACGAGCAGCGTCAGCAGGAAGAGCACGAGCCCGGCGGCGATCAGCGCGCCGGCGTGGAGCTTGTCGCTGGCCGCCTCGCCGAACTCGTTGGCGATCACCGCCGCCAGCGTGTAGCCCTGGTCGAAGATCGTGTGCCCGAGGACGGGCGAGTTGCCGATGACCAGCGTCACGGCGATCGTCTCGCCGATGGCGCGGCCGAGGCCGAGCATCGCCGCGCCGGTGATCCCCGCGCGCGAGTACGGCAGCACGGCCATCCGCAGCATCTCCCAGCGCGTCGCGCCCAGCGCCAGCGAGGCCTCCTTGAGGTCCGCCGGCACGGTCGCGATCACCTCGCGGGAGATGGCCGAGACGATCGGGAGGATCATGATCGCCAGGATCAGCCCGGCGATGAAGTAGTTGGGGCCCGCGACGGTGCCGCCGACCAGCGGCAGGAAGTCGAACGTGTCGGCGAACCACTGCTCGGCCGGCTTGAGCTTGGGGATCAGGATGAAGACGCCCCAGAGGCCGTAGACCACCGACGGGACCGCGGCGAGCAGCTCGACCAGCACCACGAGCGGGCCGCGCGCCCGGCGGGGGCACAGCTCGGTCACGTAGAGCGCCGTCGCGACGGCGATCGGCACGCCGATGCCCAGGGCGATCACGGCGGTGATGAGCGTCCCGGCGACCAGCGGCCAGGCGCCGAAGATGTCCTTGGAGGGGTTCCAGTCGTTCGTCGTCAGGAACGAGACGACGCCCTGGTGGCTGAACGCCGGCTCGGCCTTGCGCAGCAGGAAGATGAAGAAGAAGGCGATGAGCGCCAGGACGAGCCCGGCGAGCGCCGTGAGGACGCCCCGGAAGAGCGGGTCCGCACGGCGCGCCGACGGCGACCGCTCGAGGATCGAGCGGTCGCCGCGGGCATCGGTGGTCGCGGTGGCGGCCATCAGCCCCCGATCGGAGCTCCGTTGCACTGCATGGCGTCGACGGCGGCCTGGTCCTTGCTCAGCAGCCCGGACGGCACCGGCGCGTAGCTGAGCTTCTTGATCGTCGCCTGGCCGTCGCTGCCGACGAGGTAGGACAGCATCGTCTTCAGACCCTGGGCCTTGTCCTTGCTGAGGCCCGCCTTGCACGGGTCGGCGTAGGTGATGGCGAAGGTCTGCGAGACGATCGGGTAGGCGGCCGGGTTCGGCGAGTCGACGGTGTTGACGCCGAGGTCGGCCGGGATGTCGATGCCGTCACCGGCGGCCGACGTCGAGTCCAGCGTCGGGGCCACGAACTTGCCGCTGCTGTTCTTCAGCGCGGCGAACGTGAAGTCGTTCTGCAGGGCGTAGGCCTGCTCGACGTAGCCGATCGCGCCCTCGGTCTGCTTGACCGCCGCGGCGACGCCGTCGTTGCCCTTGGCGCCCGTGCCCGTCGGCCACTTGATCTCCTTGTCGGTGCCCGGGCCGTTCTTCCACTCGGGCGAGTACGCCGCCAGGAAGCCGGTGAAGCCGGCCGTCGTGCCCGACGAGTCGGAGCGGTGGACGACGGTGATGCCGGTGTCCGGGAGGTCGACGCCGGGGTTCATCGCCTTGATGGCGGCGTCGTTCCACTTCGTGATCTTGCCGAGGTAGATGCCGGCCAGCGTCTTGCCGTCGAGCTTCAGCCCCGAGTCGAGGCCGGGCACGTTGTAGGACGCGGTGATCGCGCCGAGGGCGAACGGCACCTGCATGGGCTCGCCCTTCTTGATGCCGGACTTGTCCTCGGGCGTGAGGGCGGGGTCGCTGCCGGCGAAGTCGATCGTGCCGGTCTGGAGCTGCGCGACGCCCGCGCCGGAGCCGACGCCCTGGTAGTTGATGGTGAGGCCCTGGCCGCTGAGATCGCTGCCGACCTGCTGGTAGATGGGGGCAGCGAAGGTCGAGCCCGCGCCGTTGAGCGTCGTCTCGCCCGACGAGGTGGTGTCGGCGACGTTGGACGGGGAACTGCTGTTGCTGCCGCCGCACGCGGCGACGCCGCTGGCGAGGGCGCCGGCCGCGATGGCGGCCAGCAGGGGACGGGTGTTCACGTCAGTGCACTCCTTGGCATTTCCGATGACGCGAAGCAGGCTGGCGCGACCACGGCCCCATCCTGTTATCGCGATGTCGTCGAGTTGTGAAAGACCCGTGAAGGCTCCGGCGAGAACCGGTAGCCGAAGCCCACATGGGTGTGGATGAACGACCGCGCGGGCAGCGCCGCCTCGAGCTTCTGGCGGAGCTTGTGGACGTAGACGTCCACGGACCGGTCCCCCTCGCGCAGCTCCCCGCCCCACACGAGGCGGTAGAGCTCGGCGCGCGAGACGATCCGATCCTCCTGGAGCGCCAGCGCGGCGAGGACGCCGAGCTCGCGGACCGACAGGGTCAGCACGCGGCCCGCCGCCAGCACGAGCCCGTCACGGGGACGGATCTCCAGCTCGGCGACGTGCAGCACGTCAGGGCTCTGCGCGGCGGCCTCCATCTCGCCCCCCAGGCTCCCGGGCGTGGCGAGCGCGGCGGTTACCGTCCTGTGACGGGTTCGTGAACGGGTGGTGACCGTCGTCGCGACCAGCGCGCGACGCGTCGACGGCGCATCGCGCCGTCAACGCGTCGGGCGGCGCTGATGCTGCGCGAGCAGCCGATGCAGCGCCTGCGCCGTCGCGTCCGCTTGCTCCTCGATCTGCTCCTCGGTGAGGGTGATCACCCGCCAGCCGTCGGCCTCGAGCGCCAGGCGCTTGTCGTGATCGCGGCGCCGCTGGGCCGGCATCCGGTGATGGGGACCGTCGGCCTCGACGACGAGCGTGGTCCCGGGCCAGCGGCAGTCGACCTCGTACGGCCCGATCCGGCTGTTGACCACCGGCCGCGGAAGGCCATGGGCATCGCAGAGGCGCAGCAGGGCGACCTCCAGGCCGCTGCGAGTCGCCGCGGCGCCGCTGCCCTCGAGCCGCGCCAGGACCTCCGACAGCAGCGGCGCCCCGGGCCGCCCCGCGCACCGTCCGAGCACCGCCTCGACCTCCCGGCGGTCGAAGCGCGCACGCTGATCCGCGTGGTGGATCAGCTGCTCGAGGCGGTGCCGGTCGACCGAGGCGGCGACGTCGAGGAGCGTGCGCCCGACGGTCGTGACGGGCAGCACGCCGACACGCGTGATCTCGCTGGCGCAGAGCGCGGGGACGCGGTGCAGGCGAACCCCACCGCGCCGCGACCGACCGCCCGGCACCGGGACGGTCACGTGGATGGTCGCGCGGGGCGACGTGAGGCCCCACGCCGCAGTGGCCGTCTGATGGCTGAGCACCGCGCCCGGACCGCAGGCCAGGACGGCCGCCATCCACCATCCCTCGCGCCGCAGCGCACGGTGACCGAGCGCATAGACGCCGCGGTGCACCGATCGCAGCGTCCCGGCACGGAGGCGGTGGTCGACGGCGGTCGCCGGCAGGCCCAGCGCGACCAGCTGGCCGCGACCGACCACGCCGTGCTGGCGGTCGGCGAGCTCCCGGACCCTGGAATCCACGACGTGAAGACGGCGCATCGCGCCGTTGAGGCGTCGAGCGTCGCGGGTTCTCCCCCCGACGGCGAGCGCCCGACGCGTTGACGGCGCATCGCGCCGTCAACGCGTCGCGGAGGGCGCCGTCCTAGCTCAGCTCGTCGCGCAGCCAGTCGTCGCGCTCGCGGGTCGCGGCCGTGTCACGCAGCGACGGGTGCTGGTAGAGCAGCGTGCCCACCGGCGCCTTGGTGACCAGGCGCTGGGCGACGGCCTCCGTCGCCTTGCCCGTGTCGATCCCGCGCTGGAGCAGCACGCGGGCCCCCTGCAGGGTGCTCAACGGTGCCCCCGCCTCCGCCGGCGCGTTGCCGAGGACCGCCGCGGTGATGACCGGCTCGCGCGCCAGCAGCTTCGCTGCCAGCGCCGCGCCTGGGCCCTCGGCGATCACGCCGATCCGCGCCGGGTCGACGTCGTCGCGGCCGCGGAGATCGGCCAGCGCGACCCGCAGCGCCCCGAGGGACTCCGGGTCCTGCACCGTGATCGAGGCCAGGCCGAGCTGCGACAGCTGCTTGGCCTCCGCGGCCGCGTCGGCCGCCTGCGTGCGGATGAGGATCACCGCCGGCGAGCGGCCGCCCCGCGCCGAGGCGACGAACGTCGCGACCCCGGCGCCCGGCGATCCGGCGGCGCCCGCGTCCGCTGTCGTCCCGGCCGTGCTGCCAGAGGACGTCGTCTCCGCACCCGCGCGAGCCGGTGACGACGCGGCGACCGCCACCGCGGTTCCCTGCGGCGCGGACGCCGGAGGAGCACCCCCGTGGTTCGTGGTTTCGCCCCCTCCGCATCCCTGCAAGGCGAGTGCGAGGAGGCCCGTTGCGAGGAGCCCAGTGCGCATGGGACGTATCGAACCACACCGCATTAAGGTGAGGTGAACGACATCAAGGCCTCCCGCGGATCACGTCGCGGCGGCCGCAAGCGCCCAGCCGAGCGCGACGACGCCGACCACGGCCCAGGTGGCGTAGTCGCCGAGGTGGCCGGTGTGCCAGCGCCGCACCAGGTCGCCGCCACGCGCCAGCACGGCCAGCGGCCGCGTCCGGGGCATGAACAGCGCGGCGGCCGCGCACGCCAGCGCGCCGACGAGCGAGCCGATCGCGTAGAGGTACGAGCTGGTGTACGGACCCGTGGACGGCGGCGGCGCGGTGGTGCCCGGGGGCGCGCGCCCCTCGAGGACCTGCGATGCGTAGGCGTGGCGGTCGACGAGCTGGCCGGCCGCGTGCTCGACCGCGTGCCGCACCTCCGGGATGGCGCCGGCGGCCAGGCCCGCCACCAGCAGGGCGATCATCGGCACCTCGAGCAGCAGCACCGACGCGGCGCCGGACGGCTCGTGCTCGCCGGTCTCGCCCTCCTCGTCCTGCTCGAGCGGGTCGCGCTCCGCGCGCTGCCCCACGCCCAGGAAGATCCGCGCGACCGCGCGCAGGACCGCGCCGCCCGTCAGCGCCGACACCACGAGGAAGAGCGCGGGCGCCACGCCCCACCCCCGCGCGGTCGCGGCCTCCTCGACCAGCGCCTTGCCCGCGAAGATGCCGAGGGGCGGCACGCTCGCCAGCGCCAGGCCGCCGAGCAGCAGGACGCCGCCCGCCACCCGTTCGCGGCCGCCCCGCCCGTGCAGCCCGCGCTCGGAGATGCTCCCCAGGCGCCGGCTGAGGATCCCGACGGCCATGAAGAGGGACGCGGTGACCATGCCGTTGGCCAGGCCGAGCATGGCCACGCCACCGAGCCCGTGCGCGTCGAGGACGGCGATGCCGGTGAGCAGCATCCCGCTGTGGGCGATCGTCGCGAAGGCGAGCATGCGCTTGAGCCGGTGCTGGAGGAAGGTCATGACTGCGCCCAGGAGCGCCGTCCCCAGCCCCACCACCGCGAGCACGTCGCCCACCCCGTCGGCGAGCATGCCCTCCGCGCCCGAGAACGCCGTCCAGAGCACGCGCGCGAGCCCGAGCATCGCCAGCTCCACCATCACGCCCGAGAAGAGGATGCAGACGGGGACCGGCGCCGCCGCGTACGCGTCCGCGAGCCAGAAGTGGAACGGCACGATCGCGGCCTTCACCAGGAACCCGCAGGCGATCAGCGTGAACGCGACCACCACCAGCCCGTCGGCCGGATGCCCCGCGAGGGCGTCGCCGATCTGCGCGAGGTTCAGCGCCCCGGTGCGGCCGTAGACCAGCCCGATGCCGCTGACCACGAGGAAGCTGCCGATGCTGTTGACCAGCGCGAACCCGAGCCCGCCCTGCAGCGGCCCGCCGTGCTCGATGCGGTACGCGGTCAGCGCGTAGGCCGGCACGCTGAGCAGCTCGAAGAAGACGAACAGGTTGAACAGGTCGCCGGTCAGGCACAGCCCGACCATGCCCGCGAGCATCACGAGCATCAGCGCCTGGAACATCGGCGCCACCGCCTCGAGGTACCGCGAGGAGTAGACGAGCGCGGCCGTCGCGACGGCCGCGGCGAACGTCGCGGAGCCCGCGCCGAGCGGATCGACGGCCAGGTCGATGCCCACCGCGACCCCGCCCTCCCGCGGGTGCCAGCCGCCCATCCAGAAGACCTCGGTCCCGTGCCAGACCTGGCCGAGCAGCAGCGCGCACAGGACGACCGTGGCAGACGCCGTTCCGATCGCGACGGCGTTGGCCAGCGCGCGCGGCGTGAGCGAGTCGCCCATCACCAGCAGGCACGCGGCGATGATGGGGACGGCGATGGCCAGCGGGGCGAGCGCCATGGGGCATCACCCGCGCTGCGGGCGGAGGTCCTGCGGGTCGAGGGTCCCGAAGCGCTTGTGGGCGTCGACGGCCAGCGCGAGCATCAGGGCGACCACGGTCGCCTCGACGACCACGTCCGTGAGCGTGAGGGCCTGGACGATGGGGTCGACCGCGCGCCGCCACGGGGCGATGCCCTGGAAGACGGGCGCCGTGGCGTCGCGCCGGAAGCCGACGGCCAGCAGCAGCACGTACGTCGACGACTGCACGACCGACAGGCACAGGATCATGTGGATGAGGTTGCGGCTGCGCCCGATCCCGAACAGCCCGACGACCATCATCCAGCCGGCGACGATGTAGGGGTAGACGCTCATCCGGCGGCGCCCCGGCTCATCCCTCGTCGTCCTGGGAGCGCCCACGAACGCGAGCGATGCCGGCCTCGTTGAGGAACTCGGCCGCCAGCAGCGTCATCGCGCCGAACACCTCGATCCCGACCGCCACGTTGTCAAGCGGGATCGTGCCCCCCGAGATGATCGTGCTCGGCACCGGCCCGGGCGGCAGGAAGTTGTGGAAGAAGGCACCGCCGGCGAGCAGGCCGCCCAGCGCCAGCAGCGCGAGACCGGCGGCCCCCGCCGCCTCGACGGGCTCCATCCAGTCCGCGGGACCCATCCGCCGGAGCACGACGAAGTTCCCCGCGGCGTAGATCGCCATGAACGCCGCGGCGAGGATCACGCCGCCCTGGAAGCCCCCGCCGGGCGAGAGCTGCCCGTGGGTGACGACGTACAGGCCGAGGAGCACGGTGACGCCCACCGTCGCCACCCCGAGGGCGCGCACGGCGTCGGAGCCGCGCGGGTGCGACTCGGCCCGCTCCGCCTCGGGGCTGATGTCCTCCGACTCGTCGCGGCGCTCGCGCAGCAGCAGGGTGACGGCGACGACCGAGATGAACAGGATGAGCTCCTCGCCGAGCGTGTCCATGCCGCGGTAGTCGAAGACGATCGTCGTGACCGCGTTGGTCGTGTGGCGCTCGCCGGCGAACGCGTGCAGGATGGTCGTGCCCGTGACGCTGACCGTGTCGCCGAAGTCCGGCAGGCCCGCGACGCCCCACACGTACCAGCCCAGCAGGCCCGCGCACGCGGCGAGCATGATCGCGACGCGATGGGCGGGCTTCACGCGGCCTCCTCCTCCGGGCCGGGCGCGTGGTCGTCCTGCGGCACGACGTCGCGGACCCGCGCCAGCGCCAGCAGCACCAGCGCCGGGATCACGACGGTGGTCACGCCGAGCATGGAGAGGGCGACGTCGGGCGCCTGCAGGACGAAGAACAGGGCGCTCAGGAAGAGACCCATGAACGACGACACAATCGACTGGCGCAGCGGGTCGTCGACGAGGACGACGGCCGTCGCGGCGATCGCCACGAGCGTGAGCGCGACGCACTCCAGGACGGTCACGTCTCCGGGGCCTCCCGCGCGGCATGGGCCTCGGAGGGCAGGACGGCGACGTGGCCGGTGGCGCGCAGGCGCACCGCGCGGGCGGTGGCGTGGGCGAGGACCGGCCCGGTGACGGCCAGGATCGCCCCGGTGATCACCGCCTTGGTCGTCCCCATCGTCGAGCCCTCGTTGACGACGATGGCTGCGCAGATCAGCGGGGCCCCGAGCACGCCGGCGGGCGCCATGAGGTGGATTCGGGCGAAGACGTCGCGGCCCGCCAGCAGCCCCACGCAGGCCAGCGCCTGCACCGCCGTGCCGGCGACGAGCAGCACGCCGGCGATCGCGTCGGTGACGCTCACACGCGCCGCTCCAGCAGCCGCACGTAGATCAGCGAGCCGATGAGGCTCATGACCGCCGCGACGATCGCCGGGTCGAACAGCGTCGTGCGGTGGAAGCCCTCGGCGAGCAGCAGCAGGACCGTCGCGGTGACGACGCCCGCCAGCTCCAACGCGACGAGCGCGTCCATGATCGGCGCGCGCACGCAGACCCAGAGCGGCGCGAGCAGCGCGACGAGCAGGACGGTCGCGGCGATCAGCCAGGGGCTCATGCGTCCTCCCGGACGACGTCGACGGCGGTCACCGACCTCGCCGGCTCGAGCTCGTGGACGAGGAGCACGTCCTCGTCGTCGGCGGCGGCCACCACGTACTGGTTGGGGCCCGCCGAGCCCGCCGACACCGCGAGCGCCCGCCGCCCCTGGTCGAGCGGCGCGTCGCCGCCCCGCGACCAGCGGACGGGCCGCAGGCGCCCGCGCGGCCGACCGCGCAGCAGCGCCCGCAGGACCAGCGCCGTGTCGCGGACGATCCACCAGGGCGCCGCGGCGGCGCGGGCCAGCCACCGCCACCGCACGCGCAGGCGCACCTGGCCCGATCGCGCCGCCATCTGCATCGCGGCGCCGGCCGTCAGCGCGCAGCCGATCCCGGCGATGGTGTCCCAGCGCAGCGTGTTGTCGGCCAGCCCGATCCACAGCCCCAGCAGCAGCGCCGCCCAGATGACGGTCGCGGCGAGGAACCGGAGGATCGATGCCGAGCGGGTGCGCGCCACGTCGGTGCGCTGGATACCCCGCGCGCCGATGGGGCAAGCCGGGCCCAGGCGCTAGGCGCCGGTCTTCTCGAGGTGCTCCTCGAGCGCGGCGTAGGCCTCGTCGACGGCGCGCTTGGCGGCGGTGTGCCGGGCCGTCGACTTGGCGGACTCGTACTGGGTCGCCCACGCCTGCGGGTCGGCGAGCTCCTCCTCGAGCGCCGCGAGCGCCGCCTCGGCGGCCTCGACCGCCTGCTCGAGCTTGGCCTGCTGGCGCTGGGCGTTCTTCGACGGGCCCGGCGAGCTGGAGACCTTCGCCGCCGGTGCGCCGCCGCTGGCCGCGTGGCCGTTGCCGCTGGGCTTCGCGCCGTTGCCGGCAGGCTTCGCGCCGTGGCCGTTGGCCTTCGGGGTGGCCGCGGGCGCACGCCGCTCGGGCGGCGGGCCCATCGGGTCCTCGCCCAGCGCCTTGCGCTCGTCGCGGATCCGCGCGTACTCCGTCCAGCCGCCGAGGTAGGAGCGCAGCGTCCGGTGCTCGAGCGCGATCGTGCGCGTGCCGACCGCGTCGAGCAGCGCGCGGTCGTGGGTCACGAGCAGCAGGGCGCCCTCGAAGCCCCGCAGGGCGTCCTCGAGCGCCTCGCGGGAATCCAGGTCGAGGTGGTTGGTCGGCTCGTCGAGGATGAGGACGTTGGCGCCCTGGCTCAGCAGGATCGTCAGCGCCAGCCGCTTGCGCTCGCCGCCGGACAGGCCGTCGAGCGGCTTCTCGGCGTCGTCGCCGCTGAAGAGGAAGCGGCCGAGCAGCGCACGCGCCTCGTTGGGCGTCAGTCCGGTCCGCTTGACGGCGGCCTCGACGACCGTCCGCGCCGTGCCGAGGCCCTCGAGCTCCGAGTCGTGCTGGCTGAGGTAGCCGACCTTGAGGTTGTGGCCGGTCCGCAGCTTGCCGCCGTCGAGCGGTCGCTGTCCGGCCAGCGCATCGATCAGCGTGGTCTTGCCCGTGCCGTTCGGACCGACGAGGGAGACGTGCTCGCCGCGCTCGAGCCACAGCTCGGCGCCGTCGAGCAGCAGCTTGTGGCGCTCGCCCTCGCCGACCTCGAGCCGGCCGTCCTCGAGCTCGAAGATCACGCGCCCGGTGCGCTCCGGCTTGGCGAACTGGAAGCCGAGGTGGCGGTGGTCCTTCGGGTCGCGCGTGATCCGGTCGATCTTGTCGAGCTTCTTCTGGCGCGACTGGGCTTGGCGGGCCTTGGTCGCCTTCGCGCGGAAGCGCTCGACGAAGCGCTCCATGCGCGCGATCTCAGCCTGCTGCTTCTCGATCGCGCGGCCGAGCGCGAGCTCGCGCGCCGCGGCCTCCTTGCGCCACTGATGCCACGTGCCCTTGAAGTACCGCGCGCGGCCCGCCTCGATCTCCAGCACGGCGGTGCCGACGGCCTCCAGGAACCAGCGGTCGTGGGCCACCATGATGATGGCCGCGTCGAGGCTGGTGAGCGTCTGCTCCAGCCACTCCAGCGACTCGATGTCGAGGTGGTTGGTCGGCTCGTCGAGCAGCAGCAGGTCGGCCTCGACGGCGAGCGCCCGCGCCAGCGAGGCGCGCGTCAGCTGGCCGCCGGAGAACGTGCTGAGCGAGCGGTCCAGCGCGTCGTCGGCGAAGCCGAGCCCGTGCAGGTAGGACGACGCGCGCTCGCGCCAGCCGTAGCCGCCCGCCGCCTCGAACTTCGCGTACACGTCGGCATAGCGATTCATCGCCGCCTCGTCGCCGGAGGCCATCTGCTGCTCCAGCCGGCCCAGCTCCTCCTCGAGCTCGACCTGCTCCCGGCAGCCCGACAGCACGTAGTCGCGCAGCGTGATGTCGCGATCGCGCGGCGGGCGCTGGTCGTGCAGCGCGACGCGCACGCCCTTCTGGAAGACGACCTCGCCGCCGTCGATCGACGTCTGCCCGGCGAGCATCCGCAGCAGCGTCGTCTTGCCCGCGCCGTTGCGGCCGGCGATCGTGAGCCGATCGCGGCGCTCGAGCTTGAAGGACACGCCCCGGAGCAGGGGCTCGCCCGCCATGTCCTTGGACAGGTCGGAGGCGATGACGACGGCCATGGCGGTCCATGGTAGGAGTGCGCCATGCGCCGACGCTCCGTGCTCCTGGTCCTCGCCGTCGCCGCGGCCGCCGCGCTCCCGGCCGGTCCGGCCTCCGCGCGGACCCCGCTGCCCGCCGACCGCGTGGCGCAGACGACGATCCGCGGCTGGACGCACGCGCCGGGGCCCCCGCACTTCGACCGCCTCGCCGTCACCGAGTACGGGCCGCTGCACCCGCGTGCGGTCCTGGTCCTCGTGCCCGGCACGATCAGCGGCCGCGGCGACTTCACGCTCACGGCGCGCGAGCTCGTCCACGACCTGCCGGGGCTGGCCGTCTGGGCCGTCGACCGCCGCTCGGACCGCCTGGAGGACACGAGCGTCTTCCGCCAGGCGCTCGCGGGCCAGGTCTCGACGCAGGCGATGCTCGACTACTACCTCGGCTGGCTCACCGGCAGCGCGACCGGCCCGCACTTCACGCCGCCCGACCTCGCGAAGCTGGCCTTCGCGAAGCGCTGGGGGCTGCGCGTCCAGCTGGAGGACGTGCGCCGCGTCGTGCTCGCGGCTCACCGCCGCGCGCCGCGCGTGCTGCTCGGCGGCCACTCGCTCGGGGCGTCGGTGAGCGCCGCCTACGCGGCGTGGGACTTCCACGGGCGGCCCGGCTCACGCGACCTCGACGGCCTGGTCCTCATCGACGGCGGGATGCTCGGCACGTTCGCCACGCCGGACGCGGCCAGGACCCGGACGGGGCTGCAGGAGCTCCGCCGGCCGGCGACCTCGCCGTTCACCGACCTGCTCGGGCTCAACCTGCCGTGGGTGGCCGGCGTGTTCGCCGAGACGGCCGCGGTGGCGGCCCGCGTGGAGCCGACGGCGCCGTCGATCCTCCAGTCGTTCCCGCTGCTGCCCGCCCAGTTCAAGCCGCCGGTGCCCGCCACCAACCGCGCGGCGATGGCCTACGCGTTCGACGAGGACACGTCCCCGAAGGGCCTGGCGCTCATCCACGCGCGCCTCGGGCAGCTCGCGCCGTCCGGCGACCCGCGCGACTGGGTCGACGGCGAGGCGACGCCGATCGCCCGGCTGGCGGAGACGTTCGGGCAGGAGCCCGGCAACGCCGTCGAGTGGTACTTCCCCACGCGCCTGACCATCGACGTCGACGCCGCCCACGGGCTGCGCCGAGACGCGGCGTCCCGCCTCGTCGGCGCGCGCGAATGGCACCGCCGCCAGATCGACGTCCCGCTCTACGCGGTCCAGACGTCGCTGACCGGCGGACGGGTCCTGCGCGGCGCGCGACGGCTGATCCGGAGCTCCCGCATCCCGGCCAAGCGGTCCGTGCTCGTCGACGCCGCGGCGACCGAGAGCCACCTCGACCCGCTGACCGCCGCACCGGGGCGCAACCGCTACCTGCAGACCGTCGAGCCGTTCCTGCGGCGGATGCTGCGCTGAGCCGGCGGCCGCCTCAGCGCTTGACGCCGCCGTACGGCAGGCCGGCGCCGCCGCGCTGGAACGCGACGATCTCGGCGTTCTCCTGCGCCACGCGTTCCTCGGTGGACTCGTAGCGGCGGAAGAGCTCCTTCAGGTGGCGCAGCCCGTCCGCCGGGTGCGCGGCCAGCGCCCGCGCGAGCTCGATCGCCTCGGCCTCGGCCCGGTCCGCGGGGGCGCGGCGCGCCACCAGCCCGAGCGCCTCGGCCTCGTCGGCGTCAACGACGCGTCCGGTGAAGATGAGCTCGCGCGCCTTGGACAGCCCGACCAGCGGCACGAGCCGCGCCGGGCCGACCGGCACGCCGAGCTTGGCGCCCGGGAAGAGGAGCTTCAGGTTGTCGCCGACGACCCGCAGGTCGCAGCCGGCGGCCAGCTCGGCGCCCGCGCCGACGACGTTGCCGACGCAGACGGCGATCGTCGGCGCCGGAAAGGCCTCGATCGCCGCGTAGAGGCGGGCGAACCGCTCCATCCGCGCCACGCCGGCGGCATGGTCGAGCTCCTCGGCGACGTCCGCGCCGGCGCTCAGGGCGCGCTCGCTGGTCGTCGAGATGACCAGCACCCGCAGCCCCTCGTCGGCCGCGAGCTCGGCGAGCGCGTCGAGCAGCTCCTCGAGCATCGCGGTGTCCATCGCGTTGCGGACCTCCGGGCGGTCCAACCGCAGGACCTCGATGCCGTCATCCAGCCGCTCGCGCGTGAGTGCCGCCATGCGGCGGCATTCAATACGATGCCCGCGAGATGCGCCGCCTGACGACCGCCCTGCTTGTGAACATCGCGCTCATCGCGCTCTTCGCCCCCGTGGCGCTGGCCCAGAACTCGGGTGAGGGCGCGCTCGGCGAGGTCGACGACAAGAAGGTCACCAACGCCGGCTTCATCCTCATCGCGTTCTTCCCGCTGTTCGTGCTGCTCATCTCGCTGCTCCAGTGGCGGCTGGAGAAGCGCAAGGACGCGAAGAAGAAGGCCGTCAAGGCCGCCGGTGGGGCCAGGCGCTGGAGCGGCGGCTGGTGAGTCGCCCAGGGGGCGCCTCACCGCGATCGCGGTGAACTAGGGTCGGGCCATGCCCGGCCCTGTGCTGTACGAGCGCGTCGGCTCCGCCGCCGTCGTCACGATCGACCGGCCCGAGCGGCGCAACGCCGTCGACGGCCCGACCGCCGAGGCCCTGCGGGAGGCGTACGGGCGCTTCGAGGCCGACGACGCCGCGCGCGTCATGGTGCTCACCGGCGCGGGCGGCGTCGCCTTCTGCGCCGGCGCCGACCTCAAGGCGATCGAGAGCTTCGGCGACCGCCTCACCAGCCCCGACGGGCCGATGGGCTTCACGCGGCTGACGCCGTCGAAGCCGACGATCGCCGCCATCAGCGGCTGGTGCCTGGCGGGCGGCCTGGAGCTCGCGCTGTGGTGCGACCTGCGCATCGCCACCGAGGAGTCGACGCTCGGCTTCCCCGAGCGGCGCTGGGGCGTCCCGCTGATCGACGGCGGCACGCAGCGGCTGCCGCGCGTCGTGGGCCTCGGGCGGGCGCTGGACCTCATCCTCAGCGGCCGCCTGGTCGACGCCGGCGAGGCGCTGGCCATGGGCCTGCTCACGGAGATCGTCGCGCCCGGGCGCCATCTCGACCGCGCGCTGGAGATGGCCGAGGGGCTGGCCGCCTTCCCGCAGGAGACGATGCTCGCCGACCGCCGCGCCGCCATCGAGGGCCTCGGCATGCCGCTGGCCGACGGCCTGGCGCTCGAGGCGCAGGCCGGGCCCGCCGTCTTCGCCGACGCCCAGGCCGGCGCGGCACGCTTCGCCGGCGGCGCCGGGCGCGGCGGCGCAGGCGCCGGCGTGTGACCCGGCGCGCAGGCCTGCACCGCTGGGCGCGCGCCCGGATAGGATCGGCGCCGTCCTGCTGGGAGCCGGCCGAGGAGAGAGCTGCAGATGGCGTATTTCGTGACGGGCGCGACGGGGTTCATCGGCCGCCACCTGGTCGAGGAGCTGCTGCGCCAGCGCAGCGGCGACGTCCACGTGCTGGTGCGCGAGACCTCGCGCGACCGGCTCGACCTCGTCATGGCCACGTGGCCGGACGCCGACCGGGTGCACGTCGTGACCGGCGACCTCGCCGAGCCCATGCTCGGCGTCGACCCGGCGTGGATCGACGCGCACCGAGGCGAGATCGACCACTTCTTCCACCTGGCGGCGATCTACGACATGACCGCCGACGAGGCCCGCAACGAGCGGATGAACGTCGACGGGACGCGCAACGCCGTCGACCTCGCGAACGCGCTGCAGGCCGGGATCCTGCACCACACCTCGTCGGTCGCCGTGGCGGGCGCGCACAAGGGCCTGTTCCGCGAAGACCACTTCGACGAGGGGCAGCCGCAGCCGTCCCCGTACCACCGCACGAAGTTCGAGTCGGAGAAGATCGTCCGCGAGGCGGCGACCGTGCCGTGGCGCGTCTACCGGCCGGCGATCGTGGTCGGCCACTCGCAGTCGGGCGTCATGGACAAGGTCGACGGCCCCTACTACTTCTTCAAGGCCATCCAGAAGATCCGCGGGTGGCTGCCGGAGTGGATGCCGCTGGTCGGCCCCGAGCTGGGCTGGACGAACGTGGTGCCCGTCGACTTCGTGGCGCGGGCGATGGACCACATCGCCCACCAGGACGGGCTCGACGGCCAGGCGTTCCACCTCGCGCACCCCAAGGGCCAGCGCTCGGGCGACGTCCTCAACGCCTTCGCCCGCGCCGGTCACGCCCCGGCCATGGCGATGCGCATCGACAAGCGGCTGCTCGACGCGCTGCCCAAGGGCACGCTGTCGATGGTCATGCGCCTGCCGGCGCTGAAGGGCGTGCGCGACTCGATCCTGCAGGACTTCGGGGTTCCGCCGGAGGTCGTGGAGCACGTCGGGTTCACGTGCCAGTTCGACACGCGCGACACCGAGCGCGCGCTGGCCGGCACCGACATCCGCGTGCCCGAGCTCGACACCTACGCCCCCAAGCTCTGGGACTACTGGGAGCGCGTGCTCGATCCGGACCTCTACCGGGACCGCTCGTTCGAGCACGCCGTCAACGGCCGGACGGTGGTGATCACCGGCGCGTCGTCGGGCATCGGCAAGGAGGCGGCGATGAAGGTCGCCAAGGCCGGCGGCATCCCGATCCTCGTCGCCCGCTCGCTCGACAAGCTCGAGGAGACGAGGGCGGAGATCGAGCGCGCCGGCGGCACGGCGTACGTCTACAGCGCCGACCTGTCCTCGATGGAGTCGATCGACGACCTCGTCTCGCGCCTGCTGGCCGACCACGCCGCGGTCGACATGCTCGTCAACAACGCCGGGCGGTCGATCCGCCGCTCGATCGCCCTCAGCGAGGATCGCTTCCACGACTTCGAGCGGACGATCCAGCTCAACTACCTGGGCACGATCAAGCTGACGATGGGGCTCCTCCCCCACATGCGCGAGCGCGGCTTCGGCCACGTCGTCAACGTGTCGAGCATCGGCGTGCAGACCAACCCGCCGCGCTTCAGCGCCTACGTGGCCAGCAAGGCGGCGCTCGACGCCTGGACGCGGGTCGTCTCGTCGGAGGTCATCGGCGACGGGATCACGTTCACGACGATCCACATGCCGCTGGTGCGCACGCCGATGATCGCCCCGACCAAGATCTACGACTCGTTCCCGACGATCTCGCCGGACGAGGCCGCCGACATCATCTGCGAGGCGATCCGCAGCAAGCCGAAGCAGATCAACACGCGCCTGGGCACCTTCGGCGAGGTGCTCTACGCGCTGGCCCCGAAGGCCGTCGACCAGATCCTGCACATGGCCTACAAGGTGTTCCCCGACTCGGCCGCCGCCAAGGGCGAGAAGGACCCGGACGAGAAGGCGTCGGTCGAGCAGATCGCGATGGCCAACATCATGCGCGGGGTGCACTGGTAGGGCACCGCGGGCGCGTCGTGTGCCCATCGGCGGTCGCATGTCGACCGCAAACGGGCACACGATCGCCGGAGGGGCGCTGCGTCAGGCCGGCGTCACGCGCCCGACAGCTCGTCCGCGGCCACCCTCGTCCACAGGTCCACCGCCGCCTGCTCGTGGGCGATGCCGACGTCGAGCGCCCGCAGCTGCGCGGGCGGGATCACGTCGGCGCCCTCCCGGCGCAGCGCCTCGTACTCGGCCAGCTTGCGCTCGTGCAGCGGCAGCTGGTGGCGCGCCACGACCGCGGGGTCGGCGCCGAAGAACAGCTTCAGCACGCCGGCGTCGCGCAGCTCGGGCGCCTCGTCGGGGGCCTCGTGCCGCCACGCGTCGAGCGCCGCGCGGCCGCGATCGGTGATCGCGTAGAACCGGCGCCGCCGTCCGCCCTGCTCGCGCCGCTCGGTGACGTAGCCGCCGCGCGCGAGCCGCTCGGGCTCGCGGTAGACCTGGGCGTGCGGCGTCGACCAGAAGTTGTCGACGCTGATGGCCAGCCGCTGCTTGAGGTCGTACGGCGTCAGCTCGCGCTCCGGGCAGTCCTCCAGGAGCCCGAGGACGATGAACGAGGTGGGAGTCAGCTTGACGTCTTGCAATGGTCTCAGTGGGACGGTATGACTTGCAGCATGAGCACCGTAGCGAGGACCACGGCGGACCCGCGACTCGGCTTCGCCGACCAGACCGAGGAGCTCCGCGTCGACAGCCTGCCGGTGACGGGCGAGGTGCCGGCGTGGCTGACCGGGGCGCTCATCCGCGTCACCCCGGCGCAGATGGACTTCGCGCGCCGCAGCGTCACGCACTGGTTCGACGGCATGGCGATGCTCAACCGCTTCGGGTTCACGGACGGCGGCGTGTCGTACGCCAGCGCCTTCCTCCACACGCGCGCGCGCCGCGACGCGTTGGCCACCGGCGGCGCGTCGATCGCCGGCTTCGCCACCGATCCGTGCCGCTCGCTCTTCCAGCGCGTGCAGTCGCTGTTCCGGCAGGAGACGACCGACAACGCGAACGTCAACCTGACGCGGCTCGGCGACGACCACCTGGCCATGACCGAGACGCCGATCCCGGTGCGCTTCGACCCCGAGACGCTGCGCACGCTCGGCCATGACGACGGCGCCGCCGGCTTCGGCCAGATCACCACGGCCCACCCCCACCACGACCCCGAGCGCGGCGAGCTGCTCAACTTCGCCGCGCACCTCGGCGGCCGCAGCGAGTACCGCGTCTATGCGCGCCGCTCACGCCACGAGAGCCGCACGCTCGCCACGCACCCGGTCCGCGAGCCCGCGTACATGCACTCGTTCGCGATCACGCCGCGCTACGCGGTGCTGCTCGAGAACCCGCTGGTGGTCAACCCGCTGCGACTGGCCCTGTCGGGCAAGGCGTTCATCGACAACTACCGCTGGAAGCCGGAGCTGGGCCTGCGCATCCACGCCTTCGACCGCGAGACCGGCGAGCGCCGCGCGTCGTGGACGGCCGACCCGTGCTTCGTGTTCCACACCATCAACGCCTTCGAGGACGGCGACGCGCTGGTCGTCGACCTGTGCGCCTACGCGGACGCGTCGGTCATCGGCCTGCTCGCGCTCGACGCGCTGCGCGCGGGCGGCGGGCGCGCCCCGGAGGCCGAGCCGCGGCGGCTGCGCCTGCCGCTCGGCGGCGGCGCCCCGGCGGTCCGGCCGCTGGCGGGCGTCGACCTCGAGCTGCCACGGATCGACTACCGCGAGCGCAACGGCCGGCCCTACCGCTACGCCTACGGGGCCGGCGCCGGCGGCGCCAGCTTCCTCAAGCGGCTGGTCAAGGTCGACGTGGAGGACGGCACGACCCGCGTCTGGGAGGAGCCGGACGCCTGGGCCGGCGAGCCCGTGTTCGTGCCCCGCCCGGGCCGCAACGCGGCGACCGGCGAGGACGACGGCGTGGTCCTGTCGGTGGTCCTCGACGCCGCTGCGGCGCGCTCGTCCCTCGTCGTCCTCGACGCGCGCACGTTCGAGGAGCTCGCGCGCGCCGAGGCCCCGCACCACATCCCGTTCGGGTTCCACGGCCAGCACTTCAGCTGAACCGCGGCAGGATCTCCTTCGCGTAGAAGCCCAGGAACGCGTCCTGGTCGTCGCCGATCTGCTGGACGTAGACCTCGTCGTAGCCGGCGTCGAAGAACTCCTGGATCGCGGCGGCGTGCTTCTCGGGATCCGGGCCGCAGGGCACGGCGTCGGCGATCATCTCCTCGGTGACGAGCTCGCTCGCCGCCTCGTAGTGCGCCGGCGTCACGAGGATCTGCGCCAGCTCGCCCGGCAGCACCTCGTTGGGCCAGATGCGATGCGCGCGCCGCACGCACTCGGCCTCGTCGGCGCCGAAGCAGACCTTCATCCCGGCCTGGGCCATGCCCCGCCCGCCGCCGTCGCGGTAGCGCCGCAGCAGGTCCGCGTCGGGCATCGTCGAGGCGTAGCCGTCGCCGATGCGGGCGGCGAGGGCGACCGACTGCTCGCCGAAGCCGGAGACGATGACCGGCGGCGGCTCGTCGGGCAGCGAGTACAGCCGGGCGCGGTCGACCGTGTAGTGCTCGCCGTGGTGGCTGTGCAGGCCGCCCGACCACAGCATCCGCATGACCTCGACGGCCTCCTCGAGCATGGCCAGGCGGCGCTCGACGTTCGGCCACGGGGCGCCGAGGATGTGCTCGTTGAGCGCCTCGCCGGAGCCGACGCCGAGGGCGAAGCGGCCGCCGGGGAGCATCGTCGCGGCGGTCGCGGCGGCCTGGGCGACGATCGCCGGGTGCATCCGCACGGTCGGGCACGTGACGCCGGTCGTCACGCGCAGCTCGTCGGTGACCGCGGCGATGCCGCCGATCGTCGCCCACACGAACGGCGACTCGCCCTGCGTGCTGGTCCACGGGTGGAAGTGGTCGGAGATCCAGGCCGCGCGGAACCCCGCCGCCTCGGCCTTGCGCGCCGTGTCGACGAGGAACGGAGCGGAGTGCTCCTCGCTGGAGAGGAAGATGCCGAGGGTGGCCATGGCGGCCGGGCTACCCGGTCGCGCGCCGCCCCACCGGCGGCCGTCACTGCTCCTGCGAGAGCTCCTCGGCGCGGCGCAGGCAGTCCTCGGCCTTGGCGGTCATGCGGACCAACCCGTAGGTGTCGAGGACGGCGCGCGGGAGCTCGGTCGCCCCGGCGGCGCGCAGGCGGCGCATGAGCTCGGCGACCTCGCGCAGCGGCACCTCGTCGAGGGCCCGCGGCCCGAGCTCGCGCACGCGGATCTCGGTCGTACCGGCCGGCCGCAGGACCTCGGGCTGGGCCTGCCCCTCGCCTGCCTCCGCGTCTTCACCGAACTCGATCGCCCCCGCCTGCCGCAGCCGGAACGCGGCGCCGGACAGCGGCGCCCGGGCGATCGACGTCAGCGCCTTGCCGCCGCTGGCCTTCACGTACAGCCGGTACGCGCGCTCGGCGAGGATCGGCCCCTCGGCGTGGACGATCTCCAGCAGGACCGGCCCGATCGCCTCCCGCCCAGCGGTGCGCGGGTCGGGCACCGGATGCGCCGCCCACGCGGTGTAGGGCTCGAGGTCGACCTGGACCGTGCCCTTGCGCGCGCCGCCGCCCGGGGCCGGGAACAGGCCCGTGACGTGGCGGGCGATGCGCTCGCCGCGCAGGACCAGGACCCCGTAGCCGCGCAGCTCCTCGCCCCCCACCTCGAGCACCGCCTGGTAGCTGACGGTGTCCTCGGCGGCGGCGACCTGCGTCACCTCGCGCACCCGTGGGTGCTGCGCGAGGTACGCGGTGAAGTGCTCGCGCAGCGCCGGCTTGCCGTGCGCCGTGCGGTCGAAGCGCAGCAGCACGGCGTCGTCGTGGTACTGGCCCAGCAGGGCCTCCAGGTCGCCGGCGTCGATCAGCCGGAGGTGGCGCTCGAAGATCTCGCTGGGCGTCGGCATGGTCGCCCCGGAGTTCTACAGGCGGAAGACCTCGACCAGCCGCCGCTCGTGCTCGGCGTCGATCCGCGCGACCACCTCGAGGTGCTCGGCCAGCGGCGTGCCGCGCAGCTTCGTCCCCAGGCCCTCGTCGACCTGGAAGATCCCCGCGCTGTTGCTCATCTCGATCTCGACGCGCACCGCCTTCTCGCGCCCGGCCGAGATCTTCACCGACTCGATGGCGTACGACGAGAGCGAGTGGATGTTCTGCAGGCCCTGCTCGAACGGGACGCGGGAGCGGCCCTTGGCCATGTCGAGCGCGTCGGCGACCCGGAGGATCGCGCCCTCGATGGTGAACGGGGCGCCCTTCGATCGGTGGCTGATGATCGCGTGCGAGGCCTCGGCGACGATCACCGAGCGCCGCGGCTCGTCGTAGATCGGCTCCAGCAGCCGCGGGAGCTTGTCGGCCGTCAGGAACAGCGAGAAGCGCTCGTGGTCCTGGCGGTGGATCGACATGCCCACGCAGTGGAAGAGCGCCGCCGCGGCGACCACGACCTCGGCGTCGCGCTCGCCGAGGCCGTGGTCGGCGACGACCGATGGCACGACGCCGCGCCGGGTCAGCAGCCGCGTCAGCCGCAGCGCGATGTTCGTGACGATCTGGATGTGGACCCAGCTGTGGTCCGACATCCCGAGGCGCTCGGCGTTGACGGCCGCCGCGTGCCACCAGCCCTTGAGCTGCTCGTCGGCGTTGACGGCATCGACGAGCGCCTGGAGCCGCCGGTTGCCGCGGGCCGGCACGCGGATGCGCGCCGCCGCGACGCGCTCCTCGAGCGGCGGGGCGCTGCCCCCATCGCCGCTCACGCGTCGCGCTCGGCCGCTCGCGCCGCGTGCCCCAGCATCAGCTCCCGCTGGATGCTGCGCGGCTCCGGCCCCGGGCGCCGGCGCTCCCAGGTCCCGTCGGCGTGCAGCTCCCAGCCGTTGGCGTCGTCGGCGAAGGCACGATCGAGCGCGTCGAGCAGGTCCTCGCGCAGCAGCGGGTCCTCGACCGGGACGACGAGCTCGACGCGCGTGTCGAGGTTGCGCGGCATCAGGTCGGCCGACCCGATGAGCACGCGCTGCTCGTCGCCCCGCTCGAAGGCGAAGATCCGCGCGTGCTCGAGGAAGCGGCCGACGACCGACACGACCGTGATGTTCTCGCTCACGCCGGACACGCCCGGCACCAGGCAGCAGATGCCGCGCACGTTGAGCGCCACCTCCACCCCGGCCTGCGAGGCGCGATACAGCGCCTTGATGCACGCGCGATCCACCAGCGCGTTCATCTTCAGCTGGATGCGCGCGCGCTGCCCGGCCCGCTGCGCCTCGATCGTCCGCTCGATCTCGTCGAGGATCCCGTCGCGCAGGTGGACCGGCGCCATCAGCGCCTTGCGGGACGGGCGGGGACGCCCGAACCCGGTCAGCAGGTTGAACATGTCGGCGACGTCCGCGGCGAGCTGCTCGTCGCAGGTGAAGAGGCCGAAGTCGGTGTAGAGCCGGGCCGTCGTGGGGTTGTAGTTGCCGGTGCCCACGTGGAGGTAGTGGCGGACGCCGTCGCCCTCGCGCCGCACCACGAGGATGCACTTGGCGTGGGTCTTCAGCGCCGGCGGTCCGTAGACGACGTGGACGCCCGACTCCTCCAGCGTCCGCGCCCACTCGATGTTCGCGCGCTCGTCGAAGCGGGCCTTGAGCTCGACGAGGCACACCGCCTGCTTGCCGCGCTCGCTGGCGCGGATCAGCGCCGGGATCAGCGGCGTGTCGTCGGAGGTGCGGTAGATGGTGAGCTTGATCGCCAGCACGTCGGGGTCGTTGGCGGCCTGCTCGACGAAGCGCCCGACGGAGGACGAGAACGCGTCGTAGGGGTGGTGGACGAGGATGTCGCCGGCCCGCATGGCGGCGAACACGTCCGCCCTGCCGCCGTCCTCGCCGCGCAGGCGGGGCTGCGTCACCGACGTCCACGGCGGGCACCGCAGGTCGTCGTGGCCGGGCAGCTCGACCAGCTGCCACAGGTCGGTCAGGTCGAGCAGCCCGTCGACCGCGTAGACCTGCCGGTCCTCGACCTCCAGCGCCTCGGTGAGCGCCGTGCGCAGCGCGCGCGACATGCCGGCCCCCACCTCGACGCGCACGACCTCGCCGAAGCGGCGGCGGCGCAGCTCGTCCTCGACGGCGGCCAGCAGGTCGTCGGCCTCGTCGCTGATCTCGAAGTCGGCGTCGCGGGTGACGCGGAAGACGCCGTGCTCGACGATCTCCATCCCCGGGAAGAGCGCGTCGAGGTTCGCGGCGATCACCGCCTCCAGCGGCACGAACGTGCTCGGCTCGTCGGCCACCGGGATGAACCGCGGCAGCATCTCCTTGGGGACCTTCACCCGGGCGAACGTCACCGCCCGCGTCGCCGGGTCGCGGACCAGCACGGCGAGGCTGAGCGACAGGTTCGAGATGTACGGGAACGGCCGGCCGAGCCCCACCGCCAGCGGCGTGAGGACGGGGAAGATCTGGCGGCGGTGGCGCGCGTCGAGCGCCCGGCGCTGCTCGGGCTCGACGTCGTCGACGCCGACGATCCGGATCCCGTGCTCGGCCAGGGCGGGGCGCAGGTCGTGGGCGACGCAGCGCGACTGGCGCGCGACGAGCGGCGCGACCTTCTCGCGGATCGCGTCGATCGTCTGCGACGGCGTGCGGCCGTCGAGCTTGGGCGCCGTGATGCCCGCGTCGACCTGGTCGTGCAGGCCCGCGACGCGGATCATGAAGAACTCGTCGAGGTTCGACGAGAAGATCGCCGCGAACTTCAGCCGCTCGAGCAGCGGCTGCGACGCGTCCTCGGCCAGCTGCAGCACGCGGTCGTCGAAGTCGACCCACGACAGCTCGCGGTTGACGTAGAGCTCCGGCGCGTCGAGCGGGGTCGCCGCGGGCGCCTCCTGCGCCTCGGGCGCGCGCGGCGGGTCGATCGCGCGGATCGACTCCTGGGTCATCGGCGGATCGGGGCTCATCGGCGCATCGGGAGGCTAGGTCGGCCGCCGGGAGCCGATGTGAACGGGATGTCAACGGCCCCGGCGCACCTGGTCTACCCCGTCTGGGCCAGGAGATCGAGCACGACGCCCTCGCGCAGCCCGCCGGTGGCGACCTCGAGCGGGCAGCGGGCGGCGCGGGCGACCTCGGCGAGCAGGAGCAGGCCCGCGGGCAGCAGGCGCACGCGCTCGGCGTGGAGGTCGAGCGCGACCGCGCGCTCGGCCGCCGGCCCGGCGGCGACCCGCGCGAGCGCGCCGTCGAGCACGTCGGCGCCGAGCACGGGGCCGCAGAGGCGGCGCAGCGACGTGGCGCTGCCGCCGACCGCGAGCGCGCGGCCGGCCGCCGGGCAGCCGATCGCCGCCAGCGCGGCCTGCACCTCGGCGCGGGCGGCGGCGAGCTCGGCGGCGGTCGGCGGGTCGCCGTGCAGGCAGGCGTCGGTCAGCGCCCCCGAGCCCAGCGGCACCGAGGCCCACCACGTCGGCGCTCCGCCCGGCACGCCGGCCGCCAGCTCGGTCGAGCCGCCCCCGACGTCGGCGACCACGACGCGGCCGGCGCCGGCCGGGAGCGTCGCGGTGGCGCCATGGAAGGCGAGGCGCGCCTCGTCGGCGGGCTCGAGGATCTCCACCGCGGTCCCCGTCGCGTCGCGCAGGCGGGCGACGAGCGCCTCGCGGTCGGGCAGCTCGCGCAGCGCGGCGGTCGCCACCGCGCGCAGCGCGGCCGCGCCGACCCCGGCGTCGCGCGCCTCGGCGGTCTGCTCGGCCACCGCCTCGACCAGCGCCGCCACCTTCGCGTCGGGGATCCCGCTCCGGCGCTCGGCGGCCGTCAGCCGCAGGAACCGCCGCCGGGAGACCAGCGGCACCAGGCCGCCCGGGCGTCGCGCGTCGGGCTCGGCGACGAGCAGCCGGGTCGTGTTCGAGCCGATGTCGATGCAGGCCGCGCGGGCGATGGCCCGGCATCCTCGCACGCCCGGCCGTCGTCCGGGACGGGGCGGCCGCGGCGGCCGCGCTGCTTCAATGGAAGGGTGTCCGCCGCAGCGCCCGCCATCCTGGTCCGCGACCTCCGCAAGGCCTACGGGAGCTTCGAGGCGGTCCGGGGCATCGACTTCGAGGTGGCGGCGGGCGAGGTCTTCGGGCTCCTGGGCCCCAACGGCGCCGGCAAGACCAGCACCGTCGAGATCCTCGAGGGCTACCGCAGCCGCGACAGCGGCATCGTGTCGGTCCTCGGGCACGACCCCGAGCAGCGCTCGCGCGACCTGCGGCGCCGCATCGGGATCGTCCTGCAGTCGACGGGCATGTACCGGCACCTCACCGTCCGCGAGGCGCTCGAGCACTGGGCGCGCTTCTACCCCCACCCGCGCGACGTCGACGAGGTCGTCGAGCTGGCGGGCCTGGGCGAGAAGCAGGACGCGCTGACCCGGACGCTCTCCGGCGGGCAGATGCGGCGCCTGGACTTCGGCCTGGCGCTCATCGGCGACCCCGAGCTGATCTTCCTCGACGAGCCCACGACCGGCTTCGACCCCGCCGCACGGCGCGCCGCGTGGGACGTGGTCCGCTCGCTCCAGGACCTCGGCAAGACCGTCCTGCTGACCACGCACTACCTCGACGAGGCGCAGGCCCTGTGCGACCGCGTCGCGATCGTCAAGCAGGGGCGCATCGTCGCCGAGGGCCCGCCGGCCGAGCTGGGGGCGTCCTCGTCGCGCTACCGCGTGACGTGGCGCTCGGCCGACACCGACGAGCTCGAGACGCGCGAGACCGAGGACCCCACCGCGCTCCTGCACCAGCTCACCAGCGCCGCGCTCGCGCGCGGCGAGGCGCTGCGCGACCTCAGCGTCACGCGCCCCTCGCTCGAGGACGTCTACCTCGAGCTGACCGCCGCGCCCGAGGAGGCGCCCGCCCATGTCTGAGTCGCTCACGCTCGCCTGGCACCAGTTCCGCCTCGAGCGCCGGATGTTCTGGCGCAACCCGAGCGCCGCGTTCTTCAACTTCCTGCTGCCGCTGCTGTTCCTCGCGCTGTTCGGCGCGATCTTCAGCGGCAACCAGGACGACCTGGACGTCATCGTGCCCGGCATCGCCGGCATGAGCATCATGGCGACGACCTTCAACGCGCTCGGGATGAACCTCACGTTCCTGCGCGAGCAGGGCGTCCTGAAGCGCATGCGCGGCACGCCGCTGCCCGAGGGCTCCTACCTGCTGGGCGTGTTCGGCAACGCGGTGGCCAACGCGACGATCCAGCTGGCGATCGTCGTGGTGGCCGGGAAGGTGTTCTTCAACATCGACTGGCCCAAGGACTGGCTCGAGCTGGTCGTCTACCTGGCGGCGGGCGTGACCTGCCTGGCGGCGCTCGGCGTGGCGTGGTCGCACGTGATCCCGAACTTCGACGCGGCGCCGGCGTACACGAACATCGTGTTCCTGCCCGTCATCTTCATCTCGGGCGTCTTCTACGACGTCGGCAACGCCCCCCAGTTCCTGCGCGACATCGCGCAGGCGCTGCCGCTGACGCACATCATCGACGGGCTGTCGGGCGCGCTGGTGAGCGGGCGCGGGCTGGCCGACAACGCGTCGGGCCTGATCGTCGTCGCGCTCTGGGCGGTCGTCGGCATCTTCTTCGCGGTGCGCGGCTTCCGCTGGGAGTCGCGGCGCGAGGGCTGAGCCTCAGGCGACCGGGGCGATCCACGCGGCCGGCGGCGCGCCGATCGCCGTGACCGGGACGGCGGCCAGCGGGCCGTCGCGCCACTCGTCGCGCAGCAGGCTCAGCACGTGGACGTCGAGCTGGCGCTCCTCGTGGCGGTGGAAGCGGCGCAGCGTGCCCTCCAGTCGGAAGCCGGCGTGCTCCAGCGCGGCGCGGCTGCGAGCGTTGGCGGGGTTGGAGTAGGCGCCCAGGCGCTCGAGCCCGCAGACGGCGAAGGCGAGGTGGGCCACGATCCCCTTGGCCTCGCGGTTGATCCCCGTGCCCCAGTGCTCGCGCCCCAGCCACGTGCCGACGTTGGCCCGGCGGTCGCGGCGGCTGAGCTCGCCGAGCCCCGTGACGCCGACGGGGCCCCGCTCGCGGTGGTGGATCACGAAGTCGAGCTGCTCGCCGGCGTCCCGCCGCGCCGCCTGCGCGGCGATCCAGGCGCGCGGCTCGGCGACGTCGCGGTAGGGCCCCCACGAGAACCAGCGCGTGACCTCGGCGTCGCCGGCGAGCGCCAGCAGCGCCTCGGCGTCCTGCGGCTGCGGGAGGCGGAGGGTCAGCTGCGGTCCACGGAGCTCCATCGCGGGCATGATGGCGACATGCTCGCGGTGCTGTACGACATCCACGGCAACCTGCCCGCGCTCGACGCGGTGCTCGGCGACGCGGCGGAGCACGGCGCCGAGCGCTTCCTGCTCGGCGGCGACTACGCCGCGTTCGGCGCGTGGCCCCTGGACTCCGTGCGCCGGCTGCGCGAGCTCCGCGACGCCACGTGGATCCGCGGCAACTGGGAGCGCTGGCAGGACGCGCCGTCGGCCGCCCCGGGCAGCGAGGTCGTCCAGGGCGCGGCCGCCGCGGTCCGCGCGGCGCTCGGCACCGGGCTGCTGCGCGAGCTGGCAGAGCTGCCGAGCCACGCGGCGCTCGACGGGACGCTCTTCTGCCACGCCTCCCCCATCTCCGACGTCGAGCCGTTCTCGCGCGAGCCGGAAGCCGACGGCGACGACCAGCTGCTGGCCGGCGTGGCGCAGCGCCGCGTCGTCTTCGGCCACACCCACCTCCAGTCCCGCCGCACGACGACCGCCGGGATCGAGCTGGTCAACCCCGGCAGCGTCGGGCTTCCGTGGGACGGCGACACGCGCGCCGCCTACGCGCTGGTCGGCGACGACGGCGACCTGGAGCTGCGGCGGGTCGACTACGACGTCGAGCTCGCGGCCGGCGCCCTGGACGCGATCGGCGCCCCGTGGGCCGCGACGACCGCGCGGCGGCTGCGCGCAGCGCGGTTCGACATGTAGGGCCTCGCCAGGGTGCCTGCGGGCGGCGTACTGTCCGCCCATGCCGAGCGCCTTTCCCGCCCTGCCGCCCTACGAGCGGTGGAGCGCGACCTGCGACACGCTGCACGCCCACACCCAGGTGCTGGGCAAGCTCGCTGCCACGCTGGCGGCGCCCGAGCCCCAGCTGCAGCACGCGGCGCTGCGGCTCACCGCACGCGGGTGGGAGACCGCGCCGCTGCCGGCGCCCGACGGCTCAGGCATCTTCGTCGCCGGGCTCGACCTGCGCCGCCACGTCGCGCTCGTCGAGCACAGCGACGGGCGGGCGCTGCAGGTCGCGCTCACGCCGGACCGGCCGGTGGGCGAAGTCACGCGCGCGGTCCTCGACGCGGTGGCCCGGCTCGCCGGACCGGCGACGATCGACCCGACGCCCCAGGAGGTGGCCTGGACGGTGCCGCTCGACGAGGACGACGAGCATGCGACCTACGACCCAGCGCAGGTCGGGACCTACTTCGACGCGGCCGTGCAGGCCGGGCTCGTGCTGGCCGCGTTCCGCGCCCCGTACCGCGGCCGCTCGACGCCCGTCAACGCGTGGTGGGGCTCGTTCGACCTGGCCGTCAACCTCTTCTCCGGCGAGCCCGCCGCGCCCCCGGCCGGCGACTTCATCATGCGCAACGCGATGGACGCCCAGGAGGTCGCCGTCGGCTGGTGGCCGGGCGACCCCGACCACGGCCGCGCCGCCTTCTACGCCTACGCGCACCCGGCCCCGCCGGCCTTCGCCGACGGCGCGGTCGAGCCGGCGGCCGCGCGCTGGGACGCGACCCTCGGCGAGTACCTGCTGCACTGGGACGACCTGGTGGCCGGCCCCGACCCGTGGGGCGACGCGCTCGCCTTCGCGCGGTCGGTGTTCCGGCACGCGTGCGCCACGTGCGCGTGGGACGAGGCGCTGGCCGCCAGCGCGCACGGCACGCCGCCGCCCGTGCGTTGACGCCGGCGCGGCGACCCGGTCAGATGCCGGCATGACCGACGCCGCGCCCACCGAGTTCGAGACCATCCTGTACGCCGTCTCGGGCCCGGTCGCCACCATCACGCTCAACCGCCCCGAGCGCCTCAACACGATCGTCCCGCCGATGCCCGACGAGGTGCAGGCCGCCGTGGGGCGCGCCGTGCGCGACTCCGCGGTCAAGGTGATCGTCGTGCGCGGGGCCGGCCGCAGCTTCTGCGCCGGCTACGACTTCGGCGGCGGCTTCCAGCACTGGGGCGACGCGATGATGACCGACGGCCGCTGGGACCCCGGCAAGGACTTCGCCATGGCCACCGCGCCCGAGCTCTCGCCGACGCAGAAGCTCATGGCGCTCTGGCGAGCGCCGAAGCCGGTGATCGCCCAGGTGCACGGCTACTGCGTCGGCGGCGGCAGCGACTTCGCGCTGTGCGCCGACCTCGTCGTGGCCAGCGAGGACGCGGTGATCGGCACGCCCTACAGCCGGATGTGGGGCGCGTACCTGTCGGGCATGTGGATCTACCGGCTGGGCCTGGCCCGCACGAAGTTCCACGCCCTCACGGGGCGCCCGCTCACCGGCCGCCAGGCCGCCGACGTCGAGCTCGTCAACGAGGCGGTCCCGTTCGAGCGCCTGGAGGCGCGCGTGGCCGAGCTCGCCGCCGAGCTCGCGGCGATCCCGGCCTCCCAGCTGGCGGCGATGAAGCTCGTCGTCAACCACGCCTACGAGAACATGGGCCTGGCCTCGACGCAGACCCTGGGCCCGATCCTCGACGGCCTCATGCGCAACACGCCCGAGGCGCTGGACTTCATCGAGACGGCCGCGCGCGAGGGCGTCGGGGCCGTCGTCGAGCGGCGCGACGGGCCGTTCGGCGACTACAGCCAGGCGCCGGAGGCGCTGCGCCCCGACCCCTCGCACGTCATCGAGCCCTGACTGCAGCGCGACCGCGGCTACCCGCCGCCCGGGGTGCCCGGGGCCACCGGCGAGTCGGGCAGCAGCACGTGGAAGGCGCTCCCCTCCCCCGGCGCCGACTCCACGTAGATCCGGCCACCATGGCGCTCGGCGATGCGCCGGCAGATCGCCAGGCCGATGCCGGTGCCGTCGTAGCGCTCGCGGGTGTGCAGGCGCGTGAACATCGCGAAGATCCGCTCCTGGTCGGCCTCCTCGATGCCGATGCCCTGATCGCGGACGGTGAGCACCGAGCCGCGGATCGTCCGGCGCGCCGCGACCTCCACCACCGGCGGCTCGTCCGGCGCGTGGAACTTGACGGCGTTGGCGATGAGGTTCTGGAGCAGCTGCCCCAGCTGCCGGCGCTCGGCCTCCAGGCGCGGCAGCGCGCCGACCCGGACGTCGGCGCCGTGCTCGTCGATCAGCGGCCCGAGGCCGCCGAGCACCTCCTCGATCAGCTCCGCGAGATCGACCTGCTCGCGCCGCGGCTCCTCGTTGGCCACGCGCGAGTACTGCAGGAGGTCCTCGATGAGGTCCCGCATGCGCTGGGCGCCCTGCGCGGCCTGCCGGAGGTACTGGCGGCCGTCCTCGCCGAGGGCCTCGGCCGCACGCCGCTCGAGCAGCGACAGGTAGCCGGCGACCGTCCGCAGCGGCTCGCTGAGGTCGTGCGACGCCGTGTAGGCGAACTCCTGCAGCTCCGCGTTGGTCGTCTGCAGCCGCCGCGCGCGCTGCGCCAGCTCGTGCTCCATCGCCAGCCGGTCGCTGACGTCGCGCCCGACGATGTAGAAGGCCTCGTCCCCCGGCCCGCCGCTCCAGGCCATCGAGCGCATGCTGCCGTCCCGGCAGCGGACACGGCACACGTACTCCGTGACGCTCTCGCCCCGCGCCAGGCGGGCGACCTGCGCCTCGGTCGCCGCGCGGTCGTCGGGCTGCACGAGCTCCAGGTACGGGATCCGGGTCAGCTCCTCCCGCGACCACCCGAGCTGGCGCTCCCAGGCGTCGTTGAACTCCTTCAGGTAGCCGTCGAACCCGGCCGCCGCCAGCAGGTCGGGCGACATCGCGAAGAGCCGCCCGAGGTGCCCCGTCGGCGACGGGGCGGCGGGGGCGACATCGGCGGTGTCGAGACGCTCCATCCCAGGCTTCCTCAAGCGCGCATCGTTGCACACGTCCCCGAGGGCTCGGCCGCGCTCGGCCGCGTGCCATGCTGAGGGACATGGACGACGCCGACGACCAGCCCATCGACCTCGTCGCCTCCGTGGGCCCGCTCGACGCGGTCGTCGAGACGCTGCGCGACGTGCTGCATCGCTCCGGCGCCCTGCGGGTGGCCGCCGTCGTGGACGTCCCGGACCGCAGCCCGGCGCTGGTCGACGTCGGGCGGCTGGCGCCCGTCGAGGTGCAGGTCGGCGACCGCGTCGTCCACCTGCCGCACGCCATCGAGCTCGACGCCGACGCGATGGGCACCGACATCGAGCTGCGCCAGCTGCCGCCGTTCGAGGTCGAGCCGGCGTCCGGCGAGGTCATCGGCACGCTCGGCGGCCTGAACATGCTGGCCGAGGCGATGAAGGAGCTGTCGCGCCGCTTCGGCGGCCGCAGCGTCGCGATGGCCCAGTACCCGACCATGTCGCGCGAGACGCTGCTGACGGTCACCGCGCGCAGCGGCGAGCCGGTGCTGGTCACCCTCGGCGACGAGGAGTGGGAGCTGCCGGAGTAGCGGCCGCCTCAGCCGCGCGGCGCGTCGCGCCCGGCCTTGGCCGCGTACAGCTGCGCGTCGGCGCGCTCCAGGCAGCGCTCGAGCGACTCGCCGTCGCGCCAGCGGGTCAGCCCTGCGGACCACGCGACCGGGTGCGATCGCCGCAGCCGCTCCAGCACCGCGGCGGCCTCGGCATCGGAGGTCCCGGGCATGACGAGGACGAACTCGTCGCCTCCCGTCCGCGCCAGCACGTCGCCTCCGCGCAGCTGCTCGCGCCAGGCGGCCGTGGCGTCGGCGAGCAGCCGGTCGCCGGCGGCGTGGCCGTCGCGGTCGTTGACCGCCTTGAATCCGTCGAGGTCCAGCGCGGCCACGACGACCTGCTCGTCGTCGCGGCGGCGGCGCGGCACGCGCTCCGCGATCTCGGCCAGGCCGCTGCGGTTCAGGGCGCCGGTCAGCGCGTCGGTGCGCAGGTGGCGGCGCATGCTGCGGCTGAACCGGCTGCCCAGCACCGCGAGCATCCACGTCGCCAGCGACAGGAGCAGCCAGCCGGCGGCCATCCGCGGCACGTCCGAGGCCAGGAGCCCCGCGCCGAACCCGGCGGCGCAGAGCCCCGCGAAGCGCCCGGCCCAGCGCGGCCGGAACAGGGCGACCCACGCGGTGAGCCACAGGTAGGCCAGGCCATCGGCCATCGCGCCGCCCGACCGGTGCGCGAAGGCCACGAGCACGCTGTTGAGCGTCGCCGCCACCACGGCCTCGGCCAGCAGCGCCCAGGACGGCAGCCGGTCGCCCCAGGCCAGGGTCCCCGCGCTCATGGCGAGGGCGACGACGAGCATCGCGCCGCCGAGGCGCAGCGGCGCGTGCTCGCTCATCGGGAAGAGGATCCCGGTGAGCAGGCAGACCGCCGCGCCGGCGAAGAGCGCGGCCAGCCACACCGCGTCGACGGGCCGGCGGCGCACGACCGCGCGCGCGGCGCGGTGCAGGGAGGGAGGCGTGAGGGCGTGGCCCATCACCTCGGTCCTCGGCGCGCGGCGGCGAGGCTTGCGCCTCCGGGTCGTGCGGCGAACCGCCACGGGGTCCTCAGCGTCCAGCGGCCTGCGCGGCGGCGGCGCGGAGGAACGGCTCGACGTCGAGGCCCCGGCCGGTGGCCCGCTCGACCAGCGGCTCGGTGTCGAGCCGGCGGCCGAAGCGGTGGACGCGGTCGCCGAGCCAGTCGCGGATCGCGGCGACGTCGCCGGAGCGCAGCGCGTCGTCCTGCGGCCCGAGCTCCTCCTCCAGCCGCTCCCAGAGCTGCGCGGCGATCAGGCAGCCGAGCGCGTAGCTCGGGAAGTAGCCGAAGGCTCCCGAGGCCCAATGGACGTCCTGGAGCACGCCCATCGCGTCATCGGGGACGGCGACGCCGAGCAGCCGCTCCATGCCGTCGTTCCACGCCGCGGGCAGGTCGTCGACGTCGAGCGAGCCCTCGACGAGCGCGACCTCGAGCTCGAAGCGCAGGACGATGTGCAGCGGGTAGGTGAGCGGATCGGCCGAGACGCGGATCAGCGACGGGCGGACGGCCGTCAGCGACGCGTGGAGGGCCTCCGGAGCGATCGCGAACCCGCCGCGCCCCAGTTCCCCGGCGAGCACGTGGGCGAACGCCGGGTGCCGGCCGACGTGGTTCTCCCACAGCTTGCTCTGGGACTCGTGCACCGACATGGAGGTGCCGCCGCCCAGGTTCGTGCGCGCCAGCACCGGGTCGACCTGCTGCTCGTAGAGGCCGTGCCCGAACTCGTGCAGCGCGGCGACGACCGACTCCAGCTGCCCGTCGTCGTAGCGCGTGGTCACGCGGACGTCGCCGAGCGCCATCCAGGTGGTGAACGGGTGGGCCGAGACGTCGATCCGCCAGCGGTCCTCGCCGGCGCCGACGCGCGCCAGCACCGACTGCACCGCGGCCTCCTGCGCCGCGCGCGGGACGTCGAGGGCGGGCGGCTGCGGCCGGGCCGCGGCCTCCGCCACCAGCGGCGGCAGCGCGTCGGCGAGCCGGCCGAAGACCTCCTGGATCCGGGCGGTGGTCAGGCCGAAGTCGTAGTCGGCCAGCAGGGCGTCGTACGGCCGGCCGGCCTCGGGGAAGCAGGCCGCGTAGGCCCGCGCCAGCTCGACGTTGCGCCGCAGCGCCGGCGCGAACGCGGCGAAGTCGCCCGCCGCGCGCGCCGCCTCCCACACGTCCTGGCCCTCGGCGGCCGCCTCGGCCAGCTCGCCGGCCAGCTCCCCGGGCACGCGGCGCCGGCGGTCCCAGTCGCGGCGCGCGAGGCGGACGAGGTCGCGGTCGACGTCGTCCAGGGCGCCGTCGCCGGCCGCCTCCAGCTCCCCGAGCCAGCCGCCGATCTCCTCGCCGGTGGCCAGGTCGTGGGAGACGCGCTCCAGCGTGGCCAGCTGCTGCGCCCGTGCCGGTCCGCCGGCCGGCGGCATCATCGTGCGCTGGTCCCAGACGGCGAGGTGGCCGAGCGCGGACAGGTCGGCGAGCTGCGAGAGGCGCTCGCGCAGGCACTCCAGGGCGGTGGGCATCGCCGGAAGCCTACGGCGGCTACGCCCGGACCTCCCCGAGGCCGAGATCGCGGCCGATGATCTCCTTCATGATCTCGTTCGAGCCGGCCCAGATCTTGGTCACGCGCGCGTCCATCCAGGCGTGGGCGACCTCGTACTCCTCCATGTAGCCGTAGCCGCCGTGCAGCTGCACGCACGCGTCGATGACCGCGTTCTCGACCTCGGCGCTCCACCACTTGGCCTTGGCGGCGTCGACGGCCGACAGCTCGTGCCGGGCGTGGGCGTCGACGCAGCGATCCACGAACGCCTGCGTGACGTCGACCTTCGTCTGGAGCTCGGCGGCGAGGAAGCGGTTGTGCTGGAACGTGCCGACCGGGCGCCCGAACGCCCGGCGCTGCTTGATGTAGTCCAGCGTGATCCCGAGGATGTGCGCCGCGTGCGCGGTGTTGAGGATCGCCGAGCCGAGGCGCTCCTGGGCGAGGTGCTCCATCATGTGGTGGAACCCACGGTCGACCTCGCCGATGAGCTGGTCGTCGGTGACGCGGACGTCCTCGAAGAACAGCTCGGCGGTGTCGGCCTCGTGCTGGCCGACCTTGTGGAGCTTGCGCCCGCGGGTGAAGCCCTCCATCCCCTCCTCGACGGCGAACAGCGAGATGCCGCGCCCGCGCGGGTCGGTGCCCGTGCGGGCGGCGACGATGACGAGGTCGGCGTGCGCGCCGTTGGTGATGAACGTCTTCGAGCCGTTGAGGACCCAGTCGGAGCCGTCGCGCTTGGCGGTCGTCTTCAGACCCTGCAGGTCGGAGCCCGCCTCGGGCTCGGTCATGCCGATGGCGGTGACGATCTCGCCCGTGCAGAACCCCGGCAGCCAGCGGTCCTTCTGCTCCTCGGTCGTCAGGCGCACGAGGTAGGGCGCGCAGACGTCGGTGTGGATCGAGAAGCTCGACCCGTACGCCACGCCCGCGCGCGCCAGCTCCTCGTTCCAGACCGCGTTGTAGCGGAAGTCGACGTCGCTGCCGCCGTGCTGCTCGGGGACGGCGAGGCCGAGGAAGCCCATCTCGCCGGCCGTGCGCCAGATCTCCTTCGGGATCCGCCGGCTCTCGCGGATCTCCTCGCGCCGCGGCAGGATCTCGCGGTCGACGAAGGCGGCGGCCGACTCGCGGAAGAGCCGATGGTCGTCGTCGTAGTGCGTGCGGGGCAGAGCCATGCGCGGGACTATGGCATCGACGCCGTGTCGACGACCTCGACGCGGTGTCCACCCGCGGTGCGCTCAGGCGACGACCGCGAGCTCGTCGGCCAGCTCCGCGACCGAGTCGAGGATCCGCGAGGGGCGGAACGGGAAGCGCTCCGCCTGCTCGCGGGTCGTCACGCCGGTCAGCACGAGGATCGTCTCGAGCCCGGCCTCCAGCCCCGCGACGACGTCGGTGTCCATGCGGTCGCCGATCATCACGGTCGTCTCGGAGTGCGCGTCGATCGCGTTCAGGGCCGAGCGCATCATCAGGGGGTTGGGCTTGCCGACGAAGTACGGCTCGGCGCCCGCGGCGCGGCTGATCAGCGCCGCCACCGACCCGGTCGCCGGCGTCGGCCCCTCCGGCGCCGGCCCGGTCGGATCCGGGTTGGTGGCGATGAACCGGGCGCCCCCGGCGATCAACCGGATCGCGTGGGTGATCCGCTCGAAGCTGTAGGTCCGCGTCTCGCCCAGGACCACGTAGTCGGGGTCTCGCTCCGTCAGGGTGTAGCCGGCCTCGTGCAGCGCGGTCGTCAGGCCGGCCTCGCCGATGACGAACGCCGACCCGCCCGGGCGCTGCTCCTCCAGGAAGCGCGCCGTGGCCAGCGCCGAGGTCCAGATCGCCTCCTCGGGCACCTCGAGGCCGCTGGCCCGCAGCCGCGCGGCGAGGTCCCGCCGGGTGTAGATCGAGTTGTTGGTGAGCACGAGGAAGGGCAGCTCGCGCTCGCGCAGGGCGCCGATGAAGCGGTCGGCGCCGGGGATCGCGTGCTGCTCGTGCACGAGCACGCCATCCATGTCCATCAGCCACGAGCGGATCTCCCGGCGCGTCATCACACACGCCCCAGGAACCGCGCGACCGCCGCCGCGCACGCCTCCGGCGCGTCCTCGAAGCAGAAGTGGCCCACGCCGTCGAGGATCACCACCTCGGCCTGCGGCAGCTCGCGGCCGAAGCGCTCCGCGACGACCGGCGGCGCGAACGGGTCGTCGGCGCCCCACAGCACCAGCGCGGGGACGTCGAGCGTCCCGAGGTCGTAGGCGGCGACCTTCTCGAAGTCGCCGGACCGGTACAGCTCGAGCTGCCCGCGCCGCTGCTCCGCGGTGGCCCAGGCCTTGAAGAACTCGTCGAGGCTGCGGTCGTCCATGCCGGTCGACACCGCGCGCAGCATCGCGCCGAAGCGCTCGCGGTCGAGGCCGTCGATGAGCTCCTCGCCCTTCCCGGGCGTCCGCATGATGCTCGCCATCTGGTGCCAGCGGCCGTCGGGGAAGAACCCCGTGTCGCTGACGATCAGCGCCCGCACCAGCTCGGGGTGCTCGCAGGCCCAGCGCAGGCCGATCAGCCCGCCCCAGTCGTGCACGCAGAGCACGACCTCGCCGAGCTCCTGCTCGCGGTGGAAGGCGTCGACGGCCTCGACGTGCGCCTCCCACGTGCCCGAGCCGGCGTAGGGCGAGTCGCCGTAGCCGGGCAGGTCGGGCGCCACGGCGCACCAGCCGGCGTCCGCGACGGGCTGGAGCAGGTGGCGCCACATGTACGAGGACTCGGGATAGCCGTGGAGCATGAGCACGGTCCCGAGGGGCTCCTGCAGCGGGGCGGCCTCGCGATAGACGAGCGGCATGGACGCACCCTACGCCGTGCGCGCCCGCCGAACGACCCGGCGGATCCGCAGCGCAACTTCTGCGGCCGGGCTGCGTTGGAGGTCCTGAATGCGCACCTCGCGTCCTGCCATCACCGGCCGCCGCCTCCTCGCCCTCGTCATCAGCGCGCTGCTGCTCGGCGCCGTGAGCGTGGAGCTCGACAACGCCACCGCGCAGGGCACCGCCGCGCCGACCGTGCACCACGGCCACACGCCCTCGCGCTAGCGCGGGCCCGGCCGCGCCGCCGCTCAGCGGCCGGCCCGCGGCCCCCGACGTTGCGCCGCGGCCCCGGCTGGGGAAGGCTGCGGGCATGGCGACGGAGCGCATGCGCGGCGGCATCGACCTCGGCGGGACGAAGATCCAGGCCGTGGTCGCGGGCGCCGACCACCGCGTGCTCGGCCAGGCCCGGCGCGAGACGCCGGCGACCGGCGGCCCGCCCGACGTCGTGGAGGCCCTGGCTGGGGCGCTGCGCGAGGCGGCCGCGCAGGCCGGCATCGCCACCGACCAGCTGGCCGGCGTCGGCGTCGGCGCGCCGGGAGCGATCGACGCGACCGCCGGGACGCTGGCGCGCGCGGGCAACCTCCCGGGATGGCGCGAGCCGTACCCGCTCGCCGGCGAGCTCGGCGCGCGGCTGGGTGCCGAGGTCCGCCTCGGCAACGACGTGCAGGTCGCCACCGACGCCGAGATCGCGCTCGGCGCGGCGCGCGACGTCCGCTCGCTGCTCGGGGTGTTCTGGGGCACGGGCGTCGGCGGCGGCATCGTCCTCGACGGCCGCCCGTGGCTCGGCCGCGGCGCCGCCGGGGAGATCGGCCACGTCGTCGTGCAGCCCGGCGGGGAGCGCTGCCCCTGCGGGCGCATCGGGTGCCTGGAGGCCTACGCGGGGCGCCGGGCGATGGAGGACCGCGCGCGACGCGCCCGCGACGCCGGCGAGCCCACCGACCTCTTTGCGATCGCACAGGAACGCGGCCGCGACCGGCTGACCGCGGGCGTCTGGGCGCGGGCGCTCAAGCGCGAGGACCCGGTCGCCACGCGGCTGGTCGCGGACGCCGTCACGGCCCTGGGCGTGGGCGTCGCGTCGGCCTGCAACCTGCTCGACGTCGAGGCGGTGGTGATCGGCGGCGGCGTCGGCGTCAAGCTCGGGGAGCCGTACGCCGAGAGGATCCGCGCCGCCATGCTGCCCCACCTGTTCGCCGACGACCGGCCGCCGGCGGTCCGGGTGGCCGAGCTCGGTGACCTCGGCGGAGCGCTGGGCGCGGCGCTGCTCGTGGAGGCCGCGTGATGCGCGACGCCGAGGCGCTCAAGCGCGCCGCAGCCGAGGCCGCGGCCGCGTACGTCGAGGACGGCATGCGCCTGGGGCTCGGCACCGGCTCGACGGTGCGCCACCTCCTCCCCGCCCTCGCCGCCCGCGGCCTGCGCGGGCTGCGCTGCGTGGCCACGTCGGATGCCACGGCCGCGCAGGCCACCGCGCTGGGGCTGCCCGTCGAGCCGTTCGACGCGCTCACCGCGCTGGACCTCGCGATCGACGGCGCCGACCAGGTGGCGCCCGACGGCTGGCTGGTGAAGGGCGGCGGCGGCGCGCATGTGCGCGAGAAGGTCGTGGCCGCGGCCGCCCGACGCTTGGTCGTCATCGCCGACGCCTCGAAGGTCGTCGACGCGCTGCGCCCGCCGGTGCCGGTCGAGCTCCTGCCGTTCGGGCTCGCCGCGACGCTGGACGCCCTGGCGCCGGCGGCGGTCCGCCCGGGCGCTCCGCCGAGCCCGGACGGCAACGTGATCGCCGACCGCATGGGCCCCGTGGACGACCCGGCCGTCCTCGCGGCCCGGCTCGACGCGGAGCCGGGCGTGGTCGGCCACGGGCTGTTCCCGCCGGCGCTGGTCAGCGAGGTGCTGATCGCGGCGCCGAGCGGCGTGCAGCGGCGGGTCGTCAGCGGCGCGTGAAGCGCAGGTCGTACTGGGCGTCGAACGAGCGCGACTTCACGCTCGGCGCGACCACCGCGACGTAGTACGAGTGCGCCTTGCGGCGGTGGTTGACCACGTGGACCACGTCGCGCGCCCCGGGACCGCGCGACGAGCGCGAGAGCGGATGGACCTGCAGGCCCTTCGCGCGCCCATCGTAGAGCCGCAGGTCGGCGTTGCCCGCGCCCGGGACGAGCGTGATCGTCGCCCGCCGATGGCGGGGCAGCCGGATCCGGTAGACGTCGGTGGGATCCTCGACCGCGTCGACCGAGGCCTTCAGCGCACGTGCGCGCCCACCCTTCCAGACGTAGCGCGCCGGCTTCCCGTAGGCCGTTCCGTCGACGTACGTGATGCCGTCGTTGGGCTCGAGCGGGTCCACCTTCGGCGTCGGAGCCTGCAGCGCGCCGGCGAGGTTCACGAGGCCGAAGCCGGTGCTGGCGTCCCAGCCCGGGTCGCCGAGGTCCGTGGCGGTGTGGCGCAGCAGGTCGGCGTACTGGCCGGGCCCGAGCCCGGGCCGCGCGGCGATCAGCCATGAGGCGACGCCCGACACGACCGGGGCGGCGAAGCTCGTCCCATCTTCGGTGGAGACGCCGTCGGCGACGCCGTCCTTGGTGTCGAAGGCGAGCGGCAGCGCCACCGGCACCTCGTCGCCGGGTGCGGCCAGGTCGAGGGCGCTGTTCGTGCTGGAGAAGTACGTCGGCTGCTTCATCACGTCGACGGCGCCGACGCTCAGCACGTGCGGGTAGGCGGCGGGATAGACGATCGGGTTGCCGCTCTCGAGCTCGTTGCCGGAGGCGGCGATGACGAGCGTGCCCGTGTAGATGGCGTCGGCGACCGCCAGCTCGAGCAGGAAGCAGTCGTCGGTCGTGCCGAGGCTGAGGTTCAGGACCTCGGCGTCCGACAGCGCGATCTCGTCGATGCCCTTGGCGACCTCGGAGCAGGAGGAGGTCTTCAGGCCGAAGCTGATGATCGGCGCGCCGGGCATGATGCCGATCACGCCCTGGCCGTCGGCCTTGCCGGCCGCGACGGAGGCCACCGCGGTCCCGTGGCCGTCGAGGACCTGCCGCGTGGCGCTGTGCTTGGCGATCGTCGCCTGCGACGTGTCGGGCACGGACGCGTCGACGAGGTCGTCGACGATGCCGATCGGCGCCGGCTTCGCCGGCGGGGTGAGGTCGGCCCCGACGATGAAGCTCCGGGCCCACGGGCTCGGCCCGTCCGGGCGCTCGTACGACGACGCCGGAGCCAGCAGGCGGTCGGGCTCGGCGTAGCGCAGCAGGCGCTGCGCCCGCAGGGCCTCGGCGAAGGCCCGGGCGCGCCCGGTGGGAAGCGCGTAGGCACCGGGGATGCGGCCGATCGCGTGCGCGCCGTGCACCCGGGCGATCCGCGCCGCCCGCCGGCCGGGCCGCGCACCCACGATCCACCCGGTCGCCGCGGCGGCGTGGGCTCCGGCGCCCGGCAGCTCGTGGGGGACGCGGTCGAAGGACTGCCAGCGAGGGACCGCTCCGGAGGCCGGGGCGGCGAGCACGAGCAGGGCGGCCACCAAGGAGCCGAGCAGGGCCGTCCGGGTCATGAGGCGCGCCAGGGTACCGGAGCGGCTGGGACGTGAGCGGCGATTGGGTTCCCCACGGTCACGTCAACCCACCACCAGGCGGTTCGTTGCGCCATCCCGTGCCGTCGCACGGCACGAGCCGGGCGACGGACGCCGCGGGCGCGGGCCCCTAGCCTCCGTCGGCGTGCGCCTCTGCCCCGTCGACGCCCATGCCACCTGGCCGCTGCGCCAGGCCGTGCTGCGCCCCCACCAGCGCGTCGACGACATGGCGCTGCCCGGGGACGACGCCCCCGGCGCGGGGCACTTCGGGGCCTTCGACGGCGGCGCGCTCGTCGGCGTGGCGACCGTCGCTCCAGGCCCCCACCCGCGCGACAGGCGCGACGGCGACTGGCGGGTCCGCGGCATGGCGACCGCGCCGGATGTACGTGGCCGCGGCGCCGGCGGCCTGCTGCTCCAGGCGTGCCTGCGCCACGTGCGCGCGCACGGCGGCCGGCGCGTCTGGTGCAACGCGCGGGCCGGCGTCGTCGGGTTCTACCGACGGGCCGGGTTCGCCGCCGAGGGCGAGCCCTTCGACCTGCCCGACATCGGACCGCACCGGCTGATGGCGCTCGAGCTCGACGCGATCGCCGCCGTGGTCCTCGACCTCGATGGCGTCATCGTCGACACCGAGGAGGTCTGGGACCGCGAGCGCCGAGCGTACGCCGCGGCCCACGGCGGCCGCTGGAACGACGAGGCGACCCGGGCCATGCAGGGCATGAGCTCGGTCGAATGGGCCGCCTACCTGCGCGACGTCGTCGGCGTCGATCGCGATCCGGCGAGGATCGCCCGCGAGGTGGGCGCCCAGGTGGTCGCCCACGTGCGCGAGGAGCTCCCGCTGCTGCCCGGCGCCGTGGCCGCCGTCGCGGCGCTCGCGGCGCGCTGGCCGCTGGCCGTGGCGTCGTCGGCCAACCGCGAGGTCATCGACGCCGTCCTGGACGGCGCGGGGATCGCCGGGCGCTTCGCCGCGACCGTGTCGTCCGAGGAGGTCGCGCGGGGCAAGCCGGCCGCCGACGTCTACGTCGAGGCCGCGGCCCGGCTGGGAGCCGATCCGCGCGCGTGCGCGGCGGTCGAGGACTCCTCCAACGGCCTGCGCGCGGCGCACGTGGCCGGGATGCACGTCATCGCCACGCCGAACCGCGCCTTCCCACCCGCGGCCGACACGCTCGCGCTGGCCGAGGCGACCGTCGGCGGGATCGCCGACGTCACGCCCGAGCTGGTGGCGTCGCTGGCACGGCCGTAGGCCGCGAAGAGCCACGAACTCGCCGGCGCTTCTGTCTCCATGGAGGAGACGTTTCCGCCGGCGACCTGAGATATCCGCTCGCGGCGATTCCCCTACTTCATGCGGTAGACGATCCGCCCGCGCGTGAGGTCGTACGGGCTGACCTCGACCCGCACGCGATCGCCGGGCAGCACGCGGATGCGGTTGCGGCGCATCTTGCCGGCGAGGTGCGCCAGCACCTCGTGCTCGTCCATGTCGAGCTGGATCCGGAACATCAGGTTGGGCAGGGCCTCAACGACCTCACCCTCGAGCGCGACCTTGTCCTCTACGGCCATACGGCCTCCTTCCAGGCTTCGTGTTCAGTGCGCACCGTCCCGCCGCGGCGAGCGCGGCCCGGACGGACCTTCGGTGCGCGAAGAGGGGGCAGAACCCGCGGAGCTGCACGGATTCCACCCCCCATTGTACCCGCACGGCCAGGCGCCACGCTGCGGACCGCCGCGCCGGACGGCGGTCCGCAGGCGAACGGGCCTCCTACGCGGCGGCGGGCTGCAGGCGCGCGGCGAGGATGCGGGCGAGCCGGGCGCGGTGGCGGCCCGACCCTCCGAGCAGCACGGCGTCGACCTGGGCGCGCTTGTAGAGCCAGTGCGCGTCGGCCTCCCACGTGAAGCCGATGCCGCCGTGCGCCTGGATCGCCGAGGCGGTCACGTCGCGGGCCCCGTCGGAGGCCGCGGCCTTGGCCAGCGACGCGGCCTCGGCGAGCCGCTCGGGCTCGGCGTCGGCCGCCCAGGACGCGAAGTACGTCGCGGACCGCGCGCCCTCGGTGTCCTTGAGCATCTGCGCGCACTTGTGCGACACGGCCTGGTAGGCGCCCACCGGCGTGTCGAACTGCTTGCGCTCCTTGACGTAGGCGAGCGTCATCTCCAGCGCGCGCTGCGAGACGCCGACGAGCTCGGCGGAGACCGCGATCGCGGCGCGGTCGATCGCCGCCTGGCTGTCGCCGCCCAGCGGCTCGCCCTCGCCGCCGACGCGGGCGAAGCGCCGCGTCGGGTCGATCGCGTCCACGGGCTCGACGTCGGCGTCGGCGCGGGGCAGCACGCGCGCCGTCCCGTCCTCGCCGACGAGCACGATCACCGCCGCGTCCGCGGCGTCGGGCACCAGCCCGCCGGCCTCGCCGAGGGCGCCGCTCGCCTCGCCGCTGGCCAGCGCCGGAAGCCAGCGCGCCTTCTGCTCGCCGGTGCCGGCCTCCTGGATCGCCGCGGCGGCCATGACGGTCGCCAGGAACGGCGACGCGGCGAGCGCGTAGCCGAGCTCCTCGCACAGGATCGTCAGCTCGACGCTGCCGAGTCCCTGCCCCCCGTGCTCTTCGGCGATCGCGATGCCCGGCCAGCCGAGCTCGACCAGCTCGCTCCAGAGCGCGGGGTCGTACGCCTTGGACTCGGCCGCCTGGCGGACCTTCTCGAGCGTCGAGCGCTGGGCCAGCAGGTCGCGCGCGGTGCGCTTGATCTCGTGCTGGTCCTCGGTGAAGTCGAAGTTCATGCCGACACCTCGCCCAGGGGCTCGGCGTCAGCCGCGTGAGCTCGCCCAGAGGCTCGCTCGCACAGGTCGTGGAGACTCTTCATGTCGTTGTTCCTCCTCGGTCAGCGCATGCGCGGCAGGCCCAAGACCCGCTCCGCCACGATGTTCTTCAGGATCTCGGTGGTGCCGCCCTCGATGGTGTTGCCGCGCGAGCGCATCAACTCGTAGGCCCACCGGTTGCCGGAGGTCAGCGCCTCGGGGCCGAGCAGGTCGGCGGCGAGCTGCGCCAGCTGCTGGTTGGTCTCCGACCACATCCACTTGGTCAGCGAGCCCTCGGGGCCCGGCGTGCCGTACTTCTCGATGGCCGTCAGCCCGCGGTAGGCGGTCAGGCGCAGGATCTCGGCCTTGAGGTGCAGCTCGCCGAGCTTGTCGGCGACGACCGGATCGTCCAGCAGCCCTCGCTGTCCGGCCTCCTCCACGAGCTGGTCGAGCAGCTGGCGCAGCCGGACCTGGAGGAAGAACGCGAGGCCGGAGCGCTCGTTCATCAGCGTGGTGAGCGCGACCTTCCAGCCGTTGCCCACGCCGCCCAGCACGTTCTCGTGCGGGATGCGCGCCTCCTCGAGGAACAGCTCGTTGAACTCCGGCTCGCCGGTGATCTGGACGAGCGGCCGGACCTGCACCCCGGGCTGGTCCATGTCCATGATGAAGTAGGTCAGGCCCTTGTGCTTCGGCACGTCCTGGTCCGTGCGGGCGACCAACATGCACCACTTGGAGTACTGCGCCCCCGAGGTCCAGACCTTCTGGCCGGTGACGACCCACTCGTCGCCGTCGCGGACGGCGCGCGTCTTCAGCGACGCGAGATCCGAGCCGGCGTCGGGCTCGCTGAAGCCCTGGCACCAGATCTCGTCGGCGGTGAGGATCGGCGGCAGGTAGCGCTCCTTCTGGGCGTCGTCGCCCCACACCATGATCGTCGGGCCGGCGAGCAGGAGGCCGAGGACGTTGGCGGGCAGCGGCGCGCGGGCGCGGCCGAGCTCTTCGAAGAAGATGGCCGACTGCGTCATCGTCGCGCCGCGGCCGCCGTACTCGCGCGGCCAGTGCACCCCGGCCCAGCCGCCCTCGGCCAGGCGGCGCTGCCAGTCGCGGCGCCAGGCGTAGGCGGCGTCGTCGCCCTCGGGCATGGGGCCCGCTTGGTTGTTCTCGAACCAGGCGCGCAGCTCGTCGCGGAACGCGGCCTCGGACTCGGAGAAGGTCAGGTCCATCAGGAGCCTCCCTCGGAGGTGGTCGGGTCGAGTGCCGCCGCGCCCTCGAGGAACGCGACGGCGGTGAGCGTGAGCTCGTCGGTCAGGTCTGGCAGGCGCTCCAGCTCGCCGGCCCGCACACGCGAGCACACGAGCTGGTCGACGCCGGCGGCGAGGATGAAGAGGGCGTCGTCGGAGGGCATCCGCAGATCGGGACGCTCCTGGAGCGCGGCGCGGAACGACGAGCGATAGCGATCGGCGAAGCGGCGCAGGGCGGCGTCGCGCTCGGCCGCCGCGCGCGGGCCGGCGAGGTGGACCTCGAAGAGGTAGGTGCGGGCGAAGCGCGGCTCGCCGGCGAGCGTCTCCAGGTACATGCGGATCGCCGCGCGCAGCCGCGCCTGCCAGCCGCCGCGCTCGGCGCGGACGGCCGCGCGCACGCGCTCGACGAAGACGTCGATCCCGAAGCGGTAGGCCTCGAGGAAGCACTCCTCCTTGGAGCCGAACTCGGCGTAGAAGGTCCCGCGCGAGACGCGCGCCGCCCGCACGGCGTCGGCGACCGTCGCGGCGGCGTAGCCCTTCTCGGCGACCGCTTGGATCACGCCCTCGATGAGCCGCGCGCGCTGCGAGCCGCGTGCCGCGAGCAGCGGCTCGAGCTCGGGGTGCGCCGCGACGAGGGACAGGTCGGCCACTGCCCGCGTACCTTACGGGTACGACGGCGGTACCCGCAAGGTACGGCACGCCCGCACCGCAGCAGCGCGGGGGCCGCGCCTAGACTGGCCGCGGTGCCGGAGCACGACGAGGACCACATCGACGCCCAGCGCGACGGCGGCGCGACGCCGGAGCGCCGCGGGCCGATCTTCATCATCGGCGCGATGGGGTCCGGCACGACGCTGCTGCGGCTCATGCTCGACAGCCACGAGCACATCGCGATCCCGCACGAGACGGGGTTCATGCGGGCCTACAACGCGATGCGCTTCATCCCCTTCAAGTGGACCGGCCGCGGCTGGACCCAGCGTCTGGGCTGGAGCCCCGAGGAGCTCGACGCCGAGCTCCGCGCCCTCTTCGACCGGCTCTTCATGCGCTACGCCACCGAGCACGGCAAGCAGCGCTGGGGCGAGAAGACGCCGCTGCACACGTGGCACATCAGCAACATGCACCGCCTGTTCCCGGACGCGCAGTTCATCGGCATCGTCCGCCACCCCGGGGCGTCCATCAGCTCCAACATGCGGCGCTTCAAGCACACGGCGGGGTGGATGGCGCGCCACTACGACCGCTACACGCGCGAGCTGACGCGGCAGGCGCTGCGCCTGCCCGACCACATGCGCGTGCTGCGCTACGAGGACCTGCTGCTCCAGACCGAGCCGGTGATGCGCGAGCTGCTGGAATGGCTCGGCGAGCCGTGGTCGGACCGCGTGCTCGAGCACCACGTCGTGCAGGGCGAGCGCGGATCCACGCGCGTGGAGGGCAAGAGCCGCGCCGACGACCCGCTCGACGTGTCGCGGATGGACCGCTGGACCCAGACGATCGATCCGGCTGACCGCCGCACCATCGCGCGCCGCGTGGGCCGGCTGGCCGCGTTCTACGGCTACTCGATGGACGACGGGGCGCAGATCGCGCCGCTGACGACCGACGGCGGCACGCTGCTGACCGCCGCGACGCTGGAGGCACGGGCGGCCGAGTTCGCCGACCTCGACCTCCACGCCAAGACGGAGCCGCCGAGCTTCGAGCAGCTCTACAGCCCGCGGAAGTTCTGGCTCGTGCGCAACAAGACCGGCGAGCCGCCCGCCTTCGGGCGCGCGGCCGAGGCCAAGGCGCGCGCGGAGGCCGCCGCCCAGGCGAAGGCCGCGGCCGCGGCGGCGGCGGCGCAGACGCCGGCCTGGCGCCGGGCCGTCGCGCCGGTCGCCCGCCAGCTGCCGCCGGCCACACGCCGGCGCCTGCGCGCCGCAGCGTCGCGCCTGGCCGGGCGTCGGGGCTGAGCGGCGCCGCCGGGGCGCCGGGCGCTCAGCAGGTCAGCCCCGACAGGTCCTCGCCCATCGCGACGCCGTCCCGGTACCAGGCGAGGCGCTCATGGTGGACCGTCAGGTCCCCGAAGACGTCGCCGTAGCCCGTCGTCGCCCGTCCGGCGTCGACCATGCATCCCTGCGTGCCGTTGCCCGCCCACAGCTGACGGCCGCCGCCGAACGTGTCCTGGAGGGCCGCCAGCCGCCCATGGCCGGTCACCACCAGCTCCCGGACGACGCCCACCTGCGACATCGTGGCCGTCGTGCCGCCGCGGCGCGCGTCGTAGACGTCGAGGCGCCCGGCGCCGGCCAGCACCACGAAGCGCCCGCGGCGCACCGCCAGCAGCGCCAGCTCGTCGGCGCCGCGCCGGTGGCGCGTGTCGACCAGCGCGGTGCGGCGGCCGGTCGGGCGCCAGCACGCCCACCACCGCTCGCGCACGGCGCGCGGGTCGGCGGAGCGCACGTCCCGGGTGACGGCCAGCCGGCCGTCGTCGAAGCGCACCTCGCCCGGGCCCGCGTGGCAGCGCGGCGCGGCGCCGGCCGGGGTGGCACCGGCCGGGGTGGCACCGGCCGGGACGAGGACCGCCAGGAGGCAGAGCAGCAGGACGGGACGGCGGCGGGACATGGCGGGCGACCCTGGCGGACGACCGTCGCCAGGTCAAGTCACGCGCCGTGGCCCCGCCGTACGGGTAGGGCGTCCGATCATGGCCGCCGCCTCCGTCGCGTCCGCCGCCGAGCCGCCCGCCCTGCCGGCACGGCGGGTGCTGGCCGTCACCAGCGGCCTGCTGCTCGTGATGCTGCTGGCGTCGCTGGACCAGACCATCGTCTCCACGGCGCTGCCCACGATCGTCGGCGACCTCGGCGGGCTCGAGCACCTGTCGTGGGTGGTCACCGCGTACCTGCTGGCCGTCACCGTCGTCACGCCGCTGTACGGCAAGCTCGGCGACCTCTACGGCCGCAAGGTCGTGCTCCAGGGCGCCCTCGTGCTGTTCCTCGTCGGCTCGGCGCTGTGCGGGCTGGCCCAGGGCATGACCGAGCTCATCGCGTTCCGCGCCGTCCAGGGCCTGGGCGGCGGCGGGCTGATGGTCAGCGCGCAGGCGGCGATCGGCGACGTCGTCGCCCCGAGCGAGCGCGGGCGCTACTCCGGGCTCTTCGGCGCCGTCTTCGGCGTCTCGGCCGTCGCCGGCCCGCTGATCGGCGGCTTCCTCACCACGCACGTCTCGTGGCGGTCGATCTTCTACGTCAACCTGCCGCTGGGCATCGCCGCGCTCGGCGTGCTGGCGGTGACCCTTCCGTCCCGGCGCGAGCAGCGCCGGCACGTCATCGACTACGCCGGCGCCGGCGCGTTGGCGGTGGCGCTCAGCGCCCTGATCCTGCTGACGACGCTCGGCGGGACGACGTACGGATGGGGCTCGGCGCAGATCGTCGGGCTCGGGGTCGTCAGCGTCGCGGCGACCGCCCTCTTCGTCCTGGTCGAGCGACGCGCGGCGGAGCCGATCCTGCCGCCCGCGCTGTTCGCCAACCCGGTGTTCCGCGTCACCTCCGCGGTCGGCCTGGTGGTCGGCTTCGCGCTCTTCGGCGCGCTCACCTACCTGCCGCTGTTCCAACAGGTCGTCCGCGGCCTCAGCCCGACCGCCTCGGGCCTCCAGCTGCTGCCGGTCATGGGCGGCCTGCTGCTGAGCTCGATCGTCTCCGGCCAGGTGATCTCGCGCACCGGCCGCTACAAGGCCTTCCCGATCGCCGGCACGGCGGTCGCCACGCTCGGGATGTGGCTGCTCTCGTCGCTGGACGAGACCACCGGCGCGGGCGTCGCGGCGCTGCACATGCTGGTGCTCGGACTCGGCCTGGGGATGGTGATGCAGGTCCTGGTGCTCGCCACGCAGAACGCCGTCTCGTACGACCAGCTCGGGGTCGCGACGTCGGGCGCGACGCTGTTCCGCTCGATCGGGGGGTCGCTGGGCACCGCGGTGCTGGGGGCCATCTTCACCAACCGCCTCGCCGCCGCGCTCGCCGACCGGCTGCCGCCCGGAGCGCCCGACCCGGCCGGGCAGGGCATCGACCCCCAGCGCGTGCAGCAGCTGCCCGGCCCGGTGCACGACGCGTTCATCGGCGCATTCACCGACGCGCTCCAAGTGGTGTTCCTCGTCGCCGCCTGCGTGGTGGCGGCCGCCTTCCTGCTCACGTGGCTGATCCCCGAGCGCCCGCTGCGGCAGACGGTCGAGACGACCCCGCCGGTCGGCGCCGCGATGGGCGCCCCGATGGACACCGACTCGGTCGACGAGCAGGCCCGCCAGCTCAGCCGGCTGGTCGGGCGCGAGCGCACGCTGGCCTTCATCGCCCGCACCCTGGAGGCTGCCGGCCTGGACCTCTCGCCCTCGGCCTCGTGGGCGCTCTTGCGGCTCGGCGGTCCCGGCCACCCCGCGCCGGCCGAGCTGCGCACGCGGCCGCACGTGCACGGGCCCTCCTTCGACGCGGCGATCGACGAGCTGCGCGCCCGCGGCCTGCTCGCCGACGACGACCGCGTGACGCCGGCGGGCCATGCGGTCCGCGACCAGCTGGTGACCGGGCGGACGGCCTGCCTGCGCTCGCTCGTCGAGGACTGGGAGCCCGAGCGGCACCCCGAGCTCGACCCGCTGCTCGAGCAGCTCGCCACGGAGCTCGCGGGGCCGCCCGCCCCCGTCGCCGCCTGACGCGGCCGGGCGCTACAACCGGACGAGCATCTTGCCCACGTTGTCGCCGCGCAGCAGGCCGATGAACGCCTCGGGCGCGCGCTCGAGCCCGTCGACCACCGTCTCGGCGAACCGGATCCGCCCGTCCCGGACGGCCGGCGCGACCTCGGCCACGAGATCGGGGAAGCGATCGGCGTGGTCGGTGATGATGAAGCCGCGCAGCGTCAGCCGGCGGCCGATCGCCTGGAAGAGGTTGCGCGGGCCGGGCGGCGGCTCGGTCGCGTTGTAGGCGGAGATCGCGCCGCACATCGCCACCCGGCCGTGGAGCCGCATCGCGCCGATCGCCGCCTCGAGGTGCTCGCCTCCGACGTTGTCGAAGTAGAGGTCGATGCCGTCCTCCCCCACCCCGCCCAGCGCCTCGGCCAGCTGCTCCGCGACCGGGCCGTCGTGGTAGTCGAAGGCAGCGTCGAAGCCGAGCTCGTCGCGCAGGAAGGTGACCTTCTCCACGCTGCCCGCGCTGCCGATCACGGTGTGCCCCCGGAGCTTGGCCAGCTGGCCGGCGAGGCTGCCGACCGCGCCGGCGGCACCGGAGACGAAGACGACGTCGCCCTCGCGCAGCGCGCCGATGTCGAGCAGCCCGACGTAGGCCGTCAGCCCCGGCATCCCGAGCACGCCCAGGTGGGCGGACGCCGGGACGTCGTCCGCCGCCTCGACCTTGCGGACGTGGTCGGCGGTCGTCACGGCGAGCTCGCGCCAGCCGAGCTGGTGGACGACGGTGTCCCCCGGCTGCAGGCCGTCGGCCTCGGAGGCGACGACCTCCCCGACCGCTCCGCCCTCCAGCGGCGCGTCGAGGCGGAACGGCGGCACGTACGACGGCACGTCGTTCATGCGCCCGCGCATGTAGGGGTCGACGGACATGTAGGTGTTGCGGATCAGCACCTCGCCCGGCCTGGGGTCGCCGACCTCGGCCTCCGCGAGGCGAAAGTCGCTGGGCTTCGGCTCGCCGACGGGGCGCGCGGCGAGCTGGATCTCACGGGAGACGACGGGCATTGGGACATTCTCCCGACGGAGTAGGGTCGGGGGCTCCCCCACGTCCGACGAGGAGCCATGGGCAAGGACACGTCCGTCATCGCATCGATCATCAACGCCGACCGTCAGCGGCTCCTCGACGCCTGGATCGCGGCCCAGCAGGCGGCCGACGGCGTCCGCGGCGACCTCCTCTCCGCGGGCGAGCTGCGCACCGACAGCCAGCGCTTCCTCGACGCGCTCGGCGACGCCCTCGCCGACGGCGCCCCCGCCGGCGACCTGCAGGCGCCGGGATGGTCGAACGTCCGTGCCCACCTCGCCGACCTCTCGCGGACCCGCGCCACGCAGGGCTTCACCCCCACCGAGACGGCGATGTTCGTCTTCTCGCTCAAGCAGCCGCTGTTCGGCGAGATGCAGCGCCGCGCCGACGGCGACACCGACACGCTGACGCAGGGGCTGTGGGAGGCGACGGACCTGCTCGACGGCCTCGGGCTGCTGACGGCCGAGGCCCACCTGCGCACGCGCGAGGAGGTCATCCGCCGCCAGCAGGACGAGCTCATCGAGCTCTCCACCCCGGTCGTGAAGCTGTGGGACGGCGTCGTCGCGCTGCCGCTGATCGGCACGCTCGACAGCGCCCGCACGCAGGTGGTGATGGAGAGCCTGCTGGAGCGGATCGTCGAGACCGACTCGACGATCGCCATCATCGACATCACCGGCGTGCCGACCGTCGACACGCTCGTGGCCCAGCACCTGCTCAAGGCCGTCGCCGCCGCCCGGCTCATGGGCGCCGACTGCATCATCAGCGGGATCCGCCCGCAGATCGCCCAGACGATCGTCCACCTCGGCCTCGACCTGTCCGAGGTCACGACGAAGGCCAGCCTCGCCGACGCCGTCGTCGTGGCCCTCGATCGCACCGGCTACGAGATCAGCCGGCGCCGCGGCACGGGCCTGTAGCCCATGCTCGACGGCACCCGCATCCCGATCCTGAAGCTCGGCCACCTGCTGCTGGTGACCATCCAGGTCGACATGCACGACCGCATGGCCGTCGCGCTGCAGGACGACCTGACCAAGCGGATCGTCGAGACCGGCGCGCGCGGCGTGCTCATCGACATCTCGGGACTCGAGCTCGTCGACTCCTTCATCGGCCGGATGCTCGCCGACATCGCGGCGATGGCGCGCGTCCTGGACGCCGAGACCGTCGTCGTCGGCATGCGCCCGGCGGTCGCGATCACGCTCGTCGAGCTCGGCCTCTCGCTGCCCGGCGTGCGGACCGCCCTGACCGTCGAGCGCGGCATGGCGCTCCTGCCCGCACCGGACGCCGATCTCGGCATCGGCGCGGAGGAGGACGAGCACGCTGGCGACTGACGAGACGCTGCCGCTGCGCTCCGACGAGGACGTGGTGCGCGCGCGCCACCGCGTCCGCCAGCTGGCCCAGGAGGCGGGCCTGCGGCTCATCGACCAGACCAAGCTCGTGACCGCGGTCTCCGAGCTGGCCCGCAACACGGTCGTCCATGGCGGCGGCGGGCACATGGAGGCCGGGCTGACCCACGAGGGCGCCCGCACCGGCGTCTGGGCGAGCTTCCACGACGAGGGGCCGGGCATCGCCGACCTCCAGCAGGCGATGCGCGAGGGCTTCACGACCGGCGACGGGCTCGGCCTCGGCCTCGGCGGCGCCCGCCGCCTCGTCCACGACTTCGACGTGCGCTCGGCCCCCGGCGAGGGCACCGTCATCCGCGTGGTGTCGTGGCGCTGACGGCCCTCCGGCTGCGCGTCGAGGACCCCAGCGGCGTGGCGCCGTGCCGGCGCGCCGCCGAGCGGCTGGCCGCCGACCTCGGCTTCGACCCGGTCGCCCGCGGCGAGGCCGCCATCGTGGTGACCGAGCTGGCGACCAACCTCGTGCGCCATGCGGGCGGCGGCGAGATCGTGCTGCGCGGCCGCGGCGGCCCGCCGCAGGCGATCGACGCCGTCGCGTGGGACACCGGCCCCGGCCTCGGCGACGTGGCGCGGTCGCTGCGCGACGGGTTCTCCACCGCCGGGGGCTCGGGCACCGGGCTCGGGGCGATCGGGCGCCTGTCGGCGGTCTTCGACCTGCAGAGCACGGCCGGCCACGGCGCGGTGCTCGTCGCCCGGCTGGGCACGGCCGACGTCCCGTCGGTCGACGGGCTGGCGCTCGCCATGGCCGGCGAGGAGGCCAGCGGCGACGGCTGGGCCCACGTCCTGGACGGCGACGTGGCGACGATCGCCGTCATCGACGGGCTCGGCCACGGGCTCGACGCCGCTCACGCGTCCTCGACCGCGCTGCGGGAGCTGCGGCCGGGGCTCGCCCCGGAGGAGCTGCTCGAGCGCATGCACGGCGCGCTGCGCCCGACGCGCGGCGCCGCCGGCGCGGTGGTGCGCCTCGACCTCCGCTCCGGCGAGCTGCGGTTCGCCGGGATCGGCAACATCGCGGCCGTGGCGGTCACCGGCACGCACGCGAAGGCGCTGGCGTCGCTGAACGGGACGCTCGGCCACCGCGTGCAGCGGATCCAGGCCTATGAGCACCAGCTGGCGCCCGGCGGGCTGCTCGTCCTGCACTCCGACGGGCTGCGCAGCGGGTGGGACCTGGCCGCGCACCCAGGGCTGCAGCGCCGCGACCCGCTGGTGATCGCGGCGCTGCTGATCCGCGACTTCGAACGCGGCCGCGACGACGTCAGCGCCGTCGTCGCGCGCACCGCGAGGGAGCCGTGACCCCCGCGATCCTGACGCGCGTCGAGCTCCGCCACGACGAGGGCGTCGTCGTCGCACGCCAGCGCGGGCGCGACGTCGCCGGCCTGCTCGGCTTCGACCGCCAGGAGCAGACGCGGATCGCCACCGCCGTGTCCGAGCTGGCTCGCAACGCGCACCGCTACGCGCACGGCGGCCGCGTCACCTTCTCCTACGGGCAGCGCACGCTCGTCATCGAGGTGGCCGACGACGGGCCGGGCATCGCCGACGCCGACGAGGTCCTCGCCGGGCGGTACCGGTCGGCGACCGGCCTCGGGCGCGGGCTGGTCGGCGTGCGGCTGCTCATGGACGACTTCGACCTCGCGACGGACCCGGCGCGCGGCACGCGCGTGCGGATCGGCAAGCGGCTGCCGGCCGATGCCGCCGAGCCCGACGTCCGGGGGGTGCGCGACGAGCTGTCGCGGCGGCTCGCCAACCCCTACGACGAGGTCACGCGGCAGAACGAGGAGCTGCTCCAGGCCCTCGGAGAGGTCCGTGCCCGCCAGGAGGAGCTCGTCGCGCTCAACCGGGAGCTCGAGGACACCAACCGCGGCGTTGTCGCCCTGTACGCGGAGCTCGACGACCGCGCCGAGCGGCTGCGCGACGCCGACGAGCGCAAATCCCGCTTCCTGGCCGACATGAGCCACGAGCTGCGCACGCCGCTGAACTCCATCATCGCGCTCACCGAGCTGCTGCTCGACGGCGAGGCGGCGCTGGAGGGCGAGCAGCTGACGCAGGTCTCGTTCATCCGCAGGATGGCCGAGGACCAGCTCAAGCTCGTCGGCGACCTGCTCGACATCGCCAAGATCGAGGCCGGCAAGCTGGAGGTCGAGCGCAGCGACCTCTCCGCCGCCGAGCTCTTCGCGGCGCTGCGGGCGCAGCTGCGGCCGCTGGTCGCCGGCCGCGACGTCGAGCTGCGGCTCGACGCCGAGCCCGACCTGCCGCTCCTCCACACCGACGAGGACAAGCTCGTCCAGATCCTGCGCAACCTCATCAGCAACGCGCTGAAGTTCACCGCGCGCGGCGAGGTGGCGGTCACCGCCGAGCGCGACGGCGACGTCGTGGCGTTCCGGGTTCGCGACACCGGCGTCGGGATCGCGCCCGACGACCTCGAGCGGATCTTCGAGGAGTTCGTCCAGGTCGGCGGCGTGCAGCAGCGCCGTACGCGCGGCACGGGGCTGGGCCTGCCGCTCTCCCGCAAGCTGGCGGAGCTGCTCGGCGGCCGCATCGAGGTGGAGAGCGAGCTCGGCCGCGGCACCACCTTCACCGTCCGGCTGCCCATCGCCGGCGAGGCCGCGGTGGCCCCGGACGCCCCCGTCGATGCCGCTGGATCGGTGCTCGTCGTCGACGACGACGCCGCCAGCCGCTACGTGGTCCGCACCCACCTCCGTGACAGCGCCTGGTCGGTGCAGGAGGTCGACAGCGGCGAGGCGGCGCTCGCCGCCTGCGAGCGGGGCCTGCCGGTGGCCGTCGTCCTCGACCTCTCGATGCCCGACCTCGACGGCGTCGAGGTGCTCCAGCGGCTGCGCAGCCGCCACGACGCCGCGGCGCTGCCGGTCATCGTGCACACCTCGCGGCTGCTCGACCGCGCCTCCCGTGAGGCGCTCGAGGCCCAGGGCGCCCACGTCCTCGACAAGTCCGAGACGTCACGGACCTCCCTGCTGGAGGCCCTGGCGCGCGCGACTGCGACAGGATCTCCTCCGAGTGGCCGCTGAAGCCGACATCCTCCTGGCCGACGACGACGACGTCGGCCGCTACGTCGTCGCCACGATGCTGCGCCGGGCCGGCTTCGCCGTGCGCGAGGTGGCCGATGGCGCCGAGGCCGTCGAGGAGGCGCGCCGGCTGCCCCCGGACCTCGCCGTGCTCGACGTCAAGATGCCCGCGATGGACGGGTTCGAGGCGTGCCGTCGCCTGAAGGCCCACGAGCGCACCAGCGACGTCCCCGTGCTGCTGCTGTCGGCCACGTTCCTGAACAGCGAGTCGCAGGTCGAGGGCCTCGAGACCGGCGCTGACGCCTATCTCACGCAGCCGGTCGAGGGCCCGGTGCTCGCTGCCACCGTGCGCTCGCTGCTGCGCACGCGCCGCGCCGAGGCCGGGGTGCGCACCGCCGCGCTGCAGTGGCGAACCACCTTCGACGCGATCAGCGACGCCGTGGCCGTCGTCGACGACGACCTCCTCGTCCAGCGCGCCAACCGCGCCTTCGCGCACCTCTTCGGCACCGACCCGGCGGCGCTCCACGGCCGGGCGCTGGCCACCATCTCGCCGGTCCTGCACGACCAGGTGCGCGCCGAGGGGCACGGCGAGCTGGACATCGAGGGGCGCACGCTGCGAGTCCGTTGCGACGCCGTGCCCCCCGACGCCGAGTCCGGCCTGGCCGGGCAGGTGGTCGTGACGCTCAGCGACGTCACCGAGGCCCGCCGCGCCGACGTCGAGCGGGCCGCCGCGCTCGAGCGCGAGCGCACCATCTCCAGCACGCTGCAGCAGTCCCTGCTGCCCGAGCGGCTGCCCCGGCACCCGCGGCTGCGGCTCGACGCCTGGCACCTGGCGGCCGAGAAGGAGCTCATCGTCGGCGGCGACTGGTACGACCTCATCGAGGTCGAGGGCGGCGTGTGGCTGGTCATCGGCGACGTCGCCGGCCACGGCGTCGCCGCCGCCGCGCAGGCCGGCCAGCTGCGCCACAGCCTGCGGGTCTACGCCCACGAGGGGTTCGGGCTGTCGGAGGCGATCCAGCGGCTCAACGAGCTCGTGCTCGGCGCGGAGCTGACCGGCATGGCGACCGTCTGCATCGCCGCGCTGGACCACGGGACCGACGCCCTGCGGCTGATCCGGGCGGGCCACCCGCCACCCCTGCTCGTGCCCCGTGACGGCGAGCCGGTGCTCGTCGAGGGGCAGGCCGGCGTCGTGCTCGGGGTGCCGGGCGCGCGCTGCACCGAGTTCAGCATCGACCTGCTCCCGGGCGACCGCCTCGTGCTCTACACCGACGGCCTCGTCGAGCGCCCCGGCGAGAGCCTCGACGAGGGCTTCCAGCGGCTGCTCGACTCGGCCCGCGGACTCGACGGGCTCGAGGCGCTGCGCAACGGCCTCGTCAGCCGGATGGTGGACATCGACGCGCTGCGCGACGACGTCGCGCTGCTGCTCGCCGAGCGCCGCTGACGGCCGCCGGCGCCCGTCTCCGCGCCGACGCTCCGGCTTCGAGGGGCCGTCGCGGCGACGGGGCGACTCGCTACCGTCCGTGCGCCCTTGGCGTCCGTCCTCTCCCCCGATCTGCGCGACCAGCGCAGCTCCGATGAGCTGCGGGCCGGCGCCGTGCGCGCGGGCTCGCGACGCCGCTCGAGCGGGACCGAGATCCGCCCCGAGATCCAGGCGCTGCGGGCCGTCGCGGTGGGGCTCGTCGTCATCTACCACCTGTGGCCCAAGGCGGTCCCCGGGGGCTTCGTCGGCGTCGACGTGTTCTTCGCGATCTCCGGCTTCCTGATCACGTCGCACCTGTTCCGCGAGCTCGACGGCACCGGCACCGTGTCGCTCGGGGGCTTCTGGGCCCGGCGCGCACGGCGCATCCTGCCCGCCGCGCTGACGGTCCTGCTCGTCTGCGCCATCGCCACGATCGCCGTGGTGCCGCAGGGCTCGTGGTCGCAGTTCCTCGGCGAGATCCGCGCCGCCACGACGTACACGCAGAACTGGCACCTCGCCGCGGACGCCGTCGACTACCTGGCCGCCGAGAACGCGCCCTCGCCCGTGCAGCACTTCTGGTCGCTGTCGGCCGAGGAGCAGTTCTACCTCGTGTGGCCGGTGCTGATCCTCGGCGCGGCCGCGCTCGCGGGCCGCCGGACGCTGGTCCTGCGGCGCCGGACGATCGCGGTGACGCTGTGGACGATCACGCTGGCCAGCCTCGCCTTCTCGATCCACGACACGTCGGCCAACCCGGCGGCGGCCTACTTCATCACGCCGACGCGGGCATGGGAGTTCGGCCTCGGTGGCCTGCTGGCGCTCGTCGGCTCGACCGAGGGCGTGCACGCCGGCGTGCGGTCGGTCGTCTCCTGGCTCGGGCTCGCCGCGATCGCCGTGGCCGCCTTCGCCTACACCGGCGCCACGCCCTTCCCCGGCTATCAGGCCGCGCTCCCCGTGCTGGGCGCCGTCGCCGTCATGTGGGCGCGCGCCCCGGAGCGCCGCTGGGCGCCGACGCCGGCCGCGCGCCTGCGCCCGGTCCAGTTCCTGGGCGACATCTCCTACTCGGTCTACCTCTGGCACTGGCCGCTGCTGATCCTCGCGCCGTTCGCGCTGGACCACACCGCGGGGACCGGCACCAAGGTCGGCGTGCTCGCCGCCACCCTGGCCGGCGCCTGGCTGACGAAGGTCGTCGTCGAGGACCCCGTGCGCCGGACGCCGAGGCTGACCCGCCGCCCCAGCCGCGTCACGTTCGCGGCGGTCGCCGTGGGCACCGCGGTGGTGATCGGCGCGACGGTCATCGGCAACGCCATGCTCGACTCGCGGCTGCACCACGACGAGCAGGTCTCCCAGGGCATCCTGTCCTCCAAGCCCAAGTGCTTCGGGGCCGCGGCGCGCGACCCGCAGCAGCAGCCGTGCGACGACCCGAAGCTCCGCACCGCCGTCGTGCCGACGCCGGTCGAGGCCGAGAAGGCCGACAACGCGCCGTGCACCATGGGGCAGCGCATCGGCCTGATCTCGCCGTGCGCGTTCGGCGCGCCGCCCGGCGGGGCGCGCCAGACGATCGCCCTCATCGGCGACAGCCACGCCAGCCACTGGCGCGCCGCGCTGGCCGTCGTCGCCCGGCGGGAGCGCTGGCACGGCATCTCGGTGACCCACACGGGCTGCGCGTTCTCGCTCGCGTTCAAGGACTACCTCGTCGAGCCCGAGCGCTCCGAGTGCCGCTCCTGGGTGTCGCAGGTCCCCAAGTGGCTCGCCGCCCACCCGGAGATCCACACGATCTTCATCTCCGAGAAGTCGGGCGGGACGGTGCCGACCGACGACGGCGAGAGCCAGATGGCGGCCCAGGAGGCCGGCTTCCTCGCGGCTTGGCGGACGCTGCCGTCCTCGGTCCGGCATGTGGTGATCATCCGCGACACGGCGCGCGCCCATGGCTCGACCGCCGACTGCGTGCAGCGGGCCATGGACCGCCATCAGCCGGCCGGCACCGCGTGCTCGATGCCGCGCAGCTACTCGCTGCTGCCCGACCCCGCCGCCCGCGCCGCCAAGCGCCTGGGCGACGACCGCTTCAGCGTCGTCGACCTCAACCGCTTCATCTGCGACGACCGCCGCTGCTACCCGGTCGTCGGGGGCGCGCTGGTCTACAAGGACTCCCACCACATGACGTCGGTGTTCGCCACGACGCTCGGGCCCTACCTGCAGCGGGCGGTCGACCGGGCGCTGCGGGTGCCCGGCGCCGCCGCCGGGACCCGCTGACGCCCAGGCCTGCTACCCCCGCCGAAAGCGATCTGCGCGCTCGCTGCCGTGCGGCGGCGGGCGGTGTACCCACGCAGACATGCGTTCCACGCAGGGGGGCTGCGCCCGGCGCCGCGGCGCCCGCGTATCGTGAGCGGGGATGCTCAGCTGCCGCGTCCTCGGCCACCGCTACCGCTTCACCGCCGACGGCGCCACGATGCGCTGGAGCTGCCAGCGCGACTGCGGGGCGGGCGGCGAGAAGCGCTACGAGAGCGCGGAGGACGCCCGGCGCTACGCCGCCGCGTTCGACCGCGAGGACCGCGAGGACCTCGGCCGGCGGGCGCCCCTCGTCGGCCTCCTGCCCCTGCGCATCGCACGCGCCCTGCGGCGCCGCGGCTCATGAGGCCCTGAGGGCCTCCAGCGCCGGCGCCAGCGCGCGGATCGAGGCCTCGGTGACGGGCGTCAGGACGAGGATCACCTCGTCGGCGCCGGCGTCGGCCATCGCCCGCAGCGCCGCGGCGATCGCCTCGGGCGGCCCCTCGACCGGCGGCGCCTCGGCCGTGATGGCGCGCTCGCCCGCGTCACGGCCGAGCGCGACGAGCACGCAGGCGCTGCGCCGGATCTCGCCGGGGTCGCGTCCGGCGGCCTGCGCCGCCTCGCTGATCCGCGCGTTGAGCGCCGCAAAGCGCTCGGGGCGGTTGCCGTAGTCCTCGTACCAGGTGTTCCACGCCTGGACGTGTGGCAGCGCGATGCGCAGCATGCGCGGCCCGTTGCTGCCGATCATCATCGGGGGCGGCTCGGCCGGGCGCGGAAGGAGCACGGCGTCGTGCGCCTGCACGTAGCGCCCCTCGACGGTCACGCGCTCGCCCGCCAGCAGCCGCCGCACGAGGTCGAACGCCTCCTCGAACCGCGACACCGGCCGGTCGAACGGCAGGCCGAAGGCGGCGAACTCGTCGGCGTTCCACCCGGCGCCCAGGCCGAGCACGAAGCGCCCGCCGCTGACCTCGGCGAGGTTGGCGGCCATGCGGGCGAGGACGCCCGGCGGGTGGAAGGCCGTGCAGGCGACCAGCGGCCCGAGCGCCACGCGCTCGGTCGCCGCGGCCAGCGCCGCCAGCAGCGTCCAGGCGTCCCACGGTCCCGTCTCCGCCCCGCGAGCGCCGGGGCGGTAGAGCAGGTGGTCGCCGATCCAGATCGAGTCGAAGCCGACCTCCTCGGCAGCCGTGGCCATCGCGCGGTACTCCGGCCACGTGACGTGGCGCTCGACCTCGGGCAGCTGGACTCCGACGCGCAGCACGTTCAGCCCAGCCGCAGGACCCAGAGCAGGACGTCGTCGGCGCGCTCGCGCGCGATGCTCCGGAAGCCGCAGCGCTCCAGCACCCGCAGCGAGGCCACGTTGTGCTCGGCGACGCGCGCGTGCAGGGGCCGCTCGGGGACCTCCTCGAGCAGCAGGGCGAGCGCCGCCGAGGCGAGGCCCTGGCCCCAGTGCTCGCAGCCGATCCGGTAGCCGACCTGCCGCTGCCCGTCGCGGGGAAACGCCAGGACGCTGCCGACGACCTCGTCCCCGCGCACGACGCTGCGGAGATGCACCTCGGGGTCGGCGAGCATCGCCGCCCAGTGCGCGTCGAAGGCCGCGCGGTCGCGCACCGGCACCGCCGCCATCGCACTCGAGGCGGGGTCGCGCTGCTGCGCGTAGTGGATCGGCAGATCGGGCGGCTCCACCGCCCGCAGCCAGACGCCGTGCGCGACGGGCATGCGAGGCACCGTAGCGGCGTCCCGCGCGTGGCGGCGCCCCGGCGCTCGTGGAACCGACTCGGAAACTGGGTAGGGCTACCGACAGGCAGGGATCCCCGCCACGCGGACGAACGCACGGCCGAGGGGATCGCATCCGCAAAAGGAGGGGAAAGCGATGGCAGCAGAGCCGCGCACCGGCAACACCGGTGGCATCGGTCTGGGCGGCATCTTGGTGATCGTGGGGATCGTCCTCATGATCATCTGGAGCTTCTGGATCGGCTTGATCATCCTGCTGATCGGACTCATCGCCTTCGGCGGCTTCGCCAAGGGCAAGTGGTACTGACGGCACCCGCCGTCAGGAGCCCGGCCGCGGAGGCTCCGCTCGAGCCCCGCGGCCGGCCCAGGGACCGGGGCGTCGCAGCGCCTGCACGCGATCGATCCTGAGCGCGCTTCGCAGGCGGCGGTCGTGCGTGGCGACGACCAGCGCCCCCGTCCACGCCTCGAGCGCCGCCTCGAGCACCTCGAGCGCCGCCACGTCGAGGTGGTTGGTCGGCTCGTCGAGCAGCAGGCACGCCGGCTCCACGAGGGCGAGCACCGCGAGCTCCGCGCGCGTGCGCTCGCCCGGGGAGAGCGACGCCGCGGGCCGCTCCACGAGCGCGGCGTCCAACCCGTAGGTCGCCAGCGCGGCACGGACGACGTGCTCGCCGGCGCCGCTGGCCGCACGCGCGGCCGCCACGAGCGGCCGGTCGCCGGCGAGCGTGCCGCGACCCTGTCCAAGCCGCGCGGCCACCGCGCCAGGCGCCACCCGGCAGGTCCCGCCGACGAGCCCCAGCTCGCCGGCGAGCGCGTCGAGGATCGTCGACTTGCCGGCGCCGTTGGGGCCGTCGAGCAGCAGCCGCTCGCCGGGGGCGACGACCACGTCCAGCGGGCCGAGCGTCCAGGCACCGCGACGCAGCACGGCCCGGTCGAGCTCCACGACGGGGCCGCTGCCCCGAGGCGCCCGCGCCGTGAGGTCGAGGCGCAGCGGCCGCGGCTGCCACGGGGCGTCCGGCACCTCGATGCGCACACCCCGCTCTCCGAGCTTGCGGGCGCGGCGCTGGGCGCCCTCGGCGCGCGCGGTCACGTACTCGCGGGCGTGCTTGTCGCCATCGCGTGCGTGGCGGCGGACGTGGCGCGCCGAAGCGGCGGCGCGGCGGCGGATCTCGCCCTCGACGCGCTCGGCCTGCTCCTTGCGCGCCACGGCGTCGTCGTGCGCGAGCTGGGCGCGCCGCCGCGCCGCCGTGCGCTCGCGCTCGTAGGCCTCCCAGCCGCCGCCGTAGCGGGTCGCCTGGCCGGTGCGGGCGTCGAGCTCGACCAGCTCGTCGACGGCGGCGGCGAGGAGGTCACGGTCGTGCGAGACGAGGACGATGCCCCCGCTCCGCGCCGCGAGCAGCGCCGACAGCCGCTCGAGCCCGTCGGCGTCCAGGTGGTTGGTCGGCTCGTCGAGCAGCACGACGTCGAAGCGCGCCGCCTCCAGCGCCGCGAGCCCGGCGCGCGCCGCCTGCCCGCCCGAGAGCTCGGCGCAGCTCCGGTCCAGCCACGACGGGTCGAACCCGGCGCCGGCGACCGCCGCGGCGATCCGCGCCTCGGCGTCGTCGCCCCCGAGCGCCAGCCACCGGTCCAGCGCCGCCGCGTGCGGCGCGACCGCGTCGAGATCGCCGGTGGCGAGCCGCCGCTCCAGGGCGCCGAGCGCCCGGGCTGCCGGTGCGACCCCGATGCGCTCGAGGATGGTCGCCCGCACGGTGGCGCCGGCCGGCGGGATCTGCGGCAGGTAGCCGATCGTCCCGGCGCCACGGACGGCGCCCGCGTCGGGCGGCTCGAGTCCGGCGAGGATCCGCAGCAGCGTCGACTTGCCGGACCCGTTGGGTCCGATCAGGCCGATGCGGCTGCCGTCGCCGACCCGGAGGTCGACGCCGTCGAGGATGGTGCGAGCGCCGTGGCGCTTGATGAGGTGACGCGCGTCCAGCAGCGTCGTGGGCATGCGCAGCTCCTGCGGGTGAGGGTGGGCTCCGGCAGGACAGCGGCGACCCCGGCGTTCCGCCGGTCGGTCGCTCGTGGCCGCTGTCTAGGAGTCGCTGCGCATGGGACGGCCGTGAGGCCGCCGTCGACCATAGCGCCGGATGCTGGACGGCGCCACCCCGCGCCCGGTCTGCGGAGAGGTACGGATGCTCGCGCCCGCACCTCCGGGCACGGTCACGTGGACCGTCCGCACCCCCAATGGAGGTTGACCATGGCCGAGATGCAGATCACGGCACGCCCGCTCGACGCCGAGACCGCGATGGACTTCACCGGGCGCTGGCTTGCCGGCTGGAACGCCCACGATCCAGACGGGATCCTGGCGCTGCTGCACGGCGACGTGATCGTCGAGGCGTCGAGCTGGCCCACGACGATGCACGGCCACGGCGCCGTCCGCGAGTACCTGGAGGCCACGCTCGCCGCGTTCCCCGACATCCAGTTCGAGCAGCTCGGGGAGCCGCTGATGGCCCCGCACGAGCCGCACATCGCCTGGTGCTGGCGCGGCACCGCCACGCACCGTGGGCGCCTGGAGCCGTTCGGGCTCGACGCCACGCGGACCCACGCCGAGTTCGAGGGCGGGATCTTCTGCACGATCCGCGAAGGCAAGGCCGACCGCATCGCGATCTACTTCGACACCGCCGAGCCGATGCGCCAGATGGGCGTCCTGCCGATCCGGGGGTCGCGCGGCGAGCGGTCGATGATGGCGATGTCCAACCTGCGGTCGCGGATGCGCCGGCGGCGCGGCTGACCGCCCGGACCGGGCGCGCGGGGCCGGAGCCCTAGCCTCCGCCCCGTGCGCTCGATCGTCCATCGCATCCCCTCGCTGATCCTCACCGAGCACGAGCTCGAGGTCCCGCTCGACCACACCGACGCCGACGGCGAGCAGATCACCGTGTTCGCACGCGAGGTCGCCGCGCCGGAGGGAACCGACCGCCCGCTGCTCGTGTACTTCCAGGGCGGGCCCGGCTTCGAGGCCACCCGTCCCACCACCCATCCGGTGTCGCCGGGCTGGCTGGCCCGCGCGCTGCGCGAGTTCCGCGTGCTGCTGCTCGACCAGCGCGGCACCGGCCGCTCGGCGCCGATCGGCGACCTGGCCGGGCGCACCGCGCAGGAGCAGGCCGCCTACCTGCAGCACTTCCGCGCCGACGCGATCGTGCGCGACGCCGAGCTGCTGCGCCAGGCGCTGGGCGTCGATCGCTGGTCGGTCCTGGGCCAGAGCTTCGGCGGGTTCTGCGTCATGACCTACCTGTCGCTGGCGCCCGAGGCGCTGCGCGAGGCCATGATCACCGGCGGGCTGGCGCCGATCGGCCGTCACCCCGACGAGGTCTACGCGCACACCTTCGACCGGATGATCGCGCGCAGCCGCCGCTACTACACCCGCTACCCCGAGGACCGCGAGCGCGTCCGCCGCCTGCACGCGCGGCTGGCCGACGAGCCGCTGCCGCTGCCCTCGGGCGACCGCCTCACCGGCCGGCGCCTGCGGCAGGTCGGCGAGCGGCTGGGCACGAGCGACGGCGCCGAGCGCCTCCACGCGCTGCTCGAGCTCGACCCCGACTCGGCCGCGTTCCGCCACGACGCCGACGCCGCCGCTCCGTTCGCGCGCAACCCGATCTACGCCGTGCTGCACGAGGCGTGCTGGGCCGACGGCGTGGCAACGCGGTGGTCGGCGCAGCGCGTGACGCCGGACGTCTACGCCGAGGAGCCGGAGCTGTTCACCGGCGAGCACATCTTCCCGTGGATGTTCGAGGAGCTCGGCGCCCTGGCGCCGCTGCGCGAGGCCGCCGACCTGCTCGCCGAGCACCCGTGGCCGCGGCTCTACGACGCCGGCCGGCTGGCGGCCAACGAGGTGCCGGTCGCGGCGGCCATCTACACCGACGACGCGTACGTCGAGCGCGCGTTCTCCGAGGAGACGGCGCGCGCGATCCGCGGCCTGCGGCCGTGGATCACCAGCGAGTACGAGCACAACGGCCTGCGCGCCGACGGCGAGCGCATCCTCGGCCGGCTGCTGGACCTCGTGCGCGGCCGGGTATAGCGGACAACGACGGAGGCGATGACCATGAATTCCGAGTCGACGCAGCGGTGGGAGTACCTGGTGGTCCCGTTCAAGGAGGCCGGCGAGCTCAAGAAGCAGTCCGAGCCCCTCAGCCCCGCGAACCTGAACGCGCTGGGCGCCGAGGGCTGGGAGGCGGTCGGTGTGACGCTCAAGGGCGGCGATCTCGTCGCCTGGCCGGTGGTGCTCCTCAAGCGCCCGGCCGCCTGACGGGCGGCCCGGGACGCGATCGGCGCGCTTCGTGGGCGCGGCGGAGGCTCAGGCCCGCGGGGCGGGTGCGCCGAGGCCGCTGAAGACGAGCTCGACGTGGATGTCGGCCACCTCGTCCAGGCTCAGCGCGCCATCCGGGCGGTACCACGCCGCGACGCCGGTGCACTGCAGGAGGATCGCGAACGCGGCGACGCGCACGTCGCGGCAGTGCAGCGTGCCCTGGTCGACGCCGGCGCGGATCAGCGCGATGAAGCGGTCCTGGTAGGCGTCGCGCTGCGCCATGACTGCCTGGCGCGCCTCACCCTCCAGCGCCCGCACCTCGGTGTCGGCGACGAACGCCGACCGGCTGTTGGTGCCGTGGTAGATCACGTGCGCCCGGATCGCGCCGGCGAGGCCGCGGACGGGGTCGGACTCCTTGGCGATCGCCTGGTCGACCTCGACGATGAGCCCGTCCATGAAGCGCGACATCAGCGTCACCAGCAGGTCCTGCTTGCTCGGGAACCAGTGGTAGAGCGATGCTGGGTGCACCTCGGCGAGCGCGGCGATCTTGCGCATCGACGCCGCGTGATAGCCATGCGCGGCGAACGAGCTGAGCGCGGCCTCCTCGACGCGGTGGAGCGTCGGGTGATCCCCCGAGCCGTCCGCCGCACGAACGTTTGTTAGGCTCACGACGCGCAACGCTAGCACCTCCGAACAGGGCCGATGCAGCGCCGCGCGCCAACCGCGTCCCGGCGGAGCCGGCAGGAGAGGGAGGTCCGAGGAGCCTTGGTCCAGGAGCACGATTGGGCGGCGGAGCCCGTCGTCGTGGTGGTCGCGCCCACCGGCGCGGAGGCCACCCGCGACGACAACCCGGCGCTCCCCCACACCCCGGCGGAGATCGCCGACGCGGTGATCGAGGCGGCGGGCGCCGGCGCGACGGTCGCCCACCTCCACGTCCGCGAGCCCGACGGCACGCCGTCGTCGCGGCCCGAGCTGTTCGCCGAGACGATCGAGCGGGTGCGCGCCGCATCCGACGTCATCACGATGGTCTCGACCGGTGGAGCGGTCGGCACGCCGCTGGAGGAGCGCCTCGCCGGCCTGCGCCCGCTGCCCGACATGGCGGGCATCGAGGTCGGCTCGGTGAACTTCGGCGAGGACCTGTTCGCGACCCTGCCGCACGAGACGCGGGCGATCGCCGCCGCGGCGGCCGACGCCGGGATCGCGCTGGAGGTCGAGGCGTTCGAGCTGGGCCACCTCGACACGGCGCGCGCGCTGCTGGCGGCGGGCACCCTCCCCGAGCCGCTGCGCGTGAACATCGTCCTCGGCGTGCCCGGCGCGCTGGCCGCCACCGCGCACAACCTCCACGCGATGGCCACGGCGGTCCCGGCCGGCGTGCCGTGGGGCGTGACCGCGGTCGGCCGCCACCAGCGGCGCATGCTGTCGCTGGCGCTGCTGCTGGGCGCCAGCTGCGTGCGCGTCGGCTTCGAGGACAACGTCTACCTCGACAAGGGCGTGCTCGCGGCGTCGAACGCGGCGCTGGTCGAGCAGGTCGCGTCGATCGCCGCGGCCCTGGGCCGGCGCGTCGCCACGCCGGAGGAGGCGCGCCGGATCCTCGCCGTGCCGTCCCGGGCCGCGGCATGAGCTCCGCGCACGAGGAGCTCGGCACGGGCCGGGTCCTCAGCCCGCCCGGCGTGCTGCCCTACGAGGCCGCGCGGCTGGATCCGTCGACGGATCCGCGCCCCGGCGAGATCCTCGTCGACGTCGAGGCGCTGAACGTCGACAGCGCGTCGTGGACGCAGCTGCGCGGCGAGTGCGGCGACGACCCCGAGCGCCTCGCCGCCCGGGTCCTCGAGCTCGTCTCCGGGGCCGGCAAGCTGCACAACCCGGTCACCGGCTCGGGCGGGATGCTCATCGGGCGCGTCGCCGCCCTGGGAGCGGGCCGCACGGCGCCGGCGGCCGGGACGCGGATCTGCAGCCTCGTCTCGCTGACCTGCACGCCGCTCGTGCTGGACGAGATCGTCGCGCTGGACCCGGCCAGCCCGCAGGTGCGGGTGCGCGGCCGCGCGGTGCTGTTCGCCTCCAGCGGCTTCGCGCCGGTGCCCGACGACTTCGACGAGGCCATCGCGCTCGCGGTCATGGACGTCGTCGGCGCTCCGGGCTGGGCGTCCCGGCTCGCGCGGCCCGGCATGCGCGTCGTCGTCATCGGCGGCGGCGGCAAGGCCGGCGTGCTGTCGGCCGCCGCCTGCGCGGACGCCGTCGGCCCCGATGGCCGCGTGCTGGCGCTGTGCTGGCCGGAGGCGACGGTCGGCGCCGCACGGGACGCGGGCGCCGAGGCCGTCGCCGTCGACTGCACGGACGCCCTCGGCGTGATGGACGCGGTCACCGACCACCTGGGCGGCGAGCGCGCGGACCTCGTCCTGGTCTGCGCCAACGTCCCCGGCTGCGAGGGCGGGGCGATCCTGGCGTGCGCCGACGACGGCGAGGTCGTGTTCTTCTCGATGGCCACGTCGTTCGCCGCCGCGGCGCTGATCGCCGAGGCGGTCGGGCGGCGCTCGCGGATGACGATCGGGTCCGGCTTCGTGCCCGACTACGTCGACGCGGCGCTGGACCTGGTGCGGCGGCGCCCGGCATTGGCCGCGCACCTCTCGCACTGACGACGGCGTCGCAGGCCGGTGGAACGCCCCGAACGAACGTCCGCTTGACGGTGGACGACGTCGTCGTCTAGGTTCCCCAACGATCGTTCGTGGGGAGATCTGAGCCGATCATCGCCGGGCGCCACCGCGCCCCCTTCAGCCGCGTCGCCGTCCTGGGCGCCGGGACGATGGGACGCGGCATCGCCGCCGTCCTCGCCGGCCACGGCATCCGGGTCGACCTCCACGACCCCGACGCCGGCACGCTCGAGCGCGCCGTGGCGCACGTGCGCGCCCACGCCCCGGAGGCGGTCGTCTGCGGCCACGCAGAGATCGAGCCGGCCGTGCGCCACGCGGAGCTCGTCGTCGAATCCGCCCTCGAGGACCTCGAGCTCAAGCGGCACGTCATCGCCGGCGCGCTGGCCTGCTCCCCGGAGGCCGCCGCCGTCGCGAGCAACACCTCGTCGTTCGACATCGACGACCTCTCCCCCGGATCGCCGCGCGTCCTGGGCGTGCACTGGTTCAACCCGCCGGAGGTCGTCCCCGGCGTGGAGGTCGTCCCGGGCCGGTCGACCGCGCCCGAGCACGTCGAGCGCGCCGTCGCGCTGCTGCGCGCGCTGGACAAGGAGCCGGTCGTCGTGGCCAACGTCCCCGGGTTCATCGCCAACCGCCTCCAGGAGGCGATGGTCGCCGAGGCGCTGCGCTGCGTCGGCGCCGGATGGGCCTCCCCGGCCGACGTCGACGCGATCGTGCGCACGACGTTCGGCCCCCGGCTCGCCGTGCTCGGGCCCTTCGAGGTCGTCGACGAAGGCGGCCTCGAGGTCGAGCGCAGCGCGCTCGCGCAGCTGCACGCGACCACGGGCGGCGACGTCTACCGCGTCCCGCCGGTCCTCGACGAGCTCGTGGAGGCCGGACGGACGGGCACGGCGGCCGGGGCCGGCCTGCACGAGTACGGCGGCGACCCCGCCGCCGTGACGGCGCGTCGCCGCCAGCGGGTCAGCGAGGCCTTCGCCGTCGCCAGGGGTGCGACGGCGCACAACGGATGGAAGGAGAACCGCAGGATGGATCACGACGGCGCCACCAACGGCGACCAGGGCGGCGAGCTGCCCCGGGCGCAGATCCGGCTGCGCTTCGGTCCGGCCGATGCCCGCTACGGCGACGACCTCGTCGACGGCGGGCGCCTGATGCAGCTGTTCGGCGATCTCGCGACCGAGCTCTCGATCCTGCTCGACGGCGACGAGGGGCTCTTCCGCGCCTACGAGAACGTCGAGTTCCTGGCCCCGGTGCGGGCCCACGAGTTCATCGAGGCCGAGGCGTGGGTGATCCGCCTGGGCAACACCTCGCGCACCTTCGGCTTCGAAGCCCGCCGGCGCGTCGCGCCGACCCCGGAGCACGGCCCCACGGCCGCCGAGCTGATGCCCGAGCCCGAGGTGGTGGCGCGTGCCACCGGCACCGTCGTGGTTCCCGCCGAGCGCCAGCGCCTCGGCCGAACGCCCCAGTCGAACGATCGCCCGCTCGCGGGCCTTGAGGAGGGAAGTCGATGACCCCCGGTGATGGACGGACGCGGCGCGAGCTGCTGCGCGGCACGGCCGCGGGAACGCTGGCGCTCGCCGGCAGCAGCCTGCTCGCCGCCTGCGGCAGCAGCAGCAGCACCAGCGGCGGCAGCCAGCAGGCCGCCGCGGCGACCACGGGCAACATCAAGCGCGGCGGCACCCTGCGCGCCGGCGTCGCCGGCGGCAGCGCCAAGGACACGATCGACGCCCACATGGGCGGCACGACGGACGCCGACGTCGCGCGCGGCTTCCAGCTCTACGAGCCGCTCGCGATCCGCGACCCCGACTACCAGCTGAAGATGCTCGTGGCCGAGTCGATCGAGGCCGACGGCGGGCCGGACGCCTGGGTCGTCCGCGTGCGCGACGGCGTCGAGTTCCACGACGGCAAGCCGGTCACCGCCGACGACGTCATCTTCTCGATCCGCCGGATCCTCGACCCGAAGAACCCCGGCACGGGCGCGTCATCGCTGGCCGGCATCGACCTCAAGCGCCTCAAGAAGGTCGACGGGCGCACGGTCCGGATCCCGCTGAAGGCGCCGGACTCCGGCTTCCCCGACCAGATCGGGCAGTACTTCAACACGATCGTCCCGACCGGCTACGACCCGAAGAACCCGATCGGGACCGGGCCGTTCCGCTACAAGAGCTTCACGCCCGGCCAGGAGAGCACGTTCGTGCGCTTCGACGGCTACTGGGACACGCCGGCGCACCTCGACGAGGTCGTGATCATCGACTTCCCCGATGACACGGCGCGCGTGAACGCGCTGCTCGGCGGCCAGGTGCACGCGATCTCGAACCTGCCCCCGAGCCAGGTCCGGAGCATCGAGTCGCGCGGCACGCTGCGGGCGCTCGTCTCGGAGACCGGCGGCTGGCAGCCGCTGCTGATGCGCGCCGACCAGGCGCCGTTCGACGACGTCCGCGTCCGCCAGGCGTTCAAGCTCATCGCCGACCGCAAGCAGCTCATCCAGCAGGCGCTCGACGGGCAGGGGCGGATCGCCAACGACATCTACGCGCCGTACGACCCCGCCTACAACCACGACATCCCGCAGCGCCAGCAGGACCTCGAGCAGGCCAAGTCGCTGCTCCGGCAGGCCGGGCGCAGCGACCTGACGGTGCAGCTCACGACCGCGCCGTTCGCGGCCGGCATCGTGGAGGCCGCCCAGGTCTTCGCCCAGCAGGCCAAGGGCGCCGGCGTCAACGTCCAGGTCAAGAAGGTCAACCAGGCGACGTACTGGGGCCCGCAGTACCTCAAGTGGCTGTTCTCCCAGGACTTCTGGTTCACGCGCAGCTTCCTGGCGCAGGTGGCCCAGGGCAACACGCCCGACGCCCCGTACAACCAGACGCACTGGCGCAACGACCGCTGGCTGTCGCTCTACCAGCAGGCCAAGCGCGAGCTCGACGACAGCAAGCGCACCGACCTCATCCACGAGATGCAGCGCATCCAGCACGACGAGGCCGGCGAGCTCATCTGGGCCTTCAACAACCAGGTCGACGGCTACAGCGCCCAGGTGGCCGGGTTCCGCCCGGCCAAGTCCGGGATCCCGCTGACGAGCTACGACTTCAAGTCCGTGGGCTTCGTCGCCTAGGAGGACCGACCGGCATGCTCCGCCTGCTCCTGCGCCGCGTGGCGCTCGGCCTGCTCACCCTGTGGCTGGTGTCGATCCTCGTGTTCGCCGCCACCCAGGTGCTGCCGGGCAACTCGGCGACCGCGATCCTCGGAAAGCGGGCGACGCCCGATCGCCTCGCGGCGCTGGAGCGGCAGATGCACCTCGACAAGCCGATCCCCGCGCAGTACGGGGACTGGCTGTCGGGGGTCGTGCACGGCGACGCGGGGATCTCCCTCGCGTCGCAGCAGCCGGTCACCGAGCTGCTCGGCGACCGCGTCGTCAACAGCGCGTTCCTCGTGCTGGTCGCCGCGCTCATCACGGTCCCGCTGGCGATCGGCCTGGGCGTGTGGGCGGCGATCCGGCGCGACCGGACCGCCGACCACGTCATCTCGGGGGTGACGCTCGTCCTGGCGGCCGTGCCCGAGTTCGTGATCGGCATCGTGCTGGTCGTGCTGTTCGCGACCGCGGTGATGCACCTCTTCCCCGCCGTCTCGATGCTGCCACCAGGGGAGCGGCCATGGGACCACCCCGCCTCGGTGGTGCTCGTCGCCGCCACGCTGGTCCTGGCGGGAACGCCGTACATCGCCCGCATCATGCGCGGCTCGATGATCGAGGTCCTCGAGAGCGACTACGTGCAGATGGCTCGGCTGAAGGGCCTGCCCGAGCGCGTGGTGATCCTCCGCCACGCGCTGCCCAACGCCCTCGTGCCGGCGGTGCAGGTCTCGGCGCTGATCCTCGCGTGGATGGCCGGCGGCATCGTCCTCGTGGAGTACGTGTTCAGCTATCCCGGCATCGGCACGGCGCTCGTCGACGCGGTCGACAACCAGGACATCCCCGTCGTGCAGGCGGTGACGCTGCTCGCCGGCGCCGTCTACGTCGGCCTGAACCTCACGGCCGACGTCATCAGCATCGCCCTGACCCCCAAGCTCCGGACGCGCCTGCGATGAGCGGCACGATCGAGGACCTCGACATCGCTCCGGCGATCACCGAGCCGCCGGAGGCCGCCGCCGGCCGCCGCCCGCTGCTCGACACGCTCGCGCGCGCGTCGCGCCTGGGGCGCACCCGCGTCGGGCTGGGCATCTGGGTGCTGCTGCTGGCGATCGCGCTGCTCGGCCCGCTCGTCGCGCCCCATTCCCCCACCGAGTTCGTCGGCGCGCCCAACCAGGGTCCCGGCGGAGGGCTGCTCTTCGGCGCCGACACGCTCGGGCGCGACGTGCTCAGCCGCTTCCTCTCCGGCGGGCGGTCGGTCATCGTCCTGTCGCTGCTGGCCGCCGGGCTCGGGGTGGGCGCCGGCGTCACGGTCGGCATCGTCGCCGCGGCCTCGAAGGGGCGCGCCGACGAGCTGATCATGCGGATCGCCGACGTGATCATGGCGTTCCCGCAGATCATCTTCGTGCTGCTGCTGCTGGCCGGCCTCGGCCCGCACCTGTGGCTGATCGTGCTGGCGGTCGCCTTCACGCACGCGCCGCACACCGCCCGCGTGATGCGCGGCGCCGCGCTGGACGTCGTCGAGCGCGACTTCGTGCGCGCCGCCCAGGCGATGGGCGAGCGGCGGTCGCGCATCATGTTCGGCGAGATCCTGCCGAACGTCACCAGCACGCTGCTGGTCGAGTTCGGCCTGCGCCTGACGTACTCGATCGCGCTCATCGCCGGCATCAGCTTCCTCGGCTTCGGCCTGCAGCCGCCGTCCGCCGACTGGGGGCTGATGATCAACGAGAACCGGCTGGCGATCGTCGAGCAGCCGTGGGCGGTGCTGCTCCCCGGCCTCGCCATCGCGCTGCTGACCGTCGGCACGAACCTGGTGACCGACGGCATCGCGCGCGCCTACGTGGGCATCGACAGGAGGAAGGGATGAGCGAGCAGCCCGCCGTGGCGGTCAGCCGCCTGCGCGTCGCCCTCGGCGACGGCGGCACCGACATCGTCGACGAGGTCGACCTCGTCGTCCGCCGGGGCGAGGTCCTCGGCCTGGTCGGCGAGTCCGGCTCCGGCAAGACGACCATCGGGATGGCGCTGCTCGGGCACTGCCGCGGCGGCGCCCGCATCGACGGCGGCGCGATCCGCATCGACGGCAGCTCGGTCACGGCCATGGAGCCAGGCGAGCTGCGGCGGCTTCGCGGCGGCGACGTCTCCTACATCCCCCAGGACCCGCCGACGTCCCTCAACCCCGTCCTGCGCATCGGCGTGCAGCTCCGCGAGCTGCTCGACGCGCACCGCCCGCAGATGCCCGCCGACGCGCGCCGGGCCCGCGTCGCGGAGGTGCTCGACGAGGTCGCGCTGCCGGCCGACCCGGACTTCCTCGACCGCTATCCGCACCAGCTCTCGGGCGGCCAGCAGCAGCGCCTGGCGATCGCGATGGCGTTCGTCTGCCGGCCGAAGGTGATCGTCTGCGACGAGCCGACGACCGGCCTGGACGTGACGACGCAGGCGCGCGTGCTGGACACGATCCGCTCGCTGTGCCGCGCCCATTCCGTCGCGGCGGTCTACGTCAGCCACGACCTCGCGGTCGTCTCCCAGCTGGCCGACCGCGTGGCCGTCCTGTACGCCGGGCGCGTCGTCGAGATCGCGCCGCGCGCCGAGCTCTTCGCCGAGCCGCGCCACCCCTACACCCAGCGCCTGCTGCTGGCCGCGCCGGACCTGGCCGGCGAGCGGGCGGGCATCGGCATCCCCGGCCATGCCCCGATGCCCGGCTCCCGGCCCTCGGGCTGCGCGTTCGCCCCACGCTGCCCGCTGGCCACCGACGTGTGCCGCAAGACGTTCCCGCCGGCGGCGAACGTCGGCACCGACCACCAGGTCCGCTGCCACCACCACGCGACGGCGGCGGCCGCGGTGCCGGGCGAGCGCCCGGCCCGCACCACCCATGCTGGCGACGTGATCCTCGCGCTGCGCGCGGTGACGGCGTCGCACAACCGGTCGGCCGTCGTCCACGACGTCTCGTTCGAGCTGCGCGCGCACGAGTGCCTGGCGCTCGTCGGCGAGTCGGGCTCGGGCAAGACGACCCTGGCGCGGTGTGTCGCCGGCCTGCACGACGAGTACACCGGCGAGGTCGTGCTCCGGGGCGAGACGCTGCGCCCCGCTGCGGGGCGCCGCAGCGTCGAGCAGCGCCAGCGCCTGCAGTACGTCTTCCAGAACCCGTACGCCTCGCTGAACCCGCGGCGGACGGTCGGCCAGTCGCTGGCCGCGCCGCTGCGGCTGTTCCACGGCCTGCGCGGCGACGCGGCCGAGCGTCGAGCGCGCGAGCTGCTCGAGCGCGTGTCGCTCTCCTCCACCACGAGCTCGCGCTTCCCCGACGAGCTCTCCGGCGGCGAGCGCCAGCGGGTGGCCATCGCCCGCGCGCTGGCCGCCGACCCGGCGGTGCTGGTCTGCGATGAGGTGACGTCGGCGCTCGACGTGTCCGTGCAGGCGACCGTCGTCGAGCTGCTCGACGAGCTGCGCCGCGACATGGGCCTGTCCCTGCTCTTCATCACCCACAACCTCGCGCTGATCCGCGCGATCGCCGACCGCGTCGCGGTGATGAGCGGCGGGCGGATCGTGGAGTCGGCGAGCGTCGAGGACGTGTTCCGATCGCCGCAGGCCGACTACACCAAGGAGCTGCTGGCCAACACGCCGAGCATCGCGGCCGCGGCATGACCGCGACCGTCATGACCGTGCGCGGGCCCGTCGAGGCGGACGCGCTCGGCGTGACGCTCCCGCACGAGCACCTCATCGTCGACACCGTCCGCGAGTACCGCGGCGACGGCCTGCTCCACGACGAGCAGCTGGCCGTCGCCGAGCTCGCCCGGTTCGGCGCGGCCGGCGGCGGCACGCTCGTCGAGCTGTCGACGGTCGAGATCGGACGTGACCCCGAGGCGCTGCGCCGCATCTCGCAGGCCGCGGACGTGCACGTGGTGATGGGCTGCGGCCACTACCGCGATCCGTACCTGGACCGGGGCTGGTTCGACCGCATGTCCGTCGACGAGATCGCCGCGCGGCTCGTCTCGGAGATCGACGACGGCGCCGGCGCCACCGGCGTGCGGCCGGGGATCATCGGCGAGATCGGGGCCGACCGCGCGTTCGTCTCCGCCGCCGAGGAGCGCTCGTTCCGCGCGGCCGCGCGCGCCCATGCCGCGACGGGCCTGACCGTCACGACGCACGCCGCGCGCTGGCCCGTCGGCCGCGCCCAGCTCGCGCTGCTGCGCGAGGAGGGCGTCGACCCGCGGCGCGTGGTGGTCGGCCACTGCGACACGGTCCCGGATCCCGCCTACCACCTCGAGCTGGCGGAGGCCGGGTGCTTCGTCGAGTTCGACACCGTCGGCACGGGCACCGAGCACGACCTGCGCGACATCGAGCGCTACGTCCTCGCGCTGCGCGCCGCCGGGCGGCTCGACCAGGTGCTGCTCTCGCACGACGTGTTCCTGCGCAGCCACCTGCACGCCCACGGCGGCTGCGGCTACGCCTTCCTGCTGGAGGAGTTCCTCCCGCGGCTGCGCGCCGCCGGGCTCGGCGAGGACGAGCTGACGCTGCTGCTCGTCGACAACCCGCGCGCGGCGCTGACCGGCCAGCGCTGAGCGCGGCCCACCGGGTTACGGGCCGACCGTCCGCGCGCTCGCGCGCGGCTCGATCCCCCAGCTGACGATCCGCTCGGGGTGGATGCGGATGAGCGCCGTGGGCATCGCGATCGCCTCGCCGCGCCCGCGGACCTCGATGCCGCGGGGATGCCACGGATCGGTGCCGGCCAGGTCGTCGATGACGATCGCCGCGCGCCCGCTGCGCAGGACGTCGCGGAACTTCTTGGTCTGCTCGAGGTCGCGCCCGCCGACGTCGATCGTGTCGCGCGCCGCGTTGTAGATCCACGCGACCGGGACGACGTGCGGGGTGCCGTCGGCGCCGACGGTCGCGATCCGGCCGAGCTGCCGGCCGCCGGCGAGGTAGCGCAGCTCGGCCTCGCGAAAGACGCTGGCGGTCACGGCGCGCCGCCTCCGCGGCGACGCTCGGTCGAGCGGCCCGCGCCCGCGCGGCCATACTCCCCCAGCCCACCGGCGAGCTGGTCGTAGGCGCGGTCCGCGGCGTCCCGGAGGCGTGCGGCCAGCCGCTCGGGGTCCTCCCCGGCGAGCAGCCCGTTCAGCGCCTGCAGGAAGAACGAGCGGTGCGTGAACCACAGGGTCCGGGCGACGATGGCCGGCACGAGGTCGTCCTCCTCCGCCCCGCACGTCTCGGCTGTCACGGTGGTGATCGCGGCGGCCCCCGCCTCCCAGCCCACGGTGAGCCGTTCCTGCAGGGCGCGACTGCCGCGGATGATCCTGGCCACCGCCAGGAGGTCCTCGTCGCCACCGGCGACGAAGACGTCGAGCACGGAGTGCGTCATGCCGCGGAACACGTCGAGCACGGAGCTGGCGGGCGGCCGCTCGGCGATGGCGGTGACGAACTGCGCGATCCCCTCCTCGCGACCGGCGAACGCCAGGTCCTCCTTCGTCGCGAAGTGGTTGAAGACCGTCTTCTCCGAGACGTCGGCGGCGGCCGCGACCTCGGCGACCGTGACGGCGTCGAAGCCGCGCTCGGCGAAGAGCCGGCGGGCGGTCGCGGCGATCGCGGCGCGCGCGACCCGCTTCTTGCGCTCGCGAAGGCCCTCGGTGGGCGTCCCTGGCATGAGTATAACACTACAGCAGCAGTAGACTTTCAGTGACTGTAGCAATACGATTCCGCGCCATGGCCCACTCCCCCACCCCCGCGATCGAGGTCTGCGACCTCGTCAAGTCCTACGGCGACGTCCCCGCCGTCCGCGGCGTGTCGTTCAGCGTCATGCCCGGCGAGGTGTTCGGCTTCCTCGGTCCCAACGGAGCCGGCAAGAGCACCACGATCAACATGCTGTGCACCCTGGCCGCGCCCACGGCCGGCACCGCGCGCGTCAGCGGCTTCGACGTCATGCGCGAGCGCGACGCGGTGCGTCGTCACATCGGCTTGGTCTTCCAGGACCCGACCCTCGACGGCTACCTCACCGCGGCGCAGAACCTGCGCCTGCACGCCGACCTGTACGCCATCGACCCCGGCGTCATCGGCGCGCGCACGGACCAGATGCTCGAGATGGTGGACCTGGCCGACCGCCGCGATCAGCCGGTCATGACGTTCTCGGGCGGCATGAAGCGGCGCCTGGAGATCGCGCGCGGGTTGATGCACTCGCCGCGGGTGCTGTTCCTCGACGAGCCCACGATCGGCCTCGACCCGCAGACGCGCCACTCGATCTGGCGCTACATCCGCGCGCTGCAGGAGGCGGAGGGGACGACCATCTTCATGACCACGCACTACATGGACGAGGCCGAGCTCTGCGACCGCATCGCGATCATGGATCGCGGCGAGATCGTCGTCCTCGACACGCCCGAGGCGCTCAAGGCCGCGGTCGGCGCCGACCGCGTCACCCTCGGCACACCCGACCACGAGGCCGCGATCGCGGCGCTGCACGACCGCTTCGGCATCGACGCCGCCGTGACCGAGGGGGCCGTCGCGTTCCACGTCGAGGGCGGCGAGGCCTTCGTCCCGCGGCTGTTCGCCGAGCTCGACGTGCCCATCACCACCGTGTCCGTCTCGCGGCCGACGCTGGACGACGTCTTCCTGCGCCACACCGGGACCACGATCCGCGACGCGGAGGCCGGCGGGATCGCGGATGGCCAGCGGGCGATGATGCGCGCGCTCGCCGGAGGCCGGCGATGAGCGCCGCAATCGCAGACGTCGTCGCCGTCCGGGTGCCGCGGCGGTCGTGGCGCTCGGAAGCGCGAGCGGTCCAGGCCGTCTGGCGCCGCGAGATGATCCGCTTCCTCAGCGACCGCATGCAGATGGCCATGTGGCTGGTCCAGCCACTGCTGTTCCTGTTCGTGCTCGGGTCGGGGCTGCAGCGGCTCTCCGCCGCCTCCACGCACGGCGTCGACCTCAAGACGTTCGTCTTCCCGGGCGTCCTCTGCATGGCGGCGATGTTCACGGGCATCTTCAGCGCCGCGTCGATCGTGTGGGACCGCGAGCTCGGGTTCCTGCGGGAGTTCCTGGTCGCGCCGGTCAGCCGGTCCTCGATCCTCATCGGCAAGTGCCTGGGCGGCGCGACGACCGCCGTGTCGCAGGGAGCGATCCTGCTGGCCCTCGCCGGGCTGGTCGGCGTCCCCTACGACCCGGCGCTCATCGCCGGCGTGTTCGGCCTGCTGGTGCTGATCTCGTTCACCGTCACCGCCTTCGGCGTGCTGGTGGCCGTCCGGATCAAGCGACCGCAGACGTTCACGTACGTCATGCAGATGGTCGTGATGCCGCTGTTCTTCGTGTCCGGGGCGTTCTTCCCCGTCTCCGGGCTGGCGACCTGGCTGGGCGCGCTGAACCGCATCGACCCGCTGACCTACGCGGTCGACCCGATGCGCCGGCTCGTCTTCGACCACCTGCAGGTCTCGGAGGACGCACGACGGACCCTGGACCCGGGCGTCACCTGGGCGGGCTGGCACCTGCCGCCGTGGTTCGAGGCGGCCATGGTGCTGGTCATCGGCCTGGCCGTCCTGGCCCTGGCGATCCGGCACTTCGCGCGCACGGAGTGAGGGCATCGCGACGGGGCATCGCGGCGCCCTGTTCTCGTCCTCCACGGGCGGCTACCCTGCGCCAGGGGCGCCGCCCGTGCGCCCGGCCGATTCGAGCGAAGGGACCATCCATGGCGCAGAGCTCGCCGGCGCTGACCGACGGAGGCATCGAGACCGCCCTGCTCTTTCACGAGGGCGTCGACCTCCCGCTGTTCGCGTCGTTCCCCCTGCTGGCCGACGAGCGGGGACGCGCCGCATTGCGCCGCTACTTCGCGCGCTTCCTCGCGATGGCCGACGAGCTGCAGCTGCCGTTCGTCCTCGACACCGCGACGTGGCGCGCCAACCCCGACTGGGGCGCGCAGCTGGGCTACGGCCTCGAGGCGCTGGCGGACGTCAACCGCGAGGCGGTCGCGTTCGCGCACGAGCTCGCCGGGGGCCGGGCGGGCATCACGATCAACGGCGTGGTCGGCCCGCGCGGCGACGGCTACGTGATCGACGCGCGCATGTCGGAGGACGAGGCGGCCGAGTACCACGCGTGGCAGGTCGGCGTCCTGCGCGAGGCGGGCGTCCAGCGCGTGACCGCCATGACGCTGTCGTATCCCGAGGAGGCGATCGGCGTCGTGCGGGCCGCCGCGGCGGAGCGGGTCCCCGCGGTCATCTCCTTCACGGTCGAGACCGACGGGCGCCTCCCCGACGGCACGTCGCTGCCCGACGCGATCGAGCGGGTCGACGCGGCGACCGGCGGCGCGGCCGAGTTCTTCATGATCAACTGCGCCCACCCGACCCACATCGCGGCGGGCCTCGACGCGTCGGCGGCCCTCGACCGGGTCGGCGGCCTGCGGGTCAACGCGTCGACGCGCAGCCACGCCGAGCTCGACGAGGCCGAGGAGCTCGACGAGGGCGACCCCGAGGCGCTGGGCCGCGACCACGCGTCGCTGCAGGAGCGGCTCCCGTCGGTGCAGCTGCTCGGCGGGTGCTGCGGCACCGACCACCGGCACGTGAGCCAGATCGTCGCGGCGTGGCGGCGCCCGTGAGCGCCGCCAGGCTGATCTACTCGATGGGCGTGTCGGTGGACGGCTTCATCGCCGACCGCGAGGGCGAGTTCGCGTGGACGGCCCCCGACGACGAGCTGTTCGGGTTCCACCTCGAGCAGGTCGGCGACCTCGGCGCCTATCTGTGCGGCCGCAGGCTCTACGAGTCGATGCTGGTGTGGGAGACCGATCCGTCGATGCGCGTCGACGAGCTGAGGGCCGCGTTCGCCGACGTCTGGTGCGCGCTCCCGAAGGTCGTCTTCAGCCGCACGCTGGACCGCGTCGAGGGCAACGCCCGGCTCGCCGAGGGGTCGGTGGCCGAGGAGGTCGCGGCGGCGCTCGAAGCGAGCGACCGCGACGTGTCGATCGGCGGCGCCGGGCTGGCCGCCACGGCGGTCGAGCTCGGCCTCGTCGACGAGCTGCGCCTCTTCCGCCATCCGGTCGTCGTCGGCGGCGGCACGCCGTTCCTGCCGCCGGTCACCGAGCAGGTCGCCCTGGAGCTGATCGAGACCAGGACCTTCTGCTCGCGAGTGATCTTCGAGCGCTACGGCCGCGCCCGGCCGCCGGTCTTGTAGCCCCCGGCGCCGCCGCTCAACGAAGCCGCCGGCCCTCTTCCCCGCGGGCGAGCAGCTTGTGGATCCGGCGCCGCGCCTTGCGCGCGAAGCGCTTGGCCTCGTCTCGCGGCCCCCACCAGCCGTGCTTGGCCGACGAGCGCTTGCCGCCACCGTGCTCGGTCTTCATGTGCTTCGGAAGCGCCAACTAGCGGACCACCGCGCGAGGCTTCGACACGGGCACGAGCTTGTATTCGACTCGGCAACCGAGCGCCGCCGCGTACCGTTCCAGGGTCGAGAGCTTCGTGTCCGCCGCCGAGCTCTCAAGCCGTGCGAGGGCGGACTGGGACGTGTACATCGCAGCGGCGGCGGCCGTCTGGGACAGGGCCTGCGCCTTGCGCTTCTCCGCAAGCATCCGGAACAGCTCCCGCCGGCGCTCAGCCGCGGCAACCAGCGCCGGGGAGACAGGCGCCGGCACCGAAGACAACGTGCCGCCCGGCATGTGGAAGAGCAGCGACGCCGGGGGAGGTCCGCTCGCGGCCACTACGCCACCTCAGGCTCGAGCTCCGGGATGTCCTCTGGGTCGACGCCCTTGGCGACCTGTAGGCTGACGAGCAGCTCACGCAAACCAGTGAGCGCGGTCTGCAGCTGCAGCTCGATCTCCTCAGCGATGACCTCGGGCGCGGGCAGCTTCGACGGGTCGTCAATCTTCTCGTCCTTGACATACGCCGGCAGGTCGAGGTTGAAGCCCGGGCGCTCGGCGATCTCCTCGTAGGTGTAGCGGCGGAAGCGCTCGGACTCCTCACGGTCGTTGTAGGCGCCGGGCTTGTAGGCCTCGACGAAGTCGTCGAGGTGCTCACGCCGCAGCGGCTTGGTCTTCAGCGTGAAGTGCTGGTTGGTGCGGAAGTCGTAGACCCAGATCTCCTTGGTCGCCGCTCCGCTGCTCTGCGCGCCGAGCCTGCGGAAGAAGATGACGTTCGCGTTAACGCCCTGGGCGTAGAAGATGCCGGTCGGCAGCCGCAGGATGGTGTGGACGTCGCACTCCTGCAGCAGCCGCTCGCGGATGCGGGCGCCAGCGGAGTTCGGGCTCTGCCCCTCGAAGAGCACGTTGTCGGGGACGACTACCGCGCCCTGACCGCCGATCTTGAGCATCGAGCGGATGTGCTGGACGAAGTTGAACTGCTTGTTCGAGGTCGAGGCCCAGAAGTCCGGTCGAGAGATGATCAGCTCTTCCGAGCGCGCGGGCTTCTCCACGAGGTTGCCCTCCTCGTCGATCTCGACATCCGCGTCGAGCTTGACGGCGCTCTTGGAGCCGAAGGGCGGGTTGGCCAGCACGATGTCAACCTTGCGGTCGGGCTCGGCAATGAGGGCGTCTCCCACGGTGATCACGGACTGGTTGCCCCCGTTGAGATGGCCGATGCCGTGGAGGAACAGGTTCATCGCGCACAGGCGCGCCGTGTTGTCCACGAGCTCGTTGCCGTGCAGCGCATCGTCACGCAGGAAGAGCTTCTCGTCGCGGTCGAGCTCGTGGTTGATGAGCACATACTCGTAGAAGGCCAGCAGGAAGCCGCCGGTGCCGCAGGCTGGATCGCTCATGGTTTGCCCGGGCTTCGGTTGAAGGCAGTCGACCATCGCGCGGATGACCGAGCGCGGCGTGAAGTACTGGCCGGCGCCGGCCTTGCCTTCAGCCGCTGTACGCTCGAGGAGGTCCTCGTAGAAGTCACCCGCGAGGTCGGCGTCCAAGCCCGACCAGGTCTCCTTGCCGATGAGGTTGGAGATCAGGTGCTTGAGCTTTGCCGGGTCTTGGATGCGGTTCTGTGCCTTGCGGAAGATCAGGCCGAGGAGACCTGGCTCCTGAGCCAGGTGCTGCAGCACCGCTGTGTAGTGCGTCTCGAGCTCGACGCCCTTTTTGCCCTCGAGCGACGGCCAGTCGTAGCCGGCGGGGATGCGTGACGGCTCGATGCGCGGCGGCTGCGTCCGCTCGTGCGCCATCTTCAAGAACAGCAGGTAGGTGAGCTGCTCCAGATAGTCGCCGTACGTGAGGCCATCATCACGGAGGACCTTGCAGTAGCTCCAGAGCTTCTGGGTGAGCACGCGCGATTCAGCAGACATATCGCTCTTGACCATGCCTCAGCCCGTCCCTCCGTTGGGCGATTCCGCCCAACTTGTTGCAGTCATGTCAGCCACGCGCAGGAACGCCGGTGACTTCCTGATCAGACCGGTTGTCGAGAAGAAGCATCTCGTGCGCGAGGACGGCCTGGCCCGGCGCGAACCGTCCGGTAAAGGCGCTGTGCAGCACAGACTTTCGGAGGTCCGCAAGGAGGCGCCGAAGTCGTTCGAGCTCAGCCGACATCTCGGACCGGCCTCGGTCAGCCGTCGCGTAGCGTTCGAGCGTCTGACGCTGGTCGGCAAGCGTAGGTAGGCCGAACTCCGACCTTCGCAGGTCGCCAAAGTGGCGGGCGTACCCACGACTACCCAACGGGATCGCCTCGAGCCGGCGTGCGAGCCATGCGGCATCGATGCCCTGCTGTGGCTTGATGATTTTGAGACCGTCTGCTCCTTGAATAAAGGGACGATCGACCAACTTGACCCGCCTGGTGTGGTCGCCGAAACAGACGTACGGTGGATCCTGAAGTACGAGCTCTCGCCGGTTCGAGTATCCAGCGACGGCCGCCTCGCCCTGGTCGATGACTGGGTATTCGCCCGAGGCGGCATATTCACTCGTCTTGAGTTTTCCGGGCGGCGTGACAATGTCCGCGACGTCGCTGACGGTGGCGCGCTCAGTGCCTCCTTCATCGCACGTCCGTGCCAGTTCGCCGAGCGCTGCTAGCCGAAACAGCTCAGTGCGTGCCTCTGCATCGGCTAGCTGAACGTCAACCTCACCGGCCCACTGCAGGGTCTGATTAACGAAGCCGAGAATCCGGTCCTGCTCATGAACGTCGGGCAGCGGAACCATCACCTTCGCCAGATTCCTCGCAGGAAGGTGCTTGATCGTCGAACCAGTCATCAGGTGATCGAAGAGGCCGTACGTGGCCGCGTACTCCAAGAAGTACTGGAGGAACTCGACGCGCAGCTCTGGCCCTGTCCGGACTCGATGCAAGGCCTTCTGGAAGTAGACCTCCGCCGAGCCGTCCCAGATGGCGCATCGCCCCGGCTCTCCGCCCTCGCAGACAAGGAGGTCGCCTTGGACAACCGCGTACGTCTCGCGCTCATCGTCCGAGATACGCATCGTCTTCAGGTCTGTCGTATCGACGCGACCCCACTGGACATTGATGTTGCGTAGGTATGGCCGGAGCTGGCCCTTGTTCTTTGCCTTGTCGAGCATCTTGCCTAGACGACAGTCGGCGACGTCTCGCAGCTCCACCCACGTCCAATGCACCGGTATTGGCGTTTTCGCGGTCACGCGCTCACCAGCCTCTCGTTGAGCTGCTCGAGGACGGGCCGCAGCTGCTCCCCGAAGAGCTCATGCGCGCGGTAGATGCCGCCCTCGGACCGGAAGGGGTCCAGATCGAAGTCGTCGGGCTCGATGGAGAGGCTGGCGGCGATGTGATCGGCGACCATGCGCAGCCAGCGCAGCTGGTCGTCGGTGAAGGTCTGCCCGTCGCTCATCTGCTCAGTGAGCCACATGTCGAAGCGCAGATGCACGAGTTCGGCAAGCGGCCGTAGCTCATCGTCAGTGTGGGTGGCGTACCGGACAAGACTGACCAGGTCGGCGAGCTTGCGGTGGCCGGCGCCCTTGACCTTGGTCTTCTCCAGCTGGGCGTATGCCGCCCAGAGCCGGTCGGGCGTCAGGTTGTGCGGCGGCAGGCTGATGGCGTTGGCTAGCTCACGAACGTCCTTGAGGCTCAGGCGGCGGCGGTGCGGCTGGCCGAAGTACGCGGCGAGCGCCACGTACTCGTCGCGGTGCTGATCGATGAACGTCTCCCAGGTGTCGACGATCTCGCGGGCGCGGTCGTCGCGGATCTCGACCTCAAGCACCTCGTCTATGGACTGGTGGTCGATGACCTGGTTAGTGCTGCGCTGAATGCCGAGGATGGCCTCACGTGCCTCCCCGGAGAGCAGCGGCGTGATGACGTCGTTCACGAGCTCCTCGCGGATCTCGGCCAGCGCCCGCGCACGTTCGTCATCATCGAGCGAGTCGGCGTCGTCACGACGGTGCGGCAGCTCGGTCTCACGGGTCTCGGGGTCGACTGCCCAGACGAGGTCGTGGGCTAGGCGCTTGAGGCTCTTGCCGTCGAGAGCCGTGGACAGCGCGGATCGCTGGTCGTCGTCGAGCCGGCGCTCGAGCTGACCCAGGCGCGCACCGAGGGTGTTAAGCAGGTCGTCGGAAGTGACGCCCTCGGCGAGCCGCTGCAGCAGCGTCTTCAGCGGCGTTGTCGGCTCGCGATCCAGCGGTGGGGCAGCGGCCCAGGCGTGGTCGTCGTCGGTGATGCCGACGGCGTCGACCAGAACGAAGTGGGTCTTGGCGGCGGCGTCGGGCGTGACGGCGCGCAGGTCGTCGTTCTTGATCGTGCGGACGCCTCGTCCCTTCATCTGCTCGAAGAGCAGCCGCGAGCGGACCTTGCGTAGGAACAGCAGGCACTCGATCGCCTTGATGTCGGTGCCGGTAGAGACCTGGTCGACCGTGACGGCGATGCGGAAGCGCGGGTCCGTGCGGAAGTCCTGGATGGCCTGCTGGCTTGAGCCCTCGGTGCGGTAGGTGATCTTCTTGGCGAACTCCGAGCCGCGCGCGAACTCCTGGCGCACGATCTTGAGCACGTCCTCGGCGTGGCTGTCGTCTTTGCAGAAGATGACGGTCTTGGGCACCTCGGTGCGGCCGGGGAACAGCTCGCTCAAGCCCTCCTTGAACGCGCGCACCACCGTACGGATCTGGTCCATCGCGACGACGGCGACATCGAGCTTGCTCTCGTCGTAGGCGAAGTCCTCCTCGAGCTCCTCGACGTCCACCTTGCGGGTCTGCTTGTCGCGCAGCTGGACCCACTCGCCCGCTTCGAGCTCGGAACCCTGCTCGGTGATCCGCGTCTTGACGCGGAACACGCGGTAGTCGACGTTGACGCCGTCGGCTACCGACTGGGCGTGGGTGTAGCGGGAGACGACGTTCGGCTTGAGGCCTTCCCCGACCACGTTGGTCGAGAAGTAGCCGTAGGTCTCCTTCGCCGGCGTGGCCGACAGGCCGATGAGGAAGGCGTCGAAGTAGTCGAGCACCTGGCCCCAGCGCCCGTAGATCGAGCGGTGGCACTCGTCGATGAAGATGGTGTCGAAGGTCTCGACCGGGACCTTCGGCTGGTAGGTCACCGGCAGCTGCTGGCTGAAGTCGTCGCTCGACTCCCACGCTGAGACGTCCTCGCGCTCGGCGTCGAAGTCCTCCTCGCCGCGCAGCATCGAATACAGGCGCTGGATGGTGGTGATGACGACGTCGGATGCCTCGGTGATCGTGTTCGAGGTCAGGTGCTGGACGACGTACAGCTCGCCGAACTTGCGGCCCTCCGGCGTGACCCAGTTGTCGAACTCACGCTTGGCCTGGATGCCCAGGTTGCGGCGGTCGACGAGAAACAGGATGCGCTTGCCCTTGGCCTGGTCGAGCAAGCGGTAGGCGTGCGCGACGGCGGCGATCGTCTTTCCGCCGCCCATGGTCATCTGCACGAGCGCACGCGGGCGGTCATCGCGCATCGACTCCTCGAGGCCGGTCAGCGCCTCGATCTGCGGCGTCCGGAGCCCCTCCTCGACCAGCGGCCCGAGCTGGCGCAGCCCCTGCCGCAGCGAGCCGTCCTTGACTTCTGACAACAGGTGCTCGGGGCGGTGGAAGTGGAAGACCTCGCGCGGGCGGACGATCGGATCCAGTCGGCTGGAGAAGTAGATCTCCTCGGAGTTCGTCAGGTAGTAGAACGGCAGCGGCAGGCCCCAGTTGGGGAGACCGAGCTCCTCGGCTCGCTTCGTGTAGCCCTTGGCGTAGCGTTCGGCCTGCTCCTCGACACCGCTCAGCGTCGCACCCCCCTTTTTGGCTTCGACGATGCCGATGGCCTTGCGATCGACGTAGAGCAGGTAGTCGCTGGGCCCGAGCGCCGTGGGGAACTCGCGCACCGCCACGCCGCGCGCCGCGCCGAGGTTCATCGCCTTGTGGGCCTGCACGCCCCAGCCGGCGGCCTTCAGCTGCGCGTCGATGATCTTCCGCGCGCGCTGCTCGGGCTTCAGGTTGGTCTGCTCGTCCGTGGCCATGTTCGCTTCACCGTAAGCGGCCATATTGCCGACTTGCTGCATTTTCGTTTGGCTGACGCAGATTCCAAATTCGACTTCAGCCGATGTGGGCCTGCCATCAGGGCCCCGACGTAGGCTTCGGCGCCATGGGATCCAGGCCCGGTCAGCGCACTGAGGTCCGCACCCGTCTGGCGGCTCGGCGTCGAGCTCGACGAGCTCATCGAGGACGAGTGGCGCCGCTGGGCAACCCTGTCGCCTGACGCGCCAGCGCCACGGCGACAGACGGGCTGAAACTCTTGGGCACAGGGCGAGCGCTCGAACTTCCAGGGCGGGTCCTTGAGCGGCGCAGAGCACCGACTGAGAACCAGATCGCAGGTCGGGTAGGGGCGCCGGGAGCGCCCCTGCCCGGCTTGACGTCAGGGGGCCTCCGGCCGGGCCGGGCCACCGTCTGAGGGTCGCGCCGGCGCCCGGCAACCCGGCCCTAGAACGCAGAAAACCCCGCCGGAGCGGGGTTTTCTTTGGGCTATCCGATTTCCGAAAGCTCTTTGGATAGCTCGCCAGGTGGGACAGCTTCGGAATACCGTGGCGCCTGGGCTGCAGCCCTCCAGAAGCGCACGTCTGTACGCGCGCTCAGCCGGTGTCTGTACGGACGCGCGGGTGGCGCGAGATTGGCAGAGCAACGCCCCGGGAACGTGGTGATCGTGGAAACCCGCCTCTCGGCCGCGAAGACTGCGCTCATCGCCACGGCGTTGCTCGCGGTCGTGCTTGTCGCGATGGCCGTCCTCAACGCGCCGTGGCTTGGGTTCGTTGCGATCGGCCTCCTGTTCGCCGCGCTGATCGCACGTGAGGTCACGGTCTTCGGTGGGCGCGGCTTCCTCGTCGTGACCGGAGTTCTGCTGGGCGTGATCGCGATCGCGTTCGCCGTTCAGCGCCTGAGCTGAGGCCTCACCCTTCGGTCAGCGCAGCGAGCGCAGAACGCACCGGCGCCGGCCACGCCTCGGCGACGGCGCCCTCCAGGGCTTCGGCGACGCGTCGTGGCTTGTCCCGCGCGTTGGCGGAGATGCCGAGCAGGCCTTCCAGGCTGGGTTCCGCGACGAAGACCTTGCTCCCATCACCCACCGCGTCGGCGATGGCGTCGTTGGCCTTCACCTCGACGCGGTTCTGGGCTTCGATCTTGGTCCTCTCGTCTTCGTCACCCTCGACCGGCAGCACGTCTCGATCGTGTAGAACGACGACCGGGATGCCGAGGGCGCGACAGGTGCGGGCGATGAACGGGATCGCGTGCTTGGAGCCGCAGTCGATGACGCTCAGGTTCTCGCCGTCGAGGTCAAGGTCTTCACGCTCGGCCAGCATGCGGACCGCAAGGACGTCCGCGGCGCCCTCCACCAGGAGCGCCCTGTGGGCGAACAGCGCCTCGCTTCGCGCCGTCGTGAACGCAACCAGCTTCTGATCGCTGCGCCGCTTGGCGAGGAACTCGCGGTCCTCCTCCTTGTTGACGGCCGTGACCGTCGTCATCGCGCCCGGCGCACGCCTAACGAGACGGATGGACTCGAAGCGCGTGATGTCGGCGAAGATCGGCGAGTGGGTCGAGTAGATCACCTGGCACTGGCCGCTGTCGACGAGGTCAACCAGTAGCCGGTGGAAGTACCGCTGGGCCTGTGGGTGCAGGTACATCTCGGGCTCTTCGATCAGGACGGTGCCCACTGACGTTCCGAGCCGCCGGAACGCCTCGAAGATGCCGACCACGATGGCGCTCTGGATGCCGGAGCCGACCTCCTCGGCTGGCAGCTCCATGCCGCCCTCGTCGTAGAGCAGCCGCAGGGTGCCGAAGGGGTTGGCCGGGTCCGCGAAGCCGAAGCGAACGCCGAGGTTGCCGGTGACTGCCGAGCCCAGGAAGCCGAGCGTCTGCCGTGCGGTCTCGGAGATCGTCGACTCGATCTCGCGGACGCGCGGCGTCCGTAGGGCTTCGACGGCGGCCTGGTACCGCTCGGTGAAGGCCTCGCTATGGGTGACGCCGGGCTCGAACTCGATCTCGCCCAGCTCCCGCCGCGCCGGCCCCAGCAGTCGAGCGAGGATCGAGCCGCGGGCCCACGGTTGGTGCTGGATCACCGAGCGTCGGTGGTCGACGAACAGCACTCGGGCGTCGTCGCGGAGAGCCGGTGGAACGTTCGTGAACGGGCCGAAGTTCGGGCCGCCCTTCCCCATGTTGAGCGCGATGGTCGGGACCGTCCCGTCGTTGCCGAGCGGGTGGAAGTCGCAGTGCAGATCGCCGCGTTCGGCGCGCCTTGTGCGGCGGGTGTAAGGCGCGACGCGGAGCTCGAAGCCGTGGACCGCGTGGTCCTTCTTCATGGCGTCGACGTGCATGAGCGGCGGATCGACGCGTACCCGGATGCGCAGATCTCGCGTGTCGTCGAAGCGCGTGAAGTCATGCGGAAGCCGGAAGCTGCGGATCGTCGGCCAGCTCTGGCCGAGTGCCATGTCCAGGGCGCGCAGGATGGAGCTCTTGCCTGACCCGTTTGGCCCGACAAGCGCCGTCAGGGGGTCGAGGTCGATCGCCACCTCTTCGAGGCTGCGGAAGTTCTGGATGACAAGACGCCGAAGCACGGCGTCAAGCGTCGCAGCGGTGGCGGACTACTTCGCTGACCGAGCAGCAGCGAGGACAGCGTCAAAGCCGCCATAGCGACCCAGCACCGAGCTCCAAGGAACACCGTCCGTGCGACGTACCCACTCGTCGTAGCCTCGCTGGCTTGGTCGGCGGGTCCCCGGCTCGGCGAGGTAGCGCGCCATCGCCTCGACGCAGTCCTCCAACGTCCACCGGTTCAAGCGTCCGTCGGCGCCCTGGAGGCGCGCGATGGGCGCTGCGTAATCCGGGCGCTTCTTCTTCGGCGGCGGCCGGTCGGGAACCGGCAGGCCCGCGTCCGCGCGGCGCTCCTTCCACTCGGCGACGATCGCCGGCCATGGCCTGCGGCGACGTCCGTGTCGGAGCCCGTTCGCGCGCGCGAACAGCTCCAGCTCGCCGGCCGTCGGCTCGGTGCCGTGCGCATCGAAGCAGAGGTCGAGCAGCTCGTCGAAGGAGCGTCCGGTCGGCGACGAGCCTCCGCGTCGCCGCTCCTCAAGCCCAGCCAGTTCGAGGGCGGCGTCCCAGGATCCGGCGTGCGCGGTGATCTGGTTCTCCGTCGGGAGGCGCAGCGCACCGCCGTGGCGATGGCGTGCCGCGTCGGCGGCGACGACCACAGCGCGTTCGCCGCGGTACGCGATCGGCGTCAGGGTGTCGTGACCGAGCCGCCGTGCGACCACGCGAAGTGCGCTTGCGACGACGTCATCGGTGAGCCAGTCCACCGCGGCGTCGCGTTGCAGGACGGCGAGGTAGTGGGACCGGTCGGCAGCAGGTGCGTGCGCCACCTGCAGCACAGCCTCCCAGCGGAGGCCGAGCACGGCCACGATCTGCCGGGCCGTCGGGGCGTCGGCGAAGCCGTCGCTGCGGTGACGCGCAGGGTCGAACGAGCGCTGGGTGACGGCGATGCCATTGGGCGGATCGGCGAGCGCCGCGACAGCGACGACCGCGTCCAGCAGCAGGAGGTCATCGAAGCGGGTGGAGTAGCGGCCGTCGCCGGAGCGCATCACCGCGAAGCTAGGGCGCCGGCCGGTCTCGGCGGCGTCGTCTCCGTGTCGCGCCGACGGTCGCGACATGGCCGCGAGAGCGGCCGCAACGCGCGGCTACTCGGGCCTCGGCAACCACTGCCCTTCCGGCGGCACGTAGTCCTCAGCGGTCGGTCGCTGATCCGGCTCGTGCGCGCCGTACGGCCACGCGTCGGGATCGCTCTCGACCACGACCCACTCGATCTCGTCAGCGAAGTCCTCGAAGCAGCGCTTGCAGATCCACCACTTGCCGGCGGGGACGTCGCCCGCCGCGAGGTTCGTGTAGCCGGCGGGCTCGATGTCGTCGGACCGTTCCTCCAACGCCCGCCGATGCTCCGGGGAGTACTCGGCATCCAGGAACTTCTGCCAGCAGAACTCGCAGTGCTCGTGCTCCCACTGGGCGCTGAGCGCCTGGTAGCGCTTCCAGGTGAGGCGGGCGCCGCGCAGGTAGTCCTCCTGCCCTTGGCGCCGCCAGTCGTCCGGTGCCGCCGGCATCGGCCCATGCTAGAAGCGGAGCCGGCCGCCGTCTCCGCTCGTCGACGTCAGTACGAGGTGCGCCCTGGGAAGGGGTAGTCCTCGGCGCAGCGGTCATGCCACAGGAAGCCAAACTCGTGGCAGGCCGCTTGGCGGCTGTGGCCGTAGACCGCGCGCCCGCAGGCGGCGCACGGGCCGAGGCGCCGACGCCCGTCCGGCAGCTTGGCGAGCTCGTCAGGCGGAGGAGGCGGGACGCGGTCGCGGATCCACTCGACGGCGTCCTCGGGCCGAACATCGGCGCCCGCCCAGGCGACGTGCGCGGTCGACGCGGAGGAGCTTGGGTCATGCGACGCGGCCACGTGTTGAGCGTACGGCGGATCGGCGTCTGCTCCAAGGCGTCACGCGAGTTCGTCGGCAGGTACGTTGCGGCGATGCCGGCCCGCGAAGATCCCGGTACCAAGGCGGAGACCAAGCTCGCGCGGTGGCGGATGCACCGAGGCCTCACGCAGGAGGAGCTGGCCGTCGCCATCGGCATCTCGCTGCCGACCTACCGGCGCCTGGAGCGGGCTAGCACCGACAACCCGCCGCTCCGTTACCTACAGAACGCGGCACTCGCCCTGGGTGTCGAGCTCGACGACGTCATCGAGGACTCGTGGCGCGAGTGGAAGACCTTCTCGGTAGACGCAGCCCGGCCGCCGGATCCGGCCTCGCTGTGGCGGCCTGTTCGACATGCCGGAGACGGGGCGACCGGGCTGCGACGCGAAGATCGGGACTGGTCGGCCCGGCGCCGCGGCGCTTGACGGTACGAACATATGTTCGTAGTCTCTCGCGCCCGTAGAAAGAATCTGAATGGCTGTATGCGCTCGTGGGCGCTCCGCGGCCCGATCTTCCAGGCGCACGGATGCCGCCGACCCGCTTCACACCACCCGACCGCCTGCCCGGCGCCACGTACTTCTCGCGCGACCGCGAGCTGTCGTCGGCGATCGGCATGGTCCGCCTGCTCAAGTCGCAGGCGTGGGTGTGGAGCACGCTGCGCGAGCGGACCACCGTAGACAAGAACTGGGGCCGCCGGCGCGAGGCCGGGCACTGGGTGCTGGCCTGCGTCGCCTTCGTCGTCTCCGGCCACGTCGATGTGCAGCCGTGGCACGACCAGACCACCGACGACCTGTGGCGCGAGTGCGGATTCGACGCCAAGCCGCCGTACGGCCGCGTCATGGAGCGGTTCGGCGAGCTGCGCGAGTTCGCGGATGTCGTCCTCGCCGCCGTCGGGACGCTCGTCAAGCACGCCCGGCGCCACGAGCCGCGAGTCGGCGCTCACATCCACATCGACGGCACCGAGGACGAGACGCACGCCGCCCTCGTCCACGACTGCGAGGGCCATGAGCCATGCCCGCAGCGGGGCAAGCGGTACGGCCGCGGCTACGCCGGCACGGCACGCCGGCCGCAGCGCGAGCTCAGCGAGGTCGCCCGCGAGCACCGCCAGGATCTCGCCGGCCAGGAGCCGGCCGAGCGCGCCAGCGACCCCCGGCTGAAGAACCCCGACAAGGTCCGCCTCGTGCGCCGCGACGGCCGCGTGCTCAAGCGCGTGCTGATCGGCGGATGCTGGTACGTCACCCGCGACACCGACGCCGGCATCCGCGCCTACATGGGCCCGCGCGGAGCCCGTCGCTTCTGGCACGGCTACTACAGCCAGAAGGCCGTCGACCACTTCACTGGCGCGGTCGTGTTCCCCGGCGTCTACAACGCCAGCTACCAGGAGTACGACGTCTTCGACGACATGTACGACAACGTCCGCCGCCTCATCGGTAACGACCCCGAGACGATCGTCGGTGACCGCGGCTACTCCGTCGCATCCGTCTTCACCAAGCTGCACGAGCGCGGCGTGGCGCCGGTCATCCCGTGGCGCGCCTCAGGTGGCGACGGCGTCCGCCACGATCACGACCGGTTCGACCGCCACGGCGTCGTGCGCTGCAAGCACTGCGGCGGACCGACGCACTTCGTCCGCCACGCCGTCTCGGACAAGGACGGCCCGCGCCTCTGGGTGCGCTGCATGCTCGGCGTCGACCCCGGCTGCGCGAAGGACCAGACGATCTCGCTGCGCATCTCGCCGCGCTACCTCACCAGCCTCTGGCGCACCGACCCGCTCTACCACGAGCTGCGCGCCAGCCACGACTCCTACGAGGCCGTCCACGACTGGTGGCGCGACCGCTACCGCGTCGCGGGCACCGGCAACGCCAACCGCCCCAAGGCGATCGGCATCGGCGGCCACCGCCTGCGCGCGAACGTCGCCTGCCTGATCGAGTGGCTGCGCATCTGCCACCGCGAAGGCTGGCTCGGCTCCGCCCGCCGCAACCCGCACGACCCCGAGCGCAAGGGCCGCGACAAGGCCATCGCCGCCGCTGGCAAGTTCGCCGACATGCGCGCCCGCATGAGCCTCGGCGCACCCTACGGCGAAGCCGCCGAACGGCTCAAGCTCGGCGACCGGCTGCCGCCCTCACGCCGCCCACGCGGCGCGCCCGTCGCCGCCGCGACGTAGCCCGCCGCCAGCGGCACCGCCCACGAGCCATACGAGATCGACACCGGCCGCTCCGGGGATGACCCCTGGGCGGCCGCCGCGCGTTCTGGGCCACATACGGGCCAGGTTGGCCGGCAGGGGCCGCCCGGACGCAGCCCGAGCCCGTTCGCCGGCCAACCGGGCGGCCCCAGAACGACCAAGAGCCCCGTTTCCGGAGCTCTTGGATCAACTGTCCAGGTGGAGACGGCGGGAATTGAACCCGCGTCCGCGATCGCGCAGAAATGGCTTCTACGAGCGTAGTCGGCGCTCTGTTCTCGTCACCCGGTTGCCGCACCGACAGGGTCCCGGGTGACCAGCTCCCTGAGAATGTCCCCGGTTCGGCGGAAGCGGACCTCCCCGGGTGAGCCGGCATTCTGATTCCGACGCCCCCGCGGCCGGCAGGCGGGGGGCGGAACCTCGTTCACCTAGTCAGTGACTAAGCAGCGAGGGCGTACTCGTGAGAGTCCGCACATATGGTTTTCCCGGAGTTTTACGAGGCCACCGGGAACCTCGGCTCGCGACCATCCCGGCGGAATCGACCACGTCGAAGCCTGTCGTCCCCCGGTATGTGTCGCCGTTCATTCTAGCGACACCCCGCGGCGTGCCAATCCAACGGCCGAGACCACCCTGCGACTCCGGCGCCTTGCCGGCCCGCGGCCCCAGGAGGACCATCGTCGCGACGCGACATCCCCGCGAGACAAGGAGGCTGCGATGTCCGTCCTCATGCTGCTCGACTGGGGCCAGACGCCCTGGCAGACCTACGAGCGGGTCAACGACCTCATGGGCATCCACGGCGACGCGGACGCCCCAGAGGGCCTCGTCGACCACGTCGCCTGCGCCGACGACGACGGGCTGCTCATCTGCGACGTCTGGGAGTCCCAGGAGGCCCTGGAGCGCTTCGCGCACGAGCGGCTCGGCCCCGCCACCGCGCAGGCCGGTGCCCCGGAGGCCCAGCCGCGGATCCTGCCCGTGCACGACCGGCTCCAGGGGAGCGCGACCGACGCGCGCGTGCTGGTGCTCGTCGAGATGCCCGACGCCGGCCCCGAGCGCTACGACGAGCTCGCAAGCCACATGGACGCCCACGTCCACCACCGGCACCGCGCGGTCGCCCACACCGCGGCGATCGGCGAGCACGGGGGCATGGTCGTCGTCGACCTGTGGGACTCGCCCGCCTCATTCGAGGCGTTCGCCGAGGAGCAGATCCTCCCCGCCGCGCAGCAGGTCGGGCTCGGACCGTTCGAGCCGCGCTTCCGGACGGTCGGCAACCGCATCGCCGGCCGCGCCGCCCACCGGGCGCTCACGTAGGCCGCAGCAGATCGGGCTCGGGGTCGCGCGCGACCCCGAGCACCCGCAGGCGCTGCCCGGAGCCCGGCTGCGGACGGTCGCGCCGCGGCGTCATGCCGAGCTTCGCGCAGACCCGCAGCGACCGGTCGTTGTCCGGGTGGACGATGGCGATGATCTCGCGCATCCCCGCGCGCTCGAAGCCGAACGCCAGCGCCGCCCGCGCTGCCTCGGTGGCGATCCCCCGCCCCCACGCGCCGGGCGCCAGCCGCCAGCCGACCTCGACGGCCGGCAGCACCGCGGGCAGGAACATCGGCACGGTCAGCCCGCAGAAGCCGCGCAGCTCGCCGGGCGCCGTCAGCTCCTCGACGGCCCAGATGCCGTGGTCGCGCGCGTCCCACTCGCGCTCGAAGCGGGCGATCAGCGCGTCGCTCAGCGCCGGGCCGATCGGGGCGCCACGGCCGATGAACCGCATCACCCGCGGATCGGCGTTGATGGCCGCCAGCGGCTCGGCGTCGGCCGGCGTCCAGCGGCGCAGCAGCAGCCGCTCGGTGCGCACCGTCTGCTGGTCGGCCACGGCCATCCGCGCACCGTATCGTGGGGGCATGAGCACGACTGCACCGGAAGACGTCGCCTGGGATCTCGAGCCGCTCGTCGACGGTGAGGGCGAAGCCGGCGCCGACCGCCTCCTCGACGAGGCCGACCGCCGCGCCGCCGCCTTCGCCGAGCGGTACGCCGGCAAGGTCGCCGAGCTCGACGGCGACGGCCTGGCCGCCGCGGTCGAGGAGATCGGCACCATCGCCGAGATGGTCGGACGCGTCGGCTCGTACGCCTCGCTGCGCTTCAGCTGCGACACCGCCGACCCCGCCAACGGCGCGCTGCTGCAGCGCGTGCAGGAGCGCGGCACCGGCATCGAGACCAAGCTCCTCTTCTTCGAGCTGGAGTGGGCGGCGCTCGACGACGAGCGCGCCGAGGAGCTGATCCAGGCGCCCGGCCTCGAGAAGGCGCGCCACCACCTCAAGACGATGCGCCGCTACCGGCCGCACCTGCTCTCCGAGCCGGAGGAGAAGGTCATGGCCGAGAAGTCGGTCACCGGCCGCGACGCGTGGAGCCGGCTGTTCAGCGAGGTCACCAGCGCGGTCAAGGTCGAGCTCGACGGCGAGGCCGAGCCCGTGCCGCTCGACGCCGCCCTGGCGCGCCTGGCCTCCCCGGACCGCGCGCTGCGCGCCCACGTCGCAGAGCGCGTGACCACCGCGCTCCAGCCCACGCTGCGCATCCGCGGCTACATCTTCAACACGCTGATGGCCGACAAGGCCGTCGACGACCGGCTGCGCCGCTACCCGACGTGGATCTCCTCGCGCAACCTCTCCAACGAGGCCAGCGACGAGTCGGTGCAGGCGCTGGTCGAGGCGGTGCGCGAGGCCTACGAGCTGCCGCGGCGGTGGTACCGCCTCAAGGCCCGCCTGCTCGGCGTCGACCGCCTGGCCGACTACGACCGCATGGCGTCGGTCGCCGGCGAGGAGCCCAGCTACGGATGGGACGCCGCCCGCGACACGGTGCTCGAGTCGTTCCACGACTTCTCGCCCGTGATGGCCGACGGCGCCCGCCGCTTCTTCGACGAGCGCTGGATCGACGCCCCGGTGCGCCCGGCCAAGCGCGGTGGCGCCTTCTGCGCCTACACCGTCCCGAGCGTCCACCCGTACGTGATGCTCAACTACACGCACAAGCGCCGCGACGTGCTGACGCTCGCCCACGAGCTCGGCCACGGCCTGCACGCCTACTTCGCGATCGACCGCGGCGTGTTCGAGCAGCACACCCCGCTGACGGTCTGCGAGACGGCGTCGGTGTTCGGCGAGACGCTCGTCTTCCGCCGCCTGCTCGACGAAGCCGACAGCGCCGAGTCGCGGCTGTCGCTGCTGGCCGAGAACATCGAGGGGTCGATCGCCACGGTGTTCCGCCAGGTCGCCATGAACCGCTTCGAGGACCTCGCGCACACCGCGCGCCGGACGGAGGGCGAGCTGAGCGTCGACAAGATCGGCGACCTGTGGGCCCAGTCGCAGGAGGAGCTGCTCGGCGACGCCGTCGAGGTCACCGAGGGCTACCGCTGCTGGTGGTCCTACGTCCCCCACTTCATCGGGACCCCGGGCTACGTCTACGCCTACGCCTACGGGCAGCTGCTCGCGCTGTCGGTCTACGGCCGCTACCTCGAGGAGGGCGAGGCCTTCGTGCCCCGCTACCTCGAGATGCTCGCCGCCGGCGGCTCGCGCAGCCCGGAGGAGCTGGCGGAGATCGCCGGCCTGGACCTGACCGACCCCGGCTTCTGGCGCGCGGGCCTGGACCTCGTGCGGGGGCAGCTCGAGCAGGCCGAGGCGGCGGCCGAGGACGTGCTGGCGCAGCGGTCCTGACCGCCGCGCCGGGGCCAGAGCGGCCTGCCGGCGGCGCATCGAGACGTGCGAATCGGCGTCGCCGATGTTCTCTCGCACACGATTGATGTTCGACTGCGCCCTTTCGAACAGGCTTCGTGTAAGGTCGCACCTCGATGCACGCCCGCGAGCGTCACCGCCTGGCTCTGCAGGCCTTGGAGGAGCACGGCGAGGTCACCGTCGCCCAGCTGAGCCGCACCACCGGCGTCTCGGAGATGACGATCCGCCGCGACCTCGAGGCGCTCGAGCGCAAGGGGCTCCTGCGCCGGGTCCACGGCGGCGCCATCACGGCCGTCTCTCGCGGGTACGAGCCGCCCTTCGCGCTGCGCGCCTCCCGCCGCGGCGACGAGAAGGTCCGGATCGGCCAGGCCGCCGCCGCCCTGGTCGGGGAGGCCGAGGCGCTGATCATCGACGTCGGCACCACGCCGCTGGAGCTGGCGCGAGCGCTCACCGCGCGCACCGGGCTCACGATCCTGACGCCCAACCTGCGCGCCGCCGAGCTGCTGACGCAGAACCCCGATCTCCGCGTCATCGTGACCGGGGGCATCGCCCGCCCGGGCGAGCTGTCGCTCGTCGGCGACCTGGCCGAGCGCGCGTTCGCCGACCTGCGCTGCGACACCGTCTTCCTCGGGGCCGGCGGCATCGACCCCGATGCCGGCGTGACCGAGTTCAACCTCGACGACGCCCGCGTGAAGCGCGCCGCCCTCGCGAGCGCGCGCCGCTGCGTCGTCCTCGCCGACTCGACGAAGCTGGAGCGCGTCGCGGTCGCATCCGTCTGCCCCCTGGACCGCGTCGACGTCCTCGTCACCGACGAGGGCGCCTCGGACGACGTCGTGGCGCGGTTCGTCGAACATGAGGTCGAGGTCGTGCGCGCCTGAGCGTGCGGCCCAAGTCCCGTCTGGCGCCGCATCCGCGGCGTCCTGGAGAAGGAGTGAGGTACACGATGAAGCGTTGGTTGACGGCACTCTGCGCCGCCTTGATCGCCGCGGTGGCGCTCTCTGCCTGCGGCGGCAGCAGCAACAGCAGCAGCAGCTCGAGCTCCGGCGGCGGCGCCGGCACCCTCGACCCCCAGAAGGTCTCGGGCACGGTGCGCGTGATCATGGAGCAGGTCCCGGACACGGACATCGTCAAGTCGATGCTCCCGGAGTTCCACAAGGCGTACCCGAACGTCGACGTCCAGATCCAGGCGCTGACCTACGACCAGATGCGCGACCGCATCGTCAGCTCGTTCCTGGCCAGCAAGCCGACGTACGACCTGATCGCCGTCGACAACCCCTGGATGACCGACTTCGCCAAGGGCGGGTTCCTGTCGCCGCTCGACGACCGCATCGCCGCGGTCAAGGGCTACGAGCCCGAGGACTTCAGCCAGCCCCTGCGCGACATCGCCAACGTCGACGACAAGACCTACGGCATCCCCTTCTACAACTACGGCCTCGCGCTCGTCTACCGCAAGGACCTGTACAAGAAGGCCGGGCTGAAGCCGCCGACCACGCTCGACGAGTTCGCCGCCGACGCCAAGAAGCTCACGACCAGCAGCATGGCCGGGGTCGCGATGCAGCCGCAGAAGGGCTACAAGATCTTCGAGGAGTGGGCGAACTACCTCTTCGCCGCCGGCGGCTCGATCCAGGGCCCCGACGGCAAGGTGACGCTCGACTCGCCGCAGGCCCGCAAGGCGCTGCAGACCTACATCGACATCTACAAGAGCTCCGCGCCGAAGAACTCGCTCAACTGGGCGTTCGACGAGGCCATCCGCTCGGCCTCGGCCGGCAAGGCCGCGCAGCTCATCTCCTACAACTGGACGCTGCCGACGCTCAAGAAGGCCAACGACAACTTCGGCATCGCCGAGGTCCCGGGCGGCAAGGCGGTGCTGGGCGCCTGGTACTGGGGCATCCCGAGCAACTCGGCGACCCCGGACGCCGCGTGGGCGTTCGTGAGCTGGCTCACGTCCAAGGAGCACGAGAAGGAGCGCGTCATCAAGGGCGGCGCGCCCGTCCGCAACAGCGCCATGGACGACCCCGAGGTCTGGAAGAAGGGCTTTGGCAAGGACTACTACCAGACGGTCAAGAGCATCCTCTCGGACGCGGCCCCGCTGGCCGACGGCAAGAACGCCGAGGAGATGATCAACGTCGTCGGTGAGGAGCTGAACGCCGCCGTCGCCGGCCAGAAGTCCGTCGACGCCGCCATCTCCGAGGCCGCCAAGCGCGCCCAGGAGACGCTGGACCGCTGACCCCGGACGGGTGGGGCGCCCACCGGCGCCCCACCCGAACGACCCTCCTCATGTCCCGGATCCCCCTTCGCTGGCGACTGCTCGGGCCGCTGCTCCTGCTCATGGGCGCGGTGGTGGCCTACCCCCTGGGCTACTCGGCGTGGCTGTCGCTGACCAACCGCACGATCACGAGCCCCGACACCGAGGTCGTCGCGCTCAAGAACTACACGTCGCTGCTCAGCGACGGCGACTACGGCACGGCGATGCGCAACACGCTGGTGTTCGTGCTCTTCGCGGTCGCCTGCGAGCTCGTCATCGGCCTCGCCCTCGCGCTGGCGCTGCAGCGCCAGCGCTGGGCGCGCGACGCCACGCGGGCGTTCCTGCTCACGCCGATGTTCGTCACGCCGATCGCCGTCGGCCTGATGTTCCGGTTCCTGCTCAACCAGCAGCTCGGCCCGATCCCGTCGCTGCTCGGCGGCATCGGCGTCACGATCGACTTCTTCGGCCCCCACCTGGCGCTGCCGACGATCATCGCGATCGACGTGTGGCAGTGGACGCCGTTCATGGTGCTCCTGCTGCTCGCCGGCCTCGAGTCGCTGCCGACCCAGCCGTTCGAGGCCGCCCGCGTGGACGGCGCGTCCTGGTGGCTGACCTTCCGGAGCGTGACGCTGCCGCTGCTGCGGCCGGTCATCGCGATCGCCGTGCTCCTGCGCGCGCTCGACGCCTTCAAGATCTTCGAGTACGTCTTTGCCACGACCCGCGGCGGGCCCGGCAACGCGACCGACACGCTGCAGTTCCTGATCTACCGGACGGGCTTCAACTTCTTCCGCCTCGGCGAGGCGGCCGCCATGGGGTTCGTCCTCGTCGGCGTGGTCCTCCTGCTCGTGATCGTGCTCTACCGGACGCTGCTGCGCCAGGAGGCCCGCGCATGAGCCGCCTCGGCCGCCGTCTCTTCCTCCTGGTCGCCGCCGTCGTCGTCGCGTTCCCGTACGCGTGGGTGCTGATGGCCGCGTTCAAGGCGCCGGAGGACCTCAACGACCCGTCGAAGCTGTCCTTCACCCCCACGTTCGACAACTGGCGCGCCGTCGGCGACAGCCACGTCCTCGGCAGCGCCGGGACCAGCGTCGCCGTCGGCCTCTCCACGGTGGCGATCGCGCTGGTCGCCGGGACGCTCGGCGCCTACGCGATCTCGCGCTTCCGCGCCGGCGGGGCGACCACGCGCTTCGGGATCCTGCTGTCGCAGGTCATGCCGCCGGCCGTGCTGGTCGTGCCGCTGTTCCTCGTCGCGTTCAACCTCGGCATGCGCGACACGGTGCAGGCGGTCGTCGCCGCGCACCTGACGTTCGTGCTGCCGGTGGTGACGTGGTTCCTGATCGGCTTCTTCGACGCCGTGCCGATGGCCTTCGAGGAGCAGGCGATGGTCGACGGCCAGACGCGCTTCGGGGCGTTCCGGCGCGTCGTCCTGCCGCAGGTGCTGCCCGGCATCGGCGCCGCCGGCATCTTCGCCTTCGTCCTCTCGTGGAACGACCTGTTCTACGCCCTGATCCTGGCCGGCGGCAACACCACCACCCTGCCGGTCAAGATCGCCAGCTTCGACACCTTCCGCGGCGTCGAGCTGGGCACCATGTCGGCCGCGATCCTCGTCTCGGTCGTCCCCGTCTTCGTCGCCTGCTTCTTCGTGCAGCGACGGCTTGTCCGCGGCCTGTCCGGAGGAGGGCTCAAGTACTGATGGCCACCATCACCCTGCAGGGTCTGCAGAAGCGCTACGGCGACGTCGAGGCGGTCCACGCGCTCGACCTCGAGATCCCCGACGGCGAGGTGACCGTCCTGGTCGGCCCGTCCGGGTGCGGCAAGACCACCACGCTGCGCCTGATCGCCGGCCTGGAGACCGCCTCGGGCGGCGCGATCACCATCGGCGAGCGCGACGTCACCCGGCTCGAGCCGAAGGACCGCGACCTGGCGATGGTCTTCCAGAACTACGCGCTGTATCCGCACATGAGCGTGCGCGACAACATCGCGTTCGGCCTGAAGGCGCGCAAGACGTCCAAGGCCGAGAGCGACCGGCGCGTCGCCGAGGCGGCGAGGCTCCTGTCGGTCGACCACCTGCTCGCCCGCAAGCCGGGCGCGCTCTCGGGCGGCCAGCAGCAGCGCGTCGCCATCGGCCGGGCGATCGTCCGCGAGCCCGCGGCGTTCCTCTTCGACGAGCCGCTGTCGAACCTCGACGCCAAGCTGCGCGTGGAGATGCGGGCCGAGATCCTGCGCCTGCAGCGCCGGCTCGACGCCACGATCGTGCACGTCACGCACGACCAGGAGGAGGCGATGACCCTCGCCCACCGGGTCGTGGTGATGAACGGCGGCCGCATCGAGCAGATCGGCACCCCGGCCGAGGTCTACCGCCAGCCGGCGTCGGAGTTCGTCGCGCGCTTCATCGGCTCGCCCGAGCTCAACGTCCTGGAGACCGCGCGAGCCCACGCCGTGCTGGGCCTCAACGACCCGCGCGGCGCGGCGCGCGTGGGCATCCGGCCCGAGGAGATCCAGCTCGCCTCCGCCGTGCCGGCCGACGAGGCCGTCGCGCGCTTCACGGCCCGGCTGGACGTCATGGAGCTCGTCGGCGCCCAGGCGATCCTCACCTTCGTCCTCCCGGACGAGGAGCGCGTCCGCGCCCTCGTCGACGCCCGCACCGCCGGCCGCCTCGCCGAGGGCCAGGACGTCGAGCTCGCCATCGCCGGCGACGGCCTGCTGCGCTTCGACGCCGACGGCCGCCGCGTGCCGTGAGCGGCCGGCCCGGCAACGACCGGCCCGCCGTCGAGGAGCTCATGGCGCTCGCGGTGGCCGCCGCGCGGGCGGCCGGCGCGGTGCTCGAGGGCTTCTCGCGCGACGCGCTCGACGTGACGCGCAAGGGCGCCGCCGGCGACCTCGTCACGGCGGCCGACACCGCCGCCGAGGCCGAGGTGCGCGCCGTCCTGCGCCGTGCGCGGCCCGACGACGGCGTCCTCGGCGAGGAGGACGGCCTGGAGCGCGGCCGCAGCGGGCTGACGTGGGTCGTCGACCCGCTCGACGGCACCACGAACTACGTGCGCGGGATCGCCTACTGGGGGACGTCGGTCGCGGTGCGCCGCGACGCCGACGGCGCCATCCTGGCGGGCGCGATCCACGCCCCGGCGCTCGGGCGCACCTACCGGGCCGGCGCCGGGCTCGGCGCGTGGCTGGACCGCGGGGACGGGACCTCCGTCCCGCTGCGCCGCGGCGGCGCCGGCGACGACGCCCCCGCGCTGCTGGGCACCGGCTTCTCGTACGACGCCGAGCGCCGCGCCGCGCAGGCCGCGGCGATGACCGGCCTGCTCGACGTCGTGGTCGACGTCCGCCGCCTCGGCGCCGCCGCCCTCGACCTCTGCGCCGTCGCCGACGGCGCCCTCGACGCGTACGCCGAGTCCGACCTGCGCGAGCACGACTTCGCCGCCGGCGCCCTCATCGCCGCGGAGGCCGGCGCCCGCGTCAGCGGCCGCCGGCCCGGCACCCCGCCGAGCGAGGACCTCGTCCTCGCCGCGCGGCCCGACCTCTACGACCTCCTCGTGCCGCGGTGCGGCGCCCTCTGACCGCGCCGCCCGCCCTCCATCAGAAAGGAACCCGCATGTCCCGATTCCGCACCATCTTCCCCGAGGTCGGCAAGCCGCTGATCGCGATGGCGCACGTCCCCGCCCTCCCCGGCACGCCGCTCTACGACCCCGCCGAGGGGCTGAAGGGCGCCATCGAGCACGTGCGCGGCGACGTCGAGATCCTCATCGACGCCGGCTTCGACGCCGTCATGTTCTGCAACGAGAACGACCGGCCCTACGAGCTGGACGCCGGCCCCGAGAGCGCCGCGTTCATGACGCGCATCGCCACCGAGTGCCGCCCCGAGAACAAGCCGTTCGGCCTCGACTTCCTGTGGGACGCCAAGATCGCCCTGGCCGCCGGCGTGGCCAGCGGCGCCAGCTTCATCCGCGAGGTCACGACGGGCGTCTGGGAGTCCGACATGGGCCTGTGGAACACCGACTGCGCACGCACCCTGCGCGAGCGCCGCCGGCTCGACGGCGACCAGATGGGCGTGTTCATGAACATCACCCCGGAGTTCGCCTCGCCGATCGGCACGCGCACGCCGGGGCAGGTCGCGCACTCCGCGGTCGTGTCGAGCCTGGCCGACGCCATCCTCGTCTCCGGCCCGATGGCCGGCGCCGGTCCCGACCTGACGCTCGTCAACGAGGTGCGCGAGGCGGTGCCCGAGGACGTGCCGGTCCTGCTGAACACCGGCGCGCGCGCCGAGACGATCGCCGAGTTCCTCCAGATCGCCGACGGCTGCATCGTCGGCAGCTCGCTGAAGGTCGACGGGTACACGTGGAACCGCGTCGACCCCGAGCGCGCGAAGCGCTTCGTGGACGCCGCACGCGCGACCGTCTGATCCGGCGCATGGGCGAGCTGCTGCTCGGCATCGACCTGGGTACGACCGGGACCAAGGCGATCCTGCTGGCCCCCGGCGGGGGCATCGTGGCGGAGGCGACGGTTGCCTCCGCCCTGCACTCCGACCGCCCCGGGTTCGCCGAGGCGGACACCGGCCAGTGGTGGGAGAACGTGCGCGCGGCGATCCGGGAGCTGCTGCAGCGCTCCGGTGCCGCGCCGGGCGACGTCGCCGGCGTCGCGACCTCCGGCATGGTTCCGGCGGTCGTGCCGCTGGACGCCGGCGGCACGCCGCTGCGGCGCGCGATCCTGCAGAACGACGCGCGCGCCGTAGCGGAGATCGACGAGCTCGCCTCCGCGCTGCACAGCGTCGATCTCGTCGCGCTGACCGGCTCGGCGCTCACCCAGCAGTCGGTCGCGCCGACCCTGCGCTGGCTCGAGCGCCACGAACCCGAGGTGGCGTCCGCGACCCGCTCGCTGGCGGGCTCCTACGACTGGCTCCTGCGCCGCCTCGGGGCGGAGCCGCACGTCGAGCGCAACTGGGCGATCGAGAGCGGGCTCTACGACCTCGGCGGCGCGCCGCTGCCCGCCGTGCTCGAGGCGGCGGGCATCGACCCGGCGCTGCTGCCGCCGGTCGTCGACGGCGGCACCGTCGTGGGCGAGGTCTCGGCCGCGGCCGCGGCGGAGACGGGCCTGGCCGCCGGCACGCCGCTCGTGGCGGGCGGCGCCGACCACGTGCTGTCGGCCTACGCCGCCGGCCTGTCGGCGCCCGGCGACACGCTGGTGAAGCTCGGCGGCGCCGGCGACGTCCTCATCGTGGCCGACGGCGTCTTCACCGACGCCCGCCTGTACCTCGACGCCCACCCCATGCCGGGGTTGTGGCTGCCGAACGGCTGCATGGCCACCAGCGGGAGCCTCATCCGCTGGTTCCAGGCCCTCGTGGGCGGCGCCGACCTGCTGACGCTCGACGACGAGGCCCGCGAGCGGCCGCCCGCCGAGGTCCTCTGCCTCCCCTACTTCCTCGGGGAGAAGTCGCCGCTGCACGACCCCGCGCTGCGCGGCGCGTTCGCCGGCCTGCACCTCGGCCACGACCGCGCCGACATGTACCGGTCGGTGCTCGAGGCCGTCGCCTACGGCTTCCGCCACCACTTCGACGTGCTCGCCGAGCGCGGCGTCGCGGTGGGCCCGATCCGCGTGACCAACGGCGGGAGCAAGTCGGTGCTGTGGAAGCAGATCCACGCCGACGTGCTCCGCCGCACGCTGACGCCGATCGTCGACCACCCCGGCGCGTCGCTGGGCGCCGCGCTGGCGGCCGGCGTCGGCACCGGGCGCGTCGACGGCTGGGGCGCCGTCGCCGACCACGTCCGCCTCGGCGAGCCGGTCGAGCCCGACCCCGCGCGGGCCGCCGCCTACGACGAGGCCTACGCCCTCTGGCGCCGCCTCGGCGACACCATGACACCCATCTCCCACTCCCTGGCCGCAAGGAGCGCCGCATGACCACCAGAACGATCGCCGTCGTCACCGGAGCCGGCTCCGGCATCGGTGCCGCCATCGCCCGCGAGCTCGGGGCGCGCGGGCACCACGTCCTCGCCACCGACGTCGACCCGGCCGCGGCGGAGCGCGTCGCCGGCGAGGTCGGCGGCGACCACGCGCAGCTCGACGTCACCGACGGCGCGGCCGCCGAGGCCGTCGCCAAGCGCGCCGTCGAAGAGCTCGGCGGCCTGGACGTCTGGGTCAGCAACGCCGGCATCTCCGCGATGACGCCGTTCCTCGACGTGCCGCGCGAGCAGCTGGCGCGCACGCTGGCCGTCAACCTCGAGGGCGTGTTCCTCTGCGGCCAGGCGGCCGCGCGCGCGATGGTGGCCGCCGGCACCGCCGGGCGCATCGTCAACCTCGCCTCGATGGCCGGCAAGCAGGGCCGCGTGCCGTTCCTCGCCGACTACGTCGCGTCGAAGTTCGGCGTCGTCGGGCTCACGCAGGCGATGGCGTTCGAGCTGGCCGAGCACGGCATCACGGTCAACAGCGTCTGCCCGGGCTATGTCGCGACGCCGATGCAGGAGCGCGAGCTCGAATGGGAGGCCGGGCTCCGCGGCACCACGGCCGCCGACGTCCGGCAGCTCTGGATCGACGACACGCCCCTGCGGCGTCTCGAGCAGCCCGAGGACGTGGCCCGCGCCGTCGCGTTCCTAGCCTCCGACGACGCGGCCTTCATCACCGGCGAGGCGCTGGCCGTCAACGGCGGCGCCTACATGGACTGACGCCGACACGGCGGACGGGCGCGGGGTCGGGTCGGGTCGGGTCGGCGGCGAGAACCTACACTCGACAGCGTGACCGACGAACGCTGGCTGCCGCCCAGCGCCCACCATCCCGCCCCCGCGACCGAGCCGGCCGGCTACGGCGGCGACGCCGTGCCCGCGCCCGACGGCCTGGGCCCCGCGCAGGAGGAGCGCCGGTCGCTGCTGAGCCGGCTGTTGGCGCCGTTCGTCGCCCTGATCGCGCTGCTCAGCAAGTTCAAGGGCGCGCTGCTGATCCTCACGAAGGCCAAGTTCCTCGTGACGTCCGGCTCGATGCTCGTCTCGATGGTCGCCTACGCGGCCATCTGGGGCTGGCAGTTCGGCGTCGGCTTCGTCCTGCTGCTGCTCGTCCACGAGTACGGGCACGTCATCCAGCTGCGCCGTGAGGGCGTGCACGACGCCAGCGCGCCGGTGTTCATCCCGTTCCTCGGCGCGCTGATCTGGTCGAAGTCGCTCGGCGGCAACGCGGCGGCCGAGGCGCGCGTCGGCCTGGCCGGTCCGATCCTCGGCGCGGTCGGCGCGGTGGCCTGCCTCGTCCTCTACGCGATCACGGGCAACCACCTGTTCCAGGCGCTGGCCTTCACCGGGTTCTTCCTCAACCTCTTCAACCTGCTGCCGGTCGGCTTCCTCGACGGCGCGCGCGCGGCGGCGGCGATGAGCCCGTGGCTGTGGCTGCTCGGCGTCTTCGGGATCGCGGTGCTCGTCTTCGCCTTCCCGAACCCGATCATCATCCTGATCGGCGTGCTGGGCATCTACGAGACCTACCGCCGCTTCCGCAGCTTCCGCGAGGGCGGCGAGGAGGTCCGCGCCTACTACGCGATCGCCAGGCGGGACCGCATCCGGATCACCGTGACGTACCTGTCGCTGGTGGTGCTGCTGGTGCTGGCCATGGATCTCACGCACCTCGAGCGGACGCTCTAGCCGCATGCGCGAGCTGCTGAGCTTCCCCAACCCCGTCAACGAGAAGGCGGCGCGGACCGTGGCGGGCGTGGTCGCGGTGCTCGCCATCGTCACGCTGGCGACCGGCTGGTGGTGGCTGCTGGTGCCGCTGGCCTACGGCTTCGTCGCGCGCGTGGCGACCGGTCCGACGCTGAGCCCCCTCGGCCGGCTGGCGATGAACGTCGTGGCGCCGCGGCTCGGCGCTCCCAAGCACGTCGCCGGGCCGCCCAAGCGCTTCGCCCAGGGCATCGGCGCCGTGCTGACGACGGCGGCCGCCGTGCTGGCGCTGGCGTTCGGCCACCACGGCATCGCCGCCGTGCTGGTCGTCGCGCTCGTCGTCGCCGCCGGGCTCGAGTCCGTGCTCGCGCTCTGCCTCGGCTGCAAGATCTTTGCCGTCCTGATGCGCGCCGGGGTCATCCCCGCGTCGGTCTGCGCCGACTGCGCCGACATCTGGTCGCGTCCGGGGATGCGCCGCCCGCAGGCGGCCGACGAGCCGGGCGCGAGTTAGCGGTTCGCCTCGCGCAGGGCGCGCTGCATCTCGCGCGCCTGGTCCTTCTTCTTGAGCGACTCGCGCTTGTCGAAGCGGTCCTTGCCGCGGGCGAGGGCGACCTCGACCTTGGCCCGGCCGTCCTTGAAGTACAGGCGCGTCGGCACGATCGTGAGCCCCTTCTCCGTCGTGCGGCCGGCGAAGCGCTCGATCTCCCGGCGGTGGGCCAGCAGCTTGCGCGGGCGCTCGGGCTCGTGGTTGTCGCGCGCCGCGGGGCCGTAGGGCGGGATGTGCACGTTGTTGAGCCACAGCTCGCCGTCGTGCAGCAGGACGAAGCCGTCCTTGAGCTGGGCGCCGGACTCGCGCAGCGCCTTGACCTCGGTCCCGCGCAGCACCATGCCGCACTCGAGCTTGTCGAGGAACTCGTACCGGTGCGACGCGGTCCGGTTCGTCGCGACGTCTCCCGCCGCGACCTTGCGCTTGCCCTTCTTGGCCATCGGCCTTCCACTCTAGATGGCCGATGTCGACGCTGGCCCGCGAGTTTCGCCCTCGGGGCGAACACTCGCAAGCTGAACGAGCCCTCTGGGCGAGGCTCAGCCGAGGTCGAGGTCGACGCGGCCGCGGGGAGCGTCGACCTTGCGGACGACCACCCGCAGCGGGTCGCCGATGCGCACCGTGCGCCCCGACTCGGCGCCCTCCAGGATCGTCCCGTGCTCGTTGAGCTCCCACCAGTCGCCGCGCAGCCGCCGCACCGGCAGGAAGCCCTCGAAGCCGTCGCCGAAGGCCACGAACGCGCCGACGCCGATCAGGCTGACCACCTCGCCGTCGAACTCGCGCTCCGTGCCGCCCTCGAACAGCTCGCGCTCGAGCAGGAACGCGCGGGCGACGTCGTCGGCGTCGCGCTCGATCGTCATCGCGTCGCGCTCGCGCCCCGACGTCCAGTCGCCTGCCTCCTCGAGCGCCGAGGCGCGCGGCGCCTCCTCCCCACCGCCCACCGCGCTGAGCAGCGCCCGATGGCAGATGAGGTCCGGGTAGCGCCGAATCGGCGAGGTGAAGTGGCAGTAGGCGGTCGAGTGCAGCCCGGCGTGGCCGCGGTTCTCCGGCGAGTAGCGCGCCTGCTTGAGCGACCGCAGCACCAGCGACGTGAACCCGAGGCGGCCGTGCCCGTCGCGGCGGCGGATCTCGGCCGCCACCAGCTGGGAGGCCTCGGCGATGAGGTCGGCGGCCTCGCGCGGAGTGATGGTCTCGGGCGCCGGCGGCGTCGGCACGCCGAGCGACGCCAGCTGGTCGAGCAGCCGCTCGGCCGCCTCCGGCTCGGGCCGCTCGTGGATCCGGTAGAGCGCCGGGACGCCACGCTCGCCCAGCAGCTCGGCCACCGCCTCGTTAGCGGTGATCATCAGGTGCTCGATGAGCTGGTGGGACTCCGTCTGCACCGACGCCTCGGCGCCGCGCACATGGCCCCCGCGGTCGAACGAGAACTCCGGCTCGGAGGACTCGACCGCCAGCGCACCGGCCGCCTCGCGGCGCTCGCGCAGGGCCGCCGACGCCGCGCGCGCAGCGGCCAGCGGGTCGGCCCACGGCGCCCGGGCCGGCTCGTCGCCCGCGAAGATGCGGTCGACGCGGTCGTAGTCGAGGCGCTCGTCCGAGCGAATGCGGGAGCGGTAGAACGCGCTGCGCGTGACCTGCGCGCCGCGGAGGTCGAGCTCGACGGTGACCGCCAGCCGCTCCTGGCCGGGCACCAGCGAGCACGCGCCGTTGGAGAGCACCTCGGGCAGCATCGGCTCCACGGCGCCCGGGACGTACACCGACGTCCCGCGGCGGTACGCCTCGCGGTCCACCGGAGAGCCGGGCCGCACGTAGGCGCTGACGTCGGCGATGTGGACCCAGATGCGCCAGGCGCCGTCGCCGCGCGCCTCGGCGCTGATGGCGTCGTCGAAGTCCTTGGCCGTGACGGGGTCGATCGTGAACGTCGACAGGTCGCGCAGGTCCTGGCGCGGCACCTCGGCGTCGTGGGCGCCGACGCGCTCCACGGCCTCCTGCGCGGCGCGCTCGATGCCGGCCGGGAACGCCCGCCGCAGGCCGCGCTCGTGCATCAGCGCCTCGAGCACGTCGCGTGCGACGTCCGGCCGCCCGATGACCTTGACCACCTTCGCGTGCCCACGGCCGCGCCCGCCGGAGCGCACGAGCACGAGGCTCCCGGGACGCGCGTGGCGCGGCGCGTCGACGGTCTGGCGGCGGCCGCGCTCGAAGAACGGCTCGGCGACGAGGAACCGGCCGCGCTTGGAGAGCAGGCCGACGCTGAACGTCTCGGTGGTCGCGGTGGTCCTCACGCCTCGGCGGCAAGGGTGTCGAGCGCGGCCTTCAGCGACTCGTCCGCCTTGGTCTTCGGGTTGTCCGGCGCCGGCACGTCGGGCGACAGGCCCGCGCCGGTGTCGGTGCCCTTCCCGCCGAGGTTGCGGCCGCTCGGCGTGAAGTACTGCCCGGCGGTGATGTCGAGCGCGCCGCCGTTGGAGAGCTCGATGACCTCCTGGAAGACGCCCTTGCCGAACGTGCGCGTGCCGACCAGCTTCGCCCGGTCGCGGTCCTGCAGGGCGCCGGCGACGATCTCGGCCGCCGAGGCGCTGTTGCGGTCGACGAGCACGACAAGCGGGATCTTCGGGGCGATCGGGTCACCGGTGGCGTCGAGCGTCCGCGTGGGCACGCTGCGGCCCTTCGTCGTGACGATCTTGCCGTCGGACAGGAACTCGCTGGCCACCAGCTGCGCCTCGGAGACCAGGCCGCCGGGGTTGCCGCGCAGGTCGAGGACGACTCCCTTGACGCCGTCGCGCAGCGCCTTGCGCAGCGCGACCGCCAGCTCGCCGTGGGCGCCGGAGGAGAACTGGTCGAGGCGGATGACCGCGAGCTTCTCGCCGTCGACGCGGCGCTCCTTCGAGCTCACCACCGGCACCTCGATCGTCGAGCGCGTGACGGTGACCTCGCGCTCCTTGCCCTTGTGGCTGACCCGCAGCCGGACGTCGCTGCCGATCGGGCCCTTGATCAGCGCGACGGCGGCGTCGTTGGACTTGCCCTTGAGCGGCGTGCCGTCGACCGCGACGATCACGTCGCCGACCGCCAGCCCCGCCTTCTTCGCCGGCGACTCGTCGAAGACCTCGACGATCTTCAGGCCGGCGTCGGCCTGCGTCACCGAGATGCCGACCCCGGCGAACTTGCCGCTCTGCTGCTGCTGGAACTTCGCGTACTCCTTCGGGTCGAAGTAGTGCGAGAAGCGGTCGTCGAGCGACGCGACGATGCCGCGGATGGAGTCGTTGGCCAGCTCCGAGCGCGGGATCGCGCGGTAGTAGGTGCCGTGCACGTCGTCGATCGCCTCACGCACGACGCGCGTGTCCTGGTCGCCGACGAGCGGGTCGCGGACGAACCCGGGGAGCCCGGCCGGGTGCCCGCCCAGCCAGATGCCGGCGCCGAGCAGGACGAGGCAGACGACCAGGGAAACGGCGGCGCGGCGGATCATGGGCGCACCACAGGCTACGAGGCGCCGCCGGCCCTACGCCGCGGCGCCGCCGCGCAGGTGCTCCACGAGCAGGCGGTTGACCTCCTCGGGCGCGTCGTGCTGCACCCAGTGGCTGGCGTCCGGCAGGCGCACGACGCGCGCGTGCGGCACCAGCTTGGCCGGCGGCTCGGCCAGCTCGGCGCCGAGGAAGCGGTCGCGCTCGCCCCAGATGACCAGCGTCTCGGCCTCGATCGGACCCATCTGCCCTGTCGTCCGGCGCGGGTCGCGACGCAGCGCGGCGCGGTACCAGTCGATCGCCGCCTTCATCGCGCCGGGCGCCAGCAGCGCGTCGGCGTAGCGGTCGAGGTCCTCGTCGGTGAACGCCCCGGGGCGCGCGTCGCGGTAGGCGCCCTGCAGCGCACGCCGGCCGCCGCGCGTGAACAGCGTCTCGGGCAGCCACGGCAGCTGGAAGAAGAACATGTACCAGGACTTGGCGAGCTGCTGCGGCGTGCGCAGCCCCTCGAACATCCGCGCCGGGTGCGGCACGTTGAGGGCCGCGAGGCGGTCGACGCGCTCCGGGTGCAGCGTCGCGGTCATCCACGCGACGGCCGCGCCCCAGTCGTGGCCGACGACATGGGCGCGCTCCTCGCCGAGCGCCGCGATCAGCGCGGCGATGTCGCCCGCGAGCGTCTCGATCCGGTAGTCCTGCCAGCGCCGCGGCTTGTCCGAGCCGCCGTAGCCGCGCTGGTCGACGGCCACCACGCGGAAGCCGGCGTGCGCCAGCGCGGGGATCTGGTGGCGCCACGAGTACCAGAACTCCGGGAAGCCGTGGAGCAGGACGACCAGCGGTCCGTGCCCCTCCTCGACGTAGTGCAGGCGCACCTCGCCGAGATCGACCGTCCGGTGCGTCACCTCGTCGAGCAGGCTCACGCGCGGAGCCTATTGGGCGCCCGGCGGCGGCGCTACACGCGCAGGAACTTGCGCAGCGAGATGCTCGAGCCCACCGCCGACACGGCGATGCTCGCCGCCAGCAGCAGCCCGGCCAGCAGGCTGAAGCGGATCGTCTCTGGCGCGGCGATCAGCGCGAAGCTGGAGGCCAGCGGGTCGACGAAGGCGACCTTGCCCACGCCGAGCAGCAGCACGGCCAGCAGACCGCCCAGCGTCCCCAGGACGACGCCCTCGATGACGAACGGCCAGCGGATGAACGAGTCGGTGGCGCCAACCAGCTTCATCACCTCGACCTCACGACGGCGGGAGAACAGGCTCAGCCGGATCGTGTTGGAGATCAGCAGGATCGAGGCGACGACGAGCAGGATCGCCAGCAGGCCCATCGACAGCTTCACCACGCGCGTGGCGGTCAGGATCTTGGAGGTGTCGTCCTTGCGGTTCTTGACCTCGTCGATCGCGCTGTCGATCGGCGCCACGCCTCCGGCCGCAGCCGCCGGCGTCAGCTCCTGGCGCAGCAGCTGCGCGTTGTCGGGCTTGTCGGGCGTGACGCGGAACGTGTCGGGCAGCGGGTTGCTGCCCAGCAGCTCGTAGGCCTCGGGGTTGCGCCTCTTCTCCTCCGCGTAGGCCTGCTGCTTGGAGACGAACTGCACCTTGCCGACATGCTGGACCTTGTCCGGGTCCTGCAGCAGGGCCCGCACGCGCGCGACGTCGTCCTTGCTCGCGTCGCGCTTGAGGTAGACGTCGACGAGCACACGGCCGCGCACCTCGTTGGCGGCGCCCGTGGTGGCCTGCACGACGGGGATGAAGACGCCGAGCACGAGCACGGTCACGAGCACCGAGGCCATCGCGGCGAAGCTCGGGATCCCGTTGCGCGAGATCGAGCGGAAGGCTTCCTTGACGAAGAACGCGGGCTTCACGGCAGTGAGGTCCTAGCGGAAGATCGAGTCGATGTCGTCGGGGTCGTCGGCCGCCCGGCGCGGGGCCGGAGCCGGCTCGCGGAGCAGCGCGCCGAACTCGGCGGTGTTCATGTCGCGCGGCGCGTAGCCGGCGTTGTGCTCGTCGCGGATCAGCCGGCCCTGGTGCAGCTCGAGCACGCGGCGGCGCATCCGGTCGACCATCTGCGCGTCGTGCGTGGCGACGACGACGGTCGTGCCGGTGCGGTTGATCCGGTACAGCAGCTGCATGATCCCGACCGACGTGTCGGGGTCGAGGTTGCCGGTGGGCTCGTCGGCCAGCAGCAGCGGCGGGTGGTTCACGAACGCGCGCGCCACGGCGACGCGCTGCTGCTCGCCGCCGGACAGCTGGTCGGGGAAGCTGTGGAGCTTGGTCGCCAGGCCGGTCAGGCGCAGGATGTCGGGCACCTTCGCCCGGATCTCCTTGCGCGACTGGCCGGTGACCTGCAGGGCGTAGGCGACGTTGTCGTGCACCGTGCGATCCGGCAGGAGCTTGAAGTCCTGGAACACGATGCCGATGTTGCGCCGGTAGAACGGCACCTTCTTGCGCGAGATCTCGGCCAGGTCGTGGCCGGCGACGCGGATCGTGCCGGCGGTCGGCTCGATCTCCTTGATCAGGAGCTTCATCAGCGTCGACTTGCCCGAGCCGGTCGAGCCGACGAGGAACACGAACTCGCCGCGCTGGACCTCGAACGAGACGTCCCGGAGTCCCGAGTCGGTGCGCGCGTACTGCTTGGAGACGCCGCGGAAGTCGATGACCGCCGGCGCCCGGTCCTGCGGGGCCGCGCGGCGCTCGAGCTCCTGCTTGTGGCGTTCGACGATCGCCATGGTCCTGGGGAGCTTAGGCCCGAACGGCCCGAACCCTTCCGCCGGTGGGCGGATTGCAAGCTATGTTGCGGTCGTGCCCACCATCAGGAGCGAGACCCTCGCCAACGGCCTGCCGCTGCATCGCGTCGCCCTCGAGGGCACCCGCGCGGTGACGATCCTCGTGGCGTTCGACGCCGGCGCGCGCACCGAGCGCTCCGAGGAGAACGGCATGGCCCACTTCCTGGAGCATCTCGTGTTCAAGGGCGGTCAGAAGTACGACCACTACAAGAAGGTCAACGAGACCGCCGAGCGAATGGGCGGCTCGCTCAACGCCTACACCTCGCACGACCTGGTGGCCTTCCACATCACCGTGCGCGCCGAGGCCGCGATGGAGGCGATCGACCTCCTGACCGACTTCGTGGGACGTCCGAAGCTGGACGCCGGCGAGCTCGACCGCGAGCGCGGCGTCGTCATCCAGGAGATCCAGCGCTACAAGGACCAGCCCTCCGCGGTGGCCGAGGAGCTCATCGACCGGGCCGCGTTCGGCGACCATCCGCTGGGCCGGACGGTGCTCGGGCCCGAGGAGCACCTGCGGACGTTCAGCCGCGACGCGATCGTGGCGTTCCGCGAGCGCCGCTGGGCCGGCGAGCGCGGCGGCGCGTTCATCGTCGGCAACGTCGACCACGTCCCGGCCGACGGCGCGGTCGCCGAGCTGTTCGAGCGCTTCCCGGGCCTCGCCCGCCCCGAGGCCTTCGAGCCGGCGCCCGGCCTGCGCACCGACGTGCTCGTCGAGCGCCGCGACACCAACCAGTCGCACCTGCGGCTGATGTACCAGCCCGCGGTCGACGTCAGCGATCCCGCGCGGCGCGCCGCGATGACGATCTACTCGACGCTGCTGGGCGGCTCGATGGGCTCGCGGCTCTTCGACGAGATCCGGGAGCAGCGCGGGCTCTGCTACTCGGTCTGGTCGGTCGACCACGCGCTGGCCGACGCCTCGATCCTCCAGCTGGGGGCGGGCCTCGAGTCCACCAAGACGGCCGAGGCCTACGCGCGCATGCGCGAGATCGTCGCCGAGCTGCACCGCGACGGCCCCACCGAGGAGGAGGTCGAGCGCGCGCGGGCCTACGCGGCCGGCCGCCGCGTGCTGGCGTTCGAGAACACCAACGCCGTGGCGCGCTTCGCCGCGACGCAGGCGATCGTCTTCGGCGAGGACATCGACCCCGACCGCGCGATCGAGGCGCTCGACGCGGTGACGTTCGACGACGTCGCCGCGATCGCCCGGGCCGTCGACCCCGGCGCGGCGGCCGTGGCCTGCGTCGGCCCGCACGACGAGGACGAGTTCTAGCCCGGCAGCCGTCGAGGGACGACTCGTGCGCGATGTGCGCGAGTCCGTCGTCCCTCGACGCGGGGCGGCGTCATGGGCAGGACTGGCGCGGCGCCGCCCCGTCTGCGAGCATCGCCGTTCGTGGTCGCCTCCGCGATCCCCGGAACGCTCAACGAGCGCGAGCTGGAGCGGTACGTCCAGCGCGTCGACGGCCGCTGGCCGCTGCAGCGCGTCCTGCTCGGCGGGGCCCGCGTCGACGACCTGCGCGGCGCGCCGGCGCAGCGCGAGCGCGGCGCCGAGTACGTCGTCGTGCTCATCTCCGAGCAGTTCTCCGGCGTGCCGTGGCTCGAGCGCGTCTACCACGCGGGCAACCTCTGGGACGCCGCCGAGATGCGCGGCGCCGCCGACGTGCACTGCTACACGCCGGGCGAGTTCGAGCGCAAGCGCGAGACCCTGCGCGTGGTCCGCGAGGTCGCCGAGCGCGGCCTGGTCCTGCACGGCTGAGGCGACGGCCACCGGACACCCGGCCAGGCGCGCCGGGGCGCGGTCAAGCGCCGGGCCGGTCGCTGCCGATGCGGACCCACGATGTCCGTCGCCCCTCGACTCACGATCATCGCCGCCGCGCTCACCGCACTCGCCCTCCCAGCCGGGGCTTCGGCGAAGCACGCGCGCCACCCGCATCGCCTCCCCGCCCCCTGGCAGCACCGCTTCCACGTGGCCTCCGCGATGGCCGACCCGGACGGCGACGGGCTGACCAACTGGACCGAGTACCGGGCCCACACCAGCCCGAAGCAGCTCGACAGCGATCGCGACGGCATCGACGACGACGCCGAGGACCGCGACCGCGACGGGCTCGACAACGCCAGCGAGCAGCGCTCGGGCAGCGACCCCGCCCGGCGCGACAGCGACCGCGACGGCCGTGCCGACGCCCGCGAGGACGCCGACGGCGACGGGCTGCCCAACGGCGCCGAGCAGGCCACGGCCAACGATCCGGCCGACGCGGACTCCGACGACGACGGCGTCGCGGACGGCGCGGAGGGCGCCGGGCAGGTCGTCTCGTTCGCCGGCGGCGTCCTCACGCTGCGCCTCGCCGCCACCGGCGAGCTGGTCACCGCGCCGCTCGCCGACGATGCCTGGATCGGCTGCGACGGCGTCGCCGACTACGAGGCGGACTTCGCCGACGGCACCTCCGACGATCCCGCCGACGACGAGGACTCCGACGAGGAGGAGGACGGCGTCGCGGGCGGGAGCGCCGCCCCGCGCGCCGCCCATGGCCACGGCCACCGGGTCGTTGCCATGGCGGCGGTCATCCGCGGTGGGGACGACGGCTACTCCGACGACGGCGAGGACCTGGACCTCCCCTACGTCGACGACGACGCCGGCGAGCCGGACGACGGCGCATGCGGCACCGACGCGCTCGTCTCCGGGATGTGGGTCCACGAGGCCGAGCTGGGCGACGCCGGCGCCGGACGCCGGTTCGAGACCGTGCTGCTCGTCGACCGGGGCTGAGCCCGGCCCGCCGGCGCGCGGATTGAGCTCCGGCGGCAGCTACCCTCGACGGTCGTTGCGTCCACAACCGCAAGGACTCCCCGTGCACGTCGAGATCTGGTCCGACATCGCCTGCCCCTGGTGCTACGTCGGCAAGCGCCGCTTCGAGGCCGCGCTGGCCGCCTTCCCCCATCGCGACGCCGTGAAGGTCACGTGGCGCAGCTTCGAGCTCGACCCCGAGGCCCCGGCCGAGCGCGAGGGCGAGCGCGCCGCCCATCTGGCGAGCAAGTACGGCGTGACGGTCGAGCGGGCGCGGGAGATGGAGCAGCACATGACCGAGGTCGCCGCCGGCGACGGCCTCGAGTTCCGCTTCGACCACGCGCGCAGCGGCAACACGTTCGACGGCCACCGGCTCGTGCACCTCGCCGCCGCGCACGGCCGGCAGGACGCGATGAAGGAGCGCCTGCTGCGCGCCTATCTCACCGAGGGCGAGCTGATCAGCGACCGCGAGACGCTCGTGCGCCTCGCGGTCGAGGTCGGCCTCGACGGCGACGAGGCGCGTGAGGCCCTGGCCGGCGACCGCTTCGCCGACGCCGTGCGCGCCGACGAGGCCACCGCCCACGAGCTCGGCATCACCGCCGTCCCGTTCTTCGTCGTCGACCGCGCCTTCGGCGTCTCGGGGGCCCACCCCGCCGACGCGCTGGGCCGGATGCTGCAGACCGCCTGGGATCGCGCGAACCCGCCGATCGCCGTCGTCGCCGAGGGCGACAGCTGCGGCGTGGACGGATGTTGATCGCGCTCGCGGCCGCGTAGGCCGTTACGTTCTCGCAGTCGCTTCGTTGTGGTTGCGCGATGAAGACCTGTCCCATGCTCTGGGCCGCCGCAGCGGCGGCCGTCCTGCTCCCGACCGCGACCGCCGCGGCGCGGCCCGACGCGGCGCTGCCGCAGAAGCACGGCCGCGTCGACCTGCGCCGGCAGGCCAACGTGACGATCGTGGGCGCGAAGGACCTCGACTTCGCCGGCCGCTCCTCGGCCGACGCAGGCGACGTCAACGGCGACGGCATCGACGACGTGATCGTCGGCGCGCACGGCGTCGATGGGCCGGGGCGCCCCGACGCGGGCGCGGCGTACGTGGTGTTCGGGCGCCGGACGACGGCCCAGGTGCGGCGCGCCTCGCTCACCGCGCGCGGGTTCCGGATCCTCGGCCCGGCTGCGCACAGCTCGCTGGGCATCAGCGTCGCCCCCGCCGGCGACGTGGACGGCGACGGGCTCGGCGACGTGATCATCGGCAGGAGCAGCTCTGCGCCGCCCGGAGCGGGCTGGGACGACGGCGCCGCCTGGATCGTCTACGGCAAGCGCGACGGCGCGCCTGTCGACCTTGCGACCCCGGGCCCTGCGGCGACCAAGCTCTCCGGGCCGCCGACCTTCGGCACGATGGTGGCCGGCGGCCGCGACGTCGACGGCGACGGGCGGCCGGACGTCGTGGTGTCCGCGCCGGGATCGATCCCCGCCGCGGTCGCCGGCGTCGCCCCCGGCGCCTACGTGATCCGCGGCAGCGCCGAGCGCACCGCGATCGACGTCCGCGCCGCCGGCGACCGCGTGATCACACTCCACGCGCCCGAGTACGTCAACGCGCTCGCGCTCACGACCGACATGAACGGCGACGGGCGGGCCGAGGTCGCGCTGGGCGTCGAGACCGACTTGGACGCGGCGCGGATGACCCACGCGACGTCCAGCACCCTTGCGCGCGTGGTCTACGGCCGGCCGGCCCCCGCGACGGTGGAGCTCGGCGATGACCTGGGGCACGACGGCTTCGTCGTCCGGGCCCCCGATGGGGCCTACGGTCTGCCGGACCGGGGGCTGGCGGCCGGCGGCGACGTCAACGGCGACGGACGCGGCGACCTCGTCGTCAGCCAGGTCGACGCCGTCCATGTTGTCTTCGGCGGGCCGTTGACGGGCACCGTCGACGTCGGCGGCAGCACGGAGCTGACCATCGCCGCCCGGCCGAACCACGGCTTTGGCCATGGTGTCGCGATCGTCGGCGACGTCAACGGCGACGGGCTCGACGACGTACTCGCCGGCGACCCGGCCGCCCGCGCCCTCGGCCGACCCGTCGCCGGCCGCGCCTACCTCATGTTCGGGCGCCGTCAGCCCGGTCGCGTGGGCGTGGCACGCCTTGGCCCGCGCCTCGGCTTCTGGCTCGCCGGCGCGCATCGCTGGGACGCGACCGGCTACGACGTGGCGCCGGCCGGCGACTTCAACGGCGACGGGCGGGCCGACCTCCTGCTCGCGGGGCAATCCGCCGACAGCGCCAACGACGCGCGCGGCGTCGCGTACATCGTCTACGGGTTCGGGCCGCGGGGATGACGGCTGTCCCGCAGCGGGTCCTGCGCCTGCGCTCCGACGCGCACCTGCTCGCGCGCTTCCGCGGAGGCGACGACCGCGCCTTCGACCTGCTGCACCAGCGGCACGGCGCGACGATCCGCTCGTACGCGGCCTTCATGCTGCGCGGGACGCCGCACGACCCTGACGACGCGGCGCAGGACGTCTTCCTGCGCGCCTACGAGGCCCTGCGGCGCGACGACCGGCCCGTCGAGGTGCGTCCGTGGCTGTTCCGCGTCGCCCACAACCGCTGCGTCGATGTCCTGCGCCGCCCGGCGACGGCCGAGCTCCTCGACCACCATCACGTCGCGACGGGCGACCTGCAGGTCGGCCACGAGCAGCGCGAGGCGCTGCGGGCGATGCTGCGCGACATCGGCGCGCTCCCGGAGCGTCAGCGCTCCGCGCTGCTGCTGCGCGAGCTCGGCGGCCTGTCGCACGAGGCGGTCGCCGACGCGCTCGGGATCACCGTCTCGGCGTCCAAGATGCTCGTCGTCCGCGCGCGCCTGGCGCTGACGGAGGCCGCCGATGCCCGCAGCGCCGCGTGCGACGAGGTGCGCCTGCGCCTGGCGGAGACCGCCGACGCCGGGCAGCGCCCATCCCGGGCCGACGCCCGCCACCTCAAGCAGTGCCCGGCGTGCGCGGCGTGCCAGCGCGCCCGGGCGTCGCTGGAGCGGGAGCTGGCGCTGCTGCCCGGCGGCGGCGCCGGCCTGCTCGGCCTGCTCACCGCGCTCGGCGGCGGAGGAGGCGGGAAGGCCGCCGCGGCGCTCTGCTGCGCCATCGCCGGCGCTGGGGCGCTCACCACGACCAACGCCCTGAGGCCCGAGCAGGCGCCGGCCACGGCCCAGGCCGATCCGGCGCCACACGCCGTCCGTCACCGGCGGCCGGCCGCGCCGCCGGCCGTGACGGTGGCTGCGCCGGTGCGACCGGCCCCGACCGCGCCGAGCCCCGCCCCCGGTGGCCGCCAGCACCCCGGGACCGCCTCCGCGGCGCCGGCCGGCGCACAGCCGGCAGGTTCGACCGCGCCGGCCGCTCCGGCACCGCCGCCCGAGCACGAGCGCATCTTGCTCTCCGACCTCGACGGCGAAGCCACGGCCTCACCGCAGGAGCCGCCGACCGCGCCGGAGGGCGCACCGGCGCCCAGCGACACGTCCGAGCCGGACGCGGGCCCGACGAAGCCAATCGACACCCATGAGCGCATCGACCTGGCCACGCCCGACCAGGGCGGCGGGCAGCGGCCCTAGCCGATGGCGACCATGCGCTCGATCGGGATGCGGGCCTTGACGGCCAGCTCCGGGTCGACGCGCACCTCGCCGCTGAGGTCGCGCAGGCAGTCGCGCAGCTTCGGCAGCGTGATCATCTTCATGTAGCGGCAGCTCGCCCGCTCGTTGGCGGCGACGAAGTCGACGTCCGGGGCGGCCATCTGCAGCTGGTGCAGCATGCCGGTCTCGGTGGCCATGATCGCCGTGCCGCCGCCGCCCGCCCGCTCGCGCGCGTAGTCGAGCATCCCGCCGGTCGAGAGCATGTGCACGCCGGTGGCGTCGACGTCGCCGCTGGCCACGTACTCCATGACCTGCGTCGAGCAGCCGCACTCGGGATGGATGAGGAAGTCGGCGTCGGGGTGCGCGGCGCGCATCGTGGTGATGTCGTCCGGGCGGATGCCGGCGTGCACGTGGCACTCGCCGTCCCAGACGTGCATCTTGACCCCGAGCTCCTTCTCGACATAGGCGCCGAGCCACATGTCGGGGCCGAAGAGGATCGGCACGCGCTGCCGGCCCTGCCAGCCGCGCTCCTCGATGATGTGCTCGACGACCTTGACCGCGTTGGACGACGTCACGCAGTAGTCGGTGAGCGCCTTGATCTCCGCCGTCGTGTTGACGTACATGACCGTCACCGCGTCGGCGGGATGCTGCGCCTGCCAGGCGGAGAGCTGCTCGGGCGTGATCGAGTCGGCCAGCGAGCAGCCCGCGCCGAGGTCCGGGATGAGGACCGTCTTGTGCGGCGAGAGCACCGAGGCCGTCTCGGCCATGAAGTGCACGCCGCAGAAGGCGATGACCGCCGCGTCGGTCTCGGCGGCCTTGCGGCTCAGCCCGAGGCTGTCACCGACGTAGTCGGCCGCGTCCTGGACCTCGGGCACCTGGTAGTTGTGCGCCAGGATCACGGCGTTGCGCTGCGCGGCGAGCTTGCGGATCTCGGCGTGCAGGGCAGCGATCTCGTCGGCCGAGAGGGCCTTCGGGGTCGCGGGGGACGGGGCCATGGGCAGGTTCATGGCGACTGCTCCAGGATGAGAGAGAGGTCCAGGGAAGGGGCGGAGTGGGTGAGCGCACCCACCGAGATGAAGTGTACCCCCGTCTCGGCGACCTTCCGGACGGTGTCCAGGTCGATGCCGCCGCTGGCCTCGAGCTCGGCGCGGTCGCCCACGTCGGCCACGATGGCCCGCATCTGCTCGGGGCTCATGTTGTCCAGCAGGATGCGAGGGGCGCCGGCCTCCAGCGCCTCGCCGACCTGCTCGGCGGTCTCGCACTCGACGTCCAGCGGCAGGTCGGGGAACCGCTCGCGGGCCGCCCGGACGGCGGCGCCCACCCCGCCGGCGGCCGTCACGTGGTTCTCCTTGATGAGGACCATGTCGTAGAGCCCGAAGCGATGGCTCGTGCCGCCACCGGCGACGACCGCGGCCTTCTCCAGCGGGCGCAGCGTCGGCGTTGTCTTGCGAGTGTCGAGGATCTTCGCGCGCGTGCCCTCGACCGCGCGCACGTAACGGGCGGTCAGCGTGGCGATGCCGCTCAGGCGCTGGAGGAAGTTCAACGCGGTGCGCTCGGCGACAAGGATGCCGGCGGCGGTCCCGGCCACGCGCAGGACCGGCGTCCCGGGCTCCTGCCACGCGCCCTCCGGGCTCAGCCGCTCCAGCCGCGCTCCGGAGTCGGCCTGGCGGAACGCCTCTTCGGCCAGCTCGAAGCCGAAGACCACCCCCGGCGCCTTCTGCGTGACCGTCGCGACCGCGGTCGCGCCGTCGGGCACCGTGGCCTGCGTGGTCACGTCGCCGTCGCCGACGTCCTCGGCGAGCGCGCGGGCGACGACATCGGTCACGAAGCTTCGATCGAGCGGCATCGGGAACGAGCATAGGTCTCGCCCGATGCCCGACGACCTGCCCCTCGACCTCGACGCCTGGCTGCCGCGGCCGCAGGTGCGCACCCGCCACCGGCGCGAGGCGCGCGCGCCGGCCGGCGAGCTGTGGGACGCCGCCGCCGCCCTGCGGCTCGACGAGACCGGTCCGCTCGGGCGGCTCGTGCGGTGGCGGATCCCCGGCCTGCGCGGCGACCTCACTTACCGCCAGATGCTGGCCGAGCCGCCGTTCACGGTCCTCGCCGAGGGCGACGGCTGGTCGGTCTCGGGACTCGCGGGGCGCATCTGGACCCTGCGCCGCGACTACCCGCGGCTCGAGGGCGCCGACGCGTTCGCGGCGTGGGAGGAGCGCGGAACGGTGCGCGTGCTGTTCGCGCACTGGGTGACGCCGCTGGACGACGGGCGCAGCGCGATCCACTCCGAGGCCCGCGTCGCCGCCGTCGACCGCATGGCGAGCCTGCGCCTGCGCGGCCTCTGGGCCTTCGTCGGTCCCTGGGAGCGGCTGATCGGCGGCGAGGCGCTGGCCCGCGCGGCGCGCCGGGCCGAGCGCGGCTCGTAGCCCCGGTACCCCGCCTGCGGCGACCCGTGCGATCCACGGGTTCTCAGACAACCCTTCGATCGCACGCGTGGCCGCTACGCTGTCGGATGTAGTTGCGCGCGCAATGGTCTGTGTGAGGGCCGCCGCAGATCGACATCCCGGGATCTCGCTAAGATCTGCATCGCAGCAACTGAGATTTCCGACCGAGGACCACAGCAGCCTTTATGCCCGACTTCCCCTCCACCCCCCTTGCGCCCTGCACCGTGTGCGGCGAGCGCCCGGGAACGGTGCACATGGTCGTGGCGACCGACTCCGGCCGCCGCGGCACCACGATGTGCCAGCAGTGCGCGCGTGAGCTCGTCGAGGGCTTCGGCGTCGCCGGCTTCGGCCCCGCCGCCGGGGCGACCGGCTCCGAGCCGCCGTTCGGCTTCGGCGCCCAGCGGGGCGCCACGGCGACCCGTGCCCGGACCGGGCCGCAGAGCGGCACGCCGGCGCTCGACGAGTTCGGGCGTGACCTGACCGCCGACGGGCGCGAGGGCAGGATCGACCCCGTCATCGGCCGCGAGCCGGAGATCGAGCAGACCGTCGAGATCCTCGCCCGCCGCCGCAAGAACAACGCCGTCCTCATCGGCGAGGCCGGCGTCGGCAAGACGGCCATCGTCGAGGGCCTGGCCCTGCGCATCGCGCAGGACGACGTGCCCGCGACGCTGCGCGACGTCCGCGTCGTGGCGCTCGACCTCGCGTCGATGATCGCCGGCAGCCAGTACCGCGGCCAGTTCGAGCAGCGGCTGAAGGCCGCGCTCGCCGAGGTGCAGGCGGCCGAGGGCAAGATCGTCCTCTTCGTCGACGAGCTCCACACCGTCCTGGGCGCCGGCGGCGCCGAGGGCGCGATGGACGCCGCGAACATGCTCAAGCCGATGCTCGCCCGCGGCGAGCTGCGGATGGTCGGCGCCACCACGCTGGCCGAGTACCGCCGCATCGAGCGCGACGGCGCGCTGGCGCGCCGCTTCTCGCCCGTGATGGTCGAGGCCCCGTCGGTCGAGGAGACCGTCGAGATCCTCCGCGGCCTGCGCGCGGCGTACGAGGAGCACCACGAGCTGGCGATCGCCGACGAGGCGCTCGTCGCCGCGGCGCGCCTGAGCGACCGCTACCTCACCGAGCAGCACCTGCCCGACAAGGCCATCGACCTGGTCGACCAGGCCGCGGCGAAGCTGCGCCTGGCCGCCCCCGAGCCGGTCGACGAGGCCGCGCTGCGCGAGGAGCTGCAGTCGGCGGTCGCCGCCGAGGACTACGAGCGCGCGGCGAACGTCAAGCAGCAGCTCGACGCCGCGACCGGCCAGGCCGGCGCGCCGTCGGCCGACGGCCGCCCGACGGTCGGCGAGGCCGAGGTCGCCACGGTCGTCGCCGCCCGCACCGGGATCCCGGTGGGCGAGCTGGTGGCCGGCGAGCTCGAGCGCCTGGTCGAGCTGGAGGCCGACCTGCACCGGCGCGTGGTCGGGCAGGACGAAGCCGTCGAGAAGGTCGCCGACACGATCCGCCGCGCCCGCGTCGGCCTGTCGGAGCCGGACCGGCCGCTGGGCTCGTTCCTGTTCCTCGGCCCGACCGGCGTCGGCAAGACCGAGCTGGTGAAGGCGCTGTCCGAGCGCCTGTTCGCCACCGAGGACGCCCTCGTCCGCATCGACATGTCCGAGTACCGCGAGCCGCACACGGTCGCGCGGCTGATCGGCTCGCCCCCCGGCTACGTCGGGTACGGCGACGGCGGCCAGCTGACCGAGCCGGTCCGGCGCCGCCCGTACGCGGTGGTCCTGCTCGACGAGATCGAGAAGGCGCACCCCGAGGTGTGGAACGTCCTGCTGCAGCTGCTCGACGACGGTCGCCTGACCGACGGCGAGGGGCGCACCGTGGACTTCACCAACACCGTCGTGGTGATGACGTCGAACCTCGGCGCCGGCAAGGCCAAGCGCTCGCTCGGCTTCACCGCCGGAGACGCGGTGGCGGCCGGAGCCGATGACCGGATGCTCGAGGCCGCCAAGTCGGCGTTCCTGCCGGAGTTCCTCAACCGCATCGACGAGGTCGTGACGTTCGCGCCGCTGGCCGAGGTGCAGGTGGAGCGGATCGCCCGGATGGTCGTCGACCGCGTGGCGGACCGCCTGCGGGCCGAGCGCCGGGTCGAGCTGGAGGTCGACGACGCGCTCGTCGCCCGCCTGGCCCGCGACGGCTTCGACGAGGCCTTCGGCGCCCGCCCGCTGCAGCGCCACGTGCGCCGCACCCTGGAGCGCGAGCTGACGCGCGCGATCCTCAGCGGCGAGCTGGCCGACGGGACCCGCGTCCGGGCCGCGCTCGGCGAGGACGGCGCCGTCGCCCTCGAGGTCGCCGCGCCCGTCGCGGCCTAGCAGCCCCCGCATCGCTACCCGGCCGGGGCGCGGAAGTGACTTCGCGCTCCGCGCCGGGTAGGCGTTCCCCATGGCGACCGACATCACGACCGACCGCCTGCGGGAGCTGGCGGAGACGCGCACGACCTACGGCAAGGTCCTCAGCGTCTTCATCAACCTGGACCCCCGCAGCTTCGCCGCACCGCCGGCCCGCGCGACGGAGATCAGCTCCGTCATCGACGAGGCCTCGCGCATGATCCGCGACCACGCCGCGCTCACCCACGAGGAGCGCGCCGCGCTGGAGCGCGACGTCGAGCGCGTGCGCGACCGGCTCCGGAACGGCACCGACACCAAGGGCGCGCTCGGGCTGGCCATCTTCGCCTCCGAGGCCGCCGAGCTGTTCGAGGTGCTGAAGCTGCCGCGCCCGGTCGAGCACAAGGTCGCCGTCTCCGACGCGCCGTGCGTCGAGCCGCTGGCGCGCATCGGCGCCGGGGAGCTGTGGTGGCTGGTCCTCGTCGACCGCCGCCGCGCCCGGCTGCTCGCCGGCACCGTCGACGGGCTCGTCGAGCTCTGGCGGCAGGACGACGAGACCAAGGGGCAACACGACCAGGGCGGCTGGTCGCAGGCGCGTTACCAGCGCAGCGTCGACAAGGAGGCCGAGGACCACCTGCGCGCGGTCGACGCCGAGCTGCAGCGGCGCCTGCGCGGCCTGCGGATCGCGGGCATCCTGCTCGGCGGCCCGAGCGAGACGACCTCCCAGCTCGAGGGCATGCTCCACGCCGACGTCTCCCGCTGCGTCCAGGGGCGCTTCGACGTCGACGTCTGGAACACGTCGGCCGACGAGGTGCGCGACGCGGCGCGCGCCGTGCTCGACGAGCTGACGGCGCGCCGCGACCAGGAGCTGCTGGAGCGCATCGACGAGGGTCTGGGCACCAACGGCCGCGCCGCCAAGGGCCTGGGCGACGTGCTGCGGGCCGTCCACGAGCGGCGCATCGACACGCTCGTCGTCCAGGAGGGCTTCACGGCCCGCGGGAACCGCTGCCCGCAATGCGGCTGGCTCGGCGTCAGCGCCGGCGCCCAGTGCCCCGCGGACGGCACGATGACCGAGCCCGTGGAGAACATCGTCGAGGCCGCGGTGGCGTCCACCTTCGGCCAGGGCGCGCGCGTCCGCTACCTGCCGCTGAACGACCCCGACCTCGAGCAGAAGGGCTCAATCGCGGCGCTGCTGCGCTTCTGACGCCGCGGTGCGGCTACGCGCGCCGCAGGGCGGCGCGCCGGTCCCAAGTGGCCGCGCTGGCGTGATTGGCCGCGCGCCTGAGGGCGGGCGGCCAATCACGCGGACGTGGCCGCTGGCGCTAGCCCGCAGCTACGGTGGGTGGCGGATCAGACACGATCCCGAGGTGAGATACGACGCCGGTTTCGGCATCCATCGACGTGCCACGAGCCGCCTTGGTCGCCGTCGCACCGTCCGGGATGAGCAGGACATCGGCAGCCTGTGCGTTGGGGCCGTCCCCCGCCAGGCGAAGCCAGAGTCCCCGGTGGAGGACAACGCTGGTTGGCTGGCAGCTCTCACCGTAGCCGTCAACAGGATCGGGCATCGTGATACACAGATAGCCGTCTCCTGGGATCACCCAGCCCTTCCCGTAGGGCGTGCGGATGGCGCGCGCCAGCGCCGCATTGCGGCCGAAGCGGCTGGATGAAGCGATCCCAGCAGCGATGTCCCACGGAATCGGAGACGGCGCTGCACGGAACAGCGCGAAGTGGCTGACGATGTCCGACTGCACCGCCGCAACCGCGCTGGTGGGCAGGTCGAACGCAATTGCTGGGTCCGGATCGGCGGCGACCGACGGAGGCATCGCAGCATTAGCCCCCACCGCAACGACCACAGCGGCCGCTGCCGCCGCGACGGGAGCAAGCACCCTGGCTCGAGCGCGCATCAGCAGTGGTTGGGTCCGAGGTCGCCGAGCCAGCCCGATGTGGCCCTGACACCGTACTCCCGATACGGCGTCTCGAACATGGCGCCCACGTTGTTGCTGCCGTAGTTGTGGCACGCGTTGTCCGTCCCGACCGCCCAGCTCGCGTAGAGCGTAAGGCTGCCTGAGTAGTGGGCACCCACCCAGAGCTCCTGACCGAAGGTGCTCCAATCGAGCCCCCAACTGCCGGTCAACTCCGTCCTTGTGAGGTCGCCGTGACGACCGTTCAGTCCGGAGCCGCCCGAGAAGGCATTCCAATACTCCGTCGCGTTCGCATGGGCTGCCGCGGGCGCAACGGCGCCGGCCAAGGCGCACGTGACGAGCAATCCGGATAGGTGCGACCGGTAGCTCCCTCTTCTGCTCAGCACTGCTGACTCCTCTCGGCTTCGATGGAGGTCCGCAGAGGCACGCGACTCTACGGAGTGCTAAGCCGTTCTATCATCATAGGGTCCACCTCACCGGGTGGTTCCTTCGCGAAGTGTGGTCAGGTGAAATGCAAGCTGATCGAGTCTCCGTCCCGCGCGTAGAGAGAGAGCTTTGATCCAGGCTGGCCGTTGTCAACGAGCACTACGCCTTGCTCCGACGGCGTGAGACGGCGGATTGCCCCGTCTGGAGCGGTTACCGTTGGGGCCGGTACGCCCTGAGGAATCACCGCGATCGCGCTGTGGCCGACGATGAGGGGGATGCCAAAGCGATACGTCATCGCCAGCGTCTGGCACGTGATCGCACCGTGACGCGCAGGATCGGACCGGCTATCAAGCGCGTCGTCGGGCGCGACGAGGCACCAGCCCTTGTCCCCAGTGATCACGTATGCGACCCCGCCAAACGCCGGGACGGGTCGCGCCGCTGTCATGTGGGCATCGGGCCCGAGAACCATGCGCACGGTCATCCCGTCCTGGACCTCGTCGATCAGCCGTTGAACGTCAGCAGTGGCAGTCTCGAGGATGCGAGGCTCGCTGGCGACGCTGCTGTGGTCCGCACGCGACCCCCCGTGGCGAAGCGCTGCGGCAAGCCCAAAGACGAGCACCAAGAGCGCGACGCTGCTCATTATCGCCGCCGTGATGGTAATCCGAGGCACGGCGCGCCTTGACGACATCGGCGGGCTCTTGGACTGGGCGCGGCTCGCACATTGCCTGAGGCGCTCCTCTAGGGCGGGGACGAAGTCCGGCAGAGCGTCATCGGTCATGAGTTCGCGCGAGAAGGTTGCGTAGCCGGGCCAGGCCACGGCTAACGTGTTGACGGGTTGCTTGCGGCGAGAGGCCGAGCGCCGCGGCGATCTCGGCGTAATCGCGCTCGTGGATTACACGCGCACGTATCGCCTGCTGCTGGACCGCGGGAAGATCCGCGAGCGCATCGTCAACGAGTCCATCGCGTTCTACGAGGTCTCGGTACGCGTCACGATCGGCGTGCGTCAGGACCAGCGCCTCATCTCTCAGACGCTGGTGTCGACGGCTCTCCTGATCGTGCCGACGGCGCGCGTCAATGATGCGACGGGACGCGATCGTCAGGAGCCAAAGTCGAGCCGTTTCCTGCTGGGGCCGGTATTGCTGACGCGACCTGAGGGCCGCCATGAAGGTATCGCTGACCACATCCGCGACCGCGTCGGCGTCGACGCCGCGGCCGGCCGCGAAGCGAATGACCGCCCCGACATGCCGGCGATAGAACGTCGCGAACGATTCGGCCGGGTCGCTCGAGTCGCAGAGAAGGTCTGCATCGGTCCACTCCCGAAACGCCTGCCGCGGTGCGGCCGTCGGCGAGCTCGTTTGGCTGGAGCGAGATGGCATCGTTGTACTAGTAGTCGTCCTCGTGGCGCCTGCTGTGACACACCGAGGGTCGCTTCCGCGTTCGGCAAACGGGCGAGCACGTTCGGCCAGCCGCCCTCCTGCGCTTCTGACGCCGCGGTGCCGCTACGCGCGCCGCAGGGCGGCGCGCAGCCGCACCCGCGCGCCGGTCCGCAGCACGGCGTTGCCGTAGACCCGGCCGGCGATCGCGATCAGGACCGCGATCGCCAGCAGCACCACGGCCACCCCGGCGGCCACCTCCGCCGCCGGGGCGTCGCCGGCGATCTGCCGCACGGGCAGCACCAGCGGCGTGCAGGGCGGGACGAAGGAGAGCACGCGCGCCAGGCCGGACCCCGGGTCGCTGAGCGCGGACATGCTGAGGATGAAGGCGCCGACGATCGTGATCGTGATCGGCGTCGTGGCCGTCTGCAGCTCCTCCTGCCGCGCCACGAGCGCCCCGCCGATGGCGTAGGCGCACGCGAACATCGCGTAGCCGAGCACGAACCACCCCAGCGCGATGCCCAGCGCCGCGACCACCCCCGGGCCGCCGACGTCGAGCCGCCCCGCGGCGGCGCTCAGCGCGATGCCCACCGCCCCGACGACGAGCAGCTGCCCCAGCCCCACCACGCCGATGCCCAGCACCTTGCCGGCAAGCAGGTCGCGGGGGCGGATCGCGCTGAGCACCAGCTCGACGATCCGGCTCTGCTTCTCCTCCACCACGCCGCTCGCGACGACGATCCCGTAGGCCAGCAGCTGGCCGTAGAGGACGAGCAGCACGACGAACGCCAAGCCCGATGCGTCCTCCTCGCCGACGACGGCCTGCGGCAGCGGCGGTGGCGGCTCGGCCCGCTCGCGCGCGCGCCGCGACGCCGCCTGCACGGCGGCCACCGCACCGTCCTTCGCGTCGCGTGAGACGACGAGCGCCCGCCCGCCGCGCACGATCGCGACGTCCGCGTCGCCGTCGCGCGCCGCGCGCTGCGCCGCCGCTTCCGAAGCCACCGACCGCACGACGATGCGGACGCCGAAGGGCTCCTGCGCGTCGTGGGCGGCGCGAGCGAGCGCGGCGGCCGGGCCGGCCGGCGCGACGACCGTCGCCTTCGGGTCGCCGCCGAGCCCGAGCGCCTTGGGCAGCACGACGAGCGCCGCGATGAGCACGAGCGTGACGAGCGTCGAGATCGCGGTCGCGCGGTCGCGAGCGCGCTGGAGGATCTCGCGACGCGCGACCACGCGCACCGCGGGCCAGCCCCGCAGCGCCCGCCGGTCGGTGGCCTGGCGCGCCGTCACGCCGCCATCGCCTCGCGGAAGACGTCGGCCAGCCGCGGCTCCTCCGGAGCGAAGCGGCGCACCGGGCCCGCGGCCAGCGCCGCCTGCAGCAGCCGCTGGTCGTCGGCGCCGTCGTCGAGCGCCACGACGACGCCGTCGGCGTCGCGGTCCATCGCGACGATGCCGGCCACGCCGGCGAGCCACCGGTCGTCGGCGGCGTCGACGTCGACGCGAACCCGGCGGCCGCCGCGCCGGCGCAGCTCACCGACCGTGCCCGACGCGACGACGCGGCCGTCGCGGACGATCGCGACCTCGTCGCACAGCCGCTCGACCACGTCGAGCTGATGGCTGGAGAAGGCCACCGGCACGCCGGCGTCGGCCCGGGCGCGCAGCACGCCGGCCATGACGTCGGCGCCGATCGGGTCGAGGCCGGAGAACGGCTCGTCGAGCACCAGGAGCTGCGGGTCGTGCACGAGCGCCACGGCCAGCTGCACGCGCTGCTGGTTGCCGAGCGAGAGCGTGTCGGTGCGGGTCTTGGCCTGGTCGGCGAGCCCCACCACCTGCAGCACGGCGGCGGTGGCGCGTGCCGCTCCCTCGCCCTCGAGCCCGTGCAGCCGGGCGAAGTGCTCGACCTGCTCGGCCACGCGCATCCGCGGGTAGAGCCCGCGCTCCTCCGGCATGTAGCCGAAGGCGGCGCGGTCGGCGGCCGTCGCCGGGCGGCCGTCCCAGCGCACCTCGCCGGCATCGGGCTCGAGCACGCCGAGCGCGATGCGCATCGCGGTGGTCTTGCCGGCGCCGTTGGCCCCGACGAAGCCGGTGAGCCGGCCCGGCCGCACCGTCAGGCTCAGGCCGTCGAGGGCGACGACGTCGTCGAAGCGGCGGGTGAGGCCGTCGAGCTCGAGCACCGCGCCGGCGGCTACGCCTCGGCCAGGACGTGGATCGTGGCCATGGTCGGGTCGGCCGCGCCATGCAGGCGGGCGCCCGAGGCGACGAGCTCGCGCAGGTACTCCGCCGTCTCGGCGGTGATCCGCTCCCCGGGCAGTAGCGCGGGGATCCCCGGCGGGTAGCCGGCGATCGACTCGCACGAGACGCGGCCGACGGCCGCCTCGAGGGGCACGACCTCGGAGCGCCCGAGGAACGCCTCGCGCGGTGGGACGACCATCTCGTTGCGCATCGCGCCCGGGCCGCGCACGAGCGGCTCGACGCTCGGGGCGCTCGGCCGCCGGACGCGCTTGACGATCTCGTCGATGTCGCCGGCCAGCCGCTCGAGCGCCTCCGGGCGCTCGCCCATCCCGATGATGAACACGACCGTGGCGACCGTCGCCAGCTCGGGCTGCACGTCGTAGGCGTTGCGCAGCGCGTCGGCGACCTCGTAGCCCGTGCAGCCCGTGCCGCGCGTGTCGATGACCAGCCGCAGCGGGTCGTAGGCCGCCACGCCGGGCTGGCCGACCAGGCCGTGGTCGATGACCTCGATGCCGTCGACGGCGGCGAGCGTCTCCCGCGTGGCGGCGGCGGCGCGCAGCGTCTCGTGCAGGAGCGCCTCGCCGTGGACGGCCAGCTGGCGCCGGGCGCCGTCCAGCGACGCCATCAGCAGCGACGATGGGCTCGTGCTGCGCAGCAGGCGGATCGCGCGTGCCACCTCGCCGGGGTCGATGCGCCCGGTGCCGGCGACGTGCAGCATCGCGCTCTGCGTGAGCGAGCCGACGATCTTGTGCGTGCTGGTGAGCACGGCGTCGGCGCCGAGGCGCAGCGCGCTCTCGGGCAGGTCGGGGTGGAAGCCGAAGTGCGGGCCCCACGACTGGTCGACGACGAGCGCCACCCCGTGCCGGTGGGCGACCTCCGCCAACCCCGCCACGTCGGCGACCATCCCGTAGTACGTCGGCGAGACGAGGAACGCGGCGCGCGCCTGCGGCGCGGCGGCCAGCGCCTCGTCCAGCGCCTCGGGCATGACGCCGTGGGCCATGCCGAGCCCGTCGTCGTAGGCCGGCGCGACGAACGACGGCAGGCCGCCGCTCAGCACGAGCCCGTCGACCACCGAGGCGTGGGAGTTGCGCTGCGCGACGACGTGGGCCCCCAGCGGCGCGAGGGCGAGGCAGAGCGCGTGGTTGCCCTGCGTCGCGCCGTTGGTCAGGAACCAGCTGCGCGCGGCGCCGTAGGCCTCGGCGGCCAGCGCTTCGGCGCGCTCGAACGGCGTCGGCGACGGGCCGATGTCGACCCCGTGGATGTCCTGCGGGATGTCGACGGCCAGCGCCCGCTCGCCGATCGCGTGGCGCAGCGCGGGGTCGGCGCCGGAGCCGCCCTTGTGGCCGGGGACGTGGAAGCGGCCCGGCCCGCGGAAGCCGTAGCCGACAAGGGCGTCGAGGTAGGGCGCGGTCGGCTGCTCCGAGCGCTCGCCGGCGCCCGGGGTCACGCGGCCGCCTTGAGCAGGTACGCGCGGACGAAGCCGTCGAGGTCGCCGTCGAGCACCCGCTGCGCGTCGCCCATCTCCATGTCCGTGCGGTGGTCCTTGACCATCGTGTACGGGTGCAGGACGTAGGACCGGATCTGCGAGCCGAAGTTCACGTCCAGCGCCTCGCCCCGCTCGCGGGCGATCTCCTCCTGGCGCTCGCGCTCCTGGCGCTCCAGCAGCTTCGCGCGCAGCATCTTCATCGCCGTGTCCTTGTTGGCCGACTGCGAGCGCTCGTTCTGGCACTGCACGACGATGCCGCTCGGCCGGTGCGTGATCCGCACGGCGGAGTCGGTCTTGTTGACGTGCTGGCCGCCGGCGCCCGAGGCGCGGTAGGTGTCGATCTGCAGGTCGTCGTCCTCGATCTCGATCTCGCCGACCTCGTCCACGACCGGGGCGACCTCGACGCCGGCGAACGACGTCTGCCTGCGGTGCGCGGCGTCGAACGGCGAGAGGCGCACGAGGCGATGCACGCCCTTCTCGGCGGCGTAGAGGCCGTACGCGTTCTCGCCCTGCGCGCGGAAGGTCGCGGACTTGATGCCGGCCTCCTCCCCCGGGCTCGCCTCCAGCAGCTCGATCCGGAAGCCACGGCGCTCGCCCCAGCGCATCAGCATGCGCAGCACCATCTCGGCCCAGTCCTGCGCGTCGGTGCCGCCGGCCCCCGCGTTCACCGACACGAGCGCGTCGCCCGCGTCGTAGTCGCCGGAGAACAGGCGTGCCTCCTCGAGCTCGGCCAGGCGCTCCTCGACGCCCGCGAGCTGGCCGCCCAGCTCGTCGGCCATCGACGGGTCCTCTTCCGCGAGCTCGGCGAGGCCCTCGAGATCCTCGACGTCGGCCTGCAGCGAGCTCCACGTCTCCAGGCGGCGCGACGCGCGCGCGTGCTCGGCGCTGACCCTGGCAGCCTGCTCCTGGTCGTCCCAGAAGGCCGGGGCGCCCATCTGCTCCTCGAGCTCGGACAGCCGCGCGCGCAGGCCGCCGGCGTCGAAGCCGGGGGCGAGCAGCGCGAGCTGCTCGCGGATCGCCGCGAGGCGCTGCGGGATCGGATCCTGGGCGGCCCCGGCCATGGGGCCGAGGGTACCTGTCGCGCCCGCCGCCTCCGCACCCGGGGCGCGGGTGTAACGACCTCGCCTTCGGCGCGGGGGACCAACCTCCGGTCGTCACGTGACGACCTCCGGCACCCCTACAGCGTCTCGAGCTTCGACGCGCGCTCGCGCACGAGGTCGCCCGGACGCACCTGGCCGTCGTCCTGCGCGACATCGCCGAGCTGCTCGGTGATGAGCTGGCGCGCGCGGGCGAGCGTCTCGTCGATCGCCTTGACGCCCTCCTCGACGAGGCCGTGCCCGATCGCGTACTTCGCGACCGCGAGCCCCTGCACGATGTTGTCGTTGATCTCGAGCGCCCGCCGCTCGCGGTCGCGGTGCAGGCGCTCGAGGCGCTCGAGCGCGATCGACGCCTGCGCCGAGAACACGAGCGCGGAGTCCGCCGCGCGCTCGGGCAGCCACGCGCGCGGGCGCTCGAACGCGAGCGCGAGCACGCCGGCCGCGCGGCCGTCGCGGACGATCGGCTGCGCGAGGCCGATCGCGCTGCCGCGCCGCCAGCCGTTGCGCACGGGCCGCTCGGCGACGATCGGGACGCGCGTCATCGTCGAGTAGGCCCGGTGCAGCGCGGCGCGCGCGGCGGCGGAGGTGAAGACGAGCGCCGACTGCTCGGTCCCGCGCAGGCCGCTGACGCGCAGGCCCGCGGCGTCCGCCAGCGGCTCGAGCAGGACGGTCACGTCGGCCTTCGAGGAGCGCTGGAGCGCCGCACAGATGACATCGGCGAACTGCTCGGGATCCTCCAGGCCCTGCGCGAGCGAGGCGGCGATCTCGAGATCGCGGCGCTGGCTGCGGGAGCGGGCGGTCAGGTTCGCGACGAGCACGGCCGCGACGGTGGAGACGCCGAGCGCCATCAGCCAGTGCGCCTGCGGGCCCTGGGTGTGCCCCTGGATCTCGAACCCACCGATGCCCACCACGCCCGCGAACAGCATCTGCTCGGCGATCAGGCGCGTGGTCTGGAAGAAGTAGGCGGAGTAGAGCGCGACCCAGACGAACATGAACGCGTACGCCCCCGCCGCCGCGCCGCCGCAGGCGATGCAGGTCGAGACGAGGAGCGACCCCATGGCGAGCAGGGCGCGGAACCAGCCCGCGGGCAGCAGCCGCGGGCGCAGCCCGAGCGTCACCGCGACGGTCGCGGCCAGCACGACCGGCACGACCACGCCGGCCACCCGCATCCCCGGATGCGGCAGGGCGATGCTGATGGCCACGAGCAGGGCGCCGGCCCCGAACAGGAAGGCGGCGCCGCGCGCCATGGCGACGCGTTCATCGCGAGCGGTGAGCATCACCCGTGAGTGTGCTTGCACAAGCACACTCTCGGAAGGGGTTGGACGCATGTGCTAAGCGCCCGCCGAGAAGTGGCTACTCAGACAGCGGTGGTGCCGGTGGGCGAAGCGCCGTGGCACTTCTTGTACTTCTTGCCGCTGCCGCACCAGCACGGGTCGTTGCGCCCGAGCTGCTCGGCCTCGCTCTTGCGCCGCTGCTCGACGTGCGGGATCTCGGGCAGCTCGCCGTCGCCCATCCCGTTCCCGGCCGCCGCCGCGTCGAGCGCGCTCGGCTGCTGCGTGCCCGCGCCGCCGGTGTAGGAGACGCGCCCGCCCGCGGTCGAGGAGCCACCGGCCGGGTAGCGCCGGCTGTGCGTCGGCGGCACGGGGGCCTCTTCGCCCTCGATCGTGACCTCGACGTGGAAGACCATCCGGGCGAAGTCCGACCAGATCGTGTTCATCAGGTCGCGGAAGAGCTCGAAGGCCTCGTTCTTGTAGGCGACGATCGGCTCGATCTGGGCGAAGCCGCGCAGATGGATGCCCTCGCGCAGGTAGTCCATGTCGTAGAGGTGCTCGCGCCAGCGCTGGTCGATGATCTGCAGCAGCAGGTAGCGCTCGAGCGCGCGCATGAGCTCCTCGCCGAGCTCCGCCTCGCGACGGTCGTAGAGCGCCAGCGCGTCCTGCTGCAGGCGCTCGGTCATCTCCTCGCGGTCCAGCTGCTCCGCCTGCACCTGCTCCGCGGTCAGCGTGACGGGCCAGATGTCCTGAAGGGCGACGAACAGGCCCTCGAGGTCCCACTCCTCGATGTAGTCGCTGCCCGCGTGCTCCTCCACGAGGCGCTCGACGACGCTCGCGACCTCCTCTCGCGCGGGGCCCCCCATGTCGCGGCCCTCGAGCACCTGGTCGCGGTACTCGTAGACGACGCGGCGCTGCTCGTTCATCACGTCGTCGTACTCGAGCACGCGCTTGCGGATCAGGAAGTTCTGCTCCTCGACCTTGCGCTGCGCCTTCTCGATCTGCTTCGTGAGCATCCCGGCCTCGATCGGCTCCTCGTGGCCCTCCGCGTCGACCGATCCGAGCCGGTCGAGGATGCGGTAGATGCGGTCGCCGGCGAACAGGCGCACCAGGTCGTCCTCGGCGGAGAGGAAGAAGCGCGACTCGCCGGGGTCGCCCTGGCGGCCGGCGCGGCCGCGCAGCTGGTTGTCGATCCGCCGCGACTCGTGGCGCTCGGTGCCGCAGATGAACAGGCCGCCCGCCTCCAGCACCTGCTCGCGCGCGCGCTCGACGCGCTCCTCGATCGCGGGCAGCACCTCGGCGAAGCGCTCGTCGTAGTCCGGGTCGCCCGGGCGCAGGCCCAGCTTCGCGAGCTCCACCTCGGTGAGGTGCTCGGCGTTGCCGCCGAGCTTGATGTCGACGCCGCGGCCGGCCATGTTCGTCGCGATCGTGACCGCGCCCAGCTGCCCGGCCTCGGCGACGATGTCGGCCTCGCGCGCCGCGTACTCGGGCTTCGCGTTCAGCACGGTGTGCGGAATGCCGCGGCGCTTCAGGCGCTCGGACAGCACCTCGGAGACCTCGACCGAGATCGTGCCCACGAGCACCGGCTGCCCGCGCTCGTGGCGCGCCGCGATCTCGCGCTCGACCGCGTGCCACTTGCCTTCCTTGGTCTTGTAGACCTGATCGTTGCGGTCGTCGCGGACCATCGGCCGGTTCGTCGGGACCTGCACGACGCCGAGGTCGTAGATCTTCATGAACTCGGTGGCCTCGGTGAGGGCCGTGCCGGTCATGCCCGCGAGCTTGTCGTACATGCGGAAGTAGTTCTGCAGCGTGATCGTCGCGAGCGTCTGGTTCTCCTCCTGGACGCGCACGCCCTCCTTGGCCTCGATCGCCTGGTGCAGGCCCTCCGACCAGCGCCGGCCCTCGAGGATGCGGCCGGTGAACTCGTCGATGATGTGCACCTGGCCGTCGATCACCGCGTAGTCGACGTCCCGCTTGTAGAGCGACTCCGCCTTCAGCGACTGGATCAGGTGGTTGACGAGCGCGCCGTTCTCGGCGCGGTAGAGGTGGTCGATGCCGAGGAACTTCTCGGCCTTCGCGACGCCCTGCTCGGTGACCGCGACGGTCTTGTGCTTCTCGTCGAACTCGTAGTCGAAGTCGGCGACGAAGAGCTTCTTCGAGCGCGGGTCCAGGCCCTCGGGCATCTTGCCCGGCTCCATCTGCGGCGCGAGGCGGGCGAACTTCGCGTAGAGGTCGGCCGCCTGCTCGGGCGCGCCGGAGATGATCAGCGGGGTGCGCGCCTCGTCGATGAGGATGTTGTCGACCTCGTCGACGATCCCGAACGCGTGCATCGCCAGCGGCTTGCCCTCGTCGTCGAGGCGGCCGCCGTGCTGCACCTTCTCGGCGAGGTCGGTCGCCATGTTGTCGCGCAGGTAGTCGAAGCCGAACTCGGAGTTCGTGCCGTACGTGATGTCCGCGGCGTAGGCGACCTGCTTGTCCTCGTAGGCCTGCATGTTCTCGAGCACGCCGACCGTGAAGCCGAGCGCGTTGTAGATCGGGCTCATCCACTCCGCGTCACGGCGCGCGAGGTAGTCGTTGACCGTGACGAGGTGCACGCCCTTGCCGGCGAGCGCGTTCAGGCAGACCGCGAGCGTCGCGGTCAGGGTCTTGCCCTCGCCGGTCTTCATCTCGGCGATGTTGCCGCCGTGCAGCACCATGCCGCCGATGAGCTGCACGTCGAAGTGGCGCATGCCCATCGTGCGCTTGCCGGTCTCGCGCACGATCGCGAAGCATTCGGGCAGGAGGTCGTCGAGGTCCTCGCCGTCCTGCGCGCGCTCGCGCAGCGCGTCCATCCGCGCGCGCAGCTCCTCGTCGGACTCGAGCTCGAGCTCGGGCTCGAAGCGGCCGATCTCCTCGACGCGCTTCTCGTAGAGCCGGAACTGCTTCGCCTCGCCGATGTTCAGCGCACGCTCGAGAAGACCCATGGTGGGGTCAGCGTAGCATCGGCCCCCGGGCGCACCGGGGGCCCGGAAGGGCGCTCTCAGGCGGCCGGAGAGACGCCTCCGCGAAGCGACGCGGCGCGCGCCTCGCGCCGCTTGCGGCGCTTGTCGCGGTCGCGCTTCACCTGGCGGCAGAGCTCCTCTTCGACGAGGTTGACGGCGTGCTTCAGGTCGCGTGCGCGGTCCTTCGCGCGCAGGGTCACCCCTTTCAGGTACAGGGTGGCCTCGGCCGAGAGCGGCAGCTCGATCGCCGGGTTGCGCTCCTCGGCGAGCTCCACCTCCAGCCGTGCCAGCTCCGACACCTGCTTGGCCACCTTCCCGAAGCGCCGCTCGACGTGCTCGCGCAGCTCCTCCGTGACCTGGGTGTTCCGACCCTTGACCTCGATCTGCATCGCGATCCTTCCGCCGGGGTTTCTGGGTGCTCCGCAGGCTACGCCTCGCCACGGCCGTTCTCAATGGTGGGAACTGCTCACCCGGGGCCACGGATGACCATTTCCCTTCGCTGGGCGAAGGAAAGTGGTCTCGCGAGCCCTGATCACAGCGCACGCGCGTAGGTGAGCGCGTCGACGCGCTGCGCGCCGGCTGCGCGCAGCGCGCGGGCGCACGCGTCCAGCGTGGCGCCGGTGGTGTGCACGTCGTCGACGAGCACCGCATGCGCGGGCGCCGCGCGCAGCGCGCGCACCGCGATCCGGCCCTCGCGCAGGCGCACGGCGCGCGAGGCGCCGAGCTGGCGCGTCGCGCTGCTGCCCTCGCGCGCGAGGCACGACGCGACCGGCACGCCCCCGCGCGCGCCAAGCGCCGAGGCCAGCAGCGCGGCGTGGTCGAAGCCGCGCCGGCGCCGCCGCGACGGATGCGCGGGCACCGGGACGAGGAAGACGCGGGGCGCGAGCAGCTCGGCGGGCGCGTTCGCCGCCACCTGCGCGGCCATCAGCTGCGCGAGCGGCAGCGCACCGCCGAACTTGAGCGCGTGCACGAGCGCCCGCGCGGGCCCGGCGTGCGCGAGCGGCGCCCACGCGCGCGCCACCGCCGAGCGCGCCGACGGGCAGCGAGCCCCGCAGCCGCCGGGCAGCCCGCAGCGCTCGCAGCGCCGGCCCCGCAGCCACGGCAGCCCAGCGCGGCAGCCCGCGCACAGCGGGTCGCCCGCGCGCGCGAGCGGCGCGCGGCAGGCGGCGCAGCGCGGCGGGACCAGCAGCGCGAGGAGGTGATCGAGCACCGGCGTCAGGCTGCCGCCAGGCCCGCAACGGCTCAAGACGGCGTCTGCGACGATCCTGCGCGGTGGCTGCGGACTATTCGTGGAGCTTCGATCCGGGCCCGATCGCCCTGATCGCGCTGGCGATCGCCGTCTACCTCCCACGCTGGCGGCGCGTCCGCGCCCGCGGCGGCGCCCGCGCCGCGCCGGGCTGGCGCTTGGCGTCCTATCTGACCGGCGTCCTCTGCATCGCGATCGCGCTGCTCTCCCCCGTGGACCGGCTGGGCGAGCAGGCCTTCTCGATGCACATGGTCCAGCACGTCCTCCTGCTCGACGTCGCGCCGATCGCGCTCATCTGCGGCCTTACCAAGGTGATCCTGCGCCCCGCCACGCGGCGCCTGCAGCGCGTCGAGCAGGCGGCCGGCCCGCTCGGCCACCCCCTCTTCGCGGTCGTGCTCTACGTCGCGGTGATGTGGGTCTGGCACATCCCCCGTCTCTACGACGCGGCGCTGCAGCACTCCGGCGTGCACGTCTTCGAGCACGCGTGCTTCTTCTGGGCCGGCTGCCTGTACTGGTGGCACCTGCTCTCGCCGATCCGCAGCCGCAAGCGGCTCGGGGGCATGGGCCCGGTCCTCTACATGGCGAGCACGAAGCTGTTCGTCGGCATGCTCGGCATCGCGATCACGTTCGCGCCGACGTCGTTCTACGCGTACTACAGCCACCGCGCGTCGATCTGGGGCCTGGACCCCTCCAGCGACCAGGCGATCGCCGGCGCCGTGATGGCGCTCGAGCAGGCGGTCGTGATGGGCATCGCGATCGCCTACCTGTTCGTGCGCGCGCTCGAGGAGGGCGAGCGCGAGCAGCAGCGCGCCGAGCGCCTCGAGGACCAGGCCGCCGGCGTCCTCTAAGGGGGCCGGAGGCGGGTCCCCTATCGGGATTCGATCTCGGCGCCGGCGGCGATCCGCGCCGGGCCCTGCAGGCGCACGTCCCCGCGCACGACCACGCCCGCGCCGAACGTCACGTCGCCCGCGACGACCAGCCGCTCGCACTCCACGAGCGACGGCGCCCCGGCCTGGAAGCGCGCGTCGAAGTCCGCGAGCAGCTTGTAGTAGCGGGCGTCGAGGTCCACCAGCGGTGGACCGGACACGAGCTCCATGCGCGCATCGTCCGCCAGCCGGTAGCAGTCCGAGCGCAGGACGAGCAGGTCGTTCGTGGTCTTCACCGGCACGAAGCGCGAGCGCGGCACGCGGATCGCCCGCGCGCCCTCGAAGACGTCGATCGCGGCGCCCATCGCGGTCTCGAGCTGGATCACGGCGGGCGAGGCCGGGTCCGTCGGGTCGACGGTCTTGCGGTTGACGATCATCGGCAGGCCGAGCGCGCCGCGCGCGTCCAGGGCGTCCGCGACCCCGCGCAGGTCGACCCAGAGCGTGTTCGCATTGAAGAAGCGGTGGCGCGAGACGTCCTGGAACGCCTCGGCGTCCTGCGGCGCTGTCTGCGCGCTCTCGCGCAGCACGAGGCCGCCGCCGTCGCGCCGCCGCGCCAGATGCCCGCCCTTGCGGTCGGCCGGCGTGCGCGCTGCGGCCTCCATCACGAACGGGATCTGCTCCCGCGCCATCCATCCCAGCACGCGCGGCTCGAGCACCGCGCCGAGGTTGTCGGAGTTCGAGACGAACGCGTAGCGGTAGCCGCGGTCGAGCAGCGCCTCGAGCATCCCCGAGGTGCGCAGCGCGACGTAGAGGTCACCGTGGCCCGGCGGGGCCCACTCGAGCTCCGGGTCGGCCGGCCACGAGACCGGCTCGAGCGTGTCCGCCAGCAGCTTCGGCACGCGGTTCTGCAGGAAGTCGAGCGGCACGTCGGCCTCGAGCTCGGGATAGGAGCGCAGCGCCGCCAGCGAGTCGGCGCGCGTCGCGAACGAGTTCATGAGCACAAGCGGTAGCCGCGCGCCGGTCCGCGCGCGCAGCCCGAGCACCTGCCGCGCGATCACGTCGAGGAAGCTCAGCCCGTCCTTGACCTCGAGCAGCGACTTCGCGCGCGTCATGCCCATGCTCGTGCCGAGGCCGCCGTTGAGCTTCAGCACGATCGCCTGGTCGAGCGGCGCGTCAGGGTCCTCCGGGAGGTCGTCGAGCGCCGGCAGCTCGGCGACCGGCTCGAGGTCCCCCTCGCGCAGCATGCCGCTCGCGCCGGCGCGCAGCTGCTCGTAGTAGTGCGCGAAGCTCTCGAGCGCGGCCTCGCCGAGGCCCTCCGCGCGCATCTTGGCGAGCGCAGCGTCCAGCCCGCTCACGAGGCCGTGCCCCACGACACCCGGTAGGACTCCTGCTCGGCCGTCGGGACGTCGATCTCGACGCCGAGCGCCTCGAGCTTCAGGCGCGCGACCTCGCGGTCGATGCCCGCGGGCACCGCGTGCACGCCGGGCGCGAGCGCGCCGGGCTCGCGCGCGAGCGCCTCGACCACGAGCGCGTGCAGCGCGAACGACAGGTCCATCACCGCGGCGGGATGGCCCTCGGCGGCCGCGAGGTTGACGACGCGACCCTGCGCTAGGAGGTGCAGGCGGCGCCCGCCCACCTCGAACTGCTCGACGAGCGGGCGCACCTCCCGGCCCGGCCCGTCCGCGGCGGCGCGCAGCGCCTCGAGGTCGATCTCGACGTCGAAGTGCCCGGCGTTCGCCAGGATCGCGCCGTCCTTCATCCGCTCGAAGTGCGCGCGGCCGAGCACGGCGCGGCTGCCGGTCACGGTGACGAACACATCGCCCTGCTCCGCCGCCGCCAGGGAGGTCATGACCTCGTAGCCCTGCATCCGCGCCTCGAGCGCGCGCACGGGATCGACCTCGCAGACGACGACGGACGCGCCGGCCCCGCGGGCGCGCTCGGCGATGCCCCGCCCCGTCCAGCCGTAGCCGATCACGACGAGCGTGCAGCCCGCGAGCAGCGCGTTCGTCGCGCGCAGGATGCCGTCGAGCGTCGACTGGCCCGTGCCGTGGCGGTCGTTGAACGCGCGCTCGGCGAGCGCCTCGTTGACGGCGATGACCGGGCAGCGCAGGCCGCCGGCACCGTCGAGCGAGCGCAGGCGCACGAGGCCGGTGGTCGTCTCCTCGGTCGCGCCGATCAGGCCCTCGGTCGCACCGTCGTCGTGCAGGCGCGCAATCAGGTCGGCGCCGTCGTCGAGCGCGAGCGCCGGCGTGCGCGCCGCGACCGCGGCGATGCCCTCCGTGTAGGCGCGCAGGTCGGCGCCGCGCGCCGCGTGCACCTCGACGCCGTCCTCCGCGTCGAGCGCCGCGGCGACCTCGTCCTGCGTCGAGAGCGGGTTCGCGGCGCACAGCGCGACCTCGGCGCCGCCGGCGCGCAGCGCCTGCACGAGCGACGCCGTCTCGGCGGTCACGTGCAGGCAGCAGGCGACGGTCAGGCCGTCGAGCGCGCGCGCCTTCGCGAAGCGCTCGCCGACGCGGCGCAGCACGGGCATCTGGGCGTCCGCCCAGGCG
>DASTWY010000005.1:0-40761 GCA_035765735.1 Baekduia sp. | reverse complement strand
TGGAGGAGCCGGACGCGGGCGCGGTCACCCGCGCCGGCGACCTCGTGTCCGAGCTGCTCGGCCAGGGCGACGAGCTCGACGAGCACCGCACGCTGCGCGAGGAGCTCGTCGGGGCCCGCGCCGATCACGAGTGGCAGGCCGACGCGCGGTTCCGCGCGGTGCTCGACGGCTTGCTCGGCGGCGTCGAGCTGCGCCGGCTGCCGTCCGGGCTCGACTCGCCGGTGGCACCGCTGAGCGGCGGCGAGCGGCGCCGGGTCGCGCTGGCGGCGCTGCTGCTGGGCGCGCCCGAGCTGCTGCTGCTCGACGAGCCGACCAACCACCTCGACGTCGAGGGCGTCGACTGGCTGGCCCGCCACCTGGCCGCGCGGCGCGGGGCGATGCTCGTCGTCACGCACGACCGCTGGTTCCTGGACGCGGTGTGCACCCACACGTGGGAGGTCTCCGACGGCGACGTGCACCAGTACGAGGGCGGCTATGCGGCGTTCGTGCTCGCCCGCGCCGAACGCGAGCGCCAGGCCGCGGCGCGCGAGGAGCGCCGCCAGCAGCTGCTGCGCAAGGAGCTGGCGTGGCTGCGGCGCGGGCCGCCGGCCCGGACGTCGAAGCCGAAGTTCCGCATCGAGGCCGCCAACGCGCTCATCGCCGACGTGCCGGAGATCCGCGACCGCGCCGAGCTGCTGCGCTTCGCGACGGCGCGCCTCGGCACCAAGGTGCTGGAGGCCGAGGACGTCTCGGTCGCCTTCGACGGCCGGCCGGTGCTCTCGCACGTCACCTGGCGGCTGGGTCCCGGCGACCGCGTGGCGCTCGTGGGCGTCAACGGCTCGGGGAAGTCGACGCTCGTGAAGGTCCTGGCCGGCGAGATGGCGCCCGACGCGGGCGCCGTCGACCGCGGCGCAACCGTGCGGCTCGCCCATCTCTCGCAGGACACCGCCGAGATCCCGGCCGGCCTGCGCGTGCACGAGGCGGTGGAGGCCGTCCGCGGGCGGGTGCGCCTCGGCGACGGTCAGGAGCTGACCGCCGGCCAGCTGTGCGAGCGCTTCGGCTTCGGCGGCGAGCGGCTGCGCACGGTCGTGCGCGACCTCTCCGGCGGCGAGCGCCGCCGGCTGCAGCTCATGCGGCTGCTGATGGAGGAGCCCAACGTCCTGCTGCTCGACGAGCCCACCAACGACCTCGACATCGACACGCTGACGGCGCTCGAGGACCTGCTCGACGGCTGGCCGGGCACGCTGGTCGTCGTCAGCCACGACCGCTACTTCGTCGAGCGCGTCTGCGACGACGTGCACGCGCTGATGGGCGACGGCGAGCTGCGCCACCTGCCGGGCGGCATCGAGCAGTACGTGGTCCTGCGGCGCGAGGCCGTCGAGGCGCCCGAGCCAGCGCGGCCGCAGGCGCCGGCCGACGGCGACGGCGACGGGCGCGCGCCGCGGCTGAGTAGCGGCGAGATCCGGGCGGCGCGCAAGGAGGTCCAGCGCCAGGAGCGGGCGATCGAGCGCCTCGGCGCCCGCGAGGCCGAGCTGCACGAGCAGATGGCGGATCACGCCAGGGACGTCGGCCGCCTGCGCGAGCTCCAGGCCGAGCTCGAGGCGGTCGTCGCCGACCGCGAAGCCGCCGAGGCGGCGTGGCTCGAGGCGTCGGAGACGCTGGAGGGCTGAGGCGGCCGCTACGACGGCTCGATGACCGGCCGGCCGCGGTGCACGACGCGGACGACGACGCGCGCCGGGCGCGTCGGGGTCGTGAGCGAGAGGAAGTCGCGGACGGCGCCGTCGCGGCCGCAGAACGGGCAGCTGACGGGGGCGGCGGGGCTCAGGCCGCCGCCCTCCGGCGCGACGGGCGCGTCGCAGTCCGGGCAGGCCATGGTGCCGAGCGCGACGATCCCGGTGCGCGTGTCGCGGCGGATCTCCAGCGGCCCGGCGACGTTCGGGGACGCCTGGGGCTCGGAGTCGTCCATGCGGCGGAACAGGGACACCCCGACGAGTGTAGGGCCGCCCGGCAACCCGGCCGCCACGGCCAGCGGTCGCCCGGCGGTCGCGGGAGTACGATCGGCCGGTGCCCGACCGCCTGCACTTCACCGAGTCCGACGCGGCCAACGCGCTGATCGCCACGGACCCGATGGCGCTGCTGGTCGGCTTCGCGCTCGACCAGCAGGTCACGGTCCAGAAGGCGTTCTCCGGCCCGCTGGCGATTCAGGAGCGGCTCGGCACCCTGGACGCCGACGCGCTCGCCGGCGCCGACCTCGAGGCGGTCTTCCGCGAGAAGCCGGCCATCCACCGCTTCCCCGGCTCGATGGCCCAGCGCGTGCACGACCTCGCCGTCCACGTCCGCGACCGCTACGACGGCGACGCCGCACGGGTCTGGACCGACGCCCCGGACGCCGCCGCGCTGCGCGCCAACCTCGAAGCCCTGCCCGGCTTCGGCGAGATGAAGGTCAAGGCGCTGGGCTCGGTGCTGGCCAAGCGCTTCGGCGTCGCGGCGGCCGAGGAGCTCGTGCCCTGGCACCCGACGCTCGGGGACGTCGACTCGCCGCAGGCGCTGGCCGACTACCAGGCGGCCAAGAAGGTCCACAAGGCCGAGTGGACGCGTAGCGCCGGCCCGCGCGCCGCGTCGTCCTGAGCCCGGCCCTCAGCGCCCCAGGGTGCGCAGCAGCTCGCGCGCCTGACCCGGGAGCGGGCCGAGCAGCTCGCGCGTCTCGCTGATCCCGGCCCGCACCTGCGCGTCGCCGACCTCGACGGGCAGCATCGAGTCCTGGAGCTCGGCCAAGGCGCCGTCGGCGGCCGTCACGGCGGACATCGCGGCCTCGAGCGCCGGCCGGGCCCCGGCCGCCCGTCCCGGACCCGGCTGCTCGAACGTCCGCGGCTCCAGCGTGTAGCGCTCGACGAACTCCGCGTAGGTGCGCTGCGCCCGCCCGTAGGCGTGCTGCACGGGGCGGAAGAGCCCCGCCTCCATCCGGTCGCCGGCGCGCTCGTCGAGCTGGTCGTAGGCGTCGCCGAGGCGGGCCATCGCGACCCCGAGGTGCTCGGTCGCCGCGCCGAGCGCAGCCAGCAGATCGGCGCGGCCCTCTGCGTTCGTGTACGCCATGCCGCGCACCCTAGATCGTCCGGGCACGAGCCCGTAGTTCGACCGCGGTCGAACTCTTGCTACGGTCGGAGGAGCTGATGCCCACTGCCTCCGCCACCCCGATCACGACCCGCGCCGCCCACCGCCGTCCGCTCCTGCCGCGCGCCGCGGCGTTCTGGCTGCTCACGACGACGCTGGCGTTCCTGCTGTTCGCCAGCAGCGCGCCCTCGCCGATGTACGTCGTCTACGAGGCGAAGTGGCATTTCTCGGCGATCACGCTGACCTGCGTCTTCGCGATCTACACCATCGCGCTCCTGGTCTCGCTGCTGTGGGCGGGCGCGATCTCCGACCGCATCGGGCGCCGGCCGGTGCTCGTCGGGTCGCTGCTGCTGGAGGCCGCGGCGATGGTGGTCTTCGCTCGTGCCGGGGGCGTCGCGGAGCTCTTCGCCGCGCGGATCGTGCAGGGGCTGGCGACCGGCATCGCGACCGGCGCGCTCAGCGCGGCGCTGATCGACCTGCAGCCGCCCGGCAGACCGCACCTCGGCGCGCTGCTCAGCGCCGCCGCGCCCCCGCTCGGCCTGGCCGCGGGCGCGCTCGGCTCGGGGCTGCTCGTCCAGTTCGGGCCCGATCCGCTGGGCCTCGTCTACTGGCTGCTGACGGCGGTGTTCGTCCTCGCCGCCGCAGCGGTCCTCGCCATGCCCGAGACCGTGCTGCGGCGCGGCCGGTGGAGGCCGGTGCTGCTCCCGCGGATCAGCGTGCCGCCCGCCGCCCGCGCCATGTTCGCGGCGGCATCGCCGTGCCTGGTCGCCACGTGGGCGCTCGGCGGGCTGTACCTGTCGCTGGGGCCGTCGCTGTCGGCCTCGCTGCTGCACACCAGCAGCCACGTCGTGGGCGGCCTGGTCATCGTCGCGCTGACAGCGACGGGCGCCGTCGCGTCGGTGGTCGCCCGCCACCACCGCGCCGACCGCGCGATGCTGGCCGGCGCCGTGATGCTGATCGTCGGCGTCGCGATCACGCTCCTCGGGCTCAACGCGCACGCTACGGCGCTCTTCTTCCTCGGCAGCGTCGTCGCCGGCGTCGGCTTCGGGCCGGGGTTCTCCGGCGGGTTCCGACTCGTGACGGCACTCGCTCCGCCGACCGAGCGCGCCGCGCTGATCGCCGCGATCTACGTCGTGTCCTACCTCGGCTTCAGCCTGCCGGCGATCGTGGCGGGCGTCGCGGTCGTCCACGCCGGCCTGCTGCCGACGACGAACGCCTACGGCGCGTTCGTCATCGTGCTCGCCGCCGCCGCGACCGCCCTGACCGTCGTGCGCGAGCGCGGCGCGCGAGTCCCGCTGCGCGACGAGGCATGATGTCCGGTCGATGACCCCGTACCTCCCCACCCCCCTCCCGTGACCGCGGCCCTGGAGATCACCGACCTCGTCAAGCGCTACCCCACCGGCACCGAAGCGCTCAAGGGCGTCTCGCTGACCATCGAGCCCGGCCAGTTCTTCGGCCTCCTGGGCCCCAACGGCGCGGGCAAGTCGACCCTGATCCACTGCACCACCGGCCTGGCCTCTCCCACGTCCGGCACGATCCGCGTCTTCGGCCACGACGCAGTCGACCACTACGAGCAGGCGCGCGCGGCCGTCGGTCTCGCGCCGCAGGACCTCAACCTCGACTGGTTCCTGACGCTGGAGGAGTCGCTCGAGTACCACGGCGGCTACTTCGGGATGCCCAAGAAGGAGCGCCGCGAGCGCGCCGCCGAGCTGCTCGAGGCGTTCTCGCTGACGGCCAAGCGCAAGGACCGCACGCGCACGCTGTCGGGCGGCATGAAGCGCCGGCTCATCCTCGCCCGCGCGCTCATGCACCGCCCGAGGCTGCTGATCCTCGACGAGCCGACCGCGGGCGTCGACGTCGAGCTGCGGCTGGAGCTGTGGCACTACGTCCAGCGCATCAACGCCGAGGGAACCACCATCCTCCTCACCACGCACTACCTCGAGGAGGCCGAGCAGCTCTGCGACCACATCGCCTTCATCAACGGCGGCGAGGTGGTGGCCCGCGGCACGAGCGGTGAGCTCGCCGCGCAGTACGGCGTCTCCAGCCTGGAGGACGCCTACCTCGAGCTCGTCGGCCGCAAGGAGCTCTCCCGCGCGCACCTCGGGGAGATCGCGTCGTGACCGCCCGGCAGATCCGCTTCTTCGCGCTCGTGCGGCGCGAGGTCAACCGGTTCATGAAGATCAAGCGCCAGACGGTCGGCGCGCCGCTGCTGGAGACCTTCCTCTACATCTCGGTCTTCGGCGCGGCGCTGGGCAGCCGCATCGACAAGCTGCACGGGTTCGACTACGTCGTCTTCATCATCCCCGGGCTGATCATGATGGCCTGGGCGATGAACGCGTTCTCCAACAACTCGTCGTCGCTGCTGCAGCAGAAGTTCCAGGGCGCGATCCAGGACCAGCTGTCCTCGCCGGCGTCGCCGCTGCAGCTGCTGGTCGCGTTCTCGCTCGGCGGGTTCCTGCGCGGGATGCTCGTCGCGGGGCTCACGTTCGCCGCCGCGTCGGTGCTCGTCGACATCCCCGTCGACCACGCGCTGGTGCTGATCCCGTCGCTGTTCCTCGTCGGCTTCTTCTTCGCGCAGCTCGGCGTGCTGGTCGGCGTGCGGGCCGAGCAGTTCGACGACGTGGCGCTCGCGCAGACGTTCGTGCTGCAGCCGCTGATCTTCCTCGGCGGCGTGTTCTACTCGGCGTCGCTGCTGCCCGAGCCCTTCCGGACGCTGACGCACATCGACCCCGTCTACTACATGATCGGGTTGGTCCGCTACGGCTTCCTCGGCTACCACGAGCAGAACATCGGCGTGGCGCTGGCGCTGCTGACGCTCGCCACGGCGGCGCTGTTCGCGTTCAACCACCGGCTGTTCTCCCGCGGCTGGAAGCTGCGGGCGTAGGCTGCGGCCATGGCCACCACCGAGACGCAGCAGCTCATCACCGGCGTCGACTTCGTCGGCATCCCGACGCGGGACCTGGCCCGCGCCGTGGAGTTCTACGGCACGACACTCGGGCTCCCGTGCTCGGCGCACCGGCCGGACCGCCACCACGCCGAGTTCGAGACCGGCAACCTGACGATCAACATCATGAACGCGGAGGCGATGGGCCTGGAGCACGTCCCCTTCCGCAACCCGATCGCGCTGCACGTCGAGGACGTCGCCGCGGCACGGGCGACGCTGGAGGAGCGCGGCGTCGCCTTCCCGATGGACACGTTCGACACCGGCGTGTGCCACATGGCGTTCTTCGAGGACCCGGACGGCAACGCGCTGATGCTGCATCACCGCTACGCGCCGCAGACGCGCGAGAAGTAGCGTCCGCCGCATGGCACCGAACGAGAAGCCCCAGGTCGACGTCCCGTCCGACCAGCCGCCGTCGTACCAGCTCGAGGTCGAGGACCTGGAGGTCGGCGACGGCGAGGAGGCCACGTCCGGCCGCATCGTCGAGGTCCACTACGTCGGCGTGTCGTGGCAGACCGGCCAGCAGTTCGACGCCTCCTGGGACCGCGGCGACACCTTCAAGTTCGCCCTCGGCAAGGGCCAGGTCATCCCCGGCTGGGAGCAGGGCGTCGCCGGCATGAAGGTCGGCGGCCGCCGGCGCATCACGATCCCGCCGCAGCTCGCCTACGGCAAGCGCGGCGCGGGCGGGGTCATCGGCCCGGACGAGACGCTGGTCTTCGTGGTCGACCTGCTCGGCGTCCGCTGAGCGAGCGGGCGCCGGCCGGCGCGCCGGGCGGCCGGCGCGTCGGACTCGGCCACGACATCCACCGGCTCGAGCCGGGCCATCCGCTGGTGCTCGGCGGCGTCGCGATCCCCGCCGAGCGCGGCTTTGCGACGCCATCGGACGGCGACGTCCTCTGCCACGCCCTGATCGACGCCCTGGCGGGCGCGTTGGTGGAGGGGGATCTCGGCGCCTTCTTCCCGGCTGACGACGATCCCGCCGCGCAGGGCGCCCGCAGCCTCGACTACCTGGCGGCCATGGGCCGCCACGTCGCGTCGCGCGACTGCCGCGTCGAGCATGTCGACGCCTACCTCACGCTCGGCACGACCCGGCTGGCCCCGCACCTCGATGCCATGCGCGCGAACGTCGCGGCGGCCCTGGGGGTGCCGGTCGACCGGGTGTCGGTGAAGGCCCGCACCAACGACGGGCTCGGGCCGGAGGGCGAGGGCCGCGCGGCGAGCGCCACGGTCGTCGTGCTCGTCGCGGAGCGCTGACGCCGCCGCGATCCCTGTCGGTTGGACCCCGTATACCGGGGTCCAACCGACGCGGATCGTGCCGGCCGTCGCCCGGCGCGGCTCATGCGCGGCGCCGGCGCGCCTCGGCCTCGCGCTCGAAGCGACGGCGGTCGCGCTTGGTCGGCCGGCCGCCCTGCTCGCCCATGACCGGCTGGATGAGCCGGCGCTCCTCGCGCAGCCGCTCGCGCGCCGTCATGCTCGCGGCGGTCTCCTCGTAGAGCTGCGACGCAACGCTCGCCGGCCCGCGACGCTCGGCCGTCCCGCGGACGATGACCTCGAGCTCGAGCTCGCCCTTGCCGATCTCCAGGCGGTCGCCGGGCACGACGTCCTTGCTCGGCTTCGCCGCCCGGCCGTTGACGTGCACGCGGCCGCCCTTCACGGCGTCGGCCGCCAGCCCGCGCGTCTTGAAGAAGCGCGCAGCCCACAGCCACTTGTCGATGCGCACGGGCGCGACGCCGCCATCGGCCATGCCGCCATGTTCGCAGGCGTCTCGCGCGCGGCGTGGGGCGGCTCGTCCGCTCCTGGCGACGCCGAGCCGCCCCACCCGCCCGCGGGCGCTCAACCCGGCTGGCGGGCGCCGCGATCGCGGCGCACGGTGGCGCGGCGGCCCTTGATCGTGGTCCGGCGCAGCGCGGCGATCACCTCGCGGGCCGAGGCCTCTGGCACCTCGACGACCGAGTAGCGGTCGGCGATCTCGATGGCGCCGACCTGGCGGCCGCCGAGGCTCGTCTCGCCGGTGATCGCGCCCACGAGGTCCTGCGGGCGCACGCCCGCCTTGCGGCCGGCGCCGACGAAGACCCGCGTCATGTCACCGCCGCCAGGCCGCTCGCGGCGACCCGGCCGCTCGGGCGTGCGGGACGCGGTGTCCGGGATCTCCTCGTCCTCCTCGCCGCCGGCTCCGGCCGTCGCCTCATGGGCGAGGCGGACCGCGGCGAGCGCGACCCGCAGCGGGTCGTGCTCCTCGGCCAGCGCCTCGACGACGACGCGGAACCGGTCCAGCGCATCGTCGTCCAGCAGGGCCTCCTCGAGCGCGGCACGCGTCAGCTCGAGCCGGCGCGCCTGGAGATCGGCGACCGTGGGCAGCCGCTCGACCGCGATGCGCTGGCCGGTCACACGCTCGATCGCGCCCAGCAGCCGATGCTCGCGCGGCTGCGCGAGCGTGATCGCCACGCCCTCGCGGCCGGCGCGGCCGACGCGCCCGATGCGGTGCACGTAGGACTCGGGCGCCGAGGGCACGTCGTAGTTGACGACGTGGGTCAGCTGGTCGATGTCGAGGCCGCGCGCGGCGACGTCGGTCGCGATCAGCAGCTCGGCCGTGCCGGTCTTGAGCCGGCCCAGCACGCGGCTGCGCTGCTCCTGGCTCATGCCGCCGTGGAGCGCCTCCGCCCGGTAGCCGCGCCCGTTGAGCGTCTCGGTGAGCGTGTCGACCTCGTCGCGGGTGCGGCAGAAGACGATCGCGGCAGCCGGCGACTCGAGGTCGAGCACGCGCCCGAGCGCCGCCGGCTTGTGGGCGCGCGGGACGATGTAGGCCGTCTGGCGCACGAGCGGGGCCTCACCCGCGGCCGGGCGCGCGCGCCCGAGCTCGATCCGCACCGGCTCGCGCAGGTGGCTGCCGGCGAGGCGGCGGATGCGCGCCGGCATCGTGGCCGAGAAGAGCAGCGTCTGCCGCTCCGGAGGCGCGGCGGCGAGAATCGCCTCGAGGTCCTCGGCGAACCCCATGTCGAGCATCTCGTCGGCCTCGTCCAGGACCACCATCTCGACCGCGGCGAGCCGCAGGCTGCGGCGCCGCAGCAGGTCCAGCGCGCGCCCGGGCGTCGCGACGACGACGTCCACACCGCGATCCAGCACGCGGAGCTGGCGCACGATCGGCTGGCCGCCATACACGGGCACGACCCGCGCGCCCAGCTCGCGGCCGTACTTGTGGATCGCCTCGGAGACCTGCATGGCGAGCTCGCGCGTCGGGACCAGGACGAGCGCCATCGGGTCGCTGCGCCCGCCACCGGCGGTCAGCCGCTCCAGGAGCGGGAGGGCGAACGCCGCGGTCTTGCCGGTGCCGGTCGCGGCCTGGCCCAGCAGGTCACGGCCGGCGATCAGCGGCGGGATGGCCTCGCGCTGGATCGGCGTGGGCTCCTCGTAGCCCAGCGCGGCGAGCGCGCGCAGCAGCTCGTCGCGCACGCCGAGGTCGGCGAACGTCGTCGCCGGCACGGCGTCCTCCGGCACGGCGTCCTCCGGCGCGGCCTCGTGTCCGGCGCTCATGCGGGCTGGAGCGCCGCGCGCTCCTCGTCGGTCAGGGGGCGCGAGCCGCGCGCCCGCCGGTCCCAGGCCACGAGCACCGAGATCCCGCTGGCCGCGGGGCTCCCGTCCGGCAGGAGGATCTCCTGCGCGACGGTGATGCTGGTCCGCCCGACGCGCTGCACGCGAGTGACGACGTCGACGTGCCCGGCGTCGTGCCGCACCTCGTGGCGGTAGTCGAGCTCGACGCGCGCGAGCACGAACGGGAACGAGCCGACCTCGCCCATCGCCTGCAGCAGCGCCCCGCGCCCCTCCTCCAGCAGCTCGTGGTACACAGCCTGGTTGAGGTGCCCGAGCATGTCCATGTCGCGCCAGCGCAGCGCGATGCGCACGCGGGCCTCCAGCGATCCGTCCGTCGTCATCGCCATTCACCGTAGTGGCAGCTGCCCGCCGGGCGCCGCGTGGTGCCAGCCGCACCCGCGCTCTCGGGAGAACCCTGGTGCGACGCCGCGGGCGGCGAGGCACAGTGCGAGGCCATGGCCTCCTCCTCGCTGCGCCCCTCCTCCCCTGCGCCGTCCGTCACGCCGCTCGAGACCATCACCTTCCCCGACGGCGAGCAGCACCACGTCATCGTCCGCGACGCGCACCGCCTCGTGATCGAGTTCCGCGTCGACCCGATGGAGGAGCCCAACGCGCGCCACGTGCACGACTGCTCCGACGAGGTCTTCGAGGTGCTCGGCGGCACGCTCTGGTTCGAGCTCGAGGGCGTCGAGCACACCCTGCGCGCCGGCGACCGCATCGACATCCCGCGCTCGGCGGAGCACCGCTGGCGCGTGGTCGGGACCGACGCGCTCCACGCCCGCGTGACCTTCGAGCCCGGCTGCGACTTCGACACGTTCCTGCGCGACCAGGCGGCCCTGGCCCGCGCCGGCCGCCTGCGCCCCGACGGGACGCCGGGGCTGCGAGACTTCGCCCTCATGCAGCGCCGCCATCGCCGCCACCTCCGCGTGACCATCGTGCCCCGCCCCGTGCTGGCGGGCATCGTGCTCGCCGGGACCGCGCTCGCCGCGGTGACCGGCCGTCAGCTCCCGACGCCCGCGGCTCGCTGACCGTGGGCTTCCTCGACAAGGCACTGCGCGCCGCCTCCGCCGCCAAGGACCAGCTCGACGAGGTCCGCGACGCCCGCGCCGCCGCGCAGGTCCAGCCCGAGCCCCAGCGACCACTCGACGAGCACGAGCAGCGCGTCCTCGAGCGCGCCCGGGCCCTCGGCGCCGTCGACCCCTTCATCCTGCTCACCGCCCCGGAGGCGGGAGAGATCCTCGGCACGCCGCTCGGCGCCGGGAGCTTCACCTACAGCGACGACATGATCGGCGTCCGCTTCGCGGCCGACGGCCCGCGCAACCAGCGCTGGGAGATGGAGGTCGACACCTTCCACGCCGCCGACGACGACGAGCCGCTCGACGCCGAGGCCTACTGGCACGGGTTCCTCGCCGACGCCGTGGCCGACGACGGGGTGCCGGTCCCGGGCCTCGGGCAGGCCGCCATCGCCCGGGACGGCGAGGTGTACGTGCTGGCCGGGCCCGGGCTGATCTTCCGCACCGCGGCGTCGCGGCCCGGCGGCGAGCACGCCACCGACGCGGCCGTCGAGGCGGCGCGCCGAGTGATGTCGCGCTTCGCCTGACGCGGCGCCCGATCACGCTTCCGGTGTGCGGGGAGCCGCACGGGCGCTTCGGGTGATGGCCCCAGTGAGCGGCGCGGCGGCGAGGAGGAAGCTGCACGGCATCCCCGCTCCCTCCCCGTCCAGAGGTCCCCATGCTGCCTCCCCATACGTTCGTCGTCATCGCCGGCGGCCCCCCGACCGTCGCGATGGGCCTCCACGAAGCAGGCCATGCACTCGACGGCACGCCGTCCGCGCCGGCCCGGCGCCTGCGCTGGCGGCGGCGGCCGCTGCGGGCTGAGCGCCCACGTCTGGCCCTCAGCCGCCGCCTCGCCTCCGGACGAGCGTGATCCCTGGCTCGAGCGTCCCCTGAGCGGCGGCGCGCAGCAGCGCCACCAGGCGCGTGCGCGCCGCCTCCGGGGGAGCGAGCACCACGTCGACCTCCACGTGTCCGCCCCCGGCGCGCGTGCTCGACTCCCCCAGCCCGCTGAGCAGCGCCACCGCCGCCTCGTTGCCCGCCATCACCGGCGCGCGGAAGCGCCGCAGCCCCTCCTCGCGGGCGCGCGCCGCCAGCGCCTCGATCAGCCGGCTCCCCAGGCCACAGCCCTGCCAGTCGTCGGCGACCACGACCGCGGGCTCCGCCTCGTCGGGGCCGGTCCGCACGAAGCGGGCGACGCCGACGATCTCGCCCTCGCCGCCGGGCAGCGCCACGATCGCCTCGTGGTCGTGGTGGTCGACGCGCGTCAGATAGGACAGCTCGCGCTCGCCGAGCCGCTGCACGGAGCCGAAGAACCGGCGGTACCGCGACTCGGGGCTGAGCCGCTCGAAGCCCGCGCGTCGCGGTCGCCGGGCTCGATCGACCGCAGCACCACCGCGCGCCCGTCGGCCAGCGTGAGGCGCCGCGGGCGCACGCGGTCAGCCCTCCGCGGCGGCCGGGGTCTCGACGAGCCTGAACGCGGTGCGGGCTCGGTGCATGTGCGCCACGTCCGTCATCTCCTTCGCCCTCCTCGGTCGACGCCGGGATCGGTGTACCCGCCTGGGCGCCGGCGACCCGCGGGCGGCATGATGTGCGCCGTGGAGCTGCCCGTCGTGATCATCGGAGCCGGGTTCGGCGGGATCTGCGCCGCGGTGCGGCTCCGCGAGCGCGGGATCCCGTTCGTGGTGCTCGAGCGCGGCGACGCCGTCGGCGGCGTGTGGCGCGAGAACACCTACCCGGGCGCGGCCTGCGACGTGCCGTCGCACCTGTACTCGCTGTCCTTTGCGCCGAAGGCGGACTGGTCGCGCAAGTACGCCGGCCAGCGCGAGATCCGCGGCTATCTGGAGTCCGTCGCCCGGGACTTCGGGGTGCTCGAGCATGTGCGGCTGAGCACCGAGGTGGCCGGCGCGACGTTCGACGCGCCGGCCGGCTGCTGGACGGTGCGCACGACCGCCGGCGACCAGCTGCGCGCCCGCGCGATCATCGCCGCCACCGGTCAGCTCAGCCGCCCGGCGATCCCGCGGCTGCCCGGAGCGGAGCGCTTCGCCGGCCCGGCGTTCCACTCGGCGGCGTGGGACCACGGCGTCGACCTGCGCGGCCGGCGCGTGGCCGTCGTGGGCACCGGCGCGAGCGCGATCCAGCTCGTGCCGGCGATCGCCGGCCTCGCCGAGCGCGTCACCGTCTTCCAGCGCTCCGCGCCGTACGTCATCCCCAAGGCCGACCGGGCCTACGGCGCCCTGGAGCGGCGGCTGCTGCGTCGCTTCCCGGCGCTGCTGCGGGCCAGCCGAGCGCTCACGTACGCGCAGTTCGAGCAGCGCGGCATCGTCTTCGTGACGGCGCCGTGGCTCGGGTGGGTCGTCAAGCGCTCGTGGCGCCGCCACATGGAGCGCCACATCACGGACCCGGAGCTGCGCCGCCGGCTGACGCCCGACTACGCGGTCGGCTGCAAGCGGATCCTGCTCTCCAACGACTGGTATCCCGCGGTCGCGCGCGACGACGTCGACGTCATCACCGAGCCGATCGCCACGGTCGAGCCCGACGCGATCGTCACGGCCGACGGCACGCGCCATCCCGCCGACGTGCTCGTCCACGGCACCGGCTTCCACGCCACCGAGCTGCTCGCGCCGATGGACATCCGCGGCGCCGGCGGGCAGGCGCTGGCCGACGTGTGGCACGCGGGGGCCGAGGCCTATCTCGGCGTGACGGTCGCGGGCTTCCCGAACCTCTTCGTCCTCTATGGCCCCAACACCAACCTGGGGCACAACTCGATCATCTACATGATCGAGAGCCAGGTGGCCTACGTGCTGGAGGCGCTGCGGCACCTCGAGCTGTCCGGCCAGCGCTGGGTCGACGTGCGCCCCGAGCGCCAGGCGGCGTTCGTCTCCGAGGTCGAGCAGCGCTCGCACCGCACGGTGTGGGAGCGGGGCTGCACGAGCTGGTACACGACCGCCGACGGCCGCAACACCAACAACTGGCCCGGCTACACCTTCAGCTACCGCCGCCGCACGAGCCGCTTCGACGCCACCGACTACGCGATCGGCTGAGCGGCCCGGCCACCGCGCCGCAACCACCGCGACCCCTCGCCGGCGCATCGAGGGACGAATCATCCATCCCGGCGATGAACGAGTCGTCCATCGACGGCGCCGCAACCACCGCGAGCACTCGCCGGCGCATCGAGGGACGAATCATCCATCCCGGCGATGAACGAGTCGTCCCTCGACGGCGCCGCAACCACCGCGAGCCGTCAACGCTCCGCCACGGGGGTGCCGGAAGGGGATCAGGGGTTCATGGTGATGCGGCGGACGAGATCGCCGGCGACGGCCTGCAGCTCGGTGAGGTCGCGGCCCTGGTCGAGGGTCCAGAGCACGAGCTCGCGGAAGCCGCCGGTCAGCACCAGCGCCGCCTCGGGCGTCAGCGGGCGCAGCTCCGGGTCGTGCACGCGGGCCTCCTCGACGAGGCGGCTGAGCTGCCGCGCGGCGCGCTCGTCCATGGCCCGCGCCCGCGCGATGCCCTCCGGCCCCAGCGCCGGGAGCTCCGCCAGGCAGCTGCGCGTCAGCTCCGGCTCCGCGGCCAGCGCGGCGAGATAGGCGGCAAGGGTCCGGTCCACGCGCCGCTCCCAGGCGTCCTCCCCGGTGGCCGCCTCGGTGATCACCGCCAGCACCTGCTCGGAGACCAGGTCGAAGAGCGCCAGGAAGCACGCCTCGCGGTCCTCGAAGTGCTGGTAGAAGGTCCGCCGCGACGTGCGGGCGCGGCGGACCACCTCGGCGACCGTCGTGGCCTGGAACCCGTGCTCGCGGATCGCCGCCGCCATGCCGGCCAGCAGCCGGCCGCGGAAGGACGCGTCGGCGTCCGGGAGCAGCGCGGGCGCGGTCACGCGGCGGCGACCACCTCCGCCGCCGGCCGCCGCGCGCGGCGGCGCACCACGACGCGACCGCCGTGGCCCGGCGCGGTCGCCACGCCGCGGAAGACCCACGGCTCGTCCGGCGCGGTCGACGGCACCAGCTCGACGCGCTCGAGCAGCACCCGCAGCACGACGTCCATCTCCATGTGCGCGAAGGTCGCCCCGATGCAGCGCCGGACGCCGCCGCCGAACGGGATCCACTCGTAGGTCTCCGGCAGCTTGTCGTAGAAGCGGCCGGGGTCGAACACGTCGGGGCGATCGAACAGGGCGGGGTCGTAGTGCGTCAGCGCGGCCGAGAGCGTGATGAGCACGCCCGGGGGGATCCGGTAGCCGCCGAGCTCGAACGGCTTGCGCGTGAACCGCCCGGCGAAGAAGATCACCGGCCGCGTTCGCTGGACCTCGCGGATCGTCGCATCGCGGTAGGCCTTGCCCTCGCCGCCGTCGACCTCCGCGACCAGCCGAGCCAGCGCCTCGGGGTGGCGCTGCAGCCGCTCGACGGCCCAGCTGAGCGTGTGCGCCGTCGTCTCGTGGCCGGCGGCGAGCATCGTCACGAGCTGGTCGCGGATCTCGGCGTGCGTCATCAGGGTGCCGTCGCCGTGGCGGGCCTGCACGAGCGACGCCAGGACGTCGGCGCGCTCCTCCAGCGCCGGGTCCTCGCGCGCGGTGTCGATGAGCCGGTCGAGGATCGCGTCGATGCGCGCGCGCAGGCGCAGGAAGCGGCCCCAGGGGCTCCACGGCCCGAGGTCGCGGTGCGCGACCGGGAACTGGGCCAGCTGCGAGCCCAGCCGCGTCCACGGCGGCATGAGGTCCTCGAGCTCCACGAGCTCCCGGCCGCTGGCGCCGAAGACCGCGCGCAGGATCGCGCGCAGCGTGATGCGCTGCATCGGCTCGGCCATCGTGATCTCGACCCCCACCGGCCAGGACTCGATCTCCTCGGCGGCGATCTCCTCGATGAGCGACTCGTAGGCCTTCATCCGCTGCCCCTTGAAGGGCGGCAGCAGCAGGCGGCGCTGCTCGAGATGGCGGTCCTCGTCGATGGCCAGCAGCGAGTTGTCGCCGAGGATCCGGCGCAGCGGACTCTGCGTGCCGGCGTGCAGCACGTCCGGCGGTGCCTTGAACGTCTGCTTGATGAGGTCGGGGTCGCTGACGACGACCACGTTGCGGAAGCCGAAGACGTGGGCGGTGAACATGCTGCCGTAGCGCCGGCGCGCCCGCTCGAGTAACGGCCGCTGGCGCAGCAGCATCGCCGCGGTCTGCAGCGTCATGGGCATCCGCGGCCCGGGCGGGACGCCGTCGATCATCGCCGGCTCCTCTCGCGCGCCTTGACCAGCAGGCCCTCGACCTTGTCGATGACGTCGTAGTAGCGCGTCGGCGCCGTGCGGGCCAGGACGTCGAACAGCACGGCGTCGGGGCCGACCAGGATCCGCGACTTCCCGGCCTCCACGCCGCCGTGGATGATCTCGGCGGCGCGCTCCGGCGTCGTGCGGGCGATCGCCTCGAAGTCGGCGGCGGCCTCCCCGACGTCCTGGTGCTGGCCGCGGTGGTCGGAGCGGAAGCGCGCGTTGCGCACGATGTTGGTCTTCACGCCGCCCGGGTGCACGACGACGGCGCGCACGCCGCTGCCGCGCAGCTCCTGGCGCAGCGCCTCGGTGTAGCCGCGCACCGCGAACTTCGAGGCGCAGTACGCCGTCTGGTGCGGGAAGCCGACGAGGCCGAAGACGCTGGAGGTGTTGACGATGACCCCGGCGTCCTGGCGCGCGAGGATCGGCAGGAAGGCGCGGACGCCGTGGACCACGCCGTGCAGGTTGACGTCGAGGACCCAGTCGTCGTCCTCGGGCGCGGCGTCGGCGACGCCCTGGATGACCGTCACCCCCGCGTTGTTGAAGATCATGCCGAACGGCGCCGGCGCCCACTCGGCGGCCTCGGCGGCGAGGCTGAGCAGCGCCTGGCGCTCGCGCACGTCGACCTTGCGCGCGAGCACGGGCCCGGGGATCGAGGCCGCGGTCTCCTCGAGCCCCTCCTCGTCCCAGTCGGCGATCACGACCGGGCACCCGTGGCGGGCCAGGCGCTGCGCGACGGCGCGCCCGATGCCGGACCCGGCGCCGGTGACGACCGCCGTGCGGCCGTTGACGGTCTGCACGGCGGAGCCGTTCCTCCTGCGGCCGATCATGCCGGCGCTCCCTCCTTCGCGGAGCCGCCGCGCTCGGCGACGGCGACGTGGTCGGCGACGAGCCCGGCCAGCCGCGGCAGCAGCGCGGCCGGCAGGTCGTGGCCCATGCCCTCGATGGTCTCCAGCCGGGCGCCGCCGATGGCGCGGGCGGTGGCGCGGGCGCCGGACGGGTGCACCATCCGGTCGCGGTCGCCGTGGACGACGAGCGTCGGCGCGGTGATCGCGCGCAGCGCCGCGGTCCGGTCCCCCGACTTGACGATCGCGGCCAGCTGCCGGGCGACGCCCGCCGGGTCGTGCCCGCGGTCGAACGCGCGGGCGGCGACGTCGCGGACGGCCGCCTCGTCGAACGGGAAGCCGTGCGAGCCGATGTGGCGGAACATCCGGACGGTGCGCGCGATCGCCGCCTCGCGCTCCGCGACGGGCTTGGCCAGCAACAGCCGCATCGTCGACGGCGCGGGGCGCCCGGTGCGGCGCGCGCCGGTCGTCGACATGATCGACACGAGGCTGCGCACCCGGTGGGGATGCTCGGCGGCGAGCACCTGGCCGATCATGCCGCCCATCGACATGCCGACGACGTGGGCCGGCCCGAGCCCCAGCGCGGCGATCAGGCCGGCGGCGTCGGCGGCGAGGTCGGACAGGTCGTACTGGCCGAGCGGGAAGCGACGCAGGAGCATCTGCGGCGCCGTCGGCGCGCGCGAGGTCGCGCGCGACGAACGGCCGACGTCGCGGTTGTCGAAGCGGACGACGTGCAGGCCCCGCGCGACGAGCGCCTCGCACAGCGGCTCGGGCCACGACACGAGCTGCTGGCCGAGGCCGGCGACGAGCAGGACCGTCGGGTCCGCAGGGTCGCCGAAGGCCTCGTAGCAGAGGGTGACGTCGCGCCCGACAGGGCAGAGGCGCTCGCTCGTCTCGTGTTGGTCGGCCGCGTCCGGGCCCATGAGCCGCTCCCTTCCTCCCCCGACTCGGCGGTACGGGGGCGTACCAGCGTTGACGGGGCGTCAGAATACCGATCGGTATCCGAACGTCCAGCCCGCCTCGACGCCGCCCACGTCAGCGGGGGCCCCACCTCCTGACCGGCCACGGCGAGCCGTGGACCGATGGCGCGGAGCGGCTCGTGGCGCTGGCGCGCGAGGCGGGGTCCGCCTAGCCGCGCGCCGTCAGGCGTGCGGCAGCGTGAACCAGAAGGTGCTGCCCTTCCCGGGCACCGACTCGACGCCGATCGTCCCGCCGTTGCGCTCGACGATCCGCTGGGCGATCGACAGCCCCAGGCCCGTCCCGGGGTAGTCGGCGGCGCTGTGGAGCCGGTGGAACGCGCGGAAGATGCGCGCGAGCTCGGGCTCGTCGATGCCGATGCCGTTGTCGACGACCTCGATCCGCGCGGCGCCCTCCGCCAACCCGGCGCGCACGGTCACCGCAGGCGCGCGGCCGTCGGCGAACTTCACCGCGTTGGACACCAGGTTGCGCAGCACGGAGCCGACGTCGGTGGCCGACGACGCCACGGCCAGGCCCGGGTCGACCTCGACGGCGACCTCCACGGCGCGGTCCTCGATCGTCCCGCGCAGCTCTTCGAGCACGTCGCCGACGGCCTCGGCGACGACCACGGGCTCGCGCACCCCGGGCAGCTCGTTGCCGCGGGCGAACTCAAGCAGGTCGTCGACGAGCGCCTGCATCCGCTGCACCGCGCGCGAGATGTGGTCGAGGTAGAGGTGGCCGCGCTCGTCGAGCTCGTCGCCGTAGCGCTTGACCAGCAGCTCGCTGAAGCCGCCGATCGTCCGCAACGGCTCGCGCAGGTCGTGCGCGGCGACGCCGGCGAAGCGGTCGAGCTCGGCGTTGGTGCGGGCGAGCTGCTCGTTGGCGCGTTGCAGCGCCTCCTCGGCGATCCGCCGCTCGGTCAGGTCGCGCGTGACCTTCGAGTAGCCGACCAGGGTCCCGTCGTCGTTGCGCAGCGCGGTGATCAGGACGCTGGCCCAGAAGGTCGTGCCGTCCTTGCGGACGCGCCAGCCCTCCTCCTCGTAGCGCCCGTTCCGCGCCGCGATCTCCAGCTCGTTGGCCGGATGGTTCCGCGCCCGATCCTCCCGCGTGTAGAAGGCCGAGAAGTGGCGGCCGATGATCTCCTCGGACGTGTAGCCCTTCAGGCGCTCCGCTCCCGCGTTCCACGTCCGCACGTGGCCGCCGGCGTCCAGCATGAAGATCGCGTAGTCCTCGACGCCCAGCACGAGCCGCCGGAACTGATCGAGCTCCTCGTTGGCCGCCTGCAGGCGGATCGTCGTGGCGCGCAGGTGCTCCTCGGCGAGCCGCCGCGCGGTCAGGTCGCGCGTGACCTTGCCGAAGCCCGCGACCTCGCCGCGCTCGTCGCGGATGCACGTGATGACGACGTTGGCCCAGAAGCGCGAGCCGTCCTTGCGGACGCGCCAGCCCTCCTCCTCGTAGCGACCGGTCTGCCGCGCGATCTCCAGCTCGTTGGCCGGATGGTCGCGATCGAGGTCCTCCTGGGTGTAGAAGCTCGAGAAGTGGCGCCCGATGATGTCGTCGGCGGTGTAGCCCTTCATCCGCTCGGCGCCGCGGTTCCAGGAGACGACGTTGCCCCGCGGGTCGAGCAGGAAGATGGCGTAGTCGATGACGTGCTCGACCAGCCGGACGAGCTCCGCGGCGCCGGCGCGGGTCGGCGGCTTGGTGCTGGAGACGGCGTCCGGTGACTCCACGGCAGCGAAGGGTACCCAGCCGCTCAGGCCGAACCTCCCCCGGCGCATCCACGCGCAGCCCGGCGTGCACCGCAACTTCCGGGTCCGTGCGAGGGTTCCTGGGCGGTGCGCCGCGTCCGGTCCCTGATCGTCCTGTCCATCCTCGCCGCCGTGATGCCGGCCGCAGCCGCGGCCGGCGCCCAGGCGCAGACGCCCCACCTGGGGCGCGTCCGCTGCGTGCCGCCCACGTCCGCGCGCTGCGCGCACGGCGTCCGCGTGCGGATCGGCAATCAGATCCAGCTTCGCGGCCGCGGCCTCGCGCGCGGCATGCGCGTGACGTTCCGGTGGCCGCTCGGCGCGATTGCCACCAAGCTGCGGCGGACGCGCGCGGGCTGGGTCGTCCGGGTCCCGGCGGGCGTGCGGGTGGGCCGCGTCTCGGTCTACGTCTCCGACCGCCATTGGCGCCGCTCGCGGATGCGGCGCGTGCGGATCCTGCCCGACGTGGTGCCCAGCGGCCCGACGACGGAGCCGCAGGCGGTCCCCGGCGCCCTGCCGGACGTGCTGCGCGGCGACGCGATGTGGATCTGGCAGCTGGACCACGCCGAGAGCGGCAACGTCGACGCGATCGCCGCGCGGGCGCAGCAAGCGGGCATCCGCACCGTCCTCGTCAAGGCGGCTGACGGGACCGATCCCTTCCCGCAGTTCTCGCGCCCGCTGGTCGACGCGCTGCACGCGCACGGGCTGGGCGTCTGCGCCTGGCAGTTCGCCTACGGCACCGACCCCGCCGGCGAGGCGCGCGCCGCGGTCGCCGCGATCCGGCTGGGCGCCGACTGCTTCGTCATCGACGCCGAGTCGCACTACGAGGGCCGGTACGCGCAGGCTCAGGAGTACCTGACGGCGATCCGCGCGGCGGTCGGCGCCGAGTACCCGATCGGGCTGACGTCGTTCCCGTACGTCGACTACCACCCCGGGCTGCCGTTCTCGGTCTTCCTCGGGCCCGGCGGCGCCCAGGCCAACCTGCCCCAGATCTACTGGAAGGCGATCGGCGACACCGTCGACGCGGCCAGCGCCCATACCTTCGCCCACAACCGCATCTACGGCACGCCGATGGCCCCGATCGGCCAGACCTACGACGGGCCGCCGGCCCCGGACCTGCGGCGCTTCCGCCAGGTGTGGGCCGCCTACGGCGCGGCCGGGCTGTCGTGGTGGAGCTGGCAGCACACGAGCGCGGCGACGTGGACGACGCTGGGCGAGCCGGCGCCCGCGCCGGCGACCGTCCCCGACCCGGGCTGGCCGGCGCTGCACCAGGGCAGCAAGGGCGACGAGGTCGTCTGGCTCCAGGAGCACCTCGCCTCCACCAACCCGGCGGTCAAGGTCAACGGCGTCTTCGACGCCGCCACCGGTGACGCGCTGGCCGCCCTGCAGACCGCGCACCAGCTGCCGGCCAGCCGCCAGACCGACGCGGCGACCTGGGAGCAGGTCCTCGCGCTGCCGCTGCAGCCCCAGAGCTGGCTGACGGCCGCGCACGGGACGACGGCCTCGGCGGCCGCCGTCCACCGGCGCCGGCCGCGCTCGGCGCGCTTGCCCGCCCGCCGGCGCGAGATCCCGCCGCCGCAGCGCCGCCGCTGAGGCGCGATCAGGCGCCCGCCGACGAGGCCTCGAGCTCGCGCTCGATCACGCGGCTCACGCGGTCCGGTCGGCGGCGTGCAGCGCCGCGCGCTCCAGCTCGCGCCACTCGGCGGCGCTCATGACGGCCAGCAGCGGATCGTCGACCAGCCGGTAGCCGAGCGTCTCGGGATCTTCGATGACGGTGCCGTGCCGCGGGCGCTCCCAGGGAAAGGACATCACCGCGACGGTATCCCCGGATCGGACGGCCGATGTGCGACAGGCCACAGACCGGGCGCAGGGGCCGGGCGGCCTCCATGTCGCGGGGCTTGCCAAGATGGCGGCCATGTCCCCCGCGCCCTCGATCACCCGCGCCTACCGGCTGGCGATGGCCGCCTGCACGCCGTTCGTGCGGTGGTGGGGCCGCCTGGAGGTCACGGGCCTGGAGTGCGTGCCGGCCTCCGGCCCGCTGCTGATCGTCGGCAACCACGACAGCTACTGGGACCCGGTGGCCATCGGCATCGCCGGGCTGCCGCGCCGGCAGATCCAGGCGCTCGCCAAGTCGTCGCTGTGGAAGGTCCCCGGCCTGTCGCGCGTGCTGGACGGCATGGGCCAGATCCCGATCGTGCGCGGCGCCGGCGACGGCCACGCCATGGATCGCGCGATCGAGGCGCTGCGCGCCGGCGCGTGCATCGGCGTCTTCCCCGAGGGCACGCGCTCGCTGGGGCGCGAGCTGCGGGCGCGCAGCGGCCTGGGACGCCTGGCCGAGGCCGTGCCCGAGGCGGAGATCGTCTGCGTCGCGGTGCAGGGCACCGTCGACATCCCGCGCTTTCCGAAGCGGCCGCGGGTGCGGGTGCACTTCTTCCAGCCCGCCGAGGGCCGCAGCCTGCCGAGCGAGGACGCCAAGCAGCTCCCGGTGCGGCTGCTGGCCGAGATCCGGGCGCTGGCGCCGATCGCCGCAGCGGGCCGGCGCCCGCGGCCGGTCGAGTCCGCCGAGCCGGCGCCGGCTGCCGACGCGGCGTCCTAGCCGCCTGCGCGCTCGGCCTCGTCGAGCGCGTCGATCTGATGGTTGGAGAGGCACCCGCGGACAGCGTGGTTCCGATCGGCGAACCACCAGCTCGCTGAGCAGAACCACCGCTCTGGAGGGGCGCGGGGTCAGGCCGCGGCGCGCTCGCGCGGCCCTGCCGCCAGCTTCGCCGCCTGGCGCTCGGGGGCGATCCGCACCACGTCGCGCGCCAGCCCGAGGCGCTCCAGGCCCCGGATCACCAGCGCCGAGACGTCGAGCTCCGAGCGCCGCAGGCCGTGCTCGGCCGAGCGCGGGAACGCGTGGTGGTTGTGGTGCCAGGACTCGCCCAGCGACAGCAGCGAGAGCCAGGCGACGTTGGTCGAGCGGTCGTCGACGTCGAAGCGGCGCGAGCCGAAGTAGTGGCAGACCGAGTTGACCGACCACGTCACGTGATGGACGAGGAAGACGCGGACGAGCCCGCCCCAGACCAGGCCGCGGATCGCGCCCTGCCAGGACAGGCCGTGCAGCAGGAACCCGGCCCCGGTGGGCAGCAGCAGCGACACGAGCACCAGCAGCGGGAAGCGCCGGCCGATCCGCCGCATGGCGCGATCCTCGTAGAGATCGCGGGCGTAGCGCTTCCAGTCGGCCTGGCCCTGGGTCTCCAGCAGCCAGCCGGTGTGCGCATGCCACAGCCCGGCCAGGCCGCTGCCGTGGCCGACGTGCGGGCTGTGCGGGTCGCCCTCGCGGTCGGTGTGGGCGTGGTGCCGGCGGTGGTCGGCGACCCAGTCGAGGACCGAGCCCTGCACGGCCAGCGAGCCGAGGACCGCGAAGGTCCGCTCCAGCCACGGCGCGGTGCGGAACGACCGGTGCGTCAGCAGGCGGTGGAAGCCCACCGTGATGCCGAGGGCGGTGGCGAGGTACATCACGGCGAGGATCACGAGGTCCACGCCGTCGACCCAGCGCTGCCAGAGCAGCGCCACCGCGACGAGCACGCCGGCGAAGGGCACGACCACGCCGGCGAGGTTGGCCAGCTTCTCGGGGCGACTCATGGTTGGCACGATGGCGCGAATGACGACGGACCTCTTGTGGGATCGCGTCGCGGAGGTGACCGGTTCTTGTCACGGGAGCACAACGCAAGCGGGACTGCGGCACCACGGGCCGCCGATCGGTAAACAGATGCCCGTGCCCCGCCGCCGTCGCCGATCCATGTTCTCCTCGGCGGGAGGACGCGGGGCGCGCCGTGCCGGCGGCCCCATGTGGCTGGAGCCGGGACGGCGCTCGACGTACGGCAGCGGCCGCCGTCGCCGTCGCAGCCCGGCCGTGTTCCTCGTGCCGCTGGTGCTCCTCGCCGTCGCCGGCGCCGCCGTCGCGCTCTTCGTGCGCAACCACCAGCGCGCCGAGCGCCAGCGCGCGGGCGCCGAGCGCTACGCGCGCGCCTGGACCGCCCGCGACGCCGCGGCGATGTGGGCCACCCTCGACCCGGCCAGCCGCCGCGCCTACCCGCTGGCCCGCTTCAAGACCCTGCTGCACGACGCCGACCAGGCCGCGACGGTGACCGCCGTCCGCACCGGTGCGGTCCGCGACCCCAGCGGCGGCGAGATCCGGCTCCCGGTCGCGGTCCGCACCCGGTGGTTCGGCACGCTGCGCGGCAGCGTCGTGCTGCCGCTCGACGACCAGGGGCACGTGCGCTGGGATCCGCACCTGCGCCTGCCCGGCCTGCGCCGCGGCGAGTCGCCGCACCGCAAGACGCTGCGGTCCGCGCACCAGGGCCGGATCCTCACCAGCGACGGCCACAAGCTCGCCAACGACAACGCCCTGGCGATCTTCGCCCCCGGGCTCAAGAAGCAGTTCGCCACCCGGCTCAAGGGGCATCCCGGGGCCGAGCTGCGCTTCGGCAGCCGCCGCATCCGCCGGGTCGCCCCGGAGCCCGGGCGCTCGATCCACTCGACGATGAACGCCGCCCTCCAGCGCGTCGCGACCGCCGCGCTCGGCTCGCGGCTCGGCGGCGTCGCGGTGCTGCGGCCCAGCGACGGCTCGGTGCTGGCGCTGGCGGGCATCGCCGTGTCCGCGCCGCAGCCCCCGGGATCGACCTTCAAGATCATCACCGCCTCGGCGGCGCTGCAGACGGGTGTCGCGACGCCGTCGTCGACGTTCCCCGTGCAGACCGGCGCGACGCTGTCCGGGGTGCGGCTGGCCAACGCATCCGACGAGCAGTGCGGCGGCACCCTCGTCCAGTCGTTCGCCAAGTCCTGCAACTCGGTCTTCGCCCCGCTCGGCGCGAAGGTCGGCGCCAAGCGCCTGATGGCGCGGGCGCGGGCGTTCGGCTTCGGCGAGCAGCCGCGCGTCCCGGCCGCCAAGCCGAGCACCCTGGGCACGGCCAAGGACCTCTCCGACGACCTCGCCGTCGGGTCGGCGGCGATCGGGCAGAACAAGGACCTCGCCACGCCCCTGGAGATGGCCAGCGTGGCCGCCGCAATCGGCAACGACGGCGTGCGGGCCAAGCCTCGGGTCGTCCGCGAGCAGCAGGTCGTCAAGCGCCGCGCCGTGACGCGCAAGGTCGCCGGCCAGGTCAGGGACATGATGCTGGCCGTCGTCCGGGGCGGCACGGGGACCGCCGCCGCGCTTCCCGGCGTCGAGGTGGCCGGCAAGACCGGCACCGCCGAGCTGCGCTTCACCGGCGGCGGGACGCCGGACCCCAAGAACACCGACGCGTGGTTCGTGGCGTTCGCGCCGGCCGGCGACCCGGACGTGGCCGTGGGCGTCATGCTCGTGGGCGCCGGCGCAGGCGGCGCGGCGGCCGCCCCGATCGCGCGGCAGGTGCTGGCCGCCGCCGTCGGCTGAGCCGGCGGGGCTAGGAGCCCGTGCCCGGGGCGGCGCGTCCCTCGTACAGCCGCGCGTTCTCGATGGCGATCGCCGCGCGCCGGGCGAGGTCGACGCCGAACGCCACGTCGTCCTCCTCGAACCGGCGCCGGCGCTCGGCGGCGACGAGCGTGACGAGGCCGAGGGTCCGATCGCCCAGGCGCAGCGGCAGCACGAGCATCGACCGCAGCCCGAGCCCGCGCAGCAGCTCCAGGTGGTCCGCGTCGACGGCGTGGGCCTCGAGCTGCTCGTCGGTGATCTCGGTGAGCAGCGCCGGCCCGTCGCCGGCCAGGATGCGCTGGGCCAGCGCGTGCGGCTCGACCCGCGGGTAGCGCCGCGCGAGCTCGCGGGCGAGCGCCAGCCGCTCCGCGTCGGCGTGGGCGAGCCCGAGCCGCTCGAGGCCCCCGTCGGCGCCGACCACGTCGACGGCGCACCAGTCGGCGACATCGGGCACGACGAGCTCGGCGACCTGCTGCAGCGTCTGCTCGTAGTCGAGCGTCGAGCCGAGGACCTCGCCGGCGCGGGCCAGGAACCGCTGCCGGCGCTCCGCGCCCTTGGCCTCGGTCACGTCCTCGATCACGTTGACGGCCAGCGCCCCGCGATCGTCCTTCAGGATGGTCGCCTTGGTCAGCAGCCATTGCTGGCGGCCGGTCGCCCGGTCCTCGGACCGCGTGAGCAGCGGCGCGGCCGGCTGCCCGCCGAGCAGCCGCTGGCCGGGCAGGTCCTCGAGCGCCACGGGGCTGCCGTCCTCGCGGCGAACGTCGAAGCGCGCCATGATCTGGTCGGCCGTCGCGCTGAGCAGCTCCTCGACGCTGCCGGCGCCCAACAACCGCGCGGCGGCCTCGTTGGCGTAGACGGTCCGGCCTTCGGCGTCGTGGACGGTGATGGCCTCGGCGAGCACGCCGAGGATGCGCTCCAGACGCTGGCGCGTGTTGCGCAGCTCGGCGATGAGCTGCGTGTTGGCCAGCGCGCCGGCCGCGCGCTCGGCGATCGCCTCCAGCAGCGCCATCGTCTCCTCGGACGGCGTGCCGCGGCGGGCGTTGAAGCCGAAGTGCAGGAGGCCGAGGAGGCGCTCGTCCTCGACGAGCATCGGCGCGACGACCCACCAGCGCAGGTCGGTCGCGCCCAGCTCCTCGACGTCGCCGGCGCTGAGCAGGACCCGCTCGAGGTGCTCGGGCGTCAGCTCGACGATCCGCGGCCGGCGGTGCGCCTGCGCGTCGGCGGTCGCCGAGCCGGCGAGCCGTGGGCGCAGGCCGGCCAGCCACGCCGAGCGCCGCTCGGCGTCCGGCCCGCCCGCGATCCGCCCCGCGACGCGGCGCGGCTCGCCGCGCTCGTCGATGACGTCGACGGCGCAGGCGTCGGCCGCCGTCGGGACCACCACCTCGATCAGCCGCTCGACGCCGTCGCCGGGCCAGGCCCCGCCCAGGGCGGCGCGGCCGACCTCGGCCAGCAGCGCCTCGCGCGCGGCCGCGTCCACGACCACCCGCGCGGGGCCGCGCACCCCCTGCGCGGCGAACGTCATCGCCACCTCGGTCCCCAGGCCGCCGGGACCGCGGCGCATGTCGAGCGTGGCCGTGAGCTGCCCGATCGTCGGCAGCCCGAGGCCCATGCCCGGGCTGTCGGGTCGCGGCTGCAGGCCGCGCCCGTCGTCGACGACGCGGACGGCGACCTCGTCGGGCCCGGCCTCCGCGATCACCCGCAGCGTGCCGGGCTCGCGGTCGATGAAGGCGTGGATGACGGCGTTGGTGACGGCCTCCGAGACCGCGAGCGCCATCGGCCCCACCGCCTCGTCGGGCGCGCCGTGCGCGGCCGCGAACTCGCGGACGCCGGCGCGGGCGAGGGCCACGCTCGAGGCGACCGCGGGCAGCCGCCACTCCGCGCGCTGCGCCGGCCGGCCGCCGCCCGGCTCCGGGGCCGGGGCGCCGCCGCCCGTGTTGCGGCAGACCAGCAGCGCGATGTCGTCGTCGGGCTCGCGGTCGAGCATGCGCCGGTCGACGAGCGCCTGCGCGAGGTCCGCGGCGTCGGCTCCGGCCGTCGGGGCGATGCCCCGGCGCAGCTCCTCGAGCGTCTCGGCGAGCGAGCGCCGCCGCTCCTCGACCAGGCCGTCGGTGAACATGAGCAGGCTGCCGCCCGGGGGCAGCGTCGACGTGCGCTGGTGGTAGTCCTGGAAGCCGGCGCCGATCGGCGGCGCGATGTCGACCTCGAGGTACGACGGCTCCTGGCCGGGCAGCACGACGAGCGGCGGCAGATGCCCCGCCCCGGCGTACGTCAGGCGCCCGGTGGCCAGGTCGAGCCGCCCGATGCCCACGGTGACCATCTCGCTGAGCTCCAACCGGTCGCTGAACGCCGACAGCCGCGCCAGGATGCGGGCCGGGCTCGGCGCCTCGACGGCGTAGGCGCGCAGCGCCGCGCGCATCTGGCCCATGATGCGCGCCGCCTGCAGGCCGCGGCCGGCGACGTCGCCGACCGCGAGCAGCACCTCGTGCGGCGACACCCGGATCGTGTCGTACCAGTCGCCGCCGACGCCGACGTCGAGCCGGCCCGGGAAGTAGCGGACGGCGAGGTCCAGGCCCGGCACGTCCGGCAGGTCCTCGGGCAGCAGCGCGTGCTGGAGGCTCTCCGCGAAGCCGCGCTCGCGCCGCAGCTCCTCCTGGAGGTCGCGGCGCACCCGGACCTGCGTCGTCGTCTCCTGGGCGGTGACGGACACGCCCGCGGGCCGCCCGTCGCGGACGATCGGCGCGTACACGATGTCGTAGAAGCGGTAGCCCTCGTAGGAGCGCTCGTCGTCGAAGCGGATCGGCAGGTCGTTGAACTCGACGGTCTCCCCGGCGAGCGCGCGGTCGAGCAGCGGGACGGCGACGGCCGCCTCGGGCAGCGCCTCGGCGACCGTGCGCCCCCGCTCGACGCGCCCGTCGGGCACGAGGTCGAGGTAGCGCTGGTTGAAGAACCGGAACTCGTGCTGCGGCCCCCAGAGCACGGCGACGGCGACCGGCGACTGCGCGACGACCTGGTTCAGCGTCACCTGCTCGTCGTCCAGCCGGTCCTGCAGCAGCGCGCGCGCCTGCTCCTCCGCCCGCTGGTCGGTGATGTCGGTGAGCACGCCGACCCACTCCCGCACCGAGCCGTCGTCCTCGGAGATGGGCGTGCCGCGCGCGGCCAGCAGCCGCATGCCGCCGGCTGACGCCAGGATCGGGTACTCGATCTCGAACAGCTCGCGGCCGGCGACCGCCCGCCTCCAGGCGTCGGCGACGCGGTCACGGTGGTCGGGGTGGATCGCCCGCAGCCAGCCGTCGCCGACGAGCTCGTCGGGGGACTGGCCGGTGATCGCCCGCCATCCCGGGATGTCCGACACGAGCCGCCCGTCGGTGCTCGCGACCCAGACCATCATGCGGTTGGCCTCGAGCAGCGCGTCGAACCGCCGGGCGATGCGCGGCAGGTCGGCGTCGAGGTGATCGGTGGACGAGGGCTCCATGGAGTGCGCCGCGGCGGCCGCGGAACCTCCGTCGTGCCCAGTCTGGACCCCGGACACGCTGCCGCACCGCGGCGGGGATGTTCTCACGGGCCCGGGCCGGGTAAAGGACCGGCGATGCCGCGCTCGCTGTGGAACGGGACGATCACGTTCGGCGCCGTCGCCGTCCCCGTGAAGCTGCACTCCGCCGTCGACAACCAGACGGTGCGCTTCCACGAGGTGCACCTGCGCGACGGGGCCCGGATCGAGCACCGCCGCTTCTGCTCGAAGGAGGACCGCGAGGTGCCGCGCGAGGAGGTCGTCAAGGGCGCGGAGGTGTCGCGCGGGCGCTGGGTCGTCGTCGACCAGGACGAGATCGACGCGGCCGCGGGATCGCGCGCCCACGTCGTCGACGTCGAGCACTTCGTCGACGCGGCCGCCATCGACCCCGTCTTCTACGACCGGGCGTACTTCCTCGGCGCGGGCGACGGCGGCGCCGACGCCTACCGGCTGCTGCACGACGCGCTGGAGCGCACCGGCCGCGCGGCCATCGGCCGCTTCACCTTCCACAACCGCGAGTACCTGGCGGCGATCCGGCCCTACGACGGCGTGCTGGCGCTCCACACGATGCGCTTCGCCGACGAGCTCGTGCCGGCGGGCGACCTCGACGTGCCCGGCACGCGCCACGCGCCCGAGGACCGCGAGGTCGAGATGGCGGGCCGGCTCGTGGCGTCGCTGCACGAGCGCTTCAGGCCGGAGCGCCTCCACGACGAGTATCGCGAGGCCGTGCTCGGCGCGATCGAGCGCAAGGCGCGGGGCGAGGAGATCGAGGCGCCGGCGCAGCCGGAGGCCGAGGAGCACGACGACCTCCTCGCCGCGCTGCAGGCGAGCCTCGACGACCACGGTGGCGGCACGCGCCGCAAGAAGGCGAGGGCCTGAGATGGCGCGCGCGGTCTGGACCGGCTCGCTGAGCTTCGGCCTCGTCAACGTGCCCGTGGCGCTGCTCAGCGCCACGCGCGACCTCGACGTCCACTTCCACCAGCTCCACGAGCCCGACGGCGCGCGGATCGAGCTGCGGCGCTTCTGCGCCGAGGAGGACGTCGAGGTCCCCCTCGACGAGCTCGGGCACGCCTACGAGCTGGACTCGGGGGAGCAGGTCGTCCTCACCGACGAGGACCTCGACGCGGTCGCGCCGGAGCGGACGCGGACGATCGACATCGAGGCCTTCGTCGACCTCGACGAGATCGACCCGATCCTCTTCGACCACCCCTACTGGCTGGTGCCCACCGGCGAGTCGGAGGGCCCGCTGCGGGCCTACCGGCTGCTGGTCGAGACGATGGGCCGAACCGACCGCGTGGCGCTCGGGCGCTTCGTGCTGCGCACCAAGGAGTACCTCGTGGCCGTGCGGGTCCGCGACGGCGCGCTCGCGCTCACCACGATGCTCTTCGCCGACGAGGTCCGGGCGACCGAGGACATCGACGCCGGTGGGCGCAAGCCGGCCAGGGCGCAGCTCGACCAGGCCGTGGCGCTCGTCGAGGCGCTGTCGGCCGACTGGGATCCCGGCGCCTACGAGGACCGCTACCGCCGGCGGCTGCAGGAGGTCGTCCGCCGCAAGGGCAAGGGCCAGCCGGTCGAGGCCCCCGAGCCCGAGCAGGAGCCGGCCCCGGCCTCCGATCTCATGGCGGCGCTGAAGGCGAGCCTCGACGACCTGCGCGGCGGCGGCGCCTCGAGGCCCGCGGGCGCGCTCGAGGACCTCACCCGCGACGAGCTCTACGAGCGCGCCCAGGACGAGGACGTGCCCGGCCGCTCGTCGATGACCAAGGACGAGCTGGTCGCGGCGCTCAGCCACCGGACGTGACCTGCCCCTGCCGCCGGCCGGCCTGATAGGAAGTACGCGCCGGTACTCCCTACCGGCCGCGTCTTCCGGAGGAGAGAGCCATGCAGGGTCCCCGTCGTCTGCGCCGCCTCGCGGCGTCCCTCGTCCTCGTGGCGTCCGCCGCGCTGGCGACCGGCGCGGCGAGCGCGCCGGCGTCCACCACGTGGCTGTGCCGCCCGGGGATGGCGGCCAACCCCTGCACGCCGGGCCTCGCCACGACGCAGATCACCCCGACGGGCGCCGCCCAGGGGACCACCACGCCGCACGTCGCCCGCCGCCCGAAGGTCGACTGCTTCTACGTCTATCCGACCGTCAGCGACCAGCCGACGATGCAGGCGACCAGGCACGTGGACCCCGAGGAGCGCTCGATCGCGCTCTTCCAGGCCGCGCGCTACTCCGGCGAATGCCGCGTCTTCGCGCCGATGTACCGGCAGATCACGCTCAAGGGCCTGCTGCAGCCCCAGGACGTGACGGCCAAGATGCGCGCGACCGCCTACCGCGACGTGCGCACCGCCTTCCGCACGTACCTCAAGCGCTACAACCGCGGGCACGGGATCGTCTTCGTCAGCCACTCCCAGGGCTCGTACGTGCTGCGCCAGCTGCTGCGCGAGGAGGTCGATCGCAAGCCGCGCGTCCGCCGGCGGCTGGTCTCGGCGCTGCTGCTCGGCGGCAACGTGCTCGTCAAGGACGGGCGCGACGTCGGCGGCGACTTCCGCCACATCCGCGCCTGCCGCAGCAGCCGCCAGCTCGGCTGCGTGGTCGCCTTCTCCACCTTCGGCGGCACCCCGCCCGACAACGCGATCTTCGGCACGCCGAGCGGCCGCAACGCCGTCTCGGAGCTCGGCAGCGGCAAGGACCTGGCCGTGCTGTGCGTCAACCCCGCCGCGCTCGCCGGCGGCAGCGCCCCGCTGGACTCGGTCTTCCCCACCGCGCCGTTCGCGCCGGGGACCACGATCGGCGCCCTGACGACCGCCGTCGGCTTCACGGTGCCGACGGCCGGCACGCCGTGGGTCGAGCTGCCCGGCGGCTACACCGGCCAGTGCACGACCGGCAAGGTCCGGGCGCTGTCGATCACGCCGCAGGGCGGCGCGCCGACGCTCAACGCCCTGCCGGACGCCACCTGGGGCCTGCATCTCGTCGACGCCAACATCGCGCTCGGCGACCTCGTGCGCCTCGTCCACGCGCAGGCCGCCGCCTGGGCGCGGCGCTGAGGCCTACGCTGCGGCCCGGGAGCGCTCGGGCCGCAGCTCCACCGGCTCGTCGAGCGTCGACCGCAGCCGCAGGAAGGCGATCGTGCCCAGCAGCGTCGGGATCCACAGCACGATCGCGTGGTAGACGAGCACGGCTGCCGCCGCCGAGGCCGGGCCGGCCCCGTAGAGGATCAGCGCCCCGGTCAGGCCGCCGTCGAGGGCCCCGATGCCCCCGGGGACCGGCACGATGTTGCCGAGGTAGCCGATCAGGAAGGCCAGCGTGAGCGCGCCGACCGGCGGCGCCGGGCCGAAGGCGCGGAAGCTCACCCAGAGCATCGCGATGTCGAACCACAGGTAGGCGACGGCGCCGAGCAGCCGCCAGCTCGGGTGCAGCACCTCGGCCTTGGCGTCCTGCACCACGCGCGCGGTCGTGGCCAGCCACCGCGCCAGGCGCCCGCCCTCGCCCGGCGGAGGGAGGCGCCGGGCCGCCGCCGGCAGGAACCAGAAGGCGACCAGCCCGCCCGTCGCGACCAGGCCGGGCACCAGGCCGAGCACGATCCGGTGCGGCGCGTGCAGCACGCCGGCGCCGACCAGCAGCCCGGCCAGCGCCAGCGTCGCCGCGTTGACGCCGCTGGTGAGCAGGAACAGCACGGCCGAGCGCTCCATGAAGCGCCGCAGCGAGCCGCCCTTGGCCTTGGCGATCCACGCGCCGATGGCGATCCCGCCCGCGCCTCCGGCCGGGACGACCGCGCCGAACGCCATCTCCGACAGCGCGACGCGCGTGGCCAGCAGCCACGGAACGCGCGCGAAGACGAGCGTGAAGGCGATGACGTAGCCGAAGCACGACCCGAGCTCGAGCCCGATTCCCAGCGCCGCCCAGCCCGGGTCGACGTCGCCCAGCCGGTCGGCGACCTCGCGCAGGCCGGGGACGGCGAGCAGCAGGGCGCCGACCAGCACGACGAGCACCGCGAGCGACACCAGCCCGCGGCGCAGGCGCGCGCCCTCGTCGCGCGCGGCGTCCTCGCGACGGGCGGAGAACGCCTCGTCGTCGGCATGCAGGTCGGTGGCAGGCGCGCACGTCACGGGTCTCCCTTCACCCTAGGACGGTGTGTCGGGGTGCCTTCCGCGCCGGCGAGCGAGCCCGTCTGGCGACCCACCGAAACACGGCGTGATCGCGCTCGGACGGACCCGTGAGAAGTGGGAGAAGTGATGTTTGCCCGCGCCCACTTCTCGGACACGGAAGTGGCCGTGAGAGTCCTGGGGATCAACGCCGTCTTCCACGACCCGGCGGCGGCGCTCGTCATCGACGGCCGTGTCGTCGCCGCCGCCGAGGAGGAGCGCTTCAGCCGCCGCAAGCACGGCAAGTCGCCGGTCCCGTTCTCGACGTGGGAGCTCCCCGAGCACGCGATCGACTTCTGCCTTCGCGCGGGCGGGCTGTCCGCGCACGACCTCGACGCGATCGCCTACTCCTACGACCCGACGCTCGCCCCGCTCGCGGGCACGTCGATCGACGACCTGCCGGCCGACGAGTGGGAGGGCCTGCGCACGCTCTTCGTGCAGCGCGCCCCGTTGTTCCTCAGCTCGCTCGGGCTCGACCCGGAGCTCGTGCGCTTCGTCCCGCATCACGTCGCCCACGCGGCCTCGGCGCACCTCGCCTCCCCCTACGCGACCTCGGCGGTCATCGTCGCCGACGGCCGCGGCGAGCGCGCCTCCTCGCTGCTGGGCCGCTACGACGCCGACGGCCAGCTCGAGACGCTCGCCACGCAGCCGCTCCCCCACTCGCTCGGCCTGCTCTACGAGGAGCTCACCGCCCACCTCGGCTTCCGCCGCTCGTCCGACGAGTACAAGGTGATGGCGATGGCCTCCTACGGGCGGCCGCGGTTCCTCGAGCAGCTCCGCGAGCTGATCCACGCGACCGGCGAAGGCGGCTTCGTCACCGAGCGCCCGGACTGGGCGTCGATGGCCCCCGCGCTGCCCAAGGGCGGCGACGGCTGGACCGAGGACCACGCCGACCTGGCCGCCAGCGTGCAGCACGTCGTCGAGGAGACGCTGCTCGACCTCGCGCGCTGGCTCCACGAGCAGACCGGCGAGCGCTGCCTGACGATGGCGGGCGGGGTCGCGCTCAACTGCGTGGCCAACGCGCGGATCCTCCGCGAGGGCCCGTTCGACGAGGTGTGGGTCCAGCCCGCGGCCGGCGACAGCGGCACGGCGCTCGGCGCCGCGCTGCAGGTCGCCGCCGACACGGGCGACCGCGTGCGGCCGATGCCGACCGCGGCGCTCGGCCGCGGCTGGGACGAGGACGAGCTGGCCGCCTGGCTCGACCGCGCCGGGGTCGACTACGAGCGGCCCGCCGACGTGGCCGCCGAGGTGGCCGAGGCGCTCGCCGCCGACGGCATCGTCGCGTGGTTCCAGGGCCGCAGCGAGTTCGGACCGCGCGCGCTGGGACACCGCAGCCTGATGGCCGACCCGCGCCGGATCGAGAACCTCGAGCGCCTCAACGACGTCAAGGGGCGCGAGCAGTTCCGCCCGGTCGCGCCGATGGTGCTCGAGGAGCACGCGCGCGAGATCTTCGAGGGCCGGCATCCGTCGCCCCACATGCTGTTCGTCCACCGGGTCGCCGATGGGTGGCGCGAGCGCATCCCCGCCGTGGTGCACGTCGACGGCACCGCGCGCGTGCAGACCGTCTCCCCCGAGGAGGAGCCGCTGGTCGCGCGGATGCTCGAGGAGTTCCACGCCCGCACCGGGGTGCCGGTGGTCGTCAACACGTCCCTGAACACCGCGGGCCGGCCGATGGTCGACGATCCGCGCGACGCGCTGGAGTGCTTCGGCTCCTCGCCCGTCGACCTGCTGGCGATCGGGCCGTTCGTGATCCGCCGCGACCGGGCGCTCGGGCCGGCGCGCGCGCTGGAGGGCGTCGCGTGACGCCGGAGCGCGGCGACGTGCGCTACGAGGTCGTCATCCCGACCGCCGGACGCCCGGCGCTCGCCACGCTGCTCGCCGCGCTGGGCGCGGCCGAGGGGCCGCTGCCCGAGCGGGTGCTCCTGGTCGACGACCGCCCGGAGCCCGCGGGCGACCTCGAGCTGCAGCTGCCGGGCACGCTCGCCGGCCGCACGTTCCTGCTGCGCTCCGGCGGCCGCGGCCCGGCGGCGGCGCGCAACGTCGGGTGGCGCGCCGCGCGCGCCGACTGGGTCGCCTTCCTCGACGACGACGTCATCCCGCCGCCGGGGTGGCGCGCCGACCTGGCTCGCGACCTCCGCGGCCTGCCGGCGACGGTCGTCGGCTCCCAGGGACGGATCCGCGTCCCGCTGCCTCGCGACCGGGCGCCGACCGACTGGGAGCGCAACGTCGCGGGCCTCGAGGAGGCTCGCTGGGCCACGGCCGACCTCGCGTACCGGCGCAGCGCGCTGGCCGCGGTCGGCGGCTTCGACGAGCGCTTCCCGCGCGCGTACCGCGAGGACTCGGACCTGGGGCTGCGCCTGGCGGGGCGCGGCCTGGAGATCGTGCGCGGCGAGCGGTGCGTGCTGCACCCGGTCCGGCGCGCCGATCGCTGGACGTCGCTGCGCAAGCAGGTCGGCAACGCCGACGACGCGCTGATGGACGCGTTCCACGGCTCGGACTGGCGCGAGCGCGCCGGCGCTCCGCCCGGGCGGTTCCGCCGCCATGCCGCGGTCACCGCGGCCGGGGCGATTGCCGCGGGCGCGGCGCTCGCCGGCGCGAGCCGCACGGCCGGGGTGGCCGGTGCGGTCTGGCTGACCGGCACCGCCGAGCTGGCCTGGGCGCGGATCGCGCCGGGGCCACGCACCCGTGACGAGCTGACGACGATGGCGCTCACCAGCGCCGCGCTGCCGGCCGTGGCCACCGCGCACCGCCTGCACGGCATGGTCCGCGCGCGTCGCCTGGCGCGGTCGGCCGTCGGCGTGCCGGTGCCCGAGCCGCCGGAGGCCGTCCTCCTCGACCGCGACGGCACGCTGATCGCGGACGTGCCGTACAACGGCGACCCCGACCGGGTGCGGCCGCTCCCCGGCGCGCGCGAGGCGCTCGACCGCCTGCGCGCCGCGGGCATCCGCCTGGCGATCGTCTCCAACCAGAGCGGCATCGCCCGCGGCATGCTGGCCGCGGCGCAGGTCGAGGCCGTGATGGCACGGGTCGTCGACGAGCTGGGGCCCTTCGACGACGTGCGCTGGTGCCCCCACGCGCCCGGCGACGGCTGCCGCTGCCGCAAGCCCGCGCCCGGGCTGCTGACCGACGGCGCCGCGGCGCTCGGCGCTGACCCGCTGCGCTGCGCGATGGTCGGCGACATCGGCGCCGACGTGGAGGCCGCCCGCGCGGCGGGCATGCGCAGCGTCCTCGTGCCCACGCCGATCACGCGCGGCGAGGAGATCGCGGCCGCGCCGGAGCGCGCCGCGACCCTCGCCGAGGCCGTCGACCTGCTCCTGCGGCGCCCGGACGCCGCCGGCTCCAGCGCGCCCGTGCCCGTCGTGGCGCCGCCCCGCCGCGCCCCCGCCCGGTGCACCGCGGGCCCGGCGCCCGCCGCGGACGCCGTCGCGGAGGCGGTGGTCTGATGCGCGCGATCGTCGTGCGGCTCGACAACGACGGCGACGTCCTGCTCGCCGGCCCGGCGATCCGCGCGGTGGCCGCCGGCGCCGACCATGTGACGCTGCTCTGCGGCCCGCGCGGCGCGCAGGCGGCAAAGCTGCTGCCCGGCGTCGACGAGATCGTGGTCCGGCGCGCGGAGTGGATCGACCCCGACGCGCCGCCCGTCGATCGCGCCGGCGTCGACGCCTACGTCGACCGCATCGCCGCCATCGGCGCGGACGCCGCGGTGATCCTCACCTCCTTCCACCAGAGCGCGCTGCCCACCGCGCTGCTGCTGCGGATGGCCGGGGTGCCGCGCATCGCGGCCATCAGCGAGGACTTCCCCGGATCGCTGCTCGACGTCCGCCATCGCGTCGACGAGGACGTCCACGAGGTGCAGCGCGGGCTGTCGGTCGCCGCGACGCTCGGCTTCGCGCTGCCCCCGGGCGACGACGGCGCTCTGCGCGTGCACGCCGCCGACCCGCCCGCCGGCGTGGAGCTGCCCGACCGCTTCGTCGCCGTCCACCCCGGCGCGTCGGTGCCGGCGCGCGCCTGGGAGCCGGACGCCAACCGCGCGCTGGTCGCCGCGCTCGCCGCCGCCGGCCGCTCCGTGGTCGTCACCGGCGCGCCATCCGAGCGCGCGCTCACCGCCCACGTCACCGCCGGGTGGTTCCGTTCTGCGAACCAGCAGCTCGCCGAGCAGAACCACCCCAACATGGCCCCCGCGGGTGGTTCCGTTGAGCGAACCTCCGGTTCGCAGAACGGAACCACCGCCCCGGGGGGCAGCGGTGGGGACGAGGGGCCGGCGGTGCTCGACCTCGGCGGCGCCACGTCGCTGGCCGAGCTCGCCGGCGTCCTGGCGCGCGCCGACGCCGTCGTGGTGGGAAACACGGGGCCCGCGCATCTCGCCGCGGCGGTGGGCACGCCGGTGGTCTCGCTCTTCGCGCCCACGGTCCCGGCGGTCAAGTGGCGGCCGTGGAGCGTGCCGCACGAGCTGCTGTTCGTCGACGTCCCCTGCGCCGGGTGCCGCGCGCGCGAGTGCCCGGTCGCCGGGCACCCGTGCCTGTCGCAGGTGCCGGTCGAGGACGTCCTGGCGGCGCTCGACCGGCTGACGGCCCCGATCCGAAAGGCGGTGGCGGCATGAGGATCCTGCTGTGGCACGTGCACGGCTCCTGGACGACGGCGTTCGTGCAGGGCCCGCACGAGTACGTCGTCCCGGTGCTGCCCGACCGCGGCGCCGACGGCCGCGGGCGCGCCGAGACCTGGGAGTGGCCGGCGTCGGTGGTCGAGCGCACGCCGGAGGAGCTGCGCGACGAGGACTTCGACGCCGTGCTGCTGCAGCGCCCGCACGAGCTCGACGACCTCTGCGAGCGCTGGACCGGCCGGCGGCCGGGCCGCGACGTGCCGGCGATCTACGTCGAGCACAACGCGCCGCAGGGCCGCATCGCCGAGATGCGCCACCCCGCGTCCGATCGCGACGACCTGCTGGTCGCCCACGTCACGCACTTCAACGACCTGTTCTGGGACTGCGGCACGACGCCGACCCGCGTCGTCGACCACGGCGTCGTCGACCCCGGCCACCGCTACACCGGCGAGGTCGACCGCGCCGCGGTGGTCATCAACGAGGCGCGCCGGCGCGCCCGGGTCACCGGCACCGACCTCGTGCCGCGCCTGGAGGCGGCGGGCGTGCCGGTCGACCTGTTCGGGATGGACGCGGCGGCGCTGGGCGGGATCGAGAACCTGCCGCAGGACCGCCTGCACACCGAGATGGCCCAGCGCCGGGTGTACGTGCACCCGATCCGCTGGACGTCGCTGGGGCTGTCGCTCATCGAGGCGATGCACCTCGGCATGCCGGTGGTCGCGCTGGCGACGACGGAGGCCGTGGAGGCGGTGCCCGCGCAGGCGGGCGTCGTGTCCACCGGCGTCGACGTCCTCGCCGGCGCGGCCCGGCGCTTCCTGCGCGACCCGGAGGCCGCTCGCGACGCGGGCGACGCCGCCCGGGCCTTCGCGCTGGAGCGCTACGGCCTGGAGCGGTTCCTGGCCGACTGGGACGACCTGCTGATGGAGGTGACCGCCGGTGCGCATCGCGCTGGTCTCGGAGCACGCTAGCCCGCTCGCGGTCCTCGGCGGCGTCGACGCCGGCGGGCAGAACGTGCACGTCGCCGCGCTCGCCCGCGGCCTGGCGCGCCGCGGCGCGCAGGTCGTGGTGCACACGCGCCGCGACGACCCCGGCCTGCCGCGGCGCGTGACGCTGTGCCCCGGCGTGGAGGTCGACCACGTCGACGCCGGGCCGGCGCGCCCGGTGCCCAAGGACGACCTGCTGCCGCACATGGACGCGTTCGCCGCCGAGCTCGAGCGCCAGTGGCGGGCCGAGCGGCCCGACGTGGTGCACAGCCACTTCTGGATGTCGGGCATGGCCTCGCTGCAGGCCGCGCAGGCGCTCGACCTCCCCGTCGTGCACACGTTCCACGCCCTCGGCACCGTCAAGCGGCGCTATCAGGGCGACGCGGACACGAGCCCTGAGGAGCGCCTGGACATCGAGCGCGACATCGTGGCGCGCGCCGACCGGATCGTCGCGACGTGCACCGACGAGGCCTTCGAGCTGATGCGGCTGGGCGCCGACCACTCGAAGGTCCACGTCGTCCCGTGCGGCGTCGACCTCGAGCGCTTCCGCCCCGACGGCCCGGCCGAGCCGCGTCGCCTCGCGCACCGGATCGTCTACGCCGGCCGGCTGGTGGAGCGCAAGGGCATCGGCAACATCATCAGCGCGCTGGAGCAGGTCCCGGGCTGCGAGCTCGTCGTCGCCGGCGGACCGCCCGCCGACCAGCTCGACGCCGACCGCGAGGCGCAGCGGCTGCGCGCCCTGGCCGAGCGCCACGGCGTGCTCGACCGCGTGCACCTCCGCGGCCGCGTCTCGCGCGAGGACCTGCCCGCGCTGCTGCGCTCGGCCGACGCGCTGGTCACCGTGCCGTGGTACGAGCCGTTCGGCATCACCCCGCTGGAGGCGATGGCCTGCGGCGTCCCGGTGGTGGCCAGCGCCGTCGGCGGCATGATCGACACCGTCGTCGACGGCGTCACCGGCCGGCACGTGCCCCCGCGCGACCCCGACCGCCTCGCCGCGGTGCTGCGCGACGTCCTCGCCGACCCCGAGCGCCGCCGCGACCAGGGCCGCGCCGGCGTCCGCCGGACGCGCCAGCTCTACGACTGGGAGCGCGTCGCGCTCTCGACCATGGACGTCTACGAGGAGCTCGTCGCGCGCCGGCGTCGGCACACCGCGCGCTTCGGGCGCCGCGCGACCGCCGGCGGGCACGTCGGTCAGCTGCGCCGAGCGCTGGCCGAGTGCGCCGACGACCTCGCGCGCGCCGAGACCTGGGGCGAGCGGCTGGCCGGCCGCCTGGGCGGCGGCGGGCGGCTGCTGACCGTCGGCAACGGCGGCAGCGCCGCCGAGGCCCAGCACCTGAGCGCCGAGCTCGTCGGGCGGTTCGAGACGGAGCGCCGCTCGCTGAGCGCCATCTGCCTGCACGGCGACACCTCGAGCCTGACGGCGATCGCCAACGACTACGGCATCGAGGAGGTCTTCGCCCGCCAGGTCCACGCGCACGGCCGCCCCGGCGACGTCCTGCTGGCGCTGAGCACGTCGGGGCAGTCGGCCAACGTGCTCGGCGCCGCCCGCGCGGCGCGCGAGTGCGGCATGACGGTGTGGGGCATGACCGGCCCGGCGCCCAACCCGCTGGCCGAGCTCTGCGACGAGGTGCTGGCCTTCGACTGCGAGCGCGCCTGCACGGTGCAGGAGCTGCACCTCGTCGCCATCCACGTGCTGTGCGGCGCCGTCGACGAGGCGCTCAGCGCCGACGGGCGGGCCGAGCGGCGGACGGAGCGCTTCCTGCGGCCGACGGAGGCGCGCGCGTGAGGCGCGTCCGGCTCACCGTGGTCGGCGACGCGCTGCTCGACCGCGACGTCGAGGGCGACGTGCGGCGGCTGGCGCCCGACGCACCGGTGCCGGTCGTCGACCATGAGCGCACGCGCGTGCGTCCCGGCGGGGCGGGCCTGGCCGCGGCGCTGGCGGCCGCCGGCGACCATGAGGTGCGGCTCGTGACGGCGCTGGCCTCCGACGCGGCGGGGCGCGAGCTGCGCGACGTCCTGGCCGCCCGCGGCGTGGAGGTCGTCGACGTGGGACTCGACGGCCAGACCCCGGAGAAGATCCGCGTGCGGACGCAGGGCCGCGCGCTGCTGCGGCTCGATCGCGGCGGCGACGGCGGGACGGTCGGCCCGGCCAGCGGCGCGGCGCGCGCCGCGATCGAGTGGGCCGATGCCGTGCTCGTCGCCGACTACGGCCGCGGCGTCGCCGCCGAGGACGGGCTGCGCACCGCGCTGACGCGCGCCGCCGCGCGCGGGCTCCCGATCGTCTGGGACCCCCATCCCCGGGGTCCGGCGCCGGTGCACGGCGCCGCGCTGGTCACGCCCAACGAGGCCGAGGCCGCCGGCTTCGCCGCCGACGTGCCCGGCGACGGGCCGCACGGCGCGATCGCGCGCGCCGAGGCCCTGCGCGACCGCTGGCGGGTCCGGTGCGTGTGCGTGACGCGCGGCGCCCACGGGGCCGTCGTGGTCGGCGCCGGCGGCGCGCCGCTCGCCGTCCCGGCCGAGCCGGTGCCGGTGGGCGACCCGTGCGGCGCCGGCGACCGCTTCGCCGTCACAGCGGCCGCCGCCCTGGCCGACGGCGCCCTCCCCTCCGAGGCGGTCGTCGCCGCGGTGGCCTCGGCCTCAGCCTTCGTGGCCGCC
>DASTWY010000004.1:0-58393 GCA_035765735.1 Baekduia sp. | reverse complement strand
GGGACGATTCATCCACCTCCACGGTGGATGAATCGTCCCTCGACGCTCCGGGGGGAGGGCGGGGTGGGGCGGGTCGCCCGTGGTCGTGGTGCGGCCACCCGCACGGCGGGTCCGGGGGACTTCCCTGATGCGCCGTGCTCCCACCGCCGGGAGGATCCCGCCGACTCCTCTCTCCTCAACGCCAACGAGGTCTTCACTCCCCATGTCTCTCATCAGCCGCCCCGCGATCGAGCTGGACGCGCTGCGCGCCCGGATCGCCGGCGAGCTCCACGCTCCGGGCGACGCCGGCTACGACGACGCCCGCGCCGCCTGGAACCTCGCCGTCGACCAGCGACCGGCGCTCGTCGCGTCGCCGCGCACGGCCGGCGACGTCGCGGCAGTCGTCCGCTTCGCGGCCGAGCACGGCCTCCGCGTGGCGCCGCAGGGCACCGGCCACGGCGCCAGCGCGCGCAGCGGCCTCGAGGACAGCGTCCTCGTCAACTTCGCGCACATGCGCGCCGTCGAGATCGACGCGCGCCGCCGCCGGGCCCGCGCCGAGGCTGGCGCCCTGTGGATCGACGTCGTCGAGCCTGCCTCCGCGCAGGGGCTCGCGGCGCTCGCCGGCTCCTCACCCGACGTGGGCGTCGTCGGCTACGCGCTCGGTGGCGGGATCGGCTGGCTGGCCCGCGCGTTCGGCCTGTGCAGCAACAGCGTCACCGCCATCGAGGTCGTGACCGCCGACGGCGAGCAGCGCCGCTGCGACCACGAGCACGACCCCGAGCTGTTCTGGGCACTGCGCGGCGGCAGCGGCAGCTACGCCGTGGTGACGGCCATCGAGCTGCAGCTGATCGCCGTCCCCGAGGTGTACGCGGGCGCGATGCTGTGGCCGTGGGAGCGCGCCCGCGAGGTGCTGCACGCCTGGCGCGAGTGGACGGCCGACGCGCCCGAGGCGGCGACGACGTCGGCCCGGATCCTGCAGGTCCCGCCGGCGCCCGACATCCCGGCGCCGGTGCGCGGCCGCCAGTTCGTCGTCATCGACGGCGCCGTGCTCGGCACCGAGCCCTTCGCCCGCGACGTGCTCGCGCCGCTGCGCGCGCTCGGGCCCGAGATCGACCTGTTCGCCATGGCGCCGCCCGCCGCGCTGAGCCGCATCCACATGGATCCCGAGCACCCGGTGCCCGGCGCCACGACACACGCGATGCTCGAGGACCTGCCCGCCGAGGCCATCGACGCGATGGTCGCGGTCGCCGGCCCAGGATCGGGCTCGCCGCTGCTGGCCGTGGAGCTCCGCCACGCCGGCGGCGCGCTGGCCCGGGTGCCCGCGGGCGCCGGCGCGCTCTCGCGGCTCCAGGCGCCGTACGTGATGTTCTCGGTGGGCGCCCTGATGGCCCCGGAGATGGCCGAGCCGGTCGCCGCGCACCTGGCGCGCGTCGACGAGGCCTTCGCGCCGTGGGCCTCCGCGCGGTCGTACCTGAACTTCGCGGACGTCCCGACCGACACCAGCCGCGTCTACCCGGACGACACGTTCGCGGCGCTGCGGGCGATCAAGGCGACCTACGACCCGACCGATCTCGTGCACGCCAACCACCCGATCGCGCCCTCGTCGCGGCGGGAGGGCTGAGGCGCGCGCGCCCTGGTGGTTCCGTTGGGCGAACCAGGGGTTCGCTGATCGGAACCACCGCGGGCGGGCGGCGGGCGGGCCCGGGCCGTCAGCGGTGGTCGGCCGCCGGCATGGCCACCAGCCGTGCGAACAGGTGGTCGAGCTGGCCCTGCGGGTCCTTGCACAGGCCGGTGTGGATGGGTGACGGCTGGATGACCGTGCTGGACGCGGCGGTCAGCCAGCCGAAGCGCTCGGACTGCGGCAGGCGCGCGATCGCGCCGGCCTGGGGGTCGCCGTCCGCGATGCGGACGAGCCCGTCGAGGTGGCGGCGGATCGCCGCCGGGTCCGGGCCGCCCGCCCCGGTCAGCGCGCGCAGGCGCTCCTCGGGCAGCTCGGTGCGCGCGGCGAGAAACCCGCGGCGGCGGCAGAAGACGACGACGCCGACGTTGATCGCCTCGCCGCGCTCCACGTCGGGCACCAGGCGCCAGATCGCGTACTGGAAGGCGTCGTGGTCAGGCGTCACGGCGCGCCTCCTCGGCCTCGGCGGCGAACGCGCGCGGCGTGGCGAGCCGCTCGGCGAGGTGGTCGACGTAGGCCGCGCGCTGAGCGCCGGGGTCGTCGGCGCCGAGCCACTCGTCCGGCACGGCGCCGACGATGGCCTCCAGCGTCTCGGCCGGCAGCCGGCCGGCCAGCGCCTCGTCGGCCTCGAGGATCGAGCCGGCGAACGGCAGCAGCACGTGGTCGGCGATCTGCGGGAAGGCACCCGCCGCGGCGCCGGCCGGCCAGCTCGGAGCGTGGTGGCGGTAGAGGGCGGCGCCGTGGTCGATGAGCCACAGCCGCTCGTGCCACAGCAGCATGTTGGGGTTGCGGGCCGTGCGGTCGACGTTGAGGGTCAGCGCGTCGAGCCACACGACCGCAGCGGCGAGCTCGGGGTCGACGCCGGCGGGCGCCGCCGGGGTGAACGGCAGCGCGCCGGGCAGGAAGTCCAGCGCCGCGTTGCGCCCGCCGCTGGCCTGGACCAGCTCCTGGATCTCGGGGTCGGGCTCGGCCGCCGCCAGCTCGGGGTCGAGGTCGAGCAGGACGATCTCGGGCACGCGCAGCCCGAGGACGCGGGCGACCTCCCCGACGATGACCTCGGCGATCAGCGCCTTGACGCCCTGGCCGGCGCCGCGGAGCTTGACGACGTACAGCCCGTCGTCGTCGGCTTCGACCAGGCCCGGCATGGAGCCGCCCTCGCGCAGCGGCGCGACGTAGCGGGTGGCGCGCACGTCGCGCAGGGTGAGGGCAGGAGCGGCGGGCATGCGGGCAGCGGCACGTTACCGTCGAGTGGGCATGTGGTTCGAGGTCGACAACCTGGCGCTCGACGCGGCGCAGGCGGCGTGCGTCGCGCTGCCGGCCGCGGGCGTCCCCGCGGCGCTGGAGCGGCTGCGCGGCGGGTGGTGGGCGCTCGTGCTGCCGCTCTCGATCGCCGTCGTGATCGCCGCCATCGACCTGACCTCGGCCAGCGCCGACGTGCTCACGTGGGTGGCGCTCCTGCTCGTCCCTCCGGGATGCGCCCTGGCGCTCGGCTGGGCGATGCACGGCGCGCGACCGCCGCTGGCGGCGCTGGCCACGCCGCTGCTGGCCGTCGCCTGGGGCGCGCAGCACACCCGGGCCGGGGAGCTGGCGACGCTCGTGCTCATCGCCGGATCGGCCGTGACACTCGGCCGGCTGCTGGGCGGCGCGGCGCCGCTGACGCTGCTGAAGCTCGGCGTCGTGGCCATGGCGGTCGTCGACGCGATCCTCGTGTTCGGCAACGAGCTGCAGGCACCCAACGCGCTCCTCGTGGCGGCGTCGCCGGGGGGCGGGCTGCCGCAGCTGCAGTCGGCGTCGCTGGCCGGCGCGGGGATGGGCTACGGCGACTTCTTCGCCGCGGCCGTGGTGGGCGGCATCCTCGCGGCCGAGGGCCGCCGCCAGCTGCTTCCGGCGCTCGCCGTGCTGCTCGTGTCGTTCGCGTGGGACCAGCTCTTCCTGGTCGTCGACGTGCTGCCGGCGACGGTCCCGCCCGCGATCGTGCTGGTGGCCATGGAGGCGGTCCGGCTGGTCCGCGCCCGGCGCGCGGAGGGTCCGGAGGCGCCGGAGGCCGTGCCTACAGCAGCGCGCTGAGCGCCTCGCCGCTGAGCTCGCCCTTGGAGATGAAGCCGCGAGCGCCGCTCCGGTCCACCATCGGGCCGAACTCGCGCGGGTCGCGGCTGGAGACCAGGACGACCTTCGGCGCCGTGCCGTCGACGGTGAGCCGGGCCGCGACGTCGAAGCCGTCGATGTCGGGCAGGTTGATGTCCAGGAGGACCACGTCGGGCGCCAGCTCGCTGCTGGCCGCCAGGCCGCTCGCTCCGTCGGCGGCCTCGCCGACGATCTCGAAGCCCTCGTGCTCGAGCAGCAGGCGGGCCGCCGAGCGGAAGCTGGGGTGGTCGTCGACGATGAGCACCGTGGTGGGCACGAGTCAAGGGTGCCCACGCTGCAGTGCCGAAACGGTTCGGCTACCCACACACCGGTGGTGGGATGTCCGCGTACGGCCCGGTACTGCGAACGCGAGGGCGCCAAGGGTGCGTGCTCTCAGGCTCATCTCAGGGTCACGCGCCACGCTGCGCCCATGAACGTCCGACGCACAGCCCTCATCTCTTCCGCCGTCCTCGCGCTCGGCGCGGGCGCCGGTGTCGCGGTCGCCGCGACCAGCGGCGACGACGGCAAGCAGGCCGAGGACGCGGTCCTCTCCGACGCCGCCAAGCGCCTGAACGTCTCGCCAGACCAGCTGCGCTCCGCGCTCGGCGCCGCCGAGGACGCCCAGCTCGACCAGGCCGTCAAGGACGGCAAGCTCACCCAGCAGCAGGCCGACGCCATCAAGGCCCACCGCCAGCAGGACGGCCGCGTGCTCGGCCCGGTCCCCGGCGCGGGCCCCATGGGCCGCCACGGCGGGCCGTGGGGCGGGCCGGGCGTGCGCGGACCCGGCGGTCCGATGGGCGCCGGCCTCGACGCCGCCGCCAAGGCGCTCGGCCTGCAGCGCGACGCCCTGCTGACCCAGCTGCGTGCCGGCAAGAGCCTCGCCGACGTGGCCAAGGCCCAGGGGAAGAGCGCCGACGACGTCAAGGCGGCGATCAGGACGGCCGTCACGCAGCAGCTCGACGCCGCGGTGAAGGCCAAGCGCCTGACCGCCGACCAGCGCCAGCACGTCCTCGACGATCTCGACGAGCACCTCGACGACCTGGTCAACGGCAGCTTCGACGGCCCGCCGCGCGGCCCGCACGGCCCCGGCCCGCACGGCCCCGGCCCGGACGGGATGATGCCGCCGGCCGGCGGCGCGCAGCCGCGGCACGGATAACCTCGACGGCGCCCAGGGAGCTCCCAGCACCGATGCAGGGAGCTCCCAGCAAGCTCCCAGGGTCGGGGCCGACACTGGGACCGTGATGAGCGCCGCCTCCGAGAGCCACCGCGTCCTGGTCGTCGACGACGAGCCCAACATCGCCGACGTCATCTCCATGGCCCTGCGCTACCAGGGCTTTACGGTGGAGTCGGCCGGCGACGGCCGCAGCGCCCTGGAGGCGGTCGCGACGTTCAAGCCCGACCTGCTCGTGCTCGACGTGATGCTGCCCGACATGGAGGGCTTCGAGATCGCCCGCCGCCTCAGCGCCGACCGCGGGGGCGGCCACGTCCCGATCGTCTTCCTCACCGCCCGCGACGCGACCGAGGACAAGATCCGCGGCCTGACCATGGGCGGCGACGACTACGTCACCAAGCCCTTCAGCCTCGAGGAGCTCGTCGCGCGGATCCGGACGATCCTGCGCCGCGCCGGGATGGCCCAGCCGGAGACCAGCCGCCTGAGCTTCGAGGACCTCGAGCTCGACGAGGACACCCGCGAGGTCACCCGCGCCGGCGCGCTGATCGAGCTGACCGCGACCGAGTTCCGGCTGCTGCGGTACCTGATGCTCAACCCGCGGCGCGTGCTCACCCGCGCGCAGATCCTCGACCAGGTGTGGGACTACGACTTCGGCGGCGACGCCCGCGTGCTGGAGACCTACATCAGCTACCTGCGCAAGAAGCTCGACCGGCACGGGCCGTCGCTGATCCACACCGCGCGGGGCGTCGGGTACGCCCTGCGCGCGCCGAGGGGCTGACGCGGGTGTCGCTGCGGTCGCGGCTCATCGTCGGCCTCCTGGCGCTCGCCGCGACCGGGCTCGTCGCGCTGGCCGGCATCACCTATGCCGAGCAGCGCAGCTTCCTGCTCGACCGCGTCGACCAGCAGGTGCGCTCGGCGGTCCAGGTCGGCGCGCGGGTGCCGTTCGGGGCCGACCCCGACCGCGACGGCGAGCCCGGGCCCGGGCCCAGGCCCGGGCCGGGACGCCCGATGCCGGGCGGCGGCCTGCCGCCGGGCACCTGGGTCTACGACCGCGACGCGTCCGGCGACGTCGTCGCCAGCCAGTCGTTCTCGCGCTACGCGCCGTCGAGCGCGACGGCCCCGCGGCTGCCCGCGCGCCTGCCCATCGGCGAGACCGTGACCGTCGAGCCGAAGGGCTCGGGCGTCCGCTATCGCGTCCTCGCCGAGCCGCGGCTGTTCGGCGGCGGCACGGTGGTGGCGGCCGTCCCGCTGGCCGACGTGGACCAGACGCTGCACCGGCTGCTGGCCGTCGAGGCGCTGGTGATCGTGGCGATCCTCGCCGCGCTGGCGCTGCTGGCCTGGTGGCTCGTGCGCATCGGCCTGCGCCCGCTGGACCGGATCGGCACCACGGCGGGGGCGATCGCCGCCGGGGACCTGTCGCGGCGCGTCGAGCCGGCGACGCCGCGGACCGAAGTCGGCCGGCTGGGCATCGCGCTCAACCGCATGCTCGACCGGCTCGAGCAGGCCTTCGCCGAGCGCCAGGCCAGCGAGGACCGGCTGCGCCGCTTCCTCGCCGACGCCTCGCACGAGCTGCGCACGCCGCTGACGTCGATCCGCGGCTATGCCGAGCTCTTCCGCGTCGGGGCCGCGCGCAACGCGGCCGACACCGAGAAGGCGATGTCGCGGATCGAGGCGGAGGCCGCGCGGATGGGCGTGCTGGTCGAGGACCTGCTCACGCTCGCGCGGCTCGACGAGGTCCGTGACGTCGTCCGGGCCCCGACCGACCTCGCCCGGCTGGCCGCCGACGCCGTCGACGACGCGCGCGCCACGGCGCCCGACCGCGAGATCGACCTGCGCAGCTCGGGGCCGGCGGTGGTCCACGGCGACCCGCACCAGCTGCGCCAGGTGCTGGCCAACCTGCTGCGCAACGCGCTGGTGCACACCCCGGCGGGCACGCCGATCGAGGTCGACGTGCGCCACGACGCCGACGGCGTGGCGCTCGAGGTCCGCGACCACGGGCCGGGGCTGCCCGACGGGGCCGGCGACGACCTGTTCGAGCGCTTCTGGCGCGCGGAGGGCGGGCGCGAGCGGGGCCGGGCGGGAGCAGGCCTCGGCCTGGCGATCGTCGCCGGGATCGTGCACGCCCACGGCGGCGAGGTCCATGCCGCCGAGGCACCCGGCGGCGGCGCCCGGTTCGCGGTGCGGCTGCCGGCCTGAGTCGGCCTGGCGGGGCGCACGGCGTCCGGGGCCGCCTATGCTCGACAGGCCATGGCGACCGCCACCGACCGCACCCGCGCCCCCGTCCGCCGCGTCCGCGTCCTCACCGCGGGCGGCACGATCGCGATGGTCGGCGAGCAGCACGCCCAGCCTGAGCTGGACGCAGAGGACCTCGTCGCCAGCGTCCCCGGGCTCCAGGCGTTCCCGGAGCTCGAGGCCGTCAACATCCTCAACAAGCCGAGCGCCCACCTGACGCTCGACGACCAGCTGCGCATCTGCCGCGCCGCCCGCGACGCCGCCCGCGCCGGGATCGGCGTCGTGGTCACCCACGGCACCGACGTGCTCGAGGAGACGGCGATGCTCTGCGACGTGCTGCACGACGCCGAGGCGCCGATCGTGTTCACGGGGGCGATCCGGCCGGCGTCGGCCGCCGGGGCCGACGGCCCCGCCAACCTCGTCGACGCCGTCAGCGTCGCCGCCACCGCGCCCGCCGCCGGGATGGGCGTGCTCGTGGTCTTCGGCGGCGAGATCCACCACGCGCGCTGCGCGCGCAAGACCGACACGACGTCGCTCGTGGCGTTCTCCTCGCCGCAGACCGGGCCGCTGGGGCGCGTGACCGAGGGCCATCCGACGATCTGGACGCGCATCCCGCGCAACCCGCCGCTGGACCCGCCGCAGCTCGACCGGCGTGTGCTGATCGTGCCGTCGGCGTCGGGCGACGACGGCTCGCTGGCGCGCGCGGCGCTCGGCACCGATCCCGACGGCGCGGTCATCGGCACCCTCGGCGCCGGCCATCTCGCGCCCGAGGTGCTCGAGCTGTGGGCCGAGGCGGCCGGCGAGATCCCGGTGGTCGCCTACTGCCGACCCGAGCGCGGGGTGGTGCTCAACGCGACCTACGGCTACGCCGGGTCCGAGCGCGACCTGCGCGGCACGCGGATCATCCCGGCGGGCTTCCTCTCGCCGCAGGCGATCCGCATGAAGCTGCTGGCCTGCGTGTCGTCGGGCTTGGACGTCGACGAGATCCGCGCGGCGTTCGGCCAGGACGACGGCTAACCCGTCATCGACCCTTCCTGCTGGGGGCGGTGGTCGCTGCCGTCCATCGCGGACCCCGCGATGTCGCCCGAAGGCTTGGGCGAGTAGTAGCGGCGCAGGTAGGCGGCCAGCCCGTCGAGGCCCGGCATCAGCGCCCGCTCGGTGATCTGCGCCTGGTCGAGGCGCTCGCGGACCTCGGCCTTCAGGTCGGTGGGGATGCGCCAGGCACGCCAGCAGTCGGGATGCTCGCCCAGCCACGTCTCGACCTGGCAGCGGGCGTCGGAGATCACCGACAGCACCGCCGCCTGCGAGGCGATCCGCTCGTCGAAGGTCGGCGGCTCGAAGAAGAGCAGGAACGGCTCGCCGTCCTCCTCGAGCGCGGCGAGGCGCTCGATCTCCGGCGCGTGCTCGGCGAGCTGCTCGGTGGTGAACACCAGCGATCCCTCCTTGGCGAGGTCGTCGCGCAGCGTGCAGGGGAGATGGCGGTGGACGGCCGCGCAGTCGACCCCGAAGAGCACGGCGTCGTGGTCCGGCCACGAGGCGGTCGCGAAGTGCAGCGCCACCAGCGGCGAGAACGTCCAGTCCAGCAGCCGCGTGGGCAGGCCGTGGTGCTGGCCGAGCGCCAGCCAGTCCCACGTCGTCGGGCCGGGGGCCTGCTGGTGGGCGTACTTGCGGAAGTTGCGCAGCAGGTGGCGCTCGAGCGTCGCGTAGTCGCCCTGCAGCCGGGAGAGGCTGGAGATGTTGGTGTAGTCCGCGCGCGCCAGGCCGCGGAAGACGAGCGTCGAGCGGGTGTGCTCGGCGTGGTGGGCCCACGTCGGGTCCGTGAAGGCGGCGTCGAGCTCGTGCCAGGTGTGGAGCGTCTCCATGCGCATCCGGTGCGGCGGTCCTTTCCGGATAGCGTGCCCGCCATGCGAGCCCTCCAGATCACCGAGCTGACCGGTCCCGACACCGCGCTGCACGCGGCCGACCTGCCTGAGCCGGAGGCGTCGCACCTGCTCACCCCCGGCAGCGGCGTGGTCGTCGAGGTGCATGCGGCCGGCGTGTCGTTCCCCGAGGTGCTGCAGACGCGTGGCGAGTACCAGGTCAAGCCGCCGCTGCCGTTCGTCCCGGGCAGCGAGGTCGGCGGGATGGTGCGCAGCGCGCCGGATGGCGCGGCGGTGGCCGAGGGCGACCGCGTGGCGGCGTTCTGCATGCTCGGCGGGTTCGCCGAGACGGCGGTCGCGCCCGAGTTCCTCACGTTCAAGCTGCCCGACGAGCTGGACTTCGCGCAGGGGGCCTCGTTGATCCTCAACTACCACACGGCGTACTTCGCGCTGAAGCTGCGCGGACGGCTGGCCGAGGGGGAGACCGTGCTCGTGCACGGGGCCGCCGGCGGCGTCGGCACGGCGACGCTGCAGATCGCCAAGGGGCTGGGCGCCAGGACGATCGCCGTCGTGTCCAGCGAGGAGAAGGAGCGCGTCGCACGCGAGGCCGGCGCCGACGAGGTCGTGCGCTCCGACAGCGCGTGGCGCGACGAGGTCAAGGAGCTGTCGGGCGGCGGCGTCGACGTCGTGATCGACCCGGTCGGCGGCGACCGCTTCACCGACAGCCTGCGCGCCTGCCGCGAGAACGGGCGCGTCGTCGTGGTGGGCTTCACCGGCGGCGCGATCCCCGAGGTCAAGGTCAACCGCCTGCTGCTCAACAACCTCGAGGTCGTCGGCGCCGGCTGGGGTGCGTTCGTGATGGGCAAGCCGGAGGCCAACCGCCGGATCGGGGCGGCGGTCGACGAGCTCATCCAGCGCGGGTTCGTCCGGCCGATCGTGGGCGCGCGCTTCCCGCTGGACCGCGCCGCCGACGCGCTGAAGCTCATCGACGGCCGCGGGGCGCTCGGCAAGGTCGTCCTCGACGTGCGCCCCTCGTAGCACCGCGCCGGCGAGGCGCACGCGACGCCGCGGGCGCGTTTGCGGTCGACATGACCGCAAACCCGCCCGCGCTGCCGGCGGGGGAGGGAGCATCGGGCGCCGCGGGCGCGTTTGCGGTCGACATGACCGCAAACCCGCCCGCGCCAAGCGCCGCTCGCTAGACCTCGGCGAGGACGGGGGCCTCGGCCTCGGCGCCGGCGGCCTCGCCGGTCGGCGCGGCCGCGGGGGCCGGCGGCGTCCGGGGCAGCATCAGCGCCGGGAGGAAGGCCAGCAGCACGATGGCGGCCGACCACCAGAACGTGTGGCCGAAGGCGTCGGCGATCTTGGGCGCCACCGCCTCGCGCGCGGCCGCCGGCGCCCCCTGCGCGGCGGCCAGCCCGTTGCCCGCGCGGCTGCCCAGCTGGCTGGCGAGCTCGTGGCTGAGCACGACCGACAGCAGCGCGGTGCCGATCGACGCGCCCACGCGCTGGATGATGTTCAGCGCCGTCGTCGCCCGCGCGATCTGCTGATGCTCGAGCGACTGATAGGCGGCGGTCATCGCGGGCATCATCGTCGAGCCCATGCCCAGGCCGAGGACGAACTGGGTGGCGCCCATGAGCCAGAACGACGTGTCGGCCGACACCTGGGTGAAGAGCCCGATGCCGATGACGAGCAGGCACAGCCCGCTCAGCACGACCTTGCCCGGCCCGTTGCGGTCGCTCAGCTTGCCGGCGATCGGCATCATGAGCGCCGCGCCCAGGCCCTGCGGCGCGAGCAGCAGGCCCGCGTGCAGCGCCGGCTGGCCGCGCACCACCTGGTAGTAGAGCGGCAGCAGGAACATCGTCGCGAAGAAGCCCATCGCGAGCAGGAACGTCGTCGCCGACGACGCCGTCATCGTCCCGTGGCGCATCAGCCGCAGGTCGATGAGTGGCCACGCGCTGCGCAGCGCGTGCCAGGCGAACGTCCCGATCAGCGCGAGCCCGATGAGCATCGGCACCAGCGCCGACGCGGAGCCGATGCCGCCGTGCGAGGCGGTCTCGGCCAGGCCGTAGACGAACGCCGCCAGGCCAGGGGAGAGCAGGAGCAGTCCGAGCCAGTCCAGGCGCTCGTGCGGCGACGGCTTGTCACGCGGCAGGAACCGCAGCGCGGCGAGCAGCGCGATCGCGCCGATCGGCAGGTTCACGTAGAAGATCCAGCGCCAGGAGACGTCGTCGACGAGCCAGCCGCCGAGGACCGGGCCGATCACCGGGCCCATGAGCATCGGCACGCCGACGACGCTCATCACGCGCCCGATCCGGTCGCGCCCGGCCGCCTGGCTGAGGATCGTCATGCCGGCCGGCATGATCATGCCGCCGCCCAGGCCCTGCAGGACGCGGAACACGATCAGCGACTCGGCCGACCACGCCGCGCCGGCGAGCGCCGAGCCGGCAAGGAAGAGCCCGATCGAGATCATGTACAGGCGCTTGGTGCCGAACCGGTCCGCCGCCCAGCCGGTGAGCGGGATGACGGTGGCCAGGGCCAGCATGTAGCCGGTCGCGACCCACTGGATCGTCGCCAGGCCGGTGTCGAACTCGCGCGACAGCGTGTCGATCGCGACGTTGACGATCGTGGTGTCGAGGATCGACATCACCGTGCCGAGCACGACGACGATCGAGACGCCGATGAGGTGGCGGTCGAACGTGGCGCGGGCTCCGGCCGGCGGTGGGGCGGCGGTCGTGCTCATCGGGGGTCCTCCGCGCGCGCGGCGCAGTCGTTGGGGAGCGGGGTCAGGAGCGGCTGCAGCGCCGAGGAGAGGGCCTCGCGCTGCGGGGGAGTGAGCGACTCGGCGAGGCGGAGGAACCCGTCGCGCCGGGCCGCGGCGATGCGGCCGACCGTCGTGCTGCCCTCGGAGGTGAGCGACAGGCGCTTGACGCGCCGGTCCTCCTCGTCCTCGCGCCGGGCGACGAGGCCCTGACGCGTGAGCGCGTCGACCGCGCGGCCGGCGGCCGCGGGGGAGAGGTCGAGGCGCTTGGCCAGCTCCGAGGGCGTCAGCTCGCGCTCGGCGTTGTCGAGGACGTGCAGCAGCTTGAGCTGCGTCATCGACAGGTCGAGCTCGCTGACGACGCGGAACACGTCTCCCTGCGACGAGCGCATGGTGCTTCCGAAGAAGCCGATGAGCTCCTCGACGAGCTGCTCCGCGGTCACGCCAGATCCTTGCACCGGCGCAACTATACACGCATGCGCAAAGGATGCGGCAACGAGGATGATTGCGTGCGGACGAACGTTGCGCCAGCGCGTACGCTGCCGCGATGCCCACCCTCCAGCGCGACGGCGACGTCTACCTCCTCGACCTCGGCGACAGCGAGAACCGCTTCAACCCGGACTTCCTGGACGCCGTCGAGACCGCGCTGGACGAGGTCGCCGCCGCGCCGGCGCCGCGCGCGCTGGTCACCACCGCCACGGGCAAGATCTGGTCCAACGGGCTCGACCTGGAGTGGATGGGAGCCAACCCCGGCGAGATCCAGGCATTCGTCCCGCGCGTGCACGCGCTGCTGGCCAAGGTGCTCGCGCTGCCCGTGCCGACGGTCGCCGCCGTCCAGGGCCACTGCTTCGCCGCCGGCGCGATGCTCGCCATCGCCCACGACTTCCGCGTCATGCGGGCCGACCGGGGCTTCTTCTGCCTGCCCGAGGTCGACATCAACATCCCGTTCACGCCGCACATGGCCGCGCTCATCCAGGCGCGCCTCTCCAAGCAGGCCGCGCACGAGGCGATGACCACCGGCCGCCGGTACGGCGGCACGGACGCGCAGGCGGCCGGCATCGTCGACCGCGCGGTCGGCGAGGACGACGTGCTGTCCGCGGCCCGCGAGCTCGCCGCCGCGCTGGCCGGCAAGGACGGCGCGACGCTGGGCGCCATCAAGGAGGTCATGTACGCCGACGCCCTCGCCCTGCTGCGCGACGGGCAGTTCGCTCCGCTTGGCGGCTGACGGCCCCCTCGACGTCCTGCGGGCGTCGCTGCAGGAGCGGCTCGCCCCGCTGCGCGACGTGCCGCCCGGCGCGCTGCCGCCGGCGCTGCTCGACATCGCCGTGCAGCGCTTCCCGCTCGGCACCCAGGACGTGTTCCTCGTGCTGCCCACCGACTGGGAGGAGTTGCGTCACGAGGAGGGCGGCGCCGGGCGCCCGGTCCCGTACTGGGCGCGGCCGTGGCCGAGCGGCCTGGCGCTGGCCGGCGCGCTGGCCTCCGGCGTGGCGGGCGATCTGCGGGGCCGGCGCGTCCTCGAGCTCGGCTGCGGGCTGGCCGCGCCAAGCGTCGTGGCCGCCCGCGCGGGCGCCCGCGTGCTGGCCACCGACGGCGCCGCCGACGCGGTGGCGTTCGCCGCGCACACGCTGGCGCTCAACGAGGTCGAGGCCGAGGTCGCGCACGTGGACTGGGCCGCGCACGGCGACGCGCTGGCGGCGCGCGGGCCGTTCGACCTCGTGCTGGCTGCCGACGTGCTGTACACCGCCGCCAACGTCGACGCCGCACTCGAGCTCTGGCCGCGGCTCGTCGCGCCCGACGCGAGCCTCCTGCTCGCCGACCCCGGCCGCGCGGGCACCCGCGACTACCTCGGCCCGGCGCGCGCCCGCTTCGCGGTGTCCGCCGAGCCGCTGGCCGGCGCGCACGCCGACGTGACGCTGCACCGCCTGCGGCCGTGCCGGCGCTGACCGGACGTCGTCCGCGCACGGACCGGCGTGCCCGGTTCACTCTGCCTGCAGGCGGCCGATAGACCAGACCAGTGCCCGTCGTACGGATGCCCGCGCCGCTCGCCGCCGCCCTCGGCCTGGCCGTGGGGCTCGTGCTCTCCGTCGCGGTCGTGTGGCACGGCGCGCTCGGACGCGTCGACGAGTGGGCGCTGCCGCTGCTGTTCGCGATCACCACGGCGTCGTGTGCCTGGCGCGTGGCGCGCGTCCCCGCCGGGCGGCTGCCGTGGGCCCTCATGGCAGCCGGCGTGGGCACCTACACGGCCGGCTCCATCCTCTACAACATCCTGTACTCAGCCGACGTGCAGCCGCCGTTCCCGTCGATCTCCGACTACCTGTGGTCGGTCGTGCAGCCGGCGGCCATCTGGGCGCTGCTCATCCATCGCCGCCGCCACCGCGCCGGGGGGCGGGCCGAGCTGCTCGACGGTGCCCTGTGCGCGCTGGCGCTGGCCGGGATCTGCGCGGCGCTGGTCTACGAGCCGATCTTCAGCCAGGTGCTCGACCGCGGGGTCGCGTTCGGCTTCCTGCAGCCGCTGCTCGACCTCGCGGTGGTCGCCACGGTGCTCATGCGGCTGTCGACCACCGGCTGGCAGGCCGATCGCCTGCTGGCGCTGTTCGGCGTGTCGTTCCTCGCCCTGAGCGTCGGGGACGGGCTGTATGTCGTCGACGCGGCGACCTCGGGCTACGACGCCGGGACGTGGCTCGACCTGCCGTACGCGATCTGCATGACCGGCCTCGCCCTCGCCGCGTGGACGGTGCCACTGCCGCCGCGTCCCGCCGCGCCCGGCGTCCGGAGCCTGGCGATCCCGATCGCGGCCGGCCTCATCGGCGTCGGTCTCGCCACGGTCGCGCTGGTCACGGATCTCAACCCCGTGGCCGAGGTCGCGATCGTCCTCCTGCTGCTGACGCTCGTCGCTCGCGCCGGGATGGCGATGCGCGACTACGGCGCGCTGCTGGCGACCAAGGTCCATGAGGCCGGCACCGATTCGCTCACCGGCCTGCCGAACCGGCGCCGGCTGGTGGAGGACCTGTCCCGCCGGCCGCGGGCGCGCCGCACGCTCGCCCTGTTCGACCTCGACGGCTTCAAGTCCTACAACGACACCTTCGGCCACACCGCCGGCGATGCGCTGCTCGCACGCCTGGGCGGCATGCTCGGCGACGCGGCCGGCGACTGGGCGACCGCCTACCGCATGGGCGGCGACGAGTTCTGCGTCGTGGCCGACACGCGCCACGCCCACGCCGTGATCGCGGCCTGCGCCGCCGCCCTGCGCGACCGCGAGGGCGACGTCGAGATCTCCAGCTCGTGGGGCGTCGTCGTGATGCCCGACGAGGCGTCGTCCTTCGCCCAGGCGCTGGGCATCGCCGACCGGCGCATGTACGCGATGAAGAACGGGCGGCCGCGGTCGGCGGGCAGCCAGCTGCGCGACGTGCTGGTGCGCGTGCTCGACATCCGCGAGCCGGATCTGCACGACCACGTCGTGGACGTCGGCCGGCTGGCCGGCGGCGTCGCACGGCGCCTCGGCCTGCCCGAGCACGAGATCACCGACATCGTCCACGGCGCGGTCCTCCACGACGTCGGCAAGCTCGCCGTGCCCGCCGAGATCCTCGACAAGCCCGGGCCGCTGGACGACGCGGAGTGGGAGGTGATGCGCCGCCACACCATCGAGGGCGAGCAGTTCCTGGCCGGCATCCCGGCGCTCGCCAACGTCGCACGGCTCGTGCGCTCCAGCCACGAGCGCTGGGACGGGGGCGGCTACCCCGACGGGCTGGCCGGCACGGAGATCCCGCTCGGCGCGCGCATCATCACCGTGTGCGACGCCTACGACGCGATGGTCACCGACCGGCCCTATCGCCGCGGGATGCCGCGCGAGGCGGCGCTGGCCGAGCTGCGTCGCTGCGCGGGCAGCCACTTCGACGCGCAGGTCGTCGCGGCGTTCTGCGCGATGGTGGAGGACGAGGAACGCGCCTCCGCTCGCCCGTCCCTGGTCGCCTGAGCGCGGCTCAGCAAGCGTCACTGGTTCACTCAGCTCGTCCGCGGCGGGACCTGCGGGTCTGCCGCCGGGCTTGGCGTGCCACTCGCGCTGGGCACCGTGGGGGGAGCACCCCCGGACGCACTGGAGCAAGAGACCGACATGGCACGACAGCGAGAGCAGGAGCGCGCCGAGCGCGCTGAGGCGGAGCGGCGCTTCAGCCGCGCCGGTGAGCCGGCCGAGCGTGGGCGCACCGAACGGCGCGTGGTGCGCTCGGAGGACCCGAGCCTCAGCCCGGAGGCCAACCGGTTGCTGACCGAGGAGGCGCGCGCGGCGATCGGACGCGACGAGGTCGAGGTGCCCGCGGGCGCGCCCCGTCACAGCCGGGAGCGGCATGCCGGCCGGGCGCCCCTGGGCGACAACCGCCCGTTGCTGTACGTGACGCTCGCCGCGGCGATCGTCGTCGGCGGGATCATCGCCCTGGTCACCAGGCAGGGGTGGGTGCTGATCGCGGCGCTGGCGCTGCACGCGCTCGGGACGCTGCTGGTCATCGGCGGCGTGGTGCAGCTGACGACCGAGACCGAGCACGCCGACCCCGAGGTCGCGGCGCGGTTGCAGCAAGAAGGCGTGGGCGACCCCGATCGGGCGCTGACCGAGATCGTCGAGGACTACACGGGCGCGCAGACGGCGCGCGGGGTCCCAGAGACGCTGGGCGTTGGCCACAACGAGCGCACGGTGCACGCGAGCGACGACCCCGGCCTTGCCGCGCTCGAGCAGCGCACCGCGATGACCCCGACGTCAGAGCCGGGGGAGACCGCCGGTGAGCGCTCCGAGGTCGAGGCCCTGCCCTGGTGGGTCGTGGGCGCCGTCTCGGCGTTCTCGATCATCCTCGCCGCGATCGTCGGCGGCGAAATGTGGGTGCTGCCCGCCATCGTGGTGCCGATCGGCCTGGGCTGGGTCGCCCTGCAGGCGTGGATGGCGCGGGGCCCCGGGTCGTCGGCGGAGCCGGCGCGCGCCCCAGGCGATGCGGCGGGCGCGTGGAGCCGGCTGCTGCCCTTCGGCCTCTTCGCCGTCGCCGGCGTCGTGTGGTTCATGATCGTCATGCGTCTGCTGATCGACAACCGCTGACCCGCGCCGGGGAGGCCACGTTCGTTTCCAACCGCGGGGCGCAGCGGGGTGAGCCCTTGGGTACCGCCGGCTGCGAAGGGCTGGGGCGTCCTCATCTCCTCTCGCGCCTCGGTCGTGCCCGTGCTCCGTCGCTCGGCTGAAACACGCCGAGCGACGTTCGCCGGTCCGGCGTCCTCCCGGAGGGTGTCGGACCGGCGCCGGGGCGCGGGGCTCAGGCGCCGGTGACCGGCGGCTCGATGCTCCAGGGGAACTCGATCCAGCGGTCGGTGCGGCGCCACACGTACTCGCACTTGACCGTCGAATGCGGCTTCTCGTAGAGCGCGGCGCTGCGCACCTCGCCGACGCGGGTGCCGCAGAACTCGCGGACGAGGGCGAGCGTGGCGCCGGTGTCGGCGACGTCGTCGGCGACGAGGATGCGGGCGTCCTCGAGGTCGACGAGCTCGGGCGCCGGCGGGAGGATCATCGGCACCGGCAGGCGTTCGTCGACGCCGGTGTAGAACTCGACGTTCATCGTGAACGTGTTCTTGACGCCGAGCGCGTAGGCCAGGGCGGCGGCGACGATCAGCCCGCCGCGGGCGATGGCGAGGATGACGTCGGGGCGGTAGCCGTCGTCGTGCACGGCGGTGGCGAGCGCGCGGGTCGCGTCACCGACCTCGCTCCATGGGAGGATCTCGCGTTCGATGGCGGCGACGGCGTCAGACGTGGAGCTCACGAGACCAGGGTACGCGACGACCGTCGCGGGCCGCCGTGCATGCGCGGACCCGCGCGGGGGCAGGCAGTGGACATGACGCCGCAGCGCTTCGTGACCGCGGGGCTGATCCTGCTGATCGGCGGCTGCATCGTGGCGGCGATCGCGACGAGCACGGCCGGCGACGCGGTCGGCATCACGCTGGCGGGGATCGGGGCGGTGCTCCTCGTCGCGGCCGCGTTCCTGGCCATCGGCCTGAGCGAGGACCGCGACCGGGCGAAGCGTCCGCCCCTCGGTCGCTAGAATCGTCGCGCCCTGGCTGGGTAGCTCAGCTGGTTAGAGCGCACGACTCATAATCGTGAGGTCGGGAGTTCGAGTCTCCCCCCAGCTATCGCCGTCGTTTGCAGGGAGTTCGGGCCGTTTTGAGGGCTCGAATCGGGGCCGATTTCGGCCCGGCGCAAACGGGGGTGCAAACACGACGGTCTCGCCGGAGCCGGTTGTCTGGCGCGCCGGAGCGGCTACATGGCTGCCTCCGCTGACCGTCCTGAGTCGCTGGTCCTCACGCTGCCGGCCGAAGTGCTCGACGAGCTGGTCGAGCGCGTCCTGGCCCGCGTCGACGCCGAGCGTCGGCACGGCGCGGAGCCGTGGGTCGGCGTCGAGGTCGTGGCCCGGCATCTGGGATGCCGGCGCCAGCGGATCTACGACCTCGTGTCGCGTCGCGGGCGCGACGGCATCCCGTACCGCAAGGACGGTGCGCGGCTGCTGTTCCGCCTGTCCGAGGTGGACGCGTGGCTGGTGCGAGGGCGCCCGTGATGGGCGGTGCGAGCGTCGCCGGGCGGCGACACCTTCGGCTCGTCTCGACTCCGATCAAGGAGACCGAGATGGCCACCAAGAAGTCCTCGCTGCAGCGCACCGACACGCCGGGCGTCTATCGACGCGGCGGCCGCTACGCCTACACCTACCGCGTCGACGGGCGGCAGCGCTGGGGCAGCGCGCCGACGCTCGCGGCGGCGCGGCGGGCGAAGCGCCAGGCTGAGGCCGACGCCGACCGCGGGCTGATCGTCGACGGCGAGCCGGTTCGCTTCGGCGACTACGCACGCCAGTGGATCGACACGTACCAGGGCCGGACGGCCAGCGGCTTCCGTCCGTCGACGCGCCGCTGGTACCGCCAGGTGCTCGAGCAGCGGCTGATCCCGTACTTCGACTCGCGGCGGCTGTGCCTCGGCGACATCCGCCCGCGTGACGTCAAGGCGTTCGTGATGTGGCTGCTCGAGCAGGAGGACCCGCGCCGGCCCGGGCGCAAGCTGGCGAAGGCGTCGATCCGCCATCACGTCGCGGTGCTGCGCGCGCTGCTGGGCGATGCGACCGAGGAGGACCTGCTCCGCACGAACCCGGCGGCCGTCCTGCGGGTCGCGGTGCCCGAGGGCGACGGGACCGGACGCCCACTGTCGGAGCCCAAGCGCGCGATGACGGTCGCTGAGCTCCGGACGCTGCTGGCCGCGGTCCCGGATGAGTGGCGGCTGTTCTTCGAGTTCCTCGCGCACACCGGCCTGCGGATCGGCGAGGCGATCGAGGTGCGGTGGGGCCGGGACCTGAGCGTCGAGGAGTCGGTGCTGCGGGTGCGCTGGCAGTTCGCCGACAGCCAAGTCCGCGAACCCAAGACGCGCTACGGCAAGCGCGACATCCCGATGTCACCGCGGTTGGTGGGGCGCCTGGTCGAAGCGGCCGGCGGCGAGCCGGTCGACGGCACGCTGGTGTTCACGACCAGCGCCGGCACGCGCATCGACCGCCGCAACATCTACAACCACGTCCTCGGCCCGGCAGCACGGCGCGCCGGCCTGCCGTGGGTGACGCTGCACACGTTCCGCCACACCTGCGCCTCACTGCTGTTCGCGCCGGTCGAACGCGGGGGAGGCGGCAAGAACGCCAAGCAGGTGCAGGCGTGGCTCGGGCACCACTCCGCCGCCTTCACGTTGCAGCAGTACGTCCATCTCGTCGACGCCGGAATGGGCGAGGCCAGCTTCTTCGATGACTTGCTAGCGAGCTAGCTGGGGTGCTAGCTGGCAACGCGGCGAGGCGTTCCGACTCGCGAGCGGCGTAGCCCGATGCCTACCGTGCGCCCTGCGGGGCGTCGGCCTCGACGCCGTCGAGCAACTCGGCGGCCGTCACGCCCAGCGCGGCGGCGATGCGGATCAGGACGCCGATGGACGGGTCTACCCGCCCGTTCTCGTAGCGGTTGTACTGCGCCTGGCCGACGCCGGAGGCGTTGCCGACATCTTCCTGGGTGAGGCCGGCGCGCTCGCGCGCCGCTCGGACGTTGGCGGTGAAGGTCTCCTGCCAGGCATCCACGCGCCGCAGCCTGGACGGCGGACATCTGGACCACAATGCGCGATCACGCATTTAATGTCGGGCATGGTGGAACCGCCTCGCGTCGTCCTGACCGTCACCACGCGTTGGCAGAACGGTTCGCGTTTCCATCTGACGCTCGATGCGCCGCGCGGCGACTGGGGGCTCGTCGAGCTGCATGAGTTGGGTCATCGCCTGGCGCAGGGCGCGGCCATGACCAGCGAGACGACCACCTCGATGGAGGTCACCGTGACGTGGCCCGAGACAGCTGGGCCGTCGATCGAGCGCTGAACCACGGGACGCGCGGTCTACGTTCGCGCTTGCGGCTCGGGACGACTCCGCGGCGCGCCCAGTTCCTCGACGGTGGACTTCGGCACGTCGAGCAGGCCGGCGACGTCGACCGCCCGCATGACATCGGTGCGGGTGATCGGCCGCGTCGCCGCCGATGGGTTGGGCGTGGTCATCGACCGCCGCCTCCGAGCCAGCGGCCCAGGCCGCGGCGTTCGGCTCGTCGTTGAGCTTCCTCGAATGCCTGGAGCTGCTCCTGGCGTTGGCGCTGCCGCTGGATGCCGTCCTCCGTCAGTGCCCTCTCGGCGGCTTGTCTGGCCGCGAGCTCGTGTTGTTGGCGTTCGCGTTCGGCGGCCTCTGCCCGGTGGCGTGCGTCGGCGGTGCGCTTGCGCTTCCACAGGGTGAGGACGGTGGCGGCGATCTCGTCGTGCCGGTCGAGCGTGTGGGCGGCGAAGAGGACGGGGGAGTGCTGTTCGAGCAGGCCGGCGCGCTCGGCGATCGCGGCCAGGCGGCGGCGGTCGTTGTTGTCGGGGACGAGGTAAAGCACGCCCCACACTTGGTGTGGGGTGTCGTGGTGGGCGGCGTGCCAGTAGCCGTCGAGGATCGCTTCCAGGCGTCGGGCGCCCTTGCGGTGCAGCTCGACCTCGATCGCCAGCCAGCCCGGTTCGCGGCTTCCGGTCAGCAGCGCGAGGTCGGGCCAGTGGCGCGCGTCGCGCCTCCCGTCCTGACGGACGTGGGGCCGGAAGCTGTCGTCGCCGGTGTGGTGGACATGGGCGCGCAGCTGGCGCTCGGTCAGCAGCCGCGCGGCCGGCAGCCCGGCCTCGATCCGCGCGACGACCTCGGCGCATGCGAGGTCGTGGGCCAGGGCGCCGAGGCTGACGCGCGCCGGCGCCATCGCCAGCCCCGCCACGCGCAGCCCCTCCCGCGTCGCGACGTAGACGCCGTGCCCGGGCACGTGGCGCTCGCGAACAACCAGGCCACGGGCCACCAGGCCGGCCAGCCGCTCGTAGGCCTTGGTGCGACCCATGCCGAACCGCAGCCGGACGTGCTCGACGCTCGCCAGGCGCACCCGGCCCAGCCACCGCACGATCTCCAGGTCCCGGTCGGTGACCCTGAACCCCGTGCTCTGCGTCTTGCCCATGCCCACCAGGGCGATGCACCCGCCGCCTCCCGGCACCAAGACTGCCCCGCGCAGTCCACCCCCGGACAGTCCTTGACCATGCGAACGAACCCCCAGGGTGAGGGCGCGTGGTCAAGGACTGGGCGGGGCCCGGACACGCGGGGCTAAAGCGAAATCTCGGAGGGCGGCGGGTGCATCGCCCGTCCGTCCCTTCGTCCACGCCGGTGGAGAGGCGACGCGAGGGCCGCCAGCCGACGCGAGTCCTCATCCGGCGCGGACCGGCAGCGCCGCCAGCGACAAACGCGAGGTCCCCACGGAGGACAAATCCCGAGCGCAGGAGGGTTTCTCCTTCGCAAATAGAAACGCTCAGCGAAGCGCCAGACGGCTTGCGGCGCTTTCTGAGGAACGTTCGATCGACCAGACTGAGCCTATGGCCGAAACCTCCATCGAGTGGGCGACCCACGTCTGGAACCCGACGACCGGGTGCGATCGCATCTCCCCTGGCTGCGCCCACTGCTACGCCCTCGACATGGCGGCGCGGCTCAAACGCTTCGGCCAGCCGAAGTACCAGCGTGACGGTCACCGGCGCTCGTCGGGTCCGGGTTTCGGCGTGACGCTGCACCCACAGACGCTCGAAGCGCCGCTGGGATGGCGGAAGCCGCGCGTGGTCTTCGTGAATTCGATGAGCGACCTTTTCCACGAGGAGGTCCCTCTCGACTACATCGCGCGCGTCTTCGACGTAATGGTCCGCGCCCGGCAGCACACGTTTCAGGTCTTGACCAAGCGTCATGACCGGCTGGCAGCGGTCGCGAATCAGCTGCCCTGGCCTCGCAACGTTTGGATGGGCGTGAGCGTCGAGAATCGCCGCTTCGTCGATCGCGCAGATCAGCTGCGCCGCGTGCCGGCAGCGGTGCGGTTCATCTCGGCAGAGCCGCTGTTGGGTCCGCTGGACGGCCTCAGCCTCGCCGGAATCGACTGGCTCATCGCAGGCGGAGAGTCCGGGCCCGCCCATAGGCCAGTGAAGGAAGAATGGGTCACCGCGCTACGGGACGAATGTGCGACGGCGGGCGTCGCCTTCTTCTTCAAGCAGTGGGGTGGTCGACAGCCAACGTCTGGAGGGCGTCTGCTTGAGGGCCGTGAGTGGTCCGAGATGCCACGCCCGCAAGAACGGGAGGTCCATGCAGCGGTCGCGTGATATTCCGGACGACAGCGACGAGAAGTGGGAGTACACCGAACACGCACGCGCGAAGCACGAGGTCCTTCGACGGTATCTCGGCGCTTGGCTCCCGATACTTGGTCGCTTCCACGACAAGCTCGTGATCTACGACGGTTTCGCTGGTCGCGGCAGGTACGTCGGAGGCCAAGACGGCTCTCCTGTGATCATGTTCCGCCGCGCCGCAGAAGCCGTTGCGAATGGCCGGGCCAAGGAGGTATCCATCGTTTGCGTCGAGGCGAATCGCGCAAACTATCTCGAGCTCGAAACAGTGCTCTCGGGACTCCATCACCCGGGTGTCAGCATTTCGGCTCGCCAGGACACCTTCGACGCAGTCGCGAACGGTGTGGCGGATCGGGCGCGACAGCCAGGCGTCAAGCCGCCGCCTATCTTTTTCACCGCGGACCCGTTCGGGTTCCGGGGCGTACCCCTGGCGACCATTGAGAGGCTGATGGCCATCCCGCGCATGGAGGTCCTCGTCACCTTCATGGTCCGTGACCAACGGCGGTTTCTCGGCATGGAAAACGTCGAAGCGCCGCTGACCGAACTTTTCGGCGGCGACGAGTGGAAGGCGTGCCAAGGTGCGCCAGACACGGACCGTTGTCTCGTCCAGCGCTATGGCGACGTCATCAAACGACGCGGGATCGCGCAGTGGGCCACACCGTTCCAGGTCTTCGAGGACGAGCGTCGGCAGACGCTGTACTACCTCGTGCACCTCACGGACAACGCACGAGGTATGCGCGAAATGAAGGAAGCCATGGTCGAAACGTCTTCCGACATGACCTTTTGGCCCGTCACCGTACGGCCTCGAGATCAACTCGTGCTCGAGGTTGAGGAGGCCGAGCCTTATCCCTCGCTACAGGCACATCTCATGCAGAAGTACGCGGGCCAACGCATGAAGTTCGAGGACGTCCTCAATGACGACTATCCGGACGGGACCTGGGTCGAGCCCCAGTACCGTGCCGCCATCAAGGATCTCGCTGTCCGCCACGCCGGTGCCTCGATTCATTACGACCGCGTAACGGCGACGGGCAAAACGCCGAGCGGGCTCGAATTCGACGACACTGTCGAGTTCGATTTGACCCTGCTTTAAGACCTCAAAGGGAGCGGCGGAGGCGGATAGGTGCGTGCGCGTCGAGGCTGCTACGCGTGCGCGAAGTAGCCCATGCGGCGATGCCAGCCCCAGCGAGCGACCCAGGTGATGATCACAGCGACTGTCGTCATGATGAGTACGCCCTTCACCACCGTGTCAGCTGTGTGTGAGGTCAGTCCGGCCCAAGCCAGAGGCCCGGCCCATTCGAGCAGCCGGACGACGTAAGTCGCGATGATGCTGCCCAAGACGCTCAGGCCCAGCACCTTCCACCAGACGTTGGTCCAGTGCTCCATGCCTTGGAGGCTACCCCTCACAACGTGGGGCGCAACTGACGTCGTCGACTGACTCCGCGATGGACCAGCGCCCCATCGCGCTAGACAGTGGTCTGGGGGCGTGCTATCTATTCCCCCACATAGCTGGAACGACAAGGCGACATCGGAGCAAGTCCGGTGGACCGCCGGCAACCCCCGCTACGGCGGGAAGGTGCCAATTCCTGTCGTAGACGAGACCTACGGGTCTGTCTCTTCGGGACTTGCCATCTTCCCCCGATGGCAGAGGCCCCCCCAAGAGGCGACCCGAAAGGCGTTAGCTGGGGAGGGCGCAGATGCGGGGTATTTGGCCTCGGCGACCAGACGTCGAGAGCGAGAGGGCGAGGCAGGTTCTGGACTGGATTGACGTCGCGGCCTACGTCTTTTGGGTGTTCTTCCTCGCGGCGGTGGCGGTCTTGGCAGTCGTCAAAGGAGTGCCGAGCGACGTGACGTCGCTTCTGGAGCAGTTGCATCGCTGATGTGTGCCGTCCCGACCACTGAGCACGCTTCCGCGCGTGCTCGCCACACCTCAGGTCGATGTTCAGAGCGATGGGTGGTCGATCATCACGGCTCTTGTCGCTGTGGTCGCTGCCAGTCTGGTGTTGCCCCCGCTAAGCGCCTAGGGGTCGGCTGCACGGACCGTCGTTTGGGCGACGGTCAGGACATGCTGATGCGGCTGATCGGTCTCCGGAACGGCTGGAGCGTTCAGGGCTCTTAGTGCCATTCGAGCGGGGTGGCTCGCGTTGGGTTGGCCTGCCAGCCGCGTGTCACCACCCGTTTCGGCTTCGGCCAGCGGCCGGAGACGGCCGCGAGTCCAAGTCTGGCGTCGTCGTTGCGGCTTCCGCAGGTCCCGGCGGAGGCGAGACTATTCGCCTCGTCGCGCATCGCGGCTCTCGACGCCGCTCATTCATCCCCGTGATGCGGGTCGTCCCCGTGGACCTTCGTCGCATCAGCGAGGGCGTTCGCCCCGCTGCTCCTCAGTTCCGCTGTAGATGCGGCTCTATTGCTCAACCACGCTCGGTGGCCGTAGGCTCCGCCGCGATGACGGCAGCACATACGGAGTACGGCTTCTCCGCCCGGATGCGTGAGCGGAACGTGCAGCAAGCTCTGGCAGCGCAACTCGACGCCGGTGATACGCAGATTTCGGTCGCGCCGCCTTCCGCAGGGAACCGACGCCGGTACGACAGCGACTCTGCGTTTTGGGCCGACGTTCTGGGCCGACGGATCCGTTCCGGCACCCCAGTCTCTCTAGACGGATTCTGGCTCTCTGAATGGGTGCCCCTCAGCCCCGGGCTCTTCCATACTCCCGACGCCGAAGATCACCGCCAGATGGCGAAGGCCCGCAATCTCAGCGGTGCGGGGCGGGAAACGGCCGAGCGGATGCTCCGGGCGGAAGGTCTTGGCGCCCGAGAGGCGCAGCGGTTGCTGGAGGAGCTGCCTCGTATGGCGGTCCATGTGTACGACCCGTACGGGAAGGCCCAAATGCTGTCCGGCGGGATCGGCACCGTCAGGCTTGCCGAGCGACCTTCGCCAGAAGGGACGGTTTGGCTGCTAGGCGCGTCCTCGAGCGGCGTCATGCATGAAGGTGTCGTCGTTGCCATGCCGGCCGATCTGTACGGTCGGTACATCGATGCGATCGCCGCCCGAGGCGCGATCCGATGCCGGCTTGAGGGGCAGCTGAGAACGCTCGAGGCGAGCGGCGATCTCGCCGCACTTTGGGCTTTGGAGATCCCTCGCATCCATCTCATGGTGGAGAGCTTGGTCGAGGACGGCCGTCAGGCTAGTCCGCCTGGGTCGTTGCTCGCGACCGGTGCGGTCGTGATCGAACGCGACGCAGCCGCGCACGAGGCGAGTTGGAGTCGTTTCTGCTCTGCCTATGTGAGCTTCGTGCCCGGGGACAACCCATCGCTAGCGGAGGGGGTCCGGTGGCTCAAGGACACGTACGCGGGCGAATTTCTCAGAGGCCGGGTCGTGACCGACTTCGACCAGCAGGTCGCGCGCTTTAGCCGGGCGCCGTTCAGTATCTCCGCGATCGCAAAGGGCGAAGTCGACCGCGTGGCTGCGCTCTCGGTCGTGGAACTCACGGGTGCCTCGACCACGGTTTTCAACTTGTTCGCCGACCGAATCGACCAGATCAATGCCAAGATGGCCAAAGTGACCGAGCAACGCACCATCACGATCCACTCTGGCGCGCAGGTCCACGCCCCGGTCACCATCGCCGACTCGATCCAAGGAAGTTTCAACCGGATAGAGACTGGTGCCGGTGATCCGGAGGTGGCTGAGTTGCTCCGTCGCCTCACCGTCGCGGTGGCGGAGCTAGGCGGCGATGTCGACGGCGCGATCGCCTCCGAGCTTGCAAGTGACGTAGAGGTGCTTACGACAGAGCTAACAAAGCCAGAGCCGCGTCAGCGGTGGTACAAGACTGCGCTAGAGAGCATCCAAGAGACAGCGACCACGCTCGGTGCCGTAGCGACGCCAGTCTTAGAGCTGGTGAAGGCGATCGGCGACGCTCTGTAGCCGCCGTTGCCCGCGCTGCTCGTCGGTCGCCTACCGGCAGCTTCGTCTCGATACTGGATCGCACACCGCCCTCAGAGGTCACCGCCGCGCCAGGTGCAAACATCCGCAAACGCAACCCGTCGAGACGAGCCGAATCCGCACCGCCGGGTCGCCGCCCGAAAAGCCTCAGATAGCAGGCCTTTCACCCAACACCTACAACTCCAACGAACCCGCTCAGGAGCCCTCATAATCGTGAGGTCGGGAGTTCGAGTCTCCCCCCAGCTATTTCCCTCGTTTGCAGGGACACCTGCGCCTCGCTGCTGTTCGCGCCGGTCGAGCGCGGGGGAGGCGGCAAGAACGCCAAGCAGGTGCAGGCGTGGCTCGGGCACCACTCGGCGGCGTTCACGTTGCAGCAGTACGTGCACTTGGTCGGGATGGGGGAGGCGAGCTTCTTCGATGACTTGCTAGCGAGCTAGCTGGGGTGCTAGCTCGCTAGGTCACGAGGCAGGCTCACGCGCGCGCGGCCGCCAGTCGGCGGGTACGGACGCGGTCGGCGGTCACCGCCACTCCCTGGATGAGGATGGCGCTCGTCGTCGCCGCGCCGAAGGCGACCGCGATCCCGCCGTGGCGAAGCCCGACCGCGACGGTGAAGCAGAACAGCGCGAAGGCGAACAAGCCGATGAGCATGCCCTGCAGCAGGCGCAGCGTGTCGCCTGGGCCGCGCTGGGCATGGGTGAACGCCGCCAGCACGCTGGTGATGACCGGGAAGGGCGCCAGGAGGCCGCTGACATGCGCGCCCAGGCCAGCCGACGCGGCGGTGAGCGCGACCACCATCGCGCCCGCGCATGCGGCGCGCACTGGCAGGTCCCAGGCGGGCGGCCCTGCGACGGCCGTTGTCCCGTCGACCGGCCGCGGGATGAGCAGCATGGCCACCCAGAACGAGCCACACGCAACCGCGAGCGCCGGCACCGCGCCCGCGTCGATTGGCGCCAGTAGAACCGTTGCGGCCAGGAACGTGCACCAGCCCAGGACGAGCGCGGTCGGCGGCGAGACTCGGGGGCACGCCGCGGCGTAGACGGTCACGAATGCAGCCAGCGACCCAAGGCCGAGGAGTGAGCCGGTGGCTGCGTTCGCTCCGAAGCTGCGGCCGTGGAGCAGGGCGAGGACGAGCAGGATTGGTCCTGCGACGACCGGCAGACCGCCGATGAGGCCGCCGACCCGCGGGCCGAAGCGCCGGACGGCCAAGGACGCTGCCACGACCAACGCGGGAGCGAGCAGCAGCTTGAGAGCCAGGATGGGCACCGGCCGGCAGCATGCCGGAAGTGCCCGGCATGGAGGGCTTGCCGGCTCCGGTCTCATCCTTCTCCGTGGCGCGACCCACCTGGAGACGGCTCGCGGGGCTCGGCGTAGGTCCCGGCGCGGCCATCGTCGGGGGCTGCGACGGGCGCTTCGGGAGCTACGCGGTGTCAGCGCAGGACAGCATGTCGACGACGAAGGACCGGGCGGTGATCGGTCGGACGTGCCTGCTCTGCCATCTGCTGTGGGAAGGCCCGGGCGGTTGTCCAATCGCCGGTCCGGGGCTTGGCGTGAGGCGTCCCGCACCCCGTCCTGCGGCGGGACGCCCTGATGGCCGCTCGGCCCTTGTGCCGCATGGGGTTCTCGCTGCGTCGTGGGCCCGACCACCCGCACCCACCATTGGTACTTCGTAGCTGTGGGGTGGGCGCGGGTGGTCGAGCCCACTCCTTGCTCGAATGTGGGGTTGGAGACGGCCGAGCGGCCATCAGGGCGGAAAGCCCACGAGGTGATCGAGTGTTTAGGCAGCAGCGACGTTGCGCTACGTGTGAGCAGGGGCAGATGCGTCGGCGGGACTGTCGCCATGTTCCTTCGGCGACCGCGTCCGTTCCGAACACCTGAGGCCAGACGCTGCTGGTGGCGGGCACCGCATGATGGGCCGAACCGTCGGCGATGCTGGTCATGGCCGCGATGCTTCCTGGAGCCGGTTGAATGACCGACTCCAAACGATGCGGTGTCCGGGCGCGCCCCGGTAAAGAGCCGCCAGTTCACCACTCCGGGGTGTTCCGTCGTGATGGCTCGTCATGATTGGCCAATGACGAGCGCTATGGACAGTCCACCATGGTCCCTGTTGTATCCGTTCTATCTCGATACGGACATGTCAATGGCCTTCTCGGCGGCGCTCTCAGGTGGCGTCGCGCTGCAGTCCGAGTTGACGGAAAAGACCGAAGGCAGTTCCAGGGCTGCGAAAACGCTACGGGGAAGTCTCGGTCTATTCGGCGGCGCTGGGCTCGGAGGTGCAGCCGAGAAGGACACCGTCGAAGGTCAGAGCGCCGAGTCGACGCTTGTCCGAAAGCACACGATCCACTCGATCTTCATGGCGCTGCACGAGGATCTTCGAGTTGGCGGTCGCTTGCTCGAAGAGCCACCGATCTCGGATCTTCGGATTGGCGACCTTGTCTCGCTGGAGCTCAAGCCGGCTATAGCGCCTCTTCGACGCGTCATCGAGCAGGTCCTCCGGCTCCTCGACGTGATGTCTCCGATCATGGGCCTCGATGAGTCCGAGCACTCGGCCCCGAGATCACGGCAGGAGCGGCGGCAGCGGGCACGACAGGCGGCAAATGCGGCGGCCGCTCCCTCGTCCGATGACGATGGGCTCCAGGCGCTTGCGGGCCTTCGCGCGCTGTTTACCGCCTTGCGCGACGACCTCGAGCAGAGTGGCATGGTGGATGTGGTGGTCACCGCAGAAGACAGCCCAGGCGTAATCCTCACCCTCGACAAGCGGTTTGCCGATTCGACCGCGCTCGAGTTGCTCCATACCTCGAGCTTCACAGTTGTCGGGAAGGTCACGCAGACTTGGCCTGCGGACGAGGCCGTACTGCTTTACCGGCGATCGTCGCTGTCTCTCGTCCCAGCGCTATCGGGGCAGGTGATGGTGGGCGTTCTTGGATTCCTCTTCTCGATGGCAAAGGCCGTTGGGAGCGTCGACATCCAAAGTCAGCTCGCCGAGATCCTGACCGGCGGTAGCGATAGTTCGAACGAAGCCGACGAGCGCGTCACCAAAGCGGCTGGTCATGGCGACGCCAGCTCCGATGGTAGGACAGATGTCGACGAGGACCGAGCGTCTGAGGAGGACCTTCGCGTCGGCAATGACGTTGACGCGTTGAACCCGATTCTCAACGGGCCCGCGGTCCAGATTCTGCCGCTCGCTCTCTGCGTGTAGTGGCGCGTGTAGTGGCGCGGCTTGCGCCACCGACCACTTCGGGTCTAGATCTCTCGGTCGACGGCGGCCCGAGCCAGCGACGTGACCTCGCGGAGCGACACCCGCTGTGCTGGTGCACCATCGATGATGGCTGTCCAGGTCGTGAGGATGTCAAGGTCGCGGTCGTAGTTGACCTCGTAGTGGTCCGCTCCGAGAGTGACGAGTTCGGGGAGCACCGAGACGTCGAGTTCCAAGAGATCGCCCGGCACCACGAACCGCGCGGTCCAGGGTTTGGGTACCAGCGTCTCCAGCGCGCTGGGGTTGAGCATTCGCTGAGCCCCCAGGTCTCCGTGGGACTCGTTGGGACGGACGACGTGTTGCTTGGCCGGGTCGCCTCGTAGCACGGCTGTGGCTTCGTCGGCCCAGGAGACGACGAACGGCGTGATAAGGGGATTCTTCGAAGGCAGCGACATCTCGATTAGACGCCAGGGCTGGTGCTGTGCGACGAAGGCAGCTCGGATGTGGTCAATGACGTGCGGCGGGGCGGGACCCGGGCAACCCGTAGGCCCCGTCTCCTCGTGAAAACGCCGGCGGCCGACATCGCGTCGTCCCTCGTCGGCCCACCACTCGACGATGCCTGCCAGAACGAGCCAGGGCATCAGAGCGCATCGCAGCCGTTGGAACGCATCCGGGAAAACTACCTTGCGCCCTCGGAGCCCCGATCGACCAGAGCCAGGCGCGGGGATACGAGCGGCATGCTCGTCCGCATTGGGTGCAAGCATCCGCAAACGCAACCCGTCGAGACGAGCCGAGACCGCACCGCCGGGTCGCCGCCCGAAAAACCGTGCTTAGCAGGCCTTTCGCCCAACACCTACAACCCCGCCGAAACCGCTCAGGAGCCCTCATAATCGTGAGGTCGGGAGTTCGAGTCTCCCCCCAGCTATCTCCGTCGTTTGCAGGGCTTTCGGGCCGTTTGGAGGGCTCGAATCGGGGCCGTTTGCGGCCCGGCGCAAACGGGGGTGCCTCCGCCGTCGCCGGCTCAGCTCGACCCGCGGCTGCCCTGCCGGCGGGAGCGGACCCCGCGTCCGTGAACCCAGAGCCGGTCGGCGCCGGACCACGCCGCGAAGCACAGGCCGCCGACGGTCCCGGTGACCGTCATCAGCACGCCCGCGGCGGCCGCGGCCGCGACCCCGCGGCTGCCCAGGATGAGCACCGCGGCAGCCGCGCCGACACCGGGGCCGACCGGGAGCTGCCCAAGGGCGACCACGGCGATCAGCACGGCGATCGCGTCGAAGAACGACGCGGGGACGCCGACGGCGTGCAGCAGCATCCAGTTGCGGAGGATCTGCGCGAGGACCGCCACGAGCACGAGCGCGATCACGCGGCCGCCGCCGCGCCGGCTGCGCAGCACCGCCAGGCCTCGCCAGAGCTCGCGGCCCTTGCTCAGCGCGAGGTGCCGCAGCCCGGCGCTCGCCGTCCCGACCACGGCGACGACGATGACCGGCAGCCACCATGGCAGGCCGAGGGGACCGACGAGGGTGAACGATGTCAGCGCCGCCAGGGTGGCCTCGACGGCGAGGATGGGGAACTCGGCGGCGATCAGCGTCGGCACCTGTGGGCTCACCGTCGGGGAGGATCGCCGCAGCGCGGCGATCCGGGCGGCGACGCCCAGCTGCCCGCTGAGCACGCTGCCGAGGACCTGCATGCTCGACGCGCGATAGAGGATCCGCCGCGCGACGCTGCCTCCCGCGGCCTCGATCGACAGATGCCAGGCCTCGGTGCGCACGAGCAGGGCGACGATCTGCAGCAACGCGGCGACGGCGAGCACGGGGAGCGTCGCGCTGGACAGCGCGGTCGCGAACTCGTGACGCTTTCCCGCAAGCCCGTAGACGAGGGCCCCGGCCGTGAGCACCGACCCGGCGACCGTCATCGCCGCTCGTCGGCGGCGAGCGAAACCCCGTACGCGCGTCAGCAGCGCCGCCGCCCGGCGGCGGGGCGGCGGCGGGCCGGTGGCCCGCTCTCCGAGGGCGGTGCGAGCGCTACCGGTTTGGATCGGCTCGCCGCTCGGACTGCTCCTCGGCGACATCGCGGGCGCGCTCCGCACGCTCAGCGCTCTCCTGAGCTTCGCGCAGCTCCCGGTGAGTCGCGTCGCCGCGCTTGCGGCGACCACGCATCGACGCCGAGAGGGTCAGCGCCAGGAGCACCACCGCGCCGGCGACCACGATCACGACGACACCGGTCCCGACTGCAAGCACGGTGACTAGGGCGAAGCTCAAGCGCTCATCTCCTCGATTTGCCGCCCTCAGACTACCTCTCCGCTCGCGCTCGATCCAGAGGGGACATGGGGCTACACTGGCGTGGGGCGGACCAGCCCGAGGGCACGGCCGCACCGGGATCGTCGGCCGCCTGCATCTGGCCGGCAGAAATGGGCCGACATGGTCGCCCTCTACGTGGTCCTCGCGGTGGCGCTCGTCGTCGCCGCCGCCAGCATCAGGATCCTCAAGCAGTACGAGCGCGGCGTGCAGTTCCGCCTCGGCCGCGTCAAGGACGGTGCGCGCGGGCCGGGCATCATCTTCATCGCCCCGCTCGTCGACCGGGTGCAACGCGTCTCATTGCGGATCGTCACCATGCCCATCCAATCCCAGGGCATCATCACGCGCGACAACGTCAGCGTCGACGTGTCCGCCGTCGCGTACTACCGCGTCGACGATGCCGTTCGATCGGTGGTGGCCATCGAGAACGTCTCCGCGGCGATCGACCAGATCGCGCAGACCACGCTGCGGGCCGTCGTCGGGCGTCACACGCTCGACGAGACGCTCTCGGAGACCGACACCATCAACCAGAACATCCGCGAGATCCTCGACGTGCAGACCGAGGACTGGGGCGTGAAGGTGACGGTGGTCGAGCTCAAGGACATCCAGTTGCCCGACAGCATGAAGCGCGCTATGGCGCGCCAGGCCGAGGCCGAGCGCGAGAAGCGGGCCAAGATCATTGCCGCCCAGGGCGAGGCGCTGGCCGCCGGAGAGCTCGGGATCGCGTCTGACGTGATGATGGCCCATCCGCTGGCGCTGCAGCTGCGCAACCTGCAGACCATGGTCGAGATCGGCGTGGACAAGAACTCGACCATCGTGTTCCCGGCGCCGCTCATGAGCACGATCGGCGAGCTCGGGACGTTCCTCAGCCGCGAGACGAAGGCCGCAACGCCCGGAACCGCAGCACCCGTGGTGGGCGAAGTGCGCGCCAACGGCGATCCGACGGCTGCGTCATGAGCCCTCTCGGCGGACGGCGCGCTCGGCCATGCCGAGCGCGCCGTCCGATCGTGACCAGGCGCTGCACCCCGGCACCGATCGCGAGACCGACATGGAACGAGGCGCGCGCACGGCGTCGACTCACTGCTGCTCCGCGCCGTCCTTCATGCCGGTCTCCGCCGGCGGGTCGAAGCCGACGTCGACGACCTCGAACCCCTGGTGGCGCTCGCTCTGCGCGTATGCGGCATAGGCCCGCTTGTCGGCCGGGGTGAGCTGTGCACGGTCGGTGAAGGGCGCGAGCAGCGCACGCGGCCACAGCCGCCGCTGGGCGACGACGTTGATCTCAGCCGCGAACACCACGACCAGGGCGAGCACGTAGATCCACGCGATCGCACCGAGGACGAGGCCGAAGACACCGTAGGTCTCGGGCGCTCCCTTCAGCAGCGTGACGAGGTACGTGCCGAGCATCTGAGCGATCTGCCAGCCGACGCCGGCCACGACAGCGCCGACGCGCAGCTGCCGCCAGGGCACCCGGCTCGCCGTGAGCACTCTGAAGGCGACCATGAAGAGGGCGATGTTGACCACGGTGGCCAGCGGGATCGCGGCGATCTCGAGCCATGTGGCGAGCGTCGCGCCCAGGCGTCCCGCCGCGGTGGTCAGCCCGGACAGTCCCGTGGTCACGATCACGCCGGCGCCAAGGACGAGCAGGAGCAGCAGGCTGCGCGCCCGCAGCGCGATCGGGTTCGGCCGCTCGTTGCGTGGCACGGCCCAGGCGCGATTGAACGCGTTCTGCGTGGCTCCCGCGAGCCCGAGGCACCCGTAGAGCGTGCCGAGGATCCCGACCGCGAGGGCGACGCCGCTGCCCTTCAGCGCGTGCACGTTGTCGCGCAGCTGGCTGCCGATGATCGGAAGCTCGGCGATCGTCGAGCTCAGCAGCCTGGCCTGCAGCTGCGGATCGCCCTGGAGTGCGTACCCCAGGATCGTGACCATCAGGAGCAGCAGCGGAAACAGCGACAGGAACCCGTAGTAGGCGATCAGCGCCGACAGGTACGGGCCCTGGTCGTCGGCGAACTTGTAGAGCACGGCAAGCGGGAAGCCGAGCCAGCGATGACGCCGCTGGTGGGCGTCGATCGCGGCGACGACGGAGCTCGGCACGATGCGCGCAGACGGTGGCCGGGACCCCGGTCGGTCATCCCTCAAGACTGGCCACTGCCCGATCTCCCGCCGGGCCGGGCCGCGGACACGTCGTTCCTGTCGGGGTCGAAGCTGCCGCCCTCGTCGGCCCAGCGGTCGGCCGCCAGCTGCGCCTGGGTCGTGGCGCGTCGGTCGTCGACCACCACAGCAGGCGCGGGCCCATTCGCGACGGGCCTCGGAGCGGCGCCGGCGCGGGGGGACGGGCTCGGCGACGGCCGAGCGTCCTTCGACCACGCCGCACCGCAGTGCCAGCACTCGTCCTCCTGGCGAGCCATCGGTGCCAGACACGATCGGCACAAGCGCGGGAGGTGACGGTCGCGCATGCCTCAGCCCTCCTTGGTCATGGACTCGGCCGGCGGATTGCCCGGACCCGATGTCGCGTCGAGCCGGCCGGCCCGGTGCACGCCGGCGGGGACGTCGTCGCGGACGGGCTCCGGGATCACCCCGGGAACCGGCGAACCGCGCGGCGAAAGCGGGGATGGGGTGTGCATCGGGACGACCTCTCTGGAGTCGGGGCAGCCCTTCCGTGCTGGAGACGAACTGTCCGTGAGGTCGCCGTGCGGCGAAGGCCGGGCGGTGCCCTGCGCGACGTCGGATCGCAGGAGCGGCGGGATGTCCCTGTGCCTCCATTCTAGTCGCCCTGGTTCTCAGGAATCGAGCTCTTCCGCCAGGCCGGGATTCCGGCTCGAGGCGCGCGCGTCGCTGCCGTTGCCGGCTCTCTTCGCGCATGGACAGAGCGGCTGGCGATGCGGCACGATGCGAACGGCACCGGAACCCCTCGAGTCGATGGAACGCGTGTGAGCGAAGAGCGTCGCAAGGACGACCAAGAGCTGCGGCGGCTGCGCTCGGAGGTTGCCGCTCAGCAGCGCGACCTCCATGCGCGAGATGACCGAGAGCACCGCCAGGACACGCTGATCGCGAGACTCCGCGACGAAGCCGCGGTGCGCGAAGAGGATCTTGCCGCGCTGCGGGAGCGTCTCGAGTCGGCCGAGCGCGAGTTGGAGGATCTGCGTGCGATCCGCGATGCGCTGACTCCCCCGAGTTGCCCGACCGTCCCGGCCTGGAGCTCGCCGCGGCGTTCCTGCCCGCCGCCGCCCAGCAGGTCAGCGGTGACTTCTACCTGGTGGCTGAGGGGCCGCAGGATTCCACCGTGCTGGTCGTCGGCGATGTCGTCGGCCACGGCTTGCAGGCAGCGCGGCGGGCTGCGTTCATCCGGACGACGTTCGCCGCGACCGCGCCGTTCTCCGACGATCCCACGCGCCTGCTCAGCTGGGCGAACACCGCCCTGATCGAGCGGGCCGGGACCAGCGTCGAGTTCGTCACCGCGGCCTGCGTCACCTATCTCCCAGGTGAGCAGCTCGTGCGCTGGGCCTACGCCGGCCATCCCCCCGCGCTGTGGCTCGACGACGGCAGTGAGCTCACGGCGCCGAGGCAGGGGATCATGCTCGGTCTTGGCGCGGACCTCCGATGCGCGGAGGGCTCGCGGCAGGCGAGGGACGGCGCGGGCCTGCTGCTCTACACCGACGGGCTGACCGAAGCACGGCACGAGGGTGAGATGTTCGGCCTGGACGGCGTGAGCGCCGCGCTCGAGGGCCTGGACAAGCCCTCACCGATCGAGGCAGTCGCCATCCTGCGCGCACGCGTCGCCGACTTCGCCTACGGCACGCTCACGGACGACCTCTGCCTCCTGGCCGCCCGCATCACCTGACGCCGGCCTGCTCCTCAGAACAGCCTGATGACCAGGTTGAGCACCACGGTCAGCGTGACTGACAGGGCGATCGAGGTCAGCAGGCAGCCGGGCCCACATCCGAAGATGTGAACCCGGCCTCCGCGGTACGGCCGGCGGCCTCCGGTGAGGAAGGCCATGCCGACGGCTACCGGCCGCTGTCGGCGGCGTCGTAGGGGTCGCTGCTGCCGGACTTGGCCAGGCCGCGGGCGATCATGTAGCCGACCGTGAGGATGCCGACGATCAGCCAGGTGTCATGCGCGGTGAGGCGGTCGTCGTGGCCGTCGCCGGCCTTGGTCAGCAGGCCGGCCAGCAGGACGCCGACCGTCGCGATGACGTAGGCGTACATCTCGCTCGTCTTCGTCGAGTGCTTGGTCTCCGTGCTGAGGCGCTGCGTCCGGCGGGCGGGCGCGGTGACGCCCTGGTTCCCGCGAGCGGTCATCCCGTCGCGGGTCGGTGCGGTGGTGCTCATGGGTGTCCTTTCAGGACTGGGTTCTTGGGGTGCCGCCGCTCCCGGCTCACGGGCCGGGAGCGTTCGCTGCAGACTTCGGCGCGCCGCGTGTTCGTCAGGCGGCGCTGTGCTGGCGCTCAGCGGCGCGCAGGACGCTGGCGCGGTCCTTGTGGGAGCGCTCGTAGGCGCGGACCGCCCCGACCCGCTCGGCGCCACGCCCGCTGAGCGCGGCCTGGACGTCAGCGGCGTTCAGCTCGTCGTATCCCGCCCACGGCTCGTCGCCGCGCAGCGCCGCGATGCGGCTGAGGACCGTCGAGCGGTTCTGGTGCTTGCGCTCGTAGGCGTCGATCTTGGCGAGGTCGATCTGCGAGAGCTCGGCCAACCGGCCCGCGATCTCGTCGGCGGTCAGCTTGTCGTAGCGCTTGATCGCCAGATCGCGCTCCGTCGCCACCGCGCCCTTGACGCCGCCCTCGGCCCGCGCGACGCCGGGAACCTTGCGGGCCTGGCGGGCCGCGCGCTTGACCGTCTCGGCCGCGCCGGTCGTGCTGATGTCGTAGGAGCCTTCGCCCTTGACGTCGGCGCCGACGACGGCGTCGACCAGCTTGGGGATCTCGTGCCGGACCCGCTCGAGCATGTGCTCCTCGTCGGCGAGGATCGAGCTCGCCAGGGCGGCGGTCTCCTCATCGCCCACGGCGCGGGCCAGCCGCTCGATTGCCGTGTACGTGGCGATCTCGAGCGCCTCGGTCGCACATGTGTCCTTGGCGTTCTTGAGGACCTTCTCCTCGCCGCCGGAGCCACGGAGCAGGTCGAACGGCGTCTTGCCGAGCGCGAGGACCTGGCCGATTGCGGTCTCGGCCAGGCCGACGACCATCATGATGGGGTTGGAGCCGTGACCGAGCTCGTCGAGACGCCCGGCGACGCGCTCGGCGTGCTCACGGGTCTCGTCGAGGTGACCTTCCAGGCCCGCGCGGTAGCTCCCGCGCGGAGTCATGGCGATCTGGGACTGCAGCACGCGGGTCAGGGCCTGCTCGCTGGCGTGCGCCTCGTGCAGGTACTGCACGACCTTCTGCTGGGCAGCGTTCATGGGGACTTCCAGTTCCGAATAGCGGAGGAACCTCGGCGCGACCGCTGGGGCCGCTGGAGGAGGGGGAGCGCCGGCGAGGGGGACAACGGGGCGGACGCTGGGACATAGTCTGCCCGCGCATCCGGATCGGCAAACACGTGTTCGGTCGGTGGAGCTCCTGAGGACCCGCGGCTCGGGGTGCTACAGCGCGACCTGCGACCCCAGGGTCACCGTCCGGTCCGCGGGAAGCCCGAAGTGCTCGACCGGGCTCGCGGCGTTGCGGGCCATCGCGATGAACAGCCGCTTGCGCCACGTGCCGAGGGCCGAGCCGCCGGACCGCCTGATCGTGATGCTCGACAGGAAATACGACGCGTCCTCGAGGTCGAGGTTGCGTTCGAGCAGGCCGTGCTTGCGGCACAGGCGCAGCGCCTCGGGCACGTCCGCCTGGTCCTGGTAGCCGACGCGGACCGTGACGTGGGTGACCTTGCCGGTGCCGTGGCCGAGGGCCTGGACGGCGAGGCGGTCGTACTCGCCGACGTGCGGGATGCCGACGTTCTCCATCGAGACGATCAGGACATGCTCGAGCAGGGTGTGGCTGTGCTCGACCTGTGCGCGGAGCGCCAGCGGCGTGGTGTCCTTGCCCGGGTTCAGGAAGACGGCGACGCCCGGTACGCGCACGGGCGGCGGGTCGAGGTGGTGGATCCCAGCGAGGAAGTCGCTCAGCGACCCCTCCTTCTGCCGCCGGTTGCGCGTGACGACGGCCTGCCCGCGGCGCCAGTTGATCATCACGAGCGACAGCAGCAGCCCGACGGCCAGCGGAAGCCACGCGCCGTGGGCGATCTTGGCGATGTTCGCGCTGAAGAACGTGACTTCGACCGTGAGGAACAGCAGCGCCACCGGGACGAGCCGGCGCCGCGGCGAGCCCCACAGGAGCCGGGCCACGGCGACGAAGAGCACCGTGTTGAGGATGAACGTGCCGGTGACCGCGACCCCGTAGACGTCGCCGAGCCGGTCGGCCGAGCGGAAGGCGAGCGCGAGCACCACCACGCCGGCGCAGAGCGCCCAGTTGACGACCGGAACGTAGATCTGGCCCTCGGTGTCGGACGTGTGGACGATGCGCAGCCGCGGGAGGAACCCGAGCTGCACGGCCTGGCGCGCGACGGAGAACGACCCCGAGATCGCCGCCTGCGAAGCGATGATCGTCGCCGCGGTGGCGAGGATCAGCAGCGGATAGCGCGCCCAGCCGGGGGCCATCAGGAAGAACGGGTTGGCGGCGGTGGCCGGGTCGTGCTGGATCATCGCGGCCTGGCCCAGGTAGTTGAGCGTCAACGCGGGCAGCGCGAGGGCGAACCAGCCGATCCGGATCGGTGCCGCGCCGAAGTGGCCGCGGTCGGCATACAGCGCCTCGGCGCCGGTGACGGCCAGCACCACGCCGCCGAGGACCAGGCACCCGGCGACGCCGTGCGTCGCCAGGAACCGCACGCCCCAGGTCGGCGACAGGCCCTGCAGGACCGCCGGGGCCTGGACGACCTCCGCCAGGCCGATCAGGCCGATCGCGACGAACCAGACGACGATCACCGGGCCGAACAGCCGGCCGATCGCCGCCGAGCCGAAGCGCTGCAGCACGAACAGCCCCACCAGCACGCCGAGCGACAGCGGCAGGACGAGATGCGACAGGCCCGGTGCCGCGACCTCCAGTCCCTGCAGCGACCCCATCACGGAGATCGCGGGCGTGATGATGCCGTCGCCGAAGAAGAGCGCGGCGCCGAAGACCCCGAGCGTCGCGAGCGCCGCGCGGCGCGCCACCCGGCTGCGCTGGAGCAGCGCCGTCAGCGCCATGATCCCGCCGTCTCCACGGTTGTGGGCGCGCATGATGAAGCCGGCGTACTTGACCGACACGACGATCGTCAGCGCCCAGAAGATGAGCGAGACCACGCCGTAGGCGGTTGCCGGCGTGACGTCGGCGGTGGCGCCGTAGGAGCCGAAGATGACCTGCTCGGTGTACAGCGGGCTGGTGCCGATGTCGCCATAGACGACGCCCAGCGCTCCGAGCACCAGGACGGCGCGTCCCGCGCGCGCGACGACGTCGTGGTCGTGGTCCGACAGCGCGGCGAGGCGCCGGAGCGACTCCTCGTCGGGGTGCTCGGCCGGCGGTCGCGGCACCTCGTACGGCTCGCCGAGCTTGTGGGCGGCCTCGTTGAGGCTGTGGCGGCGCAGCGGCGGCCGTGCCGTGCGGACCGGGTGGTCGAGCTCGTCGGGGTGGCGGGCATCCAACATGGCCCTGACAGCGTGCTCCCGCGGCCATCAAGGCCGGGTTCAGATGCGGCCCGGGCGCATACAGATCGCGTTAAGACGTCAAGCAGCGAACCGGTAGCCGACGCCGGCATCGGTGTGGATGTAGCGCGGGGCGCCGGGCGGCTCGATCTTGCGCCGGAGGTTGGCGACGTGCACGCGCAGCACCTGGGTGTCCTCGGCGTACTGCGGGCCCCAGACCTCGGTCAGCAGCATGCGGTGGGTCATGAGCCGCCCGCGGTTGCGGGCCAGCGTGCGCAGCAGCTCGAACTCCGTCGGCGTCAGGTGCACCGGGGTGCCGTCGCGCCGCACCACACGAGCCGCCAGGTCGATCTCCAGGCCGTCGGCGCTGATGACCGGCTCCTCGGCGCCTCCGCGGGCGCGGCGCGACACCGCCTGAAGTCGCGCCAGCAGCTCGCGAGGGCCGAAGGGCTTGGTGACGTAGTCGTCGGCGCCGGCCGCCAGCGCATCGACCTTGGCGTCCTCCTCGCCGACCGCCGACAGCACGATGATCGGCATCTCGCTCCACTCCCGCAGCCGCCGGCAGACTTCGATGCCGGTGCCGTCGGGCAGCACGAGGTCGACGATGGCCGCATCCGGAGGCCGCAGCGCTGCACGGTCGAGCGCCTCCTCGGCCGTCTCGGCGCTGTCGACGTCGTAGCCGCCGTCGCGCAGCAGGACCTTCAGCGCCCGCAGGATCTGCGGCTCGTCGTCGCACACCAGCACGCGCGGACGGTCGCTCACGCGCGCACCATCGAGGAGTCGTGCGGGGACGACTCACGCACGGGGAACGTGACGACGAACGAGCTGCCTCGCCCGGGGACCGACTCCACGCCGATCTGGCCCCCGTTGGCCTCGATGAAGCCCTTGGCGATGGCCAGTCCCAGCCCGGTCCCGGACCGGCCGCCCGCGTCGGACCCGCGCTCGAACGGCTCGAAGATCCGGTCGAGCTCGCCCGCCGGGATGCCGCGGCCCTGGTCGACGACGCGGACCACCATCCGCTCGCCGACGGAGGCGACCCGCACCTGCACCGTCCGCTCGCCCGCGTGCGTCACCGCGTTCTCGATGATGTTGGCGAAGGCGCGGTCGAGCTGGGCGGGGTCGCCGACGATCAGCGGCAGGTCCGGCGCGACCCGAAGCTCGACACGGTCGCGCGCACCGGCGGTGGCCATGTCCAGGACCTCTTCGATCGCGAGCTGCAGCTGCCGCGGTGCGGCGGCTCCGGCCTCCAGGCGCGAGAGGTCGAGCAGGTCGGCGACCATGTGGGAGAGGCGTTCGCCCTCGCGCGCGACGGCGTCGCCCAGCTGGCGGCGGTCCTCGGCGCTGATCGAGTCCGATTGCACCGCGTGGCCGGCCGTGACGATCGTCGTCAGCGGCGAGCGCAGGTCGTGGGAGACCATGCGCAGCAGCGCCGTCTTCAGCTCCTCGCTGCGGCGCAGGGCTGCGGTCTCGACCGCCTCGGCGCGCAGGGCGTCGCGCTGCAGCGCCACGGCCACCAGCGTCTGCAGCGCCGGCGCGATGCGCTGGCGCAGCCGTTGCTCGGCGCGAGAGCCGCCGATGCCACGCACGACCAGCCGCCCCACCGGCATCGTGCCGTCCATCATCGTGATCTCGACGGCCTCGGGCCCGGCCGGCCGTGACGACGCCGGGACCTCCAACCGGACGGCGTCCGCGGGAAGGGCTGCGGCGACGAGCCGCGCCGCCTCGTCGAACGAGGCGGCGCGGTCATCGGAGCCGAGCAGCACGCGGGCGAGGGCGGCCGCGAGATCCGCCTCACGGCGCTGCTGCTCTGCGTCGCGTGCCGTCGACCGCGCCACGTCGGCGACCCGGCTGGCGATGGCGGCCACGATGATGAACGCGCCCAGCGCCACCCAGTCCTGGTCGTTGGCCAACGCGAAGCGGTGCACCGGCGGCAGGTGGAAGAAGTTGAACGCCAGCGCGCTCAACAGCGCCGTCACCAGGCCCGCCGCCAGGCCGACGTACGTCGAGACGACCAGGACGCCGAGGAGGTACACGACACCCAGCGACACCACTGGTTGGGCGTGCTTGAGCGGATAGACCAACGCGGTGGCGGCCGCCACGACGCCGAGCACGATCAGCGCGGTGGCCAACGGGGATGGCCGCCGTTCCGAGAGCAACCGCGTCGACCTGGAGTCCATGTGGCGCCCACTGTACGCCGCCGCGTACCCCACGTTCTGGGGAGCCCGGAACGCCCGAGCCGGCGCAGTGCATAGGCTCGCGCCGTGCCCTTCACCCGCAGGAACCTCAAGGCGGATCTGCAGGACGTCGGCCCGAGGTTCGACGGCGCGCCCGACCTGGAGTTCCGCCTGGCGACCCAGGCGCTCGAGCTCGAGCGTTCCGGCCTCGGCTACCAGCGCGTCCCGCCGGGCTATCGGTTTCCGTACGGCCACACGCACAGGACGCAGGAAGAGGTCTACGTGGTCGTCCGCGGGAGCGGGCGGATGAAGCTCGACGACGAGATCGTCGAGCTGAAGGCCTGGGACGCGGTGCGCGTCGCGCCCGGCACGTGGCGCGGCTACGAGGCCGGACCGGAGGGCCTCGAGCTCCTCGTCATCGGCGCGCCCAACCTCGGCGACGACCCGCGCGCGGACGTCGAGGGCGAGCGCGGCTGGTGGGCCGACTAGCGGCGAGGCCGGCCCACCGCCTACGGCCTGAGCGTGACCGGCGCCTGGACCAGGCAGGAGAGGGCGCCGTCCTTGGCGGACAGGTCGACGGCCTCGACGATGCCGGTCTGGGTGCGCCTCACGCGGTATGGGATGCGGGCGCTCCAGCGGCCGCCGGCGGCGGTGACCGTCCGCCGTCCCACGATCCGGCCGCCGGGGGTGCGGACGTCAGCCGTGAACGAGTGCTCGAAGACGTCGTGCTCGGTTCCGAGCACGGTGACGCGGCCCGGGAGCGCGGCGACGGACGTGAACGCGAGGCAGCCCGGCCGGCCGTAGCGGGCGACCGCGCCGGCCGCGGCGGGCCGGCTCTTGTACAGGTCGATCACCAGGCGCTCGGGCTCGTGGAGGACCTGGTAGCCGGCGTACTTGAAGCGCCGTGACGCCGCCGACACCGCGACGACCACGCGGTCGTGCCCGGGGAGCACGCGCGCACGGACGCCCTCGCGCCGGATGGGCGGCGCCTGCGCCTGGGCATTGGTGCCGGGCACGGCGACGCGCACACGGCCGTCGGGGTACGGATCGGGATCGCTCGCCATCACGGTGGGGGCATTGATCGTGCCGTCGGTGAAGTCGACGACCACGCGGACGAACGCCGGGTGGTCGCCGATCCTCGTGCGGTACGCCGTCAGGTTGACCGTGGCGCCGGCCGGCGCGGGAGCGGCCAGCGCGGTCACGACCAACGCTGCTGCGGTGATCAGGACGCGAGGCATGCCCCGATCATCAGACGCCTGGGGCGCTGTCGCATCGGCGACGGACCACATTCGCGTCCCCGGGCAACTACGGTCGCGTCACTCGACGATCTTCCAGAACGAGTCCTTGCGGCGGATCCTGCCGCCGGCCAGCTCGAAGAGGTCGCATCCGCGGACCTCGATGCGCTCGCCGCTGCGCTGCGTCCCGCGGATCGTCCACTCCGACACGCCGCGGTCGCCGCAGGTCCAATGGCGGGCATCGCCGTAGTGGATGTCGGGGATGCCGTCGAACCGCGTGCGGATCCCCTCGCGGACCTGCTTCTTGCCGACGAGCCGCCGGCCTCCGGGCGCGGGTCCGCGCGGCATCTCGAAGACGCAGTCCTCGGTGAAGAACGACATGATCGTGTCGAGGTCGTGCGCGTTGAACGCGTCGAGGAAGGCTTCGAGCACCTTCGTCTCGCTCGTGGCGCTTCTCATCGCTCTCCTCCTTGCCCTGGGCCGCGCACCGCCACCAGCGCCCAACGCTCGTCGCTGCCCCTCACGGTGCGCTCGAGCACCGTGCCTATCCCGCGCACGTAGAGCTTGGCGTCGCGCACGCCCGGCTCCAGCGGCGACCACTCGCGGGTGCGCATGGCGCGCGTCGTCGACACCGCCGGCACGTCGACCGTGGCGTGGAGGCTCACGATGCGGAAGTGGTCCTCCGCGTGGCCCTTGAAGCGCTCCTGCCGGAACGACTGGCCGACCCGCGGGCGGGCGGGCATGAAGATCCCCGCCCGTGCGCCCTGGCGCCCGGCGCGCCACGTGCCCTCGTGGGTGGTGACCTTCCCGTGCGCGTCGAGCTCCTCGGTGTCCTCGCCGAGGTACCAGACGTTCCCGCGCCGGTCCTGGGCGTAGTAGTCGCGCGTGTTCTCGCGCAGGCGGCCGCCGAGGAAGACGCGGTCGTGGATCACGGTCGCGCGGACGCCGAGGATGGTCTTCGTGCGACGGGTGACGTGGAACACCTCGTGGCCCCGGCGCCCGTCCTCCTCGCCCGCGTAGCGCAGCGTCCGGCCGGGCCGCAGCGGGAACCAGGGGTTGTCGACGCGGGACGTGAAGCTCGACGGATCGAATCGGGGCCGGCTCGACGCCGCGGTCGCGCCGCTGGGCACAGCGCTCTCCATCAGCGCCAGGAGGGCGGCGCCGGCGAGCGCCGCGGGCACACGAGCGGCGAGCAGGGCCATGACCGCATCCCACTGTTGCGCGTCGACCGGTCCGCGGCAAGATCGCTCGTCACCGCAGCTGTCGGCCGCGGCTACGTGCCGGCCGTCAGGTCTCGCGTCACACCGACCGCCGCGCGCTGCCCCGTCGCCAGCGCCTGGACGACCGCGGGCGCGTTGACGACGAGGTCACCCGCCGCGTAGATCCCGTCGACCGTGGTGCGCCCGAACATGTCGGTCGCCAGCAGGCCCGGGCCGGTGCGCTCCAGCGGCAGGTGCGCGAACGCGGCATCGCGCGGGGTGGGCGGCGCGGCGACGAACAGCACGTCGCACGGCGCCTCGGAGCCGTCGGGCAGCACCACGGCGCGCAGCGTCCCGTCCTCCGACCGCAGCGCGGTCACGGCGTCGAACACGGTGATGTCCGCCGACAGCCGCCGCAGGAGCGGCACCAGATGCGCCGCGTGCTCCTCGCCGGCGGACAGCAGGCCGATCCGGCGGTCGCGCGCCTCCCACCCGTGGCAGAACGGGCAGTGGATCACCGAGGTGCCCCAGAGCCCGTCCAAGCCATCGAGCGGCGGGATCGCGTAGTCCATGCCGGTCGCCAGCACGACGGCGCGGGCGGCGAGCGCGGTCCCGTCGGCGACGGCGACCCGAAGATCGTCGCCGACGCGCGTCACCTCGCCGTCGACCAGGTGGACGGACGGGAGCTCCGCCAGCTGCGCGCGTGCCGTCGCCAGCAGCTCGAGCGGTGCCACCTCGTGGGCGCCGAGCAGGCCGCCGATGGCGTCGGCCGGCGCGTTGCTCGGGCGGCCCGCGTCGACCACCACCACGTCGAAGCGCATCCGCCCGAGCGTCAGCGCCGCCTGCAGGCCCGCGCTGCCCCCACCGACCACCACGACATCCGCGTCCATGTCCGGCACCGTAGAGCGGCCTCGACGTCGTTGGCAAACCAGCGGCTGCCACCGTGCAGCGGCGGCCTCAGGCCGCCTGCGCGACAGCCGGCCGGTAGTGGCCCGGCTCGAGCCGCGTGGCGACGTTCAGCCGGTTCCACGTGTTGATCACCGCGATCGCGAAGACGAGCTGGGCCAGCTCCTGCACGTCGAAGGTCGCGGCGGCGCGCTCCCACACCGCGTCCGGCACGTGGCCGTCGGTGACGAGCGTCATCGCCTCGCAGAGCTCCAGGGCGGCGCGCTCGCGCTCGTCGTACAGCGGGCTCTCGCGCCAGGCGTCCAGCGAGTAGAGCCGCTCCTCGCTCTCGCCCGCCGCCCGCGCGTCCTTCCAGTGCATGTCGAGGCAGAACGCGCACGCGTTGACCTGCGACGCGCGCAGGCTGATCAGGTCGTGCAGGCGCCGGTCGAGCGCGATGCGCTCCTGGAGGCGCATCATCGCGGCCGCGGTGCTCGGCGCGTGCTCGAGCAGCTGCAGGCGCTGGGCGGGGATGCTGGTGGCCATGGCCAGGTCCTTTCCGAGTGGGTTCGTTGAAGGGACGAGGGACGTGGCCCCGATGTGACATGCCCTACGCCGTCGCGGCGACCATCGCCTCCGGCGCGGCCGCCTCGACCCGCCGGCGCAGCACCACGGTCCCGCCATCGCCGGGCGTCAGCGTGATCATCCGGCGGCGCGGGCGCTGCACCGGGCCCGCGGGCTCGGCGGTGAAGCGCGCGGCCGCGGCGGCCAGCACGATGCGCATCTCCAGCAGCGCGAAGCTCGCGCCCAGGCACCGGCGCCGACCGCCGCCGAACGGGATCCACGTGTAGGTGCCGGGCTTGGCGTCGAGGAAGCGCTCAGGCCGGAACGCGAAGGGGTCGGGGTAGATCGCGGGGTCGTGGTGCAGGAGCGTCGCGCTGGCGATCAGCACGACGCCCGGCGGGTAGGTCCAGCCGCCGATCTCGACCGGCTTCATGACGAGCCGCGGCTCGGGATTGGGCAGCACGGGGCGGTGCCGCAGCACCTCGTTGATCGTCGCTTCCAGGTAGGCCTCGTCGCCCGTCGCCAGCCGCTCCTGCACCTGCGGCGCGCGAGCGAGCTGCTCGAACGCGAAGGCGAGCGAGGACGCGGTCGTCTCGTGCCCGGCGACGAGCGCGGTGACCAGCTCGTCGCGGATCTCGGCGTCCGACATCGGCTCGCCGTCCTCGTGGCGGGCGGCGAGCAGCATCGCCAGGACGTCGTCGCGCTCGGCGCCATCGCGGCGCCGCTCGTCCATGAGCGCGAACAGCTCGCGGTCGACCTCCGCGCGGTCGCGCTCGAAGCGTCCCTGGCGGCCGCGCCCGCGCATCAGCCGCTGCGCCGCAGGCAGCAGCGAGATCGGGCTCTCGCCGAACTCGAGGATCGCCGCGAGGCGATCGCGCAGCCGCTCGAGCCGCGCGCCCTCGTCGAGGCCGAACACGGCGCGCAGGATGATCTCGAGCGTCAGCCCCTGCAGGCGCGGGTGCAGGCGCACCGGCTCGCCGACCGGCCAGCTGGCGACCTCGCGCTCGGTCAGCTCCGTCATCAGGCCGGTGAGCCGCTGCATGCGATCGCCGTGGAAGGCCGGCAGCAGCAGGCGGCGCTGCTCGAGATGGGCGTCCTCGTCGAGCAGGATCACCGAGTTGGGCCCGATCACCGGCTCCAGCAGCCGCGCGCCCTCGCCCGGATGCAGCACGTCGGGGGCCGCGGTGAACAGCTGGCGCACGTCGTCGGGGTCGGAGAGGATCACGAACGGCGGCTGGCCGACCAGCCGCATGGTGAACCGCGTCCCGTAGCGCGCGCGGGCCCGGTGGAGGAACGGGCCGGAGCGCGCCCACCAGGCGACGGTCTGCAGTGCGACGGGAAGGCGGGGGCCCGGCGGGAGCTGCGGCGGCATGGCGATCCTCTCGGCGTGGGCGACACCGAGATCCTACGCCCGGGACCACTTCGCAGTGTTGATCCGTAGAAGTTGTCATGTGGCGCTGCTCGTGGATCATGGTCGCCGTGAGCGCCGCGCTGCTCGCGGGCGGCTGCGGCGGAAGCGATGTCGCCCGACCGGTCGGGGCGGCCACGCCGTCGTCGCGGACCTGGAGCGACGCCGCCGCCCGCGTGAGCGCCACGATCCCAGCTGGCTGGCACGTGACGGGCCGGCCGGCCACCGGCGTGGCGGCGCCGCTGCAGCGTCTGACGATCACGTCGTTTGCCGTGCATCAGCGCCGTCCCGACCGCAGCTGCGGACCGACGACCGCCCGCCGGCAGATGCCGGCCGACGGGGCGATGCTCTTCCTGTTCGAGTATCGCGGACCCAGCGCGGCAATGCTGCGGGCGGCCGAACCGCGGCCGGCGCGGTTTGGCCTCGATCGTGCGGCGCTGAACCCATACGAGTGCATGGGCCGCAGCTACCTGCTGATGTTCCGCGAGCACGGGCGGCTGCTGCAGGCACACGCCTACCTGGGGCGGCGGGCCAGCCAGGCGACGCGAGAGCGGCTCATCGGCGTGCTGGACAGCCTGCGCTTCGGCACGCCGGATCCACGGGCGGCCGCCGTGTGGGTGGCGCCGTACCGCCTGCTCCGCTCGCCACCGCGCCTGGGCGTCGCGTGTCCGATGCCCAACCGGTTCGGGTGCGATCGCGTCGGCCTCGCGGTCGCGCTGCGGCATCCAGCCGTCTCGGTCACCGCCAGCCTCGGGCGTCGGCCCTTCCCGCTCGACGGCGCGCCCCTGCGCGGCGGCGCCCACGCGGGACCCGGTCGTGCCTTCGCGGGATTCCTGCGTCCCGCCGGGCTCCGCCACGGGCCCCTGGCCATCACGCCCGACACCGCTGACGGGCGATGGCTCGGCCGGCATCCGGTGTCGGCCGGAATCGAGCTCCTGATCGAGCGTCGCCCCCGGCGGTTCGTCCGCACCAGCCTGGTCGTCCCGCTGGCGCCGGGATGGGGCTAGGCGTACGGTCCGTTCGTGACGGTCGCTGCGCGCACCGTTCCTGACCGGACCGCCTCGCGGCCGGCGGTCGGCCGCCGCGACGAGCGTGCGCTCGTCCGGGCGGCGCAGCAGGGCGACGCGGCGGCGTTCGAGGCGCTGTTCCGGGCGCATTGGCCGACGGCGTACCGCGCGGCCTGGATGATCGTCCGCGATCGCCAGCTCGCGGAGGACATCGCCCAGGAAGCGTTCGTGGCCGCCGCCGGAGCGCTGGACCGGTTCGATCGCCGGCGGCCGTTCGCGCCGTGGCTGCGAACGATCGTCGCGCGGCGAGCGATCGACGCGGCACGGACCCTCACGGTGCGCCGCGAGGTGGGGGAGGACGCGCTCGCCGGCCTGGGCACGACCGACGGAGCCCCTGAGCTCTCGGATCCGCGGCTCCTCGACGCGCTGGCCGCGCTGCCGCTGGAGCAGCGCGCGGTGATCGTGCTGCGCCACCTGCTCGGCATGCGCACCGGCGAGATCGCGAAGGCGCTCGGCCTTCCGCGCGGGACCGTCAACTCGCGGCTGAGGCGGGGGCTGGACGCTCTGCGCCCGGTGCTGGAGGACGAGCGGCGATGAGCGACCTCGAGCGCCGGCTCCTCGACGCCCTGCCCGTCGACGGCGACGCAGAGGACGACGCCTGGCGGCTTGCGCACGCCGCGTTCGTGCGACGGCGGCCCACCGGCGTCCGGATCGCGACGAGGGCGCGGCGGCCGCTCGTCGCGCTGGCCGCGACGGCCTGCCTCGTGCTGGTCGCGACGATGAGCTCGGCCGGGAGCGTGGTGGTCGACCTCGTCGGCGGCCGCGCCGAGCCGACGACCGGGCGGGGTCAGCACCACCAGCGCGTTCACGTCGCGGTGCCCCCCGGAGGCCGCCTGCTGGTCGTCTCCGGCGGGTGGGCGTCCGTCCTCGCGCACGGCAGTGCGCCGCGGCGCCTCGCGCCGGCCGACGAGGCGACGTTCTCCGCGTTCGGCCGGTACGTCGCCGTCGCCCGAGGGTCCCGGATCTCGGTGCTGGCGCTGGACGGCCGTCGGGTGTGGGCGCTGCAGGAGCGCCATCCGGTCCACACGCTGCGCTGGTCGCCGGACGGCCTGCGTCTGGCGTACCGGACGGGCGGGCTCCTCAAGATCGTCGACGGCAACGGCGAGCGAGCCCGGACGGTCAGCCGAGCCACGGGCCGCGCTGTGGCGTGGCGGCCCGGGCCCGACGCCGTGCTCGCCTACCAGCGCACGGCGCATGCCGTCGCGCTCATCGACGTGGCGACGGGCCGCGACGTCGGCCGGCTGCGCATGGCCGGGGTGCTGCGGGCGCTGACGTGGTCGCCCGACGGCGCGCGGCTGGTCGCGATCGCGCCGCACGAGCTCCGCTGGTTCGACCGCGCGCTGCACGTCCTCAGCCGCCGCCGGCCTCACGGCGCGGCGCGGTTCGTCGGGGCGGCATTCGCGCCGCGCGGACACCGCCTCGCCGTCCTCATCGCGCGGCACGGCCGCACGTCCCTGACCGCCGGGGGCGTGCGCGTGGCACAGGGACGGGGCCTGCGAGCCGTCGTCTGGGCGCCCGATGGCCGCCGCCTGCTCGTCCCCGCCGGCACGCTTCGGTTCCTTCCGGGCCTGGCCGTCCCCGGCCCCGCGGGCGCAATCGCCTGGCGTCAGGCCACGCGGTGACGGAACGGCGACCCTAGCCCGCGTGCTGGCGGGCCTCCGGCGACGCCTCCCAGAAGTCGTCGATCTTCGTCGCGTCGCTGTGGTCGTTGGCGCGCGAGACCGCCCACATCTCGACCGGCTCGTCGCCCTCGTTGCGGTGCGAGCGTGCCGTGCGCGGGGCGACGCGGACGGCTGCGCCCGGGCCGACGCGATGGACGTCGTCGCCGAAGCGCATCGTCAGCGTGCCGCGCGTGACGAGATACAGCTCCTCGATCTCGCCGTGGTAGTGGCCGGTGCCCTGCTCGAAGTCCGCGTGCGGCGGGATCCGGATCAGCGTGGCGGCCAGCTGCTCGGCGCCGAGCGCGTTGGACAGCGGGCGGAACTCCCCGGGGACGTCGGAGTCGGCGTAGACGTCGTCGACGTCGTCGGGATCGACGATGGCGTAGTCGCTCATGGCCCAGGAGCTACCCGGCTCCGTCGCGGCCCACCAGCGCCGCGCCGAGCGGATGCGACTCCTTCGCGCTGCCCTCGCCGCCCAGCCAGCGCTCGAGCTGCGGGCGCTCCAGCCGCTGGCCGCCGGCGAGGTAGATCGCGGCGGCGAGGAGCGCGCCGCCACACACCAGGCCGAACAAGACCCACATCGTGGTCCGGATGCCGGCGGCCTGCCCGCCGCCGGTCGTCTGGGCCAGGTGCAGCAGCAGCGGGGCGACCAGGAACGCCGCGACGCCGCGCAGCAGCTCCACCATGGCGAAGATCCGCGGCAGCTGCGGGGCCGGCAGCGAGAAGCCGGCCAGGAAGAGCGCGGGGGAGACCGAGGCGCCGACGCCGAGGCCGACGGCCGCGGAGCCGGCGAGCACGAGCGCGTCGTCGCCGCCGGCCACGCCGGTCAGCACCGCCGCCCCGGCGGCGAGGAGGACGAGGCCGCTGAACGCCACCAGCGGCGTCCACTTCGTGCGGAACAGGGCGCCGAAGATCACCGCGGCCACGACCGCGCCACCGAACTCGGGCCAGAACAGCATCGCGGTGTGCGTCGGGCTGCCGGCCTGCTGCAGGGCCGCCTCGACCAGCGCGACGATCGCCACCGACGCGGCGCCGCCGACCATCGCCACCGCGATGCCCGCGACCGGCAGCGTGCTCAGCAGCCGCTCGACGGGGATGAGCGGGTTCGGGTGGCGGTACTCGTAGGCCAGCAGCGCCAGCAGCAGCACCACGCCCACGCTGCCGGGGATCAGCACCTCCGAGCTCATCAGCTGGTTGTCGACGACCTCCGACACGCCGAGGAACGCGGCCGCGCAGCCGCCGCCGGCGAGCACCATCGCCACGAGGTCGACCGGGGCGTCGGCGTCCTGCGGCTCCTGGTCCTCGTAGGTCAGCACGGCGAACAGCACGGCCAGCGCGCCGATCCCCGCGACGACCCAGAAGAGCCCGTGCCATGCCTGCTGGCCGGCGACCACGCCCCCGATCACGGGACCGAGCGCGACCGCGCCGAAGATCCCCATGTTCATGACCGCGCCGGTGATCGGCATCTTCTGCACCGGCCAGCCGATGACCAGCGGCGGCACCGCGGCGATCAGCATCATCCCCGTCGTCAGCCCCTGGGCGACGCGCCCGGCGATCCAGAGCCCCGACGTCGGCGCCCACGCGGCGAGCACCGAGGCCACCACGAACGTGGCCGCCGTCACCAGCAGCACACGCCGCACCGGCAGGCGCGCGGTGAGCTGCACGCCGAGCACCGCCCCGAAGGCGTACGCGGCGTTCGACATCCCCGCGGTCACCTGCAGCGCGCGCGGGCTGAGGGCCAGGTCGTGCCCGAGCGCGTCCTGCAGCGGCGTGAGCGCGGTGGTGAGGATGAGATACGGCGTGAGCGCCAGGAGCACCAGCGCCACGGCCGCCGGGTAGCTGTCGGAGAGCGGGCCGCTGCGGCGCAGCAGGCGCTGCCGCGTGGACGGGTGGGTGGCGGGCATGTCCTCGGGATCCAGGGCGCGGGTCGCCGCACGGGCTTTCCGGCCCTGCGGCGCGTCAACCGCGCGCTGTCCGGGGTCGCCTGCTCCTGCGTACTTCTCCGCAGGCGCTCGTGCGCGTTCTGCGGATGGCGGCCGTCGTCGCTGCTGGGACCGTCCGAGCACGCGCGTCCCGACGGCCGTCGGAGGCCGTCACATCACCAAGGAGAGCGATCCGCATGGCTTCCACCGCGACCGCACCGCCGGCGCGCCGGCCGGCCCCCGCAGTCACGACGGCAACCCGTGTGCCCATCGCCGAGGCCATCGGCACCTTCGTCCTGGTCTTCGGCGGCGTCGGCACCGTGGTCATCGCCGGCGACAGCGTCGGCGGGGTGGGGATCGCCTTCGCGTTCGGCCTCTCGCTGCTGGCGATGGCCTACGCGATCGGCCCGATCTCGGGCTGCCACATCAACCCCGCCGTGACGCTCGGCCTGCTGATGGCGCGGCGCATCACCGCGCCGGAGGCGGTGCGCTACTGGGCCGGGCAGGTGGTGGGCGCGGTGATCGCGGCCCTCGTGCTGCTCGTCGTCATCAAGTCGCGCACCGGCCCGTACGACCTGCAGCAACAGGGCTTCGGCGCCAACGGCTACGGCGACCACTCGCCGGGCGGCTTCCCGCTGGGCGGCGTGCTGATCGTCGAGGTGGTGCTCACCGCGTTCCTCGTCTTCACCGTGCTGTCGGCGACCGACCGCATCGCGGATGTCGCGTTCGCCGGCATCCCGATCGGCCTGGTGCTGACGCTGATCCACCTCGTCGGCATCCCGGTCGACGGCACGAGCGTCAACCCGGCGCGGAGCCTCGGCCCCGCGGTGGTCGTCGGCGGCTGGGCGCTGGGGCAGCTCTGGGCGTTCATCGTCGCGCCCGCCGTCGGCGCGGTCCTGGCGGCCGCCGTGCACCGCGCGCTCTTCGCCGGCGCCCGGCCGGTCGAGCCGGAGGCCTCGGCGGTGGCCGCCGAGCCACCGGGCGCGGCACTGGGGTGACCGGGGCGCGGCCGCTCGGCGGCTTGCCTGCACGTTGCACCGCGGAATAGGGTCGGCGCGCGGCCTCCCCGGGCCGCGCTCGCCCCCGTCCCGATCCCGCGAGGCCTCACATGCCGCAGCTCATCCCGGCGACCCGGTCCCTCGGTCGCCGCGCCGTCGCCGTCGCCGTCCTCGGCGTTGCGCTGGCGGCGCCCGCCATCGCCCACGCCGACGGCGAGCAGCTGACGGTGAGGGTCGCCACCGACCCGGTCGCCGGGCTGCTCTCCAGCGTCAACTACGAGTACGACACCGCCGGCGTGCCGTTGAACCTCACGGTCGTCGAGCGGGCCGCCGACGGGCCGGCGTGCCAGCCGACGGTCAACATGGACGAGGCGCTGGTCGGCGCGCTCGGCAGCACGTACCTGACGCCGTCCCCGGTGCTCCTCAACGGCCACGCCGCCGGCCAGCTGCCGTACACGTTCCCGGCCCCCGGCAATCGGCGCGTGTGCGCCTGGCTCTACCGGACGCCGGACGACACCGCGGTGGCGACGTCGGCGACGGCGAGCGTGCGCGCCCCGCAGGCGACGCTCGCCGTGACCGGCGTGGCGATCCAGCCGCGCGCCCACGGCGCCGACATCCGCGTCCAGGCCACCGGATCGATCGAGGCGCCCAACGACCTGCTGGTCACGGCGGTGCCGGCCACGCGGGCCTGCCCGGCGACCTACGACGAGGACACCGGGCCGCGCGGGTTCGACGTCGTGCCCGCCGGCACGGCGACGCGGGTGAGCGGAGGCTTCGACCTGACCTTCACTTCGCACACGAAGTTCCGCTTCGGCCAGTGGCGCGTCTGCGGCTACCTCCAGGACGGCGGTCTCGCCGACGCGGCCAGCGCCAGCGCTTCGAGCACGGTCGACCTGGTGCGCAAGCCCCGGGCGCTGCGGCGGCCGCGCATCCGCAAGCTGGGCCGGACGCTGAGCTGCGACGGAGGCCGCTGGCGCGGCAAGCCCGCGCCGGCGCTCGCCTACCGCTGGTACGTCGGCGCCAAGGCGGTCCGCGGCGCGAGCCGGCATCTGGCGGTCAGCGGCAAGGTCAAGGGCCAGCTGGTGCGCTGCCGGGTGACGGCCTCGAATGCCGCCGGCAAGGCCAGCGCGACGTCGAAGCCGTTCCGCGCGCGCTGATCCATGCCGGCGTGGCAGGGAGGCGACGGGGCGCCCGTGGGCGCCTCTAGCCTCTCGCGCGCCGTGCTGCTCGCCGTCCCGAACATCTCCGAGGGCCGCGATCCGGCCGTCGTGGCCGCCGTCGGCGACGCGTACCGCGCCGGCGGCGCGCACCTGCTCGACACGCACGCCGATCCCGATCACCACCGGGCGGTGCACACGCTCGCCGCGGCGCCCGGCCGGATGGCGGGCGCGCTGGTCGCGGGCGCGCACCAGGCGGTGGCACGGATCGACCTCCGCACCGCGCGCGGGGTGCACCCGCACGTGGGCGCCCTCGACGTCGCGCCGGTCGTCTACCTCGATGCCGCGCGCCGCGGCGCGGCGTGCGCCGAGGCGCTGGTGCTCGCGGAGTGGCTGGGCGAGGAGGTCGGGCTCCCGGTGTTCCTGTACGGGCTGCTGGGCGCCGGGCGCACGCGCGCCGAGCTGCGACGCGGCGGCCGCCGCCGGCTCGCCGAGCGCGTCGCCGCCGGAGAGCTGCGCCCGGACTTCGGGCCGGCGCGGCTGCACCCGACCGCGGGCGCGGTGCTGGTCGCCGCCCGACCGCCGCTGATCGCCTTCAACATCGAGCTCGCCCCGCCCGCCACCGTGGCCGACGCCCGCGCGATCGCCGCCGCGATCCGCGACGGGGGCGTCGACGGGCTGCTCGGCGTGCGCGCGCTCGGGCTCGAGCTGGCCGCCCAGGGCGGCGTCGCACAGGTGTCCACCAACGTCGAGGACCACCGCGCCGTGCCGCTGGCGCGCGTGGTGGAGGCCGTCGCCCGCCGCGCGCCGATCGCCCGGTGCGAGCTGGTCGGCCTGGCGCCCGAGGCCGCCTTCGCCGGCTTCCCGCCGGACGTCGAGGTCCGCCACCGCCGGACGGTCGAGCAGGCCCTCCAAGGGCTATCGTCCTGATCCATGGCCCAGACCAAGCGCAAGCGCCGGACCAAGCACCGCGGCAACGCCGCCGGGATGGTCGAGACGCGCGGGCGCACCGGCCGTCCCGGACCGAACGCCGCGCCGGCCAAGAAGGGCTCCGGTCGGGCGCGCGTCGACCGCTACAGCCAGCCGCCGACGTGGCGCGGGTCGGTCAACCGGGCTGCGCTGGCCACCGTCCTGTTCATCGTGGTGGTCGCCGTCATCGGCCAGCCGATCGCCACCGCGATCGCCATCGGCCTCGTGATGTTCCTCATCTACGTGCCGATCGCCTACTACACCGACAACTACCTCTACAACCGCCGCCAGCGCACGGCGGGCAAGGGCAAGGTGTAGGTCATGGACGTGCGTATGCTCACGGTCGGCCCGGTCCAGGAGAACTGCTTCCTGCTGCGCCGCGACGGCTCCGACCGCGCGCTCATCGTCGACCCGGGCGAGGAGGCGCCGAAGCTCCTGGCCGCGATCGAGGGCCTCGGCGTGCAGCTCGACGCGATCCTGCTGACGCACTGCCACTTCGACCACGTCGGCGCCGTGGCGCCGATCGCCAGGGCGACGGGTGCCCCGGTGTACTGCCCGAAGCTCGAGGTCCCCGTGCTGCAGGACATCATGGCCTTCGTCCCGTGGCCCGGCTTCGGCCCGTACGAGTCCTGGGATCCCGAGCACACCGTCGAGGGCGGCGAGCGCCTGCAGCTGGCGGGCTTCGACGTCGAGGTGCTGTTCACGCCGGGCCACAGCCCCGGGCACGTGACCTACGCCATCGAGGACGAGGGCGCGCTGTTCAGCGGTGACGTCCTGTTCCAGAGCTCGATCGGCCGCACCGACCTGCCCGGCGGCGACCACCCGACGCTGCTGCGCTCGATCGCCGTGCTGCTGGATCGGTTCGGCGACGAGACCGTCGTGCATCCCGGGCACATGGGCATCACGACGCTCGGCCGCGAGCGCGCGACGAACCCGTTCCTCCACGAGCTGCCTCGGGTTTGAGCGAGCGCCCGCAGGCACCGCGCGGCACGTACGACGTGCTGCCCGATCAGGACGCCGCGCGCCAGGCGGTCGTCGACACCGCGCGCGAGATCCTCGGGGGCGCCGGCTACCGCCGGGTCGAGACGCCGATCTTCGAGCAGACCGACCTCTTCTCGCGCGGCGTCGGCGCGTCCACCGACATCGTCCAGAAGGAGATGTACACCCTCGAGGACCAGGGCGGCCGCTCGCTGACCCTGCGGCCCGAGGGCACGGCGCCGATCATGCGCGCCTACGCCGAGCACGGCATGCAGAAGCTGCCGCAGCCGGTCAAGCTCTGGTACTTCGGCCCGTTCTTCCGCCAGGAGAAGCCGCAGGCCGGCCGCTACCGCCAGTTCTGGCAGGTCGGCTGCGAGGCGATCGGGTCCGACGACCCGGCCGTCGACGCCGAGTCGATCCTGCTGCTGCACACGCTGATGGGCGAGCTCGGCGTGCGCGACGTGCGCCTGCGCCTGAGCTCGCTCGGCACGCCCGAGACGCGCGCCGCGTACCGCGACAAGCTCGTCGCGCACCTGCGCGCCAACGAGGACCGGCTCAGCGAGGAGGTCCGCTCGCGGATCGACCTCAACCCGCTGCGCGCGTTCGACGCCGACCACCCGGGCACGCGCGACGTCATGCGCGACGCGCCGCTGCTGCTCGACCACCTCGCGCCCGAGGACGCCGAGCACTTCGCCGAGGTGCGGGCCCGTCTCGACGCCGCCGGGATCCAGTACGAGATCGACCCCACGCTCGTACGCGGCATCGACTACTACACGCGGACGCTGTTCGAGCTGACCTCCGACGCGCTCGGCGCGCAGTCCGGCGTCGGCGGCGGCGGGCGCTACGACGGCCTGGCCGAGCAGCTCGGCCTGCCGCGCACGCCGGGCATCGGCTGGGCTGCCGGGATCGAGCGGATCCTGCTGGCCGGCGATCAGCGCCACGACGGCGCGGTGCCGTGCGACCTCTACGTGGCGGGCACCGACGTGACCGCCTTCACGCTGGCCGCCGAGGCGCGCCGCGCCGGGCTCAACGTCCAGCTCGAGCTGGCCGGCCGGTCGCGCAAGGGCCAGCTCAAGCAGGCCGATCGCTCCGGCGCCCGGTACGTTGCCATCCTCGGTGAGGAGGAGACCATCTTGAAGGACCTGGAGAGCGGCGAGCAGGAGCAGGTGGACGCGGCGGCGGTCGTCGCGCACGTCCTGAAGGGACGGCACCTGTCGTGAACCACGCTCCGCGCCCCAACGGCTACCGCGACGCGTGGGCCGGGGACCTGCGCGCCGGCGACGCGCGGCGCACCGTGCGCGTCTCGGGCTGGGTCCACCGCCGTCGCGACCACGGCGGGCTGATCTTCATCGACCTGCGCGACCGCAGCGGGATCGTGCAGCTCGTCTTCCATCCGGAGACCTCGGGCCCGGCGTTCACCGCCGCCGAGCGGCTGCGCTCCGAGCACGTCATCTCGGCGCACGGCGAGGTCGTCCGGCGCGAGGCCGGCAACGAGAACCCCAACATCCCGACGGGCGAGATCGAGATCTCGGTCAGCGAGATGCAGACGCTCGCCGAGGCCGACACCCCGCCGTTCCCCGTCGACGAGGAGGTGCCGGTCGACGAGACGCTGCGCCTGCGCCACCGCGCCGTCGACCTGCGGCGCGAGTCGATGCGCGACGCGCTGGTCCTGCGCCACCGCGTCGTCAAGACGATGCGCGACGTCCTGGCCGACCGCGACTTCCTCGAGATCGAGACGCCGGTGCTGACGCGCTCCACGCCGGAGGGCGCCCGCGACTTCCTCGTCCCGGCCCGGCTGCAGCCCGGCGCGTGGTACGCGCTGCCGCAGTCGCCGCAGCTCTTCAAGCAGCTGCTGATGATGTCCGGGTTCGAGCGCTACTACCAGATCGCCCGCTGCTTCCGCGACGAGGACCTGCGCGCCGACCGCCAGCCCGAATTCACCCAGCTCGACCTGGAGTTCGCCTTCGTCGAAGAGCACGACGTGCAGGACTTCGTCGAAGGGCTGATCCGCCATGTGTTCAAGGAAGTGGCGGATGTGGAACTGGCCGCCACGTTCCCCCGCATGACCTACGCCGAAGCCATGCGCCGCTTCGGCTCCGACAAGCCGGACCTGCGCATTGCGCTGGAGCTGGTCGACGTGGCCAATGCGCTCAAGGGCGTGGAGTTCAAGGTGTTCGCCGAACCGGCCAACGATCCGGCCGGCCGCGTGGCCGCGCTGCGCGTGCCCGCCGCCGCCACGCTCTCGCGCAAGGAGATCGACGGGCTGACCGAATACGTCGCCAAGTACGGCGCGCGGGGCCTGGCCTGGATCAAGGTCGAGGATCGCGCCAAGGGCCGCGAGGGCGTCAGCTCGCCGGTCGCCAAGTTCCTCGACGACGCGGCGCTGGAGGCGGTGCTGGCGGCCACCGGCGCGCAGACTGGCGACATCGTGTTCGTCGGCGCGGGCAAGTGGAAGGCCGTGACCGACTTCATGGGCGCGCTGCGCCTGAAGGTCGGCAAGGACCGCGGGCTGGTCGAAGCGGGCTGGAAGCCGCTGTGGGTCACCGACTTCCCGATGTTCGAATACGACGACGAGG
>DASTWY010000003.1:0-141704 GCA_035765735.1 Baekduia sp. | reverse complement strand
ACGTGGTCAACGCCGCCACCGAGGAGGTCATGGGGCGCGTCCCGGCCGGCACGCCCGCCGACGTCGACGCGGCCGTCGCCGCCGCGCGCGACGCGTTCGCGCCGTGGAGCGCCGTGTCGCTGACCGACCGCGTCGAGCTGTGCACCGCGGTCGGCGCGCGGCTGCAGGACCGCGCCGAGGAGATCGCCACGCTCATCGCCCAGGAGCTGGGCTGCCCGCTGTCGGTGGGCATGATGGTCCAGGCCGGGCTGCCGGCCATGACGTTCATGTCGATGGCCCACCTGGCGGGCGAGCTGCCGTGGGAGCAGCGGATCGGCAACTCGCTGATCGTCCGCGAGCCGGTGGGCGTGGTCGGCGCGATCACGCCGTGGAACTACCCGCTGCATCAGATCGCGGCGAAGGTCGCGCCCGCGATGACCGCGGGGTGCACGGTCGTGCTCAAGCCCTCCGAGGTCACGCCGCTCAACGCCTACATCCTGGCCGAGATCATGGAGGAGGTCGGCGTCCCGCCGGGCGTCTTCAACCTCGTCAGCGGCGCCGGGCCCGTCGTCGGCGAGGCGATCGCCGGCCACCCCGGCGTCGACATGGTGTCCTTCACCGGCTCCACGCGCGCGGGCCGGCGCGTCAGCGAGGTGGCCGCGGCGACGGTCAAGCGCGTCGCGCTCGAGCTGGGCGGCAAGTCGGCCAACGTCATCCTCGACGACGCCGACCTCGAGACCGCCGTCGTCGACGGCATCCGCAAGTGCTACCTGAACTCCGGCCAGACGTGCTCGGCGCTGACGCGGATGCTCGTGCCGCGCGAGCAGCTCCCGGTCGTCGAGGCGATCGCGGCGGCGGCGGTCGAGCAGACCGTGGTCGGCGACCCGCTCGACCCGGCGACCGCGCTCGGCCCGCTGGTCAGCGACGTCCAGCGCACGCGCGTCCGCGACTACATCCGCCGGGGCGTCGAGGAGGGCGCGCGGCTGGTGGCCGGCGGCGCCGAGGCGCCCGAGGGCCTGGAGCGCGGCTACTACGTGCGGCCGACCGTCTTCAGCGACGTGACGCCCGAGATGACGATCGCCCAGGAGGAGATCTTCGGGCCGGTGCTGGCGATCATGCCCTACGACGGCGAGGACGACGCGATCGCGAAGGCCAACGACTCGCAGTACGGCCTGGCCGGCGGCGTCTGGTCGGCCGACGAGGAGCGCGCCAAGCGCGTCGCCCGCCGCATCCGGACGGGCCAGGTCGAGATCAACGGCGGCGTCTTCAACCCGCTGGCGCCGTTCGGCGGCTACAAGCAGTCCGGCCACGGCCGCGAGCTCGGGCCGTACGGCATCGAGGAGTTCCTGACGCTCAAGTCCCTGCAGCTGTAGCCACGCCCACCACCGGCGGTGGTTCCGATCAGCGAACCCCTGGTTCGCCCAACGGAACCACCGGCCCCGGGCAAAAGGGGGGAATCCGGATGGGATTTCGGGTCTGGAGCCCGCCGGCGCCCCTCGCCCAATACCCTGCAGGGTGATGTCCGCCGAGAACTCGCCGACCGCCTCCCGCCGCGCCGCCATCGTCGGCGCCGGCCCCTCGGGCTTCTACGCCGCCGACCAGCTGCTGGGTGCCGGCTTCGAGGTCGACCTCCTCGACGCCCTGCCGACGCCGTTCGGGCTCGTGCGCGCGGGCGTCGCCCCCGACCACCCGAAGATCAAGGCCGTCACGCGCGTCTACGAGAAGACGGCCCGCAAGCCGGGCTTCCGCTTCTTCGGCGGCGTCAAGCTCGGCGAGCACGTCTCGCGGGCCGAGCTGCTCGAGCGCTACCACGTCGTGCTCTACGCGCTCGGCACCTCCGACGACAACCGCCTCGGCATCCCGGGCGAGGACCGCCCCGGGTCGCACGCCGCCACGCACTTCGTCGCCTGGTACAACGGCCACCCCGACGCCTGCGACCACGAGTTCGACCTCGACGCCGAGCGCGCCGTCGTGGTGGGCAACGGCAACGTGGCGATCGACGTCGCGCGGATGCTCGTCCTGCACCCCGACGAGCTGGCGGCCACCGACACCGCGGACCACGCGATCGAGGCGTTCGCCGCGTCGCAGGTCAAGGAGGTCGTCCTGCTCGGCCGCCGCGGCCCGGCGCAGGCGGCGTTCACCAACCCGGAGCTGCGGGAGCTCGCCGACCTGCAGCGCGCCGGCGTCGAGGTCGACGTCGCCGACCTGGAGCTCGACGAGCACAGCGCCCGCTGGCTCGCGGAGGAGGCCGACATCACGGCCCGCAAGAACGTCGAGATCCTGCGCGACTACGCGGCCGCCGGCCCCAAGGACGCCTCGCACCGGATCGTGCTGCGCTTCCTGCGCTCGCCCGTCGAGATCCTCGGCGAGGGCGAGGACGGGCCGGTCACCGGCGTGCGCGTCGTCAAGAACCGCATCGAGCCCACCGAGCACGGCGGCCTGCGGGCGGTGGCGACCGACGAGACCGAGGTCATCGACTGCGGCCTGGTCCTGCGCTCGATCGGCTACCGCGGCACGCCCGTCGACGACATCCCGTTCGACGACCGCCGGGGCCTGATCCGCAACGAGGGCGGCCGCGTGACGAACGAGGACGGCCACGCCCAGCGCGGCGAGTACGTCGTCGGCTGGATCAAGCGCGGCCCCAGCGGCGTCATCGGCACCAACAAGAAGGACGCCGCCGACACGACCGCCAAGATCGTCGCCGACGCCGAGGCCGGCGCCCTCAACGAGCCCACCCAGCCCGACGCCGACGCCGCCGCGGTCTTCTTCGCCGAGCGCGCGCCGGACGCCGTCACGTGGGAGGGCTGGCAGGCCATCGACGCGGCCGAGAAGGCGGCCGGCGAGCCGCACGGCCGCCCACGCGTCAAGCTCGTCCGCCTCGCCGACCTCGTCGCCGCCGGCGGGATCGCCGCCCGCAGCTGATCCCGCGGGGCGGCGACCGGCCTAGTGCATCATCGCCAGCGCGGGATCCTCCGCGCCGGCGGCAGCCGGATCATCGGGGTCCTCGACGGGCTCGGGCCTGTGCTTGGGCAGCAGCACGAGCGCGACGACGAACGCGAGCGCGACCAGCAGCAGCGCCCACCAGAACGTCGCGCCGAACGCCGCGGCCATGTCGGGTGCGATCCGCTCGCGCACCCGGTCGGGGACGTCGGCGCCGATGCCGTTGCCCGAGCCTCCGCCGCCGAGGCGGCTGGTCAGCTCGTGGGCGAGCAGCACGCTCAGCACCGCGGTGCCGATCGACGCGCCGACCTGCTGGTTGATGTTCAGCGTCGTGCTGGCGCGGGCGATCGCGGCGCGGCGCAGCGTCTGCATCGCGCCGGAGAACGTCGGCATCATCGTGCCGCCCATGCCGACGCCCATCACGAAGAGGTCGGCGCTCAGCAGCCAGTAGCTGGTGTCGGCGCCCAGCTGCGTCAGGCCGAGGAACGACAGGCCGACGAGCACCAGGCCGACCGGGACGATGCGCCCGACCCCGGTCGAGTCGGTTAGCCGGCCGGCGACCGGCATGGCGATCATCGCGCCGAGCCCCTGCGGGGCCAGCAGCAGGCCGGTGGCCATCGCGCTCTCCCCGCGCACCGCCTGCAGGTACAGCGGCAGCAGCAGCATGCCGCCGAAGACCGCGACGATCACGAGGATCAGCGTGACGCTCGCGGCCGAGAACGTCCGGTTGGCGAACAGCCGCAGGTCGATCAGCGCCTCGTCGGGGATCCGCAGCGCGTGCGCCACGAACAGGCCGAGCGCGACGATGCCGACCGCCATCGGCGCGAGCACGTCGGCCGCGCCGAAGCCGCCGCCCGAGCTGCTCTGCGCCAGCCCGTAGATGAGCAGCGCCAGGCCCGGTGAGAGGAGCGCCAGCCCGAGCCAGTCGAGCCGGTGCTCCGGCTGCCCGACGTCGCGCGGCAGCACGCGGGACGACAGCAGGAGCGCCGCGATGCCGACCGGGACGTTGATGTAGAAGATCCAGCGCCACGAGAAGTCGTCGACGAGCCAGCCACCGAGGATCGGACCCACGACCGGGCCCAGCAGCATCGGCACGCCGATGATCGCCATCACGCGCCCGACGCGCTGCGGGCCCGCCGCGCGGGTGAGGATCGTCATGCCGAGCGGCATGAGCATGCCGCCGCCGAGCCCCTGCAGGACGCGGAAGACGATGAGCGACGCGGCGCTCCACGCGGCGCCCGACAGGATCGACCCGAAGAGGAACAGCGCGATCGACGTCAGGTACAGCCGCTTGGTGCCGAAGCGATCGGCGGCCCAGCCGGTCAGCGGGATCACCGTCGCGAGCGCGAGCGTGTAGCCGGTCGCCACCCACTGGATCGTCGCGAGGGTCGTGTCGAAGTCGCGCGCGAGCGTGTTGATCGCGACGTTGACGACCGTCGTGTCGAGGATCGACATGATCGCGCCGAGCACGACGACGCTGGCGACGAGCAGGAGGTCGCGGTCGAGGCCGCCCTCGGCGGCGGGCGCGCCGAGGGCGCCGGTGGGCGTGGTGGTGGAGGCCATGTGCGGGGAGATCGGGAGAGGGTGGGCCCCGGAGGCTACCCGTGGGTCCGCTTTTGGCAGGATCCCGGTGGAGGGGTAGGATCCTGTCGTGATCGACGGAGCGGCAGCGCGGCGCCTCCGCGGCGCCCGCGAGCGACGCGGGCTCTCCCAGGCCGAGCTGGCCCTCGCCGCCGAGATCAGCCGCTCGCAGGTGAGCGCGATCGAGCAGGGCCGCCACGTCCCGGCGGTCGATGCGGCGCTGCGGCTGGCGGCGGCGCTCGCCACCTCGGTCGAGGAGCTCTTCGGCCCCGGCGGGGACGCTCCGCCGCCGGCGGCCGCCGGCGTGCTCGGACCGCTCGCCGAGGGCGCCGCCGTCCGCACCGCCCGCGTCGGGGACGCGCTCGTCGCCGCGCCGGCCGGCGCCGACCCGCGGTCCTGGGCGGCAGCCGACGGCGTCGTCCAGCGCGGCGCCGTGGCGCCCCTGCCCCGCGGCCGCCGCGACGGCTGCGTGCTCGCCGGCTGCGATCCCGCGCTGACGGCCGTCGACGAGCTCACCGCCGCGCGCGGCGCGGCCCGCGTCGTCGCCGTCCCCGCTCCGACCGGCGCGGCGCTGCGCGCGCTGGCCGCCGGGCGCTGCCACGGCGCGCTCGTGCACGGCCGCGCCGGCCATCTCCCCCAGCCGCCCGTCCCGGTGCGCCGCTGGCGGTTCGCGCGCTGGCCGGTCGGCCTCGCATACGCGCCCCAGCGCGGCGGCACCTCCCTGGAGGCGCTGCTGGCCGACGGCCCGCGGATCGTGCGGCGGCCGGCGACGGCGACCAGCGACCAGGCGGTCCTGCGCGCCGCCCGGCGGCTCGGGCTGCCGGCTCCGCGACGGGCGGTCGTCGCCGCCGGCCACCTCGAGGCCGCGCAGCGCGCGGCGTGGACGGGCGCGCCCGCCGTCACCTACGGCCCGGCCGCCGCGGCGATGGGCCTCGCGTTCGCGCCGCTCGAGGACCACGTGGTCGAGCTGTGGGTCGCCGAGCCCTGGCGCGACCACCCGGGCGTGGCCGCGGCGCTGGACGTCGTCGGCTCCGCGGTGCTCCGCCGCCGGCTCGAGGCGCTCGACGGCTACGACCTCACCGGCGCCGGGACCGCGCTGGAGGCAGCGTGAGGCGCCGGCTGCGCGCGGGCGCCGTCATCGCCGCCGCAGCCGCCGCGACCGCGCTCGCCGGCTGCGGCGGCGACGGGGCATCGGCGGGCGACGGCGCGGTCCGCGTGTCGGCGGCGGCCTCGCTGCGGACGGCGTTCACCGAGCTCGGCGCGGCGCTCGCCCGCGACGGCGGCGCGGCGCCCGCGTTCTCGTTCGCCGGCTCCGACGTCCTCGCCGCCCAGATCCGGCAGGGCGCCCGGCCCGACGTCTACGCCGCCGCCGACGAGGCGCTGCCCAGCGACCTCCATCGCCGCGGCCTGCTCGACCCGCCGCGCGTGTTCGCCACCAACGAGCTGGTCGCCGCGGTCCCCGCCGAGCGCCGCGACCTGCGGTCGCTGGCCGACCTCGGGCGCGCCGGGGTCACGATCGCGGTCGGCGCGCCGGCGGTGCCGGTCGGCGCCTACACGCACACCGTGCTCGCCCATCTGCCCGCCGCCGAGCGCAGCGCGCTGCAGCGCAACGTCCGCTCCACGGAGCCCGACGTCGGCGGCATCGTCGGCAAGCTCACCGAGGGCGCGGTCGACGCCGGCTTCGTCTACCGCAGCGACGTCCGCGCCTCGGCAGGCACGCTGCGCGCGATCCCGCTGCCGCGGGCGGCGCGCCCGGTGATCCGCTACGCCGCCGGCGTCGTCCGCGGCGCGCCGCGCCGCGCCGCCGCGCAGCGGTTCCTGGACGCGCTGACCGGGCCGGCCGGCCGCCGCGCCCTGCGCGCCGCCGGGTTCGGGGTGCCGGCGCGATGAGGTCGGGCCGCGCGTTCCGCGCCGCGCTCGCGCTGGCGCTCGCCCTCGCGCTCGGCTTCCTGCTGCTGCCCGTCGTGGCGATCTTCGTGGACACCGACCCGGGCACGCTGCTGTCGGCGCTCGACGACCCGAGCGCCCGCGACGCGCTGCGGCTGAGCCTGGAGTGCACGCTCGCCGCGCTGGCGATCGTCGTGGTCGTCGGCACGCCCGCCGCCTACCTGCTGGCCACGCGGCGCTTCCGCGGCCGGGCGACCATCGCGACGCTGCTGGAGCTGCCGCTGGTGCTGCCGCCCGCGGTGGCCGGCATCGCGCTGCTGGCGGCGCTCGGGCCCGAGGGGCTGCTCGGCGGCGCGGTGGCCGGCGCCGGCCTGCGGCTCGTGCTCTCGACCGCGGGCGTGATCGTGGCCCTGACGTTCGTCTCGGCGCCGTTCTACCTGCGCCAGGCCCAGGCGGCGTTCGCGGCCGTCGACCCGCGCTGGCTGGACGCGTCCCGGACGCTCGGCGCGGGCGAGCTGCGGACCTGGCTGCGGGTCGCCGTCCCAGCCGCGCGCCCCGGCCTGGTCACCGGCCTGGCGCTCGCCTGGGGGCGCGCCGTGGGCGAGTTCGGGGCGACGCTGATGTTCGCGGGGTCGTTCCGCGGAGTGACGCAGACCGTCCCGCTGGCCATCTACGAGCGGTTCTCCACCGACTTCACCGGCGCGCTCGCCCTCTCGGCGGTGCTCGTCGTGGTCTCCGCCGCCGTGCTGCTGACCGCCAAGCTCCTCGCCGGCCCGGAGCCGGCCGCCGCCTCCCGTGCTGCGGCTTGAGGCCGCGACGACCCTCGGCGCGCTCACCCTCGACGTCGCCCTCGAGGCGCCGGCGGGGCGCTGCCTGGCGCTCGCCGGCCCGTCGGGTGCGGGCAAGTCGACGATCCTCCGCGTCGCCGCGGGGCTGCTACGCCCGCAGCGCGGGCACGTCGCGCTCGCCGGCACGGTCTGGCTCGACACCGCGCGCGGCGTCGACGTCCCGGCCGAGCAGCGGCGCTGCGGCTTCGTGTTCCAGGACTACGCCCTCTTCGGCCATCTCACGGCGGCCGACAACGTCGCCTACGCCCTGCCGCGCCGCGGCCGCCGCCGCGACCGCCGGGCGCGCGCGGTGGCGCTGCTCGACCGCTTCGGCGTGGGCGGCCTGGCGGACGCGCGCCCGGCGACGCTCTCCGGCGGCGAGCGCCAGCGCGTCGCGATCGCGCGGGCGCTGGCGCTCGATCCCGCCGTGCTGCTCCTCGACGAGCCGCTCTCGGCGCTGGACGCCACGACGCGCGGCGCCGCCGCGCGCGAGCTGGCCGCCGTGCTGCGCGACGCCGGCGTGCCGACGCTGCTGGTGACGCACGACTTCGCCGAGGCCGCGCTGCTCGGCGACGAGGTGGCGATCGTCGACCGCGGCGCGATCGTCCAGCGCGACACCGCGGCGGCGCTGGCCGCGCGGCCGGCCTCGGCGTTCGTGGCCGACTTCAGCGGCGCGGTGGTCCTCACCGGCGTCGCCGCCCCGGCCGCCGACGGGCTGACGCGGCTGGCGCTCGACGGCGGCGGCTCCGTGGTCAGCACCGATGCCGCGACCGGGCCCGCGGCCGCCAGCGTGTTCCCGTGGGAGATCACGCTGGAGACCGCGCGTGCCGCGAGCACCGGGCCGCCCGGCGGCGCGTCGGCGCGCAACCACCTCGACGCGGAGATCGTCTCGCTCACCGAGGTCGGCAACCGCGTCCGCGTCGGCCTGCTGGCCTCGCAGCCGCTGGCCGCGGAGATCACCGCCGGCGCCCGCCGCGCGCTGGACCTACGGCCGGGCCAGCGGGTCGTCGCCACCTGGAAGGCGGCGGCGACCCGGCTGAGCGCCCGTTGAGCGGCTCCACACCTGGGGAGCCGCCGGGCCATGGACCGCTCAGCCGCCGTCCGCGCCGCTGACGCGCCGGGTCAGCGTGAGGCCGACCAGCCGCGACACGACCATGGCGACGTAGGCGACGCCGGCCAGCTGCTCGATCATGACGAGCGCCCGGCCGAACGCCCTGACCGGGACCACGTCGCTGAGCCCCGTGCTGGTGAGCGTCGTGAAGCTCAGGAAGAGCAGCTCCACCCATGAGCGCTGGTCGTGCGGGTGCTCGGCGGCGAGGAAGGTCCCGGGCTCGACGGCCTGGCAGACGGTGTAGGTGTAGGCGAACGCCCAGGCCACGAGCGTGAACGTCGCGCCCACGGCGAACAGCTCGTCGCGCGTGATCCGGTGGTCGGCCAGCATGTACCCGATGAGGGCGCCGGCCGCGTAGAAGTACAGCGCCGCCTCGAGCGCCGACGACCACGGCAGCAGCGCATCGTCGCCGCCGCGGACCGCCTGCACGAGCAGCAGCGCCGTGGCGGGGATGCCGAGCAGCAGGCCGACCGACGTCAACGCGGCGGAGCTGCGGACGATCCGCAGCACCAGCCACAGCACGAAGATCCCGAAGACGCTGAACAGCGCGCGCCCGACGGCATAGCCCTCCATCAGCGGGTAGAGCAGGACGCCGGCGAGCTGGACGGCGAAGAGCGTCGCCGACGGCTCGCGGCGGATGACGGTCAGCACGGCCCGGGACGGTACCGGCGCGGGCGCCGGACGTGCGGCGCCCGCGGACCGGGTCAGGCTGCGGTGCCCTCGGCCTTCAGCTCGACGACGACCTCGTAGACGCCGTTGGCCTCCACGTGATCGACGAACGGCGCCACGGCCGCGACGCGATCGGCGTAGCCGTGGTCGTCCTGGTTGGCCTCGAGCTGCTCCATCGTGCCGTCGAAGAAGCCGAAGGTCACGACCTCGTCGGGATCGCTGACGCCGCGGCAGAGGTCGAACCGGACCCAGCCGGACGGCGGGCCGGCAGCGCTCCCCTGGTCGGGCCGGAACGCCTCGGCGAACTGGTCGAACGTGCCCGGCTTCAGCTTGCGGACGGTGTGCGCGCAGAGCATGGTGCCCTCCTGGCGGTTCGGGAACGGACCGAGCGTACTCCCGCCGGCACGCCGCGGTGGCGGGCGCGGTTGGGAGCGAACGCCGCCGGTGGGCGATGTACGTGATAACGTACAGTCGTACGCTGTCACGATCGCACGGAGGACGCATGAGCTCGGCCACGCCCGACTGGGACGCCCGGACCTACCACCGGGTCTCGGCACCGCACCAGGACTGGGCGGAGGTCCTCCTCGACCGGCTCGCCCTCCGCGGCGACGAGACCGTCCTCGACGCCGGCTGCGGCACGGGCCGCGTCACCGAGAAGCTGCTCGCCCGCCTGCCCCGCGGCCGCGTGATCGCCGTCGACGGCGCCCCGTCCATGGTGGCGGAGGCCCGCCGCGTCCTGGGGGCGCGCGCGACCGTGGCGCAGTCCGACCTGCTGGCCCTCGAGCTCGACGCGCCCGTCGACGCGGTCTTCTCCAGCGCCGTCTTCCACTGGATCGACGACCACGACACGCTGTTCGCGCGCCTGCACGCGGCGCTGCGCCCCGGCGGGCGGCTCGTCGCCCAGTGCGGCGGCGCCGGCAACATCGCCCGCTTCCTCGCCGCCGCCGCGGCGGTGGGCGAGCGGGCCCCCTACGCCGAGCACCTCGCGGGGTTCTCCGGCACCGGGACGTGGCGGTTCGCCACCGCCGAGGAGACGGCGGACCGGCTCGGACGCGCGGGCTTCACCGACGTCCGCACCTGGCTGCAGCCCTGGGACGTCACGCCGCCCGAGCCGGCCGCGTTCGTGCGCTCCGTCTGCCTCCACCCCCACGCCGAGCGCCTTCCCGACGACCTCGTCGACCCCTTCATCGCCGACGTCCTCGCGGCCGCCGGCGACCCGCTGGTGCTCGACTACGTCCGCCTCAACATCGAGGCGCGGCGACCCGCCTGAGCGTCACCGCAGGATCCCGGTGTGGCCGATCGAGTACCGGCCCGGCTGCGGCCAGACGCACATGCCGTGCGGGCCCTCCCCCACGGGGATGCGGTGCAGCAGCCGCCCCGTGCGGGTCGAGATGGCGTAGACCTCGCTGTCGTAGCGGCCGCTGAGCCACAGCACCCGGCCGTTCGCCGACACGCCGCCCATGTCGGGCGATCCACCGCCGGGCAGGCGCCACGTGGCCACGGGCCGGCGCGTCCGGAACGAGATCACGCTGATCGACCCCTCGTCGCGGTTGGAGACGTACAGCCGCCGCGCGTCGCGGCTCGGGTACAGGCCGTGCGCGCCGGCGCCCGTGTGCTGCAGGCGGATGACCCGCAGCCGGCGGGCGGAGATGAGCCACACGCCGTCGCTGGCCATGTCGGCGACGTAGAACGTGCGGCCGTCCGGCGAGAGCTTGACGTCCTGCGGCATCGCGCCGGGCCGCAGCGCGATCGTCTTGACGACCCGCTCGCGCCGCAGGTCGACGACCACCATCCTCCCGGCGAACTCGCACGAGACCAGCGCCCGGCGCCCGTCGGCGGTGAAGTCCATGTGGTCGATCCCCGCGCACTGCGGGACGTGGAGCCGGCGGCGCAGGCGCATCGTGTGCGGCGTGCGGAAGTCCAGCGACCGGTAGGCCTCGGCGACGACGATCGCGCGCCGGCCGTCGGCGGTGAAGTAGAGGTTGTAGGGGTCGCGCACCGGCACCGGCCTGCCGTGGTGGCCGGTCCGGGGGTCGATCGGCGTCAGCGAGTTCCCATGGTCGCTGGTGACCCACAGCGTGTCGAGATCCCACGACGGCGTGACGTGCTGCGGCTCGGCGCCCACGCGGAAGTGCCCGATGACGCGCGCGGTGCGCTGGCTGATGACATCGACCGTGTTCGACCGGCTGTTGGGCACGTACACGCGCGCGGGGTCGTGCCGCACCCGCCGCGCGAGCCGGCCCGGCCGCTCCGCGGCGTAGACGTCGCGACGCGACACCGGCGGCGGGATCCGGCCCGCGCGCAGCGGACCCCATCCCGCCCGCCGGTGCCGCCGCTGGTGCTGCGCCGGGGTGGGGGCATCGGCGCGCGCGGCGCCCGCCGCGGCCGGCGGCGCGGAGCCGGTGGTGGGCGCGTCGCCGCCGCCGTCCCCGCCGCAGCCGGCGAGCACGAGCGCAGCCGCGCCGGCGACGCCGATCCGGGCGCGCAGTCGCACGCCCAGGGATCTTCCCGCCCCCCACCCCGGCGCATGCGCGCACCGGGAGGGACGAGACCCGGGTGCTACTCGACCGTCACCTCGGCCAGCTGCTGCTGGTGATCCTCGAGCTCGACCTCGAAGCGCCCCTCGATGTCCGCCGGGAACGTGAAGTGCGCGGTCCCGCCCTGCTCGACGTCCTTCATGACGTCGTAGCCGTGGAAGTGGATCTCGTCGGCGGTGTCGCTCTTGACCGTGAGGTCGACGGTGCCGCCCTTCGGGAACGTGATGTGCTGGATGCCGCCGACGGGCTTGCCGTCCTTGACGACGACGGTGGCCGGGCCGCTGTCGGCCGCGGCGTCCTTGCTGGAGGAGTCGTTGCCCCCGCCGCTGAGCACGATGGCCAGGACGATCACGACGACGATGGCGGCGCCGAGCAGCGCCAGGCGGTTGGTGCGAGACATGGGTGGAGCCTTTCCGGTGGTGGTTCGCGGGTGCGGGACGAGCCCGGCCGCGCGAGCGCACCGGGCTCCGTCAGGACATGGGGGCCGGCGAGCCCGGCGGCGGCGGGCGCTTGGCCAGCGCCGACGCGACCAGCCGGCCGCCGCGCTCCATCACGCGGACGTGGCTGCGGGGTGCCGCGGACGCCGCCGCACGGCGGCGCGGGGCGGGCAGCGGGCGACGGGCCAGGTCGGCGAGCTGGTCCTCGCCGAGGTACCGCCCGAGCACCAGCGGCAGCGCGAGGACCAGCGCGGGAGCGAGGTACAGAAGGCCCGTCTCGACGCCCGCGACGGTCTCGCCGATCGTCCACACCAGGACGATGGCGGCGAAGGTCCAGAGGACGATGCGATGGCCGCGCGGCACCATGCGACCGCTGAGTATGCCGGAGCACGCGGCCGCGCGCCCGCGGGCCCGGCGGCGGGCGGGAGCGCGACCGCGCTCCCGCCCGCCGTGAGCAGGGTCCTGCTAGCCGATGATGGCCCGCACCGCGGGCACGTCGCCGTTGGCGTAGCCGTGGCGCGTCGGGTGGTAGCTCTCGCCCGTGCTGAACAGGTTCAGGCCGTTGGTGAACGGATCGCTCGTGCAGACGGCATGGCCGATCCAGTAGGGCGTCACGTCGGCGAAGCTGAAGCCGTGGGCCAGCGCACGCGACTTGATGACGCTGTTGAGGTGGTCGGTCAGCGAGTTGAGCTGGTCCTCCTCGCTCAGCGAGACGCCGGTGGTGCCCCAGCAGCCCTTGTGGGCGAACGGGCGGCCGTAGCCCAGCACCACGACGCGGGCGTTCGGCGCATGGCTGCTGATCGCGTTGTAGGCGGCGTCGAGCTTGGCCGGCAGCTGGTTGTCGATCTGCGAGTTCGAGCTGTCGATCTGGCTCTGGCAGCCGAGCGTCGTGCAGGCGACGATGAGGCTGGCGAAGCCGACGTCGTTGCCGCCGATGGTGAGCGTGACGAGGTTCGTCGACGAGTTGGCCGCCGCGGCCTGGCCGTTGACGATGTCGCCCGTGACCGCGCCGCTGCAGGCGACGAACGTCAGCGCGCTGCCGCGCTGCTGCGCCAGCAGGTACGGGTAGGCGTAGGTGTTGCGGTTGCAGCTGCTGCTGAGGTTGGTGCTGTTGGCGCCGTTGCCGGCCGAGTAGCTGTCGCCCATCGCGACGTAGTTCTCGGCCGAGGCGACGCCGGCCAGCGCGAGCGCGGCGACGGCGGCAGCGACCAGCGACGCCAGACGGCGCGCGATCCTTGAACCCATGGGTTCCTCTCCTCCTGTGATGGAGGCGCCCCCCTTCCGCGCTGCCGACCGTACCGGCGCGAAGGAGACATAAACCACTCACCGCGGAGCGTAATCTCAGCGGTCGGGTTGGCGCTTCCACGACAAAAGGGGCAGCCGGAGGCCGGCGTTGCGTACAGTCGAGGCATGGCGCTGCCGTCCCCGCTCCCCGACCCGCTCGTCGAGCTGATCGCACAGCGGTTCCGCGTCATCGGCGAGCCGATGCGCATCCGCCTGCTCGACCGGCTGCGCGAGGGGCCCGCCACGGTCACCGAGCTGCGCGAGGCCGTGGGCGCCTCGCAGCAGAACGTCTCCAAGCACCTCGGCGTGCTCCACCAGGCGGGGATCGTGAGCCGGACCAAGCACGGCACGTCGGTGCGCTACGCCGTGGCCGACCAGAGCGTCTTCGCGCTCTGCGAGCAGGTCTGCGGCGGGCTGCGGGCGCAGCTCGACGAGTTCCGCCAGGTCCTCGACGCCGCCTGATCCGCGGTCGGTGCGCTCAGACGTGCGGGTTGTCCCGCACGGGCAGGGCGCCGCGTACGGATGCTGGGGCCTCGCCGGCGAGGCACCCTGCCGGCATGCCCGCCACCCCGCAAGTCCTCGTCCTCGGCGGCGGCTTCGCCGCGCTGGAGTCCGCCTTCCTGCTGCGGATGCGCCTGCACGACGCCGTCGGAATCCGCCTGGTGTCGGACCGCGACAACTTCGTCTTCCGGCCCAACAGCATCTACGTCCCGTTCGGGATGGACCCGAGCTCGCTGCTCGTGGGTCTGCACCGCCCGCTGCGCCGCCGGCACATCGACTTCGTCCGCGGCCGCGCGACCGAGGTCGATCCCGGCACGCGGATGGTCACGCTCGCCGACGGCCAGCGGCTGCGCTACGACAAGCTCGTCGTCGCCACCGGCGCCGACACGCACGCCGCGGAGGTGCCCGGGCTGGCCGAGCACGCCGCGACCATCTGGACGACCGACTCGATGCTGGACGTCCGCCGCCGCTTCGCCTGGGTGCGCGATGCCGCGCGCGCGGGCCAGCGCCCGCGCGTGCTCTTCCTGGTGCCGCCGAACAACAAGTGCTCGGGTCCGCTGTACGAGATCGTCCTGATGCTCGAGACGTGGCTGCGGCGGCAGGGCGCCCGGGACCGGGTCGACATCGCCTGGTCGACGTACGAGCGCAGCTACATCCAGGCGTTCGGCCCGCGCCTGCACGACGTGGTCGCCGAGGAGTTCACGACGCGCGGCATCGACGGCCACACCGGCGAGGTCGTCACCGAGGTCGGGCCGGGCGAGGTGCGCTACGCCGACGGCGCGACGCGCGGCTTCGACCACCTGATCGCGTTTCCACCGTACGTCGCCAAGGTCCGCTACGCGGGCCTGCCCTCCGACGAGCGCGGCTTCATCCGGACCGAGCCGGGGACCCGGCTCGTGACCGGGACCGACGACGTCTACGCGCCCGGCGACGCCGGCGACTTCCCGATCAAGCAGGCCTTCCTCGCCTTCCTGCAGGCCGACGCCGTGGCCGAGCACGTCGCCTCCGAGGTCACCAATGGCCCGTTCCGCAAGCCCTTCGAGCCCGTGAGCATGTGCATCATGGAGATGCTCGACAAGGCGACCTTCGCGCAGGTGCCCGTCGAGCCGACCGGCGACCCGGCCGCGCCCGTCCGGGTGCGGCCCGACGCCGACGGCGACTACCGCGTCGGCGTGTCGCCCGCCTGGCGCCTCGGCAAGAAGATGCTCGGCTTCACGGTCCCGGCGCGCTTCGCCGCCGGCGACCCGTTCCACGCCGGCCGTGCGTGGCAGGGAATGGAGGTCGGCATCAAGGCGATGTCGACGATGCTGGCGAGATGAGGTTCGCCGCGCGGGGATCCGCGTCGCCTGGCCCCCGCATGCCGGGGTCCAGGCGACGCGGATCCGCGGAGACCCGGCGCCGGTCAGCGGCGTCCCGCCGTCCGGCGCAGGAACGGGAGCAGGTGCGCCACGAAGGCGTTGCGCGGAGCGGCCGAGTTGGGGTCGTTGTGGGCGTAGGTGGTGTGCCGGTCGACGAGCGTCAGACGGCTGGCGGGGATGTGCGACTGCCGCGCCAGCGCGCGGGCGGCGTCGAGCACGCGCGTGCCGCCGAGCGCCGCGCCGAACGCGTAGATCCGCAGCCGCCTGGAGAGGTCGCGGCCGTGGGTGGCGCGCACGTCGAGCACGCGCTGGGCGGGGTTGGCGATCCCGTTGCCCACCGCGCCGGCGTCGACGGTCAGGCGCAGCGGGTGGTACCAGGCGGTGCCGTCGAGGCCCTTCAGCCCCCAGCCCGAGAACATGTCGGCGAACCGCTGCAGCGGGGTCAGCTCGTCGCTCACCCAGCCGCGGGGGTCTCCGGTCTCGGCCAGGTGGCCGAGGTGGGCCTGCGCGGCGGCCAGCGCCGGCGGCGAGGTCGCCGTGTCCAGCGAGTAGCCGTACTGGCCGGCGTTCGTGACCGGCACCGGCGGCTTGAGGTTCGCCGGCAGCAGCGAGAACCGCTGGCCGAGCGACGGGCCGTCGGGGTCGAGCTTGACGCCGAGGGCCCCTGTGGCGTTGAAGAGCCCCGCGAACGGGGCGGCGATCCCACCGAACTGCAGCCACGGCGAGCCGCCGTCGACCTGCGCCAGCGACGCGCGGGCCGCGTCGGGGGTGACGGCCTCGGTGCGGCTGGCGCCGTCGATCAGGACCAGGCCGGCGAGGCCGCGAGCCCCGGGCCGCCCATGGAAGTCCCACGTGGCGTACGCGGTGGTGATCGTGCCGCCGAGCGAGTGGCCGCCGACGACGACCGTCCGGCCGTGGCGCTGCGCGCGGCGCACGACGCGCCGCAGGTCCCCGATCTCGACGGCCATCCCCCAGCGCCGGGCGTAGGTCACCCGGTCGTCGGGGATGAGCTGGAAGTGGTCGGTGACGCTCGGGTCCGAGAGGTAGCCGAGGTAGTAGTCGAAGACCTGCTGCGGCGTCGCCGTGCCGGCCTTGCCGCGGTCGAGCATCGACTGGTCCTCGAGCAGGTTCTCGCGCCGCTCGACCGACCAGACCTGCCAGCTCGGGGCCCTGGCGACGATCGTCCGGGCCAGCGGCGCGAAGTACGCGGCGCTGGCCGACGTGCCCGGGTTGAGCACCAGGATGTTGCGTGCGGTGCGCCGGCCGACCTCCAGGATCCCGACCTTGTCGTACTTCGCGGGCGTGCCGGCGGACGTCACGCCGGCGATGCGCTCGAAGCGCACCGGGACCTTCGCGGGGGCCGGGGCCGGCAGCGCGCCCAGGGCGCCGGCGAGGGTGGCGCCGGCGACAGCGAGCCGGCGACAGCGGGAGCGGGACATGGGCGCATCATCCCGGACGGGCTTCGGGTGCGCCGCAGGTCGCCGCGCTCGTGAGCCGGCGCTACCGCGCGGCGCGGCGCGGCGCCGGGCGCAGGCGCCGCGCGGCGTCGCGCGCCCGGTGCAGCGAGCGCCCCATCGGCCGGCCGCCGCGGTCCGGCGCTCCGCCGGGGGCGGCGACCGCCCGCAGGCCGTGGCGGAGCAGGAAGCGCGGGTTGGCCTGAGTGAGCTGGACGACCTGGGCCCGCGACGCGCCCGCCCGCAGCGCCGCCACCTCGCCGTCCAGCAGCGTGTGCCCGCGATGGGCGGGATGGGCGTCGGACGCGATGACGTAGGCCAGGCGGCTGCGCACCAGCCGCTCGGCGGCCCCCTTGGCGACCGGTCCGTGCCGGCCCATCAGCGAGCAGGCGTTGACCTGCAGCACGGCGCCGGCCTCCAGCAGCGGGCGCAGCCGTGCGAGACCGCCATCGTCGAGGAGCCCCGACGCCCGCTCCGGATGGGCGATCACGACGCCGAAGCCGCGCGCGCCGGCCGACCGCACCGCGTCGGCGAACGCGCCGTCGACGCCGGCGAACGGCACCTCGGCCAGGACCCAGCGCGCCCCGGCGGGGCCCTGGGCGACCGCGTCGAGCTCGGCGGCGCCGAGCGCGCCCAGCGCCTCGGGATGGATCTCGCCGCCCGGCCGCAGGCTCAGGGCGACGCCGGCATCGTCCAGCGCCGCCTGGAGGTGCGCGGTGCGCGCCGGGATCGTCCAGGGATCGAGCGGGAAGGCCGGGTGGCCGACGTGCGGCGTGACGGTCGCCGCGCGGACGCCGTCGGCGACCATGCGGCGGGCGTGGGCGATGGCGGTCGCCTCGTCGGGGGCGCCGTCGTCGACGCCGGGCAGGAGGTGCAGGTGCAGATCGACACGGGTCACACCTATGTCTTCGCGCCGAATCGGCGCGCCCGTGTTACCAGTCGGAGAACACGTGCGCGCCGAGGGCGCGAGCGCCGCCGCGCGAGACGCGCGGCGGCGGGGTCAGCCGTTGAGCCCGGAGCCCTCCGCCGACCAGGCCGGCGAGCGCTCCTCGTCGGGCACCGCCCGCGGGAAGCGGCGCGGCTGGTCGTCGATGCTCGGGATCGGCGCGACCTCGGGGAGGTCGGCCGTCGGGTGCTCGCTCGTCCACCGCGAGCGGCACGGGATCTTGTCCGTGTCGCAGCGCTCCAGGTAGCGCGCGGCGATCTCGGTGACCTCGATGAGCAGCCCGTCGTCGAGCAGCGTCGGGGCCAGGCCGAGGCCGAGCAGGCCGTCGTTGGCGACCAGCAGCTCGTTGGCCGCCGCCTCCTTGCGCGGGTTGTCGACCATCGCGATCGAGGCGCCCGTCAGGCCGGCGATCTTCTGCGCGAGGTCGATGACCCGATGGACCTCGGTCATCTGGTTGAAGATCTGCACGCGGTCGCCGCGGGCCGGCGGGTTCTCGACGGCCAGCTCGATGCAGCGCACCGAGTCGCGGATGTGGATGAACGCCCGGGTCTGGCCGCCCGTCCCATGGACGGTGAGCGGGTAGCCGAGCGCCGCCTGCATGAGGAAGCGGTTGAGGACCGTGCCGTAGTCGCCGTCGTAGTCGAAGCGGTTGATGAGCCGCTCGTCGAGGCCCGTCTCGGGCGTCTGGGTGCCCCAGACGATGCCCTGGTGCAGGTCCGTGACGCGGAGCCCGTCGTTGCGCGCGTAGAACGCGAACAGCAGCTGGTCCAGCGTCTTGGTCATGTGGTAGACGCTGCCCGGGTTGGCCGGGTACAGGATCTCCTGCTCGACCTGCTCGCCGTCGCCGCCGGCCATGCGCACCGGCAGGTAGCCCTCGGGGATCTGCACGCCCACGGTGCCGTAGCCGTAGACGCCCATCGTCCCGAGGTGGACGACGTGCGCGTCGACCTGCGTCTCGACCAGCGCGGCCAGCAGGTTGTGCGTCGCGTTGACGTTGTTGTCGACCGTGTAGCGCTTGTGCGCCGGCGACTTCATCGAGTACGGCGCCGCACGCTGCTCTGCGAAGTGCACGACCGCGTCCGGGCGCTGCTCGGCCAGGAGGTCGCGCAGGGCGTCGTAGTCCTGCGCGACGTCGATGCGCCGGAAGCCGATCTCCCGGCCGGTGACCTCGCGCCACGCCTCCAGGCGGCGGCCGAGGGGCTGGATCGGCGTCAGCGACGTCGCTTCGAGCTCGACGTCGGCGTTGCGGCGCGCGAGGTTGTCGACGATGACGACGTCGTGCCCACGGGCAGACAGGTGGAGGGACGTCGGCCATCCACAGAAGCCGTCACCGCCGAGAACGAGGACCCGCAAGCTTGCACCTCCACACCGGGTTACCGCCCGCGCGGGGCGCTTTCAGCGCAAACGGTACCCGTGTCCGTCCCCGATGGCCCATGAAGACCTGTTAAGACGGGGCCGCGCCCGAGGGCGACGAGGACGAGGAGCTCGACGATGATCGTGATGAGGCGCGAGGCGACCGCCGCCGCGACCAGCTCGCCGTGGACGAAGCCGTGACGTTCCAGGAACCAGACGTACACGACCTCGCGCACGCCGATGCCGCCGGGCGTGATCACGACCACCAGGCCGGCCGCCCACGCCAGCGCGGACGCGCCGGCGACCGCGAGCGGGTCGTGCCAGCCGGAGACGGCCGCCTGGGCCAGCACGCACGCCGCGGCGTAGGCGGCGAAGGCGACGAGGTCGTTGACCGTCGCGCTGCGGGTCCGCGCGCGGTCCACCCGCGTGCGGCTGCCGGTCAGCCCGGCGGCCGCGACCGGCGCCGCGGCGATCACGACGAGCGGCAGCCACGGCAGGTCGCCGGCGATCCCCAGCGCCAGCCCGCCGACCGCCAGGGCGGCGCAGAGCGCCACGATGTTCTCGGCGGCGACCGTCGCGACGCGGTCGACGGCGTGGCCGTCGACCGCCGCGGCGCGCGTCACGGGCGCCCAGATGCCGCCTGGCAGGTAGCGCAGCGCCTGCGTGCGGAACCACGTCCGCAGGTCGTGCCGCCGGGCGTGCCCGGTGTTGATCAGGCCCCACCCGCGCGCCAGCAGCAGCCACCAGGCGAGCGTCGGCGCCGCCGCGGCGGCCAGCAGGCCCCAGCGCAGCTGGTCGCCGTGCACGTCGCCTGCGGCCTTGACGGCCATCACGGCGACCAGCGCGACCGACGCCGGGAACGCCACCACGCGGGCGACGGCGACGAACGTGCCGACACGTGCCCGCAGGGCCGCCGGGACCGTCATCGCCGCTTCTGCCTCGTCCGTCGCTCGCGCCACCACGTCATCAGGATGACGCGGCAGTAGCGGAACCCGTAGAGGACGTTGTGGCCCTTCTTGCTCTCCCCCGCCAGCCGCTTGCGCATGACGATCGGGCGCTCGGTGACGCGGTAGCCGTGGGCGAGCGCCCCGATCAGCAGCTCGGAGGTCTGGTACTGGACCTGCACCTGCTTGACCGTCGCCGGCACCTCCACGCGCATGGCGCGGTAGCCGCTGGAGGTGTCGGTCACCTTCGCCCCGGTCAGCAGGCGCACCAGCGCGGCGAACACGTGCACGCCGGCCTGGCGGAAGGCGTCGTCGGTCTCGGCGCGGCCGAGCACGCGCGAGCCGATGCAGAAGTCCGCCTCGCCGGAGGCCACGGGCTCCAGCACCGTCGGCAGCTCGACCGGGTTCCACTGGCCGTCCCCGTCGAGCGTGACGAGGAAGCGCGCGCCGCGCTCGCGGGCCAGGCGGTAGCCCGCCCGCAGCGCCGAGCCGTGGCCGCAGTTGCGCTCGAGGCGCAGGACGTAGGCCCCCGCGTCGCGCGAGACCTGGCTGGTCGCGTCGGAGCTGCCGTCGTCGACGACGAGCGTGTCGACGTCCAGGCCGCAGGCCGTCGCGGGCACGTCGCCGATGACCGACGGGATCGCCTCGGCCTCGTCGAGCGCGGCGATCACCGCGACCACGGGCGCGAACGTCAGGTCCGGATGCTCGGCGGCAAAGGCCTGGAACGCCTGCTCCTGGACGGCGGGCGCCCATGGCGCCCGATGCCTCGCGGGGCCGCCGTTCCGGCGGAAGGGATACAACTGCGGCACGTGCTGGCTGCTCCTACCCCACGCACCGCGGCGGTGACGCGGTGTCGCTGACGGATCCCGGGACGGCGGCGGTGGGGACGCCGGCGCCTGCGGAGACGACTTCGCCCCGACGGACCACCCGCGTGCGCCTGCGCACGCTGCTCGCCGTCAGCGTCGCGCTGGGCGCGCTCTCGCTGCTCGTGGCGGGACATGGGATCGCCGTGGTGGCGTACGACCCGACAGTCTGGCTCATCTGGGGACGGGAGATCCTGCACCTGGATCTCGTCACGGTCGGTGGACCGACGTGGAAGCCGTTGCCGGTCCTGTTCACGACCCCATTCTCGCTGTTCGGGCACGGCGCCGCTCCCTCGCTGTGGCTGGTGGTCGGCCGCGCCGGCGGGATCCTCGGCCTGCTGCTGGCCTACCGCGTGGCCGCGCGGATCGCCGGACCGGTGGCCGGCGCGCTGTCCGCGCTGGCGCTGGCGCTGGAGCACGACGACCTCACCAACGCGGCCCGCGGCGAGAGCGAGGCGCTGATGCTGGCGCTCGGGCTGCTGGCCGTCGACCAGCACCTCGCGGGCCGGCGGCGCGCCGCGTTCGCCGCCGCCGTCGGCGTCTCCCTGCTGCGCCCCGAGTCGTGGCCGCTGGTCGCCCTGTACGCGCTGTACCTCCTGCACCAGGCGCGCGGGACGCCGGAGCTGCGGCGCACGCTGCTGCTCGTCGGCGGGGCGGGCGTGCTCGTGGCCGCCCTGTGGTTCGTGCCGGAGAAGCTGTCCTCGGGCTCGTTCCTGCGCGGCGCGCAGCGCGCGACCATCCCGGTCCCCGGCTCGCCGGCGCAGGCCGACATCCCGTTCCTGGCCGTGTTCTCGAACTCGGCCAAGGCGCTGCCGTGGCCGGTCTACGTGGGCGCCGTGGCGGGCGCGGCGCTGGCGCTGGCGGCCCTCGTCCGGCGGCGCGTGATCACCGCGCCGCTGATGATCGGCGCGGCCGCCACCGTCTACATGCTCGTCGTGGCCGCGTTCGCGCAGATCGGGTTCACCGGCAACGTCCGCTACGTGATCCCCGCCGCCGGACTGCTGGCGGTGCTCTCGGGCATCGGCTGGGTGCAGGGCGCGCACGCCGTCGCCGCGCGCTGGGGCCGGCGGCCGGCGGGCATCGCGGTGGCCGTCGCGGTCGCGGCGGCCGTGCTGTCGGTGGCCGCCGGCATCGGCCACCTCGCCGACCAGGTGCGCAACACGCGCGACGCCGTCCGGCTCAACCGGGCGCTGGAGCCGGTCCTCCGCGACGCCGGCGGCGCCGGGCCGATCCTGCGCTGCGGGTCGGTGGTCACGGGGCCGTTCCAGACGCCGATCGTGGCCTGGGAGCTGGGTGTCCACCAGCGGCGGGTCGGCCTCGACCCGACCGCGCCGGGCACGATCGTCGCGCCGGCGACCAGCCGGCTGGCGCGGGATGCGCGCTTCCCGCTGGTGACCGAGAACGGGCGCTGGGTCGTGCGCTCGACCTGCCCGCTGGCGCCCGCCGCGGGCGCCGACAACGGCTGACGTCGCCGCGGCGCGCCACGTCCGCACGCGGACGCCCGAGCGGGATCGGCGCCACTCGCCGCTATCGGTAGGGGCCTCGCAACTCCCCGTGCCATCGCTCGCCGGCCCCGAATCGCGGCGAGCTCCGCGGCACCGCGCGCGCCCCGCGCCTGCGCGCCCACTCTCCCCTGGAGGCTCCCCGTGTCCCGCCTGCCGGCGACCGCCTCGCGGCGCCTGCTCCCCCTGCTGATCGCCTTCGTCCTCGCGCCCGCCGGCACGGCGCTGGCCTGTGGCGAGTACCGCCACGAGGGCGCCCGTGCCGCCAAGGCGCGCGGCGCCCTGGTCGTCGGCGACTCGATCACCTACGGCGCCGCCGGCGGGCTCTCGCGCCACGGCTTCGAGGTCGACGCCCGCGCCTGCCGGTTCGTGCCCGCGGGCCTGGCGGTGCTGCGCTGGCGCGCCCGCCACCACCGGCTGCCGCGCCGCGTCGTCGTCGCGCTCGGCTCGAACGGCACCTACTCGGTCCACGAGCTCATGACGACCCTGCGGGTGATCGGCCGCCACCGCCGGCTGATCCTCGTGACGCCGCGCGAGGCACGCGGCCTGCCCGAGGCCGACGCGCGCCGCATCCGCTGGTTCGCGCACCGGATGCCCTGGCGCGTGCGGGTGGTCGACTGGGCCCGCCGGTCGCACCGCCATCCGAGCTGGTTCGGCCCCGACGGCCTGCACCTCACCGCGCACGGCTACGACGCCTTCGCCCGCGGCATCGCGCGCGCCGTCCGGCGCTGACGCGGCCCGGCGTCAGCAGGAGGCGATGGCCTGGGCGTAGAGCTGCGCCCGCAGCGCGAAGCCCTGCGGGCCGGGATGGACGCCGTCGCCGAGCAGCAGCTCGGGGTGGGCCCGCATCGCCTCCGCCCACGGCACGAGCCGCAGCCGCGGGTCTGCGGCGGCCAGGCGCGCCAGCAGCGCGTTGGCGGCCGCATAGCTGTGGCCGTTCAGCGGCGGCCGCTGGATCGTGGCCCAGACCACGCAGCCGTCGGGGCCGACGCGGGCCAGCGTCTGCTGCACCGCGGCGCGCAGCGCGTCGACGTGGGTCGGGTCGTCGTTGGTGAACAGGCTCATGGCCAGGACCGCCGAGGGCGGCAGCGTGGTGGCGGCCAGGACCTGCATCCCCTCGGCGAGCGGGCGTCCGGTGCGGCCGTCGATGCTGACGCTCCAGCCGGGGAGCGCGGCGGGCAGCGCCGTCTCCATCCCGACGGCGAGGCTGTCGCCGACGACCACCACGCTGCCGTGGCCGGGCGAGGTGGCCGGTGGCGACGCGGCTGCGGTCCCGCTGCCGCTGCCGCTGGGCGCGGGCAGGGGCGCGGCGCTGGACCCGCTCCCCGCGCCGCCCTCCTGCTCGGCCCCGGAGGCCGCGCTCGTGCTCGTGCGGCCGGCCGGGGCGCGCCGCGCGGGCGGGTGCACGCCGACCCGCAGCCGGGCGACCGGCCCGGCGCCGTCGGCCAGCGCGTAGCGCACGGTGATCGACCCTCGACGCGCGCGCGCGGGCAGCACGAGCTGCAGCCGCGCATGCCAGCGCCCGGTCAGGTCGGCCAGCGCCATCCGCGCGCAGGACCGCGCGGAGCAGTGGCCGTCGACGCGGACGATCTCCTGCTGGGCGGCGGTCCCGGCCACGCGCACGGCCACCTCCTGGTGGCCGCCGCCGCGTCGCGCGCCGCGGACGGTCGTGCCGGGCTTCGGCGCCGTGATGGTGATCGCGGTCGGCGGCACCGCCGTGGTCCGCGTGGTGGTGGAGCGCGCGGGCGCGGGCGCCGCGGGGCCCGAGGAGCTGCCGCAGGCCCCCAGCCCCGTGCCGGCGGCGAGGACCACGAGCAGGGCGAGCGCGCGGCGGCCCGGCGTCATGGTCCGCATCATGCCGGGCGGTCAGCCGATGACGCCGTCGCGGCGCAGCGCGCGGACGACGAGGTCGGTGGCGATCTCCGCGCCGGCCGTCGAGAGGTGGATGCCGTCGGGCTGGCGGACCGAGACGGCGTGGCCGTGCCAGGTCATGGTCTGGCGGAACCGCCCACCCGGCGTGAGCACCCTCCCCAGGTCGATGAGGTGCACCGTGCCGGGGAAGGCCGCGGCGGCCTCCCGCAGCGCGCGGTTGACCGGCCGGTAGATGGCGGCGTAGTCGGCGCGGCGCGGCATCGGCAGCAGCAGCCAGTACACCATCCCCTCACCGCCGCGGGCGTAGGCGCGCATCATCGCCCGCGCCCGCCGCGCGTACTCGTGCACCCACGCCGCGTCGCAGCACGGCGCCTTGGGCCCGCCGCCCGGCGTGCCCATCGGGTAGCCGTCGTTGGCGCCGAGGAAGACCACCGTCACGTCCGGGTGCCACGAGGAGGCGCTGGCCTCGGCGTGCGCCATCCAGTCCAGCAGGAACGGCTTGGTGATGCCGGTCGAGATGTGGGCGTCGCTGCGCACCGACACCGCGTCGCCGTCGGCCAGGCGGCGATCGAGGTCGCCGTCGATGATCTGGATCATCGAGTCGCCGGTCGCCAGGACGCGCAGCCGGCTCGACGCCGGCCGCACGACCAGCCGTCGCATCGCCGCGGGAGCGGCCGGCGCCGCGGGCCCGCGCAGGCGCAGCCGCCACCGGCCCGGGCGTGGCAGCGCCACGGGGACGTCGACCGCCGCCCGGCCCGCCCGCAGCCGGACCGCGCGGCAGCGGGCGTCGCGGTGGCCGGGCTCGCCGAGGCACAGGCGCGCCGCCACGTCGCCGACGCCCCAGCGGTCGCGGATCCGGACGACCGTGCGCCGGCCGGCGCGGGGCCGGGCCGGCCGGACGTCGAGGGCCAGCCGCCCACGGCAGGACGGCGTGCGCAGCTGCGCGATCGCCCCGGCGGGCCCGGCCGTCCCGCTCTCCCCGGCGGCCGCGACGCCGGTGGCGCGAACGGCCAGGCGCCGGACCGCGCGGTCGCAGCGCCACGGCACCGCCCGGTCGACGTCCCGCGTCCCGTCGGGGCCGAGCGTCACGGTGGTCACCGGCTCGGCGCCGTCCGGGCCCTCCTCGGCGATCGCCACCTCCTGGCCGGGCGGGCCCGTCACGTGCGCTGCCACCCACCCCGGCGTCGCCGTCGAGAGCGACAGGCTCAGCGACGCCGGCGCGACCTGGGCGCCCGCGGGACCGGCGGCTCCGAGCCCCATCGCGGCGACGGCGAGCGCGCGTGCGGCGACCTGGCGCGACGGGATGCTCCGGATCATTGGCGCGGCATCGTATGCGCCGGCGCAGCGGATAAGGTCGCGCATCGGATGCGGATGCTCAGGGAGGGGACGAGGCCGTGCAGCGGCGAGGTCGGCCGACGGCCCGAGAGCTGGACGATCGTCGCGCTCGCCGCGCTCCTGACGGCGCTGGCGGCGCTGGCCGCGCCCCGCAGCGCCGCCGCCATCGGCGCCTGCGAGGTGGAGCGCCACGCGCAGGCCGAGCGCGTGCCGAGCCACCGCGCCGCGGGCGGCGCGCCGCTGGTGATCGGGGACTCGACGTCCCTGCTGGCGGCGCCGACGCTCGGGCACCTCGGGCTCGAGGCCGACGCGCACGGCTGCCGCCAGTTCTTCCAGGGCGTCGAGCTCCTCGCCCAGCGCCGGCGCGCCGGCCGGCTGCCGCGCGTCGTGGTCCTGGCCCTCGGCGCCAACGGCCCGATCCGGGAGCAGGACCTGCGAACCGCCCTGCGGCTGCTGGGCCCGCAGCGCGTCCTCGTCCTCGTCACGGCGCGCCACTCGCCGCAGAGCGTCGCCGCGATGAAGCGGGCGGCTCGCGCCCATCCCACGCGGATCGTGCTGGCCGACTGGGTGCGCTTCAGCAGCGGGCACGAGGCGTGGTTCGCCGGCGACGGCCTGCACGTCGGCGACGAGGGCGCCGCCGCCTACGCGCACTTCATCCGCGACGCGGTCGCCCCGCTCGCCTTCCCGCCGGTCCGCGAGCTCCGGCTGCCACGCAGCACGCGGCAGGCGAAGTCCTGCGGCCTGGCGCGCCGACACGGCGGTCTGCACCTGCGCGTCTCCGTGGTGCGCGGCGGCGGGCGGGTCCTCTGCGAGCGCGCGCGCGAGCTGGCGCGGATGCCCCCGCTCCGCCCGGCCGCCGGCTGGCGGACCTACGACTGGCGCGGCGCGCACGCCGGCCCCTGGGACTGGGTGACCGTGCGCGCGGACGGCGAGGTCGCCGTCGCCGCGGTCGTGGCCGCGTGATCCGGCGAGCCGCGCTCGCGGCCGTCCTGGCGGCGCTGGCCGCCGGCAGCGCGCCGGCCGCGCACGCCGGGCAGCGGGTCGGACGGCCGCTGACGATCGCGTGGGGCGGCGACACGACGCTCGGGTCGTCGCACGGCAACCCGCCGGCGCACGGCTGGAGCGTGCTGGCCGGGATCGCGCCGTTCCTCCGGGCCGCCGACCTGACGGCCGTCAACAGCGAGGGCACATTCGCCACCGGCGGGACCTCCAAGTGCGGCGGCCCCGACACCGACACCTGCTTCGCCTTCCGGGCTCCGCCGGCCAACGCGGCGGCGCTGCGGCGCGCGGGCGTCGACGTCGCGAACCTCGCCAACAACCATGCCTTCGACTTCGGCCCGGTCGGCCTCGCCCAGACCGTCGGCGCGCTGCACGCCCAGCGGATCGGCGTCACCGGGCGCCCCGGCGAGGTGCTGGTGCGCTCGGTGCCCGGAGCGCGGATCGCCTTCGTCGGCTTCGCGCCGTATCGCTGGAGCGCCCCGTTGAACGACCTCCTGGCGGAGCGGCGCCTGATCGCGCGGGCCCGCCGGCGGGCCAACGTGGTGGTCGTGCTCTTCCACGGCGGCGGCGAGGGCGCCGACCGCACGCACACGCCGGCCGGCACCGAGCACTACCTGGGCGAGGACCGCGGCGCCGTGCGGCGGTTCGCCCACGCCGCCGTCGACGCCGGCGCCGATCTCGTCCTCGGCTCCGGCCCGCACGTGCTGCGCGGGATGGAGCGCTACCGCGGGCGGCTGATCGCGTACTCGCTCGGGAACCTGGCCGGCTGGCACAACTTCGGCACGGGCGGCACGCTCTCGCTGTCGGGCGTCCTGCGAGCCACGGTGGACGCCGACGGCACGCTGCTGACCGGGACGTTCACCTCGCTGGTGCTCGACGGCCGCGCGGTCCCGCAGGTCGACCCGGCGCGCCGCTCCGCGACGCTCGTGTCACGGCTCGGCCGCCAGGACTTCGGCGCCCGCGGCGTGCGCGTCCGGCCGGACGGCCGGCTGGTGCTTCCACACCGCCGAGGTCGGTAACCAACCGCCGCGGTGCACGGCGGTGCCCGGCCGCGCAGAGTGGTCGCGTCCTGGGCACCCTCGCGGCGCACATGATCGAGTCGACGTCGTACCGGATCACGTGGATCACCGGCGCCGCCCGGCTGTCCGGCCGCGGCCGCACCGAGCGGCGCGGCGGCGACATGGTGGTCGTCGACGACGGCCACGGATCGGTGCTGGTGGTCGTCGCCGGCGCCAGCGCGGAGTCCGACCTCCACATCACCGGCGCCTCACGCCTGGGTCAGGCGCTCGTCTGGCGCAGCGACCGCGGCGAGACGCTCGCCGTGGTCGGCACGGTGCGCTCCGTGGAGACGGCGCTCGGGGAGCTGCCGGGCGTCCACCACGGCGGTGGCGACGAGGCGCTCAGCCCCACAGGCGATCGCTGACCCACAGCGCCGTCGTCGCCACGGCGACCGCCGCCGGCACCACGGCGGCCCCGACGCGCACGAACGTGGCGGCCGCGACGTCGTGGCGGTCGTGGCGCAGCACCCGCCGCCAGAGCAGCGTCGCCAGCGAGCCGGTGTAGGTCAGGTTCGGCCCGACGTCGAGGCCGATCAGCGCGGCGAGCACGAGCGCCGGGCCGCCCGGGGCGAGCACGGGCACGAGGACGAGCGTGGCGGGGATGTTGTTGATGGCGTTGGCCAGGACGGCGGCCACGGCGGCGATCAGCAGCAGCGACGGCAGCGCGTCGCCGTCCGGCAGCACCGCCCGCACGCCGTCGGCGAGGCCCTGCACGCTCGCCGCGGCGACGATGACCCCCAGCCCGACCACGAAGGCGAGGAAGGCCGGGTCCGCCGCACGGGCGACGATCGGCGCCGTCGTCGCCCGGCGGGCCAGCGCCGGCACTGACGGCGAAGCCCGCCAGCGTCACGGCCAGCACGACGAGCGCGAAGCGCGGCCACGCCGGCGCGCCGGCGCGCGCACGCGCCGCGACGGGCGGCCGGTCGACCATGTCGCCGCCGAACGCGCGCGAGAGCACCAGCCACTCGGCGCCCACCGCGCCAGCAGCGCCAGCGCCAGGGCGAGGAGCACGGTGGCTCGACCCTAGGGCACCGCGGTGCCCGGGCGCCCAGCGTGGCGCCGGCGCGCTCGCCGGACGGCCACCCCACGTAAGAGGTGCGCCGCGCGCGTCGCAGACGAGGTGAACGGCCACAGCAACGACCCGAAGGAGCCGCCCAGATGTCCGCCCACCCCGCCGCCACACCCGCCCCGACCGCCCGCAGCACGACCCTCCACGCGATCGCCCACGCCGAGCCTGGCTACCAGGCGTTCCTCCTGCTGCGGCTGGCCTTCACCGTCGCGCCGGTCGCCTTCGGCCTGGACAAGTTCTTCAACGTCATGGTCGACTGGACCCAGTACCTGGCGCCCTGGATCGACGACGTCATCCCCGGGAGCGCGCACGACGCCATGCACCTGGTCGGCGTCGTCGAGATCGCCGCCGGCATCCTCGTCGCCGTCCGGCCGCGCTACGGCGCGCCGCTCGTCGCCGCCTGGCTCGGCGGCATCATCATCAACCTGCTCACGCTGTCCGGCTACTACGACGTGGCGCTGCGCGACTTCGGGCTCCTGATCGGCGCGGCCGCCCTGACCCGGCTGGCATGGGCGTACGATCGCCGGGAGGTGCGGCGATGATCACCCATCACGACGCCGAGCTGCTCGCCGCGGTGCTCCCGTGGCGGCGCAGCGTCCTGCGCCGAGCCGGCTTCGACGCGCGGCTGGCGGCCCGCATCGCCGCCGACCCCCGGTACGAGCTCGACGCGATCCTGAGCCTCACCGACCGCGGGTGCCCGCCGGAGCTCGCGATCCGCATCCTCGCCCCGCTGCCGCCGACCCGCCGATGAGCCAGCTGGGGCCCACAGCCGCCGCGACGCCGCTCGCCGACCACGAGCTGCTCGCGGCGCTGCGGGACACGGGCGGCCCGCGGCACGAGCGGGCGCTCGGCGAGCTGCACGCGATGCTGCTGCGCGCCGCCCGGTTCGAGCTGGTCCGTCGCGCGGCGGAGCTGGCCCACGTCCGCGGGGAGGACCGCGACGACCTCGCCCTCCAGGCGGCCGACGACGCCTTCGTGGCGGTCCTGGCCAAGCTGGCCGGGTTCCGCGGCGACAGCCGCTTCAGCACCTGGGCCTACAAGTTCGCCCTCTACGAGGCGGCTGTCCGCGTGCGGCGCCGGGCGTGGCAGCACCGCGAGGTCGTGCTCGACCCCGAGCGCTGGCTCGCCGTGCGCGACGGCGCCGGCGAGCCGCCGGACCGCCTCGACCGCGCCGAGCTGCTGACCGCCGTGCGCGCGCTGATCGCGACCGCGCTGACCGACCGCCAGCGGACGGTCCTCGTCGCGCTGACCATCCAGGGCATCCCGATCGACGTGCTCGCCGAGCGCCTGGGCAGCACGCGCGGCGCCCTCTACAAGACCCTCCACGACGCCCGCCGCCGGCTTCGCGCCGAGCTGGCGGCGCGCGGCCACGACCTCGACGCCATCGCCTCATGACGCACGACGACTCCCATCACGCGATCGCGCGGATCCTCGGGCCCACCGGGCCTGAGGCGACGTGCGAGGAGTGCTTCGACCGCCTCGACGCCTATGTCGACCGCGAGCTGCTCGCCGGCGACGCCGAGCGCGCGATGCCCGAGCTGACCGCCCACCTGCGCGGCTGCCCGGCCTGCGCGGAGGACCACGCCAGCCTGCGCGCGCTCGTGCGCGAGCGGTCCGGCCCCGTGCGGTAGACGCGCGGGTCAGCCGCGGGCGCGCAGCCCGTCGAGCGCCAGCTGCACCATCCGGCGCCAGTCGTCGGGGCCGAGCCGCCGCACCGCGCGCGCGGCGGCGATCGTCATCGTCACGTCGCGCCGCGACGCGTCGGCGCGGACGTCGCCCTGCTCGCGGGCCCGGTCGACCAGGCGGTCCAGCAGCGCCCACACGCGCTCGCGCGCCTGACGCACGGGCGACAGCGTCCCCGCGGTCGCGACGGCCTGGGCGGCGACGTCGTCGCTCGCGTCCTCGCCGAGCACGCGCCAGACGAAGGCCTCGAGCGCCGCCCACGCCGCCGGCTGCCGGAGGGCGGACCGGAGCTCGGCCTCCAGCGCGACGAGCCGGCGCTCGGCCAGCGCGGCGACCAGCTCCTCCTTGGAGGGGAACTGCCGGTAGAGGCTGCCGACGCCCGCGCCAGCGGCGCGCGCCACCGCGGGCATCGGGGCGTCGAGGCCGTGGTCGGTGAACACCCCCGCCGCGGCGGTGAGCAGGCGCTCGCGCTTGGCCGCGGCGTCGAGCTCGGCCCAGGCCGGCGGCGATGTCGCCTCCGGGCTCGGATCGGTACCGGAACGCATGTTCCGCTACCGTACCGGCTGGATGGCGGAACCGTCATTCCGCAACCGCCTCCCCACGCCCGGCCGACACCCGTGACCACCGCCTCTCCGCCCGCCCGCGACGCCGACGCCGCCCTCCATCGCGGCTACGTCCCGAGCCTGCTGGCCATCGGCCTCGTGGTCTCGGTGATCAGCTCGCTCGGCGCGCCGCTGATCCCGACGATCGCCCGCGACCTCCACGCCAGCCTCGGCGCGACGCAGTGGTCGCTGACCGCCACGCTGCTGGTCGGAGCCGTCGCGTCGCCGCTCGTCGGCCGCCTCGGCGACGGACCGCACCGGCGGACGGTGCTGCTCGTCTGCCTCGCCCTCGTGACGCTCGGCGGCGCGATCGCCGCGCTGGCCGGCTCCCTCCCGGTCCTGGTCGCCGGCCGCGCCCTCCAGGGGCTCGGCCTGGCGCTGATGCCGCTGACGATGGCGTCGGCGCGCGACCACCTGCCGCACGGCCGCGCCGGCGAGGTCATCGCGCTGCTGTCGGTCATCGGCGCCGCGGGCGTCGGCCTCGGCTACCCGATCACCGGCTTCATCGCCCTGCACTTCGACGCGTCGGCGGCGTTCTGGTTCGGCACGATCGCCAGCGGCATCGCGCTCGTGCTCGCCGCCGGCTTCGTGCCCTCCCCCGCCGCGCCCGCGCGCCACGGCGGCCTCGACGTGCGCGGCGCGGCGCTCGTCGGCGGCGGCGTCCTCGCGCTGCTGCTCGCGCTGGAGAAGGGCACCGACTGGGGCTGGGGCGCGCCCTCGACGGTCGGCCTGCTGGCGGCGGCGATCGTGCTGCTGGTGCTGTGGACCCTCAACGAGCTGCGCGTCGACCACCCGCTCGTGGAGCTGCGGCTCGTCCGGCACCGCGCCGTGATGACCGCCAACGTGACCGGCCTGGTCCTCGGCGTCGCGATGTACCTGGGGATCTCGCTGATGACGCAGGTCGTCCAGCTGCCCACCGGCATGGGCGACACCGTCTTCGCCGCCGGCCTGACGCTGCTGCCGCTGTCGGCGCTCTCGACCTTCTCGAGCCGCATGGTCCCGGCCGTCCGCGAGGCGGTCGGCCCGCGCGCGACGATCCCCATCGGCTCGGTCGTCATCGCGGTCGCGATGCTCTTCTTCGCCGCCACGGGCGGCGCGCTGTGGGAGGCCTTCGTGACGATGGGCCTCGTGGGCTTCGGCCTCGGGTTCACGTTCGCGGCGATGCCCGGGCTGATCGTCGGCGCGGTGCCCCGGCACGAGACGAGCAGCGCGATGAGCTTCTACCAGGTGACCCGCTACGTGGGGTTCTCGATCGGCAGCGGCCTGTCGGTGACGCTGCTGCGCGCCTTCGACGGCGGCGGCGACGTGCCGACGTCGAGCGCCTATTCGGCGACGTTCGCCATCGGCGGCGTGCTCTGCCTGGTCGCGGCAGCCGTCGCGTGGGTGGTGCCGGGCCGCGCGCTCGGCACCGCTCCGGCGCGCGACCACGAGGCCGACGAGCGCGCGGCCGAGGAGGGCGAGATGGCCGCCGCGGGTCTGCTGCTCGAAGAGGACTGAGCCGCCGCAGGGCCGTCAGTCGTCGCCGGACTCGCCGGACTCGCCGCGCTCGCCCGTCTCGCCGGCCTCGGTGGTCTCGACCGTCGTGACGGTGGCCGGCGGCGTGGTCGCCGTCGTCGTGATCGCGGGCGGCCTGCGCCGCGCGGGCGTGGTCGTGGTCGTGGTCACCACCGGCGCGGCGAGGCCGCGCGCGGCGCCGCCCTCGCCCGACAGGCCGATGTGCTGCGTCGACAGGCGGCTGGCCAGGACCGCCAGCGCGACGGCCAGCACGAGGCCGAGCAGCGCGAGCCCGACGGTCGCCAGCGCGCCGCGGGTCATGCCGGCACCTCCGCCCGCTGGCCCGCGCCGCCCGGGGCCTCCGCGGCGGGCGCGGCCGGGATCGCCAGCGCCGCGACCGCGCCGCCCCCGGGCCGCGCGCGCAGCGTCGCCTCGCCGCCCCACCCGCGCGCCAGCGCCCGGGCGACCGGGAGCCCGAGGCCCGTCCCCGGCTGACCGCCGCGCGCCGCGCTGCCGCGGTGGAACCGGTCGAACACCGCCTCCTCCTCCCCGGGCGCCGGACCGGGCCCGCGGTCGCGCACCTCGATGAGCCCGGGATCCGCCGCCACCTCGACGACGCCGCCGCCGCCGTAGCGCAGGGCGTTCTCCACCAGCGCGTCGAGGGCCCGGGCGAGGTCGTCCGGTGGGCACCAGCCGACCGCCGGCGCGTCCGCGCCGCCCGCGACCACGCGCAGCTGCACGCCGGCCTCCGCGGCGGCCGGGGCGAAGCGCGCCGCCGCCGCGCGCACGGCGCCGGCGAGGTCGCAGCGCTCTCCGGGGCGCGCCCGCTCGCCGCCGCGGCTGAGCTCCAGCAGCCCCTCGACGATCGCGGCCAGGCGATCGACCTCGGCCAGGGCCGCGTCGACCTCGCCCGGTGCCGGGGGCGTGCGCCTCGCGGCCAGCGACTCGAGCCGGAGCCGGAGCCCGGTCAGCGGCGTGCGCAGCTGGTGCGAGGCATCGGCCACGAACCGCCGCTGCGCCTCCACCAGCGCGGTCAGCCGATCGGTCATCTGGTTGAACGAGCGGGCCAGGGAGCGCTGCTCACGGCTGCCCTGCTCGTCGGCGCGCGCGGCGAGGTCGCCGTGCGCCACGTCGCGGGCGGTGCGCTCCAGCTCGAGGACGGGCCGGGCGATGCGCCGGGCCAGCAGCGCGCCGGCCAGCAGGCCCATCGCGAGCACGATCGCGGCGACGAGCGCCAGCTCGAGGACGGTCGTCCGCACCGCCCGCTGCACCGCGCCGACGGCCTGCGTCACGCGCACCGCGCCCATCACCGCCCCGCCGCGCACGATCGGCGTGGCGGTGACGAGCAGGTCGGTGGCCAGCGAGTCGCTGTGGCGCACGCCCTGGAACGCGCGGCCGCGCAGCGCCGCGGCGATCTCCGGGCGGCTGGCGTAGGACGTGCCGCGGCCCGCGGCGCCGGCGCTGTCGGCGACCACCCGCCCCGCGCCGTCGACGACGACCACGCGCCCGCTCAGGCGGTCCGCCGTGGCGCGCGCGAGCGCCGACACCGCGCCGGGCGCGCGCAGGGCCGCCTCCTGCCCGGCCGCCGTCGCCAGCAGGGCGGCGCCGTTGGACGCCTGCGACCGGACCTCGCCGTCGACGCGGTCGGCGAGGCTGAAGGCCAGCGGCACGAGCAGGGCGATGATCGCCACCACCAGCACGTACGCCGATGCGAGCAGCAGCGTCGTGCGCAGACGCAGCCCGATGGCGTCAGCCCTCCCGCTCCGGGGCCTCGAGGCGGAAGCCGACCCCGCGGACCGTGGTGATGAACCGCGGGTGCGCGGGGTCGTCGCCGAGCTTGGACCGCAGCCACCCCACGTGGACGTCCAGGGTCTTCGTCGAGCCGAACCAGTTGACGTCCCACACGTCGGCCATGAGGTCCTCACGGGTGACGACGCGACCCGGCTCGCGCGCCAGGCGCTCGAGGACGCCGAACTCCTTGCGCGTCAGCTCGACCTCGCGGCCGTCGACGAAGACGCGGTGGGCCGCCCGATCGATCCGCAGCCCGTGGACCTCGACGACGTCCGGCGGCGGCGTGGCGGCACCGCCGCGGCGCAGGACCGCGCGGATCCGCGCCGCCACCTCCGCGGCGCTGAACGGCTTGACCACGTAGTCGTCGGCGCCCAGCTCGAGCCCGACGATGCGATCGGTCTCGGTCCCGCGGGCGGTGACCATGACGATCGGGACCGACGACTCGCGGCGCAGCGCTCGGCAGACGTCGCGGCCGTCGACGTCGGGCAGTCCGAGGTCCAGCAGGACGAGGTCGGGCGCGGCCTCGCGCGCCAGCCGCAACCCGTCCGCGCCGCTGCCCGCGACCACGGGGGCGAAGCCCTCGCGGGCCAGCGCGTCGGCGAACGGCTCCGCGATCGACGGCTCGTCCTCGATCAGCAGGATGCGCGGGCCCGGCATGGGTCCCGCACGATCGCCGACGGCGGCGCCGCCGGCATCCGGGCACAGCCGCGATGCGCGTGGGACGAACTACGAGCCCGCGCGGGCTTTGCCAAAGCTTGGATCGCGGTTGCGCGGCCCATGGAGGGCGGGCGCGCATCCTGGCGGCACCCCGACCAAGGACCCGTCCATGCGACCCATCGCCTCCCATCTCGCCGTCGCCGCCCTCGCCGTCTCCGCCGGAAGCCTCGGCGCAGCGGTGCTCGCGCCCCGCGAGGCCAGCGACGCGCGGCCCGTGGTGCGGCGGCTGCCGCCCGGCCCCGAGCACGTGCGCACGGTGGTCGAGACCCACGTGATCCACCGCACGCGCCATGTGCGCGCGCACGGGCGCCCGCAGCCGGCGGCCGCTCCCCCGCCCCCGGCGCCCGCCGCGGGCTCGGCGCCCGCCGCGCCCGCCGCGCCCGCCGTCCAGCCCGCCGTCGCCCCGGCGACCGCCGCCTCCGCGCCCGTCGCCGTGACGCACGAGGCGCCGCTGCAGACCCGCACCAGCGGGGCGCCGGGCGCCTCCGGCGGCGGCCACGAGAACGAGCACGAGCACGAGGGCGGCGGCGATGACTGACCGGCCCGCCCGTCGCGTGATCCGGCCGCCGCGGGCCCGCCGCACGGCCATGGTCGCGGCCGCCGTGTTCCTCTCGGTGCTCTCGCTCCTGGCCTGGCAGGTCCGCACCGGGCGAGACCCGGCGCTGACCGCCAGCGCCCGCCCCGTCGTGGTGGCCCCCGCCCCGCGGCGGGTGCTCGAGCACCGCATCATCCGCCGCGTCATCGTCGAGAAGGTCGTCCGCGACGACGACGGCGAGCTCGAGCTGCGGCCGACGCAGGTGGCGGTCGCCGTGCCGGCGCCGTCGAGCGCCGCGCCCACCGCGCCCGCGCCGCAGCCTGCCCCCACCCATGCCGCGCCCGCGCCCGCGCCCGCGCCCGCCCCGGCGCCGGCCCCACTCGTCACGAGGACGTCATGACCGAGATCGCCTTCCCCGCCATGGGCTCCCAGCTGCGCTTCGTCGTCGACGCGCCGCTCGATCCCGGCGGCCCGCCCGACGCGGCGGCGCTTGCCGGCGCGCGCGCGTGGCTCGAGCGCGCGGCCGCGCAGCTCTCGCGCTTCCGCGACGACAGCGAGCTCTCGCGCCTGAACGCCGACCCGCGCGCCGTGGTCCCCGCCGGCCCGCTGCTGCGCGACGCCGTGCGCGCCGCGCTGTGGGCCGCCGGGCGCAGCGGTGGGCTCGTGGACCCGACGCTGGCCGGGGCGCTGGTCGCCGCCGGCTACGCGCGCTCCCGCGCCGGCGTGGCGCCCGCCGACCTCAGCTCGGCGCTGGCCGCCGCGCCGGCGCCACGCGCCGCCCGCCCCGATCCGCGCGAGCGCTGGCGCCGCGTGCGGGTGACCGACCGTGCCGTCGCGCGTCCACCCGGCGTGGCGCTCGACGTCGGCGGCACCGCCAAGGGGCTGCTGGCCGACCGGCTCGCCGCCCGGCTCGCCCGCCGCTATGGCCGCGTGGCCGTGGACTGCGGCGGCGACATCCGCGCCGCCGGCGCTGCGGTGCCCGCGCGGCCGTTCGCCCTCGAGGCCCGCCACCCCAGCACCGGCGAGCTGCTCGGCGGGCTGGCGCTCGGCGACGGCGCCGCCGCCACGTCGGGGATCGACGTCAACCTCTGGCAGCGCGCCGACGGCTCGTTCGCCCACCACCTGCTCGACCCGTCGACGGGCGCCGCGGCCTGGAGCGGGCTGGTCGGCGTCACCGCGCTGGCGCCCACGGCGCTCGAGGCCGAGGTGCTGGCCAAGACCGCGCTGCTGCGCGGCCCGGCCGGCGCCCGGGCGATCCTCGCGCGCCACGGCGGGATCGCCTTCCACGACGACGGCGGCGTGGAGCCCGTCGCGCTGCCCGTCCCCCTTCGCCGTCCGAAGGTCGCGGCATGAGCACCCCGACGGATCCCACGCTCTACGGCTGGTGGCTGGCGAGCCGCGCGGCCGGCGTGACGGCGTTCGTCCTGGCGTCGGTCGCGGTGATCGCGGGCCTGGCGATGGCCGGGCGCGTCTCGCGGCGGCCCGGGATGGCGCGAGCGCTGCGCGCGGCGCACGAGCAGGCGGCGCTCGGCGCCCTGCTGGCGATGGCGGCCCACGGCGCCCTGCTGCTGGGCGACCACTGGCTGCATCCGAGCCTGGCCCAGATCGCGATCCCCTTCACCGCCGCCTACCGGCCGCTGGCCACGGGCCTCGGCATCGTCGCCGCGTACGGCGCGGCGCTGCTCGGGCTGACGTTCTACCTGCGCAAGCGCATCGGCGCGCGGCTGTGGCGCCGCGCCCACCGGCTGACGATCGTGGTGTGGGCGCTGGCCGCCGTGCACGCGCTCACCGCCGGCACCGATGCGTCGACGCCGTGGATGCGCGCCATCCTGCTGGCGTCGGCGATCCCGATCGCGGCCCTCTTCACGCTGCGCGTCGCCCACGGGCTGCGCCGGCCGGCCACCCGCCGCCCGCTGGTGGAGGCCGCGCGATGAGCGCCGGCGTCGTCATCGCCGGCGGCGGCCTGGCCGGCCAGCGCTGCGCCGAGGCGCTGCGCCGCGGCGGCTACGACGGCCCCGTGCGCATCGTGTGCGGCGAGGACGCCCCGCCGTACGACCGCCCGCCGCTGTCGAAGGGCGCGCTGGCCGGGACGCAGGAGGCGGCCGGCCTGCGCCTGCGCGACGACCGCTGGTACGCCGAGCACGACGTCGAGCTCGTGCTCGGCCGGCGGGCCGCCGGCCTGGACCCGGCGGCCCGCCGGGTCCAGCTGGCCGGCGGCCAGGAGCTGCCGTACGAGCACCTCGTCGTCGCCACCGGAGCGACGCCGCGCTCGCTCCCGGGGCTCGAGCGCCACGCGGGTGCCCTCGCCCTCCGCGACGTCGGCGACGCCCTGGCGCTCCGCGGCCGGCTGGCGCCCGGCGCGCGCCTCGTCGTCGTCGGCGGGGGGTTCATCGGCCTCGAGGTCGCCGCCACCGCGACGGCGCTCGGCGCCGAGGTCACCGTCCTCGAGGCCACCGGCGCGCCGCTCAGCGGACCGCTCGGCGGCGCGGCGGGCGCGCGGTTCGCCGCGCTGCACCGCCGCCGCGGCGTGCGGTTGGAGACCGGCGTGCGGATCGCTCGTGCCATCGGGACGCGGACGATCCGCGGCGTCGCGCTGGCCGACGGACGGCGGGTGCCGGCCGACGTGCTCCTGGTCGCGGTCGGCGCCGCGCCCGACACGCGCTGGCTGGCGCCGGCCGGCCTGCCGCCGGACGGCGTCCCCGTCGACGGCGGCGGCCGCACCGGCGTCCCCGCCGTGCTGGCCGCCGGCGACGCCGCGCGCCCGCGCGACCCGCGCACCGGCGCGCTGCGGCGCAGCGAGCACTGGGACGCCGCCGTGCGGAGCGGCGCCGCGGCGGCGCGCACGATCCTCGGCCTGCCGGAGCCGCCCGAGGTGCCGGCGTTCTTCTGGTCCGACCAGCACGGCGTGCGCATCCAGCTCGTCGGCGAGCCGCACGGCGCCGACCGGACCACGACGGACGGCGATCCCCACAGCGACGCCTACGCGACCACGTACTGGCGCGGTGACCGGCCGGTCGCCGTCCTCCTCGTCGGCCGGCCCCACGGGCTGGCCGGCGCCCGCCGGCTCATCGCCGGCACGACCACCCACACCGACCCCGAGAGGCAGGCGGCATGACCCTCCGACCCGTCATCGACCCCGGCGCGTGCGCCCTGCACGGCGACTGCGCCGACATCGCCCCCGACGTCTTCGACGTCTCCGGCGACGTCGCCGTCGTCATCGGCGACGCCCCCGACGATCTGCTCCGCGAGGCGGCCGACGCCTGCCCGTCCGGAGCCATCCTGCTCGTCGAGGCCGCCACCGTGGACGGATAGCGACCGCCGGCGCGCCGGACAGCGGCGCGCCGGCGGACCGCAACTCGGCGCGCCGCGTCCTGTTCCGGGGCGCATGAGCCATCGACTCATCGGCCGGCTCGTCGCGGCCGGCAGCGTCCTCGCCCTGGCTCTGCCGGGCGTCGCTGCCGCCCATGGCCACCACCACGGCCATCCGCACGTCCGCGGCGACCGCCACCACCACGTCCACCCCCGCCTGCGCGGCCACCACCACGCGCATCCGCGCCTGCGGCCGCCGCACGGCCCGCACGCGGCCCGCGTCTGCGCGCGCCTGGCGGACGGCCACGCCCCGAAGCGGCTGACCGCCGACCAGGTCACGGCGCTCACGAGCGCCTGCACGACGCTCGAGGGCGCGGTCAAGGCGGCCGACGACGCCTTCCAGGCGACGACGCAGCCGGCCCACGACGCGTTCCACGCCACGGTCACGGCCGCGCGCGAGGACGTTCGCAGCGCCGCCGAGGCCCGCCGTGCCGCCTGCGCGCCCGACTGGACGGCTCCGGCGTGCGCCGAGGCCCGCGACGCGTTCCGCGCCACGCTGAAGGCCGACCGCCAGAAGGTCCGCGACGCGGCCAAGGCGCTGCGCGACGCGATCCGCCCGGCGCGCACGACGCGCCGCGAGGCCATCCACGCCGCGGTCCAGGCGTTCCGCGACCAGGTCGCGGCGATCTTCCAGGGCGCCTAGCCGCCCGGACCATCCCCGGGCAGGGGAATGCCCGGCCCCTCGATCCGCCTCCCGGCCACGGGAGGCGGATCGGGCCGGCGCGTCAGCCCGAGGCGTCGCCGGCGCCGCCGCGCCTGGCCTCGTCCCGCAGCTGCTCGGTGAAGGCGCTGGCGTGGTCGAGCTGCCGGCGCAGCTCGGCGCAGCGCTCGGCCGCGGCGTCCGCGTAGGCGGTCAGCTGCTCCATCGCACCCCGCCGCTCAGCCTCGTCGCCGCTGCGCAGCGCGTCGCGCGCGTCGAGCAGCTCGCGCATCTGCTGGACGGTGAAGCCCAGCGGCTTCATGCGCTTGATGAGCGCCAGGCGCGCGACCTGCTCCTCGGCGTAGAGCCGGAAGCCGCCCTCGGTGCGGCCGGCCGGCTCGAGCAGCCCCTGCTCCTCGTAGTAGCGGACCGTCCGCAGCGACAGCCCGACGCGGTCGGCGACATCGCCGATGTGCAGCAGGCGGTCGTCGCTCATCGGGTGCGGGGCATGGGCCGGTGGTCCACGGTCGGGGCAGGCTATCGGGCGGTGTGCCACGCGACATGACGTGGTGCGGGCTCGTGGGCGACTTGTGCGGGTGTGTCGTGCGTCACACACTGCAAACCAACCCTTACGCTCATGTAGGGTTGCCCGCAGCGCCGATGATGGAGCCAGGGGCCGCCCCCCATCCACCGCCTCGGCCGGAGTGAGCGTTGGTCCTGCCCCTGCGCGCAGCGCGCCCGGTGCTCTGAGGACGACCGAGCTCAGACCCCGCAGGACCCAACGCACCCGCCGGCACGTCGCCGGCCCCTTCCATCCGTGCCCGCAACCCGGCGCGCACGCCGCTTCGACAGGACTCCATGCTTCCCACCCTCCCGGCGCGCCTGCGCGTCCCCGCCCTGCCCACGCCCTCCCGGCTGCGCGTCGAGCTGCTCGGCGGCCTCGTCGTCGCGCTTGCGCTCATCCCCGAGGCGATCTCGTTCTCCGTGATCGCCGGCGTCGACCCGAAGGTCGGCCTCTACGCCTCGTTCACGATGGCCGTCACGATCGCCATCGCCGGTGGGCGGCCGGCGATGATCTCCGCCGCGACCGGCGCGATGGCCCTGGTGATCGTGCCGCTGGTCAAGGACCACGGCGTCGAGTACCTGTTCGCCGCCGGCATCCTCGCCGGCGTCTTCCAGGTCGTGCTCGGGGTCCTGCGCGTCCCGCGCCTGATGCGGTTCGTGCCACGCTCGGTGATGACCGGCTTCGTGAACGCGCTGGCCATCCTGATCTTCCTGGCGCAGGTGCCGCACCTGCGCGAGGGCGGGGCGCTCGGCCTCGCCCTGGTCGCCGGCGGCCTGGTGCTGCTCGTCGTGGTCCCGCGCCTCACGAAGGCCGTCCCGGCACCGCTGATCGCCATCGTCGTGCTGACCGTGCTCGTGGCCGGCGTCGGCATGGACGTCCCCGACGTCGGCGACGAGGGCGCCCTGCCCCACGCGCTTCCGCTCCTCGGGCTGCCGTCCGTCCCCTTCTCGCTGCAGACCCTGACGACGGTGCTGCCGTACTCGCTGACGCTCGCGGTGGTCGGCCTGCTGGAGACGATGATGACCGCCAAGCTCGTCGACGACATCACCGAGACGCCATCCGACAAGGAGCGCGAGGCCCGCGGTCAGGGCATCGCCAACATCGTCACGGGGTTCTTCGGCGGCATGCCGGGCTGCGCGATGATCGGCCAGACGATGATCAACGTGCGCGCCAGCGGCGCGCGGACGCGGCTGTCGACCTTCTGCGCCGGCCTCTTCCTGCTGATCCTCGTCGTCGGCCTCGGCGACGTCGTCGCCGCGATCCCGATGGCCGCCCTGGTCGCCGTGATGATCCTCGTGGCGGTCTCGACGTTCGACTGGCACAGCATCCAGCCGGCGACGCTGCGCCGGATGCCGCGCGCCGAGACGGTGATCATGGGCGCCACGATCGCGGGGACCGTGCCGACCGGCAACCTCGGCATCGGCGTCGGCGCGGGCGTGCTGACCGCGATGATCGCCTTCGCGCGCCAGGTGGCGCACCTGGTCGACGTGGAGCGGATCCCGGACCCCGACGGCAGCTCGGTCCTCTATGCCGTCACCGGTGAGCTGTTCTTCGCCTCCGACCAGGAGCTCATCGACGCCTTCGACTACGCCGGCGACCCGGCCGAGGTCATCATCGATCTCTCGCGCGCGCACGTGTGGGACGCCTCCGCCGTGGCGGCGCTCGACGCGGTCGAGGGCCACTACGCCAAGCACGGCATCCACATCGAGATCACGGGCCTGAACCGGCCCAGCGCCGACCTCCACGGCGAGCTCTCCGGGCAGCTCGTGGCCGCCCACTGAGGCGCTCAGCGCAGCCGAGCGAAGCGGCGCAGGTCGAAGAGCTCGATCGGCCGCGCCGTCGCGCCGTCGATGGCGAGGTCGGCCAGCAGCTCGCCGATCACCGGCACGAACTTGAACCCGTGCCCGGAGAAGCCGGCGGCGACCGTGACGCTGGGGTGCCCGGGATGCACGCCGATCGCGAAGTGGTGGTCCGGCGTGAGCGTGTAGAGGCACGCGGCGGCGCGCACCGCGGGAGCGGCGAGCGCCGGGATCCGCCCGGACAGGAACGCGGCCAGCGCCTCGACCTCGCCGGGCTGGACGGCGCGGTCGACGGTGTCGGGGTCGGCGGGGCCGCCGCGGCGGAAGAACGCCGCCTTCACCCCCGCGTCCCCCGGCAGCGCCGGGAAGCCGTAGGCCTGCTCGCCCGAGGCGTCCTCCCAGATCCAGACGGGCTGGCGGTCGGGCGCGAACGGCGCCGCGCCGTCGCGGGGCGTCAGCCACACCTGGAGCTGGCGCTCGACGGTGAGCGGCACGTCGAGCCCGGTCAGCAGGTCGCCGGACCACGAGCCGCCGCAGAGCACGAGGCGGTCGGCCTCGACGGCGCCGGCCGACGTGTGGACCGTCACGCCGGACTCCGTGGCCCGCCAGCTGCGGACGAGCGTGCCGAAGCGCAGCTCGGCGCCGGCGGCCACGGCGAGGCGCAGGTGCGCGGAGACGGTCGCCTCGGGGCGGACGAACCCGGCGCGCGGCTCGTGCAGGGCGACCTCGCCCTCGGCCGGCGTCATCGCCGGCCAGCGCGCCGCCACCTCCCGCGCCTCCAGCAGCTCGTGCGGGAGGTCGTGCTCGCGCGCGCTGGCCAGCGCGCCGGCCACGGCCTGGCTGTCGGGCGGGCCGACCACGAGGCCGCCCGTCTCCGTGAGCAGGTCGGCGTCGGCGTCGCGCTCCAGGCGCTCCCACCGCTCGTAGGCCTCCAGCAGCAGCGGCACGTAGGACGGGTGCTCGAAGTACGCCTGGCGGATGATGCGCGACTGGCCGTGGCTCGAGCCGCGGTCGTGGGCGGGCCAGTGGCGCTCGAGCCCGACCACGCGGCGCCCGCGGCGGGACAGCGCGGCGGCTGCGGCGCTGCCCATGCCGCCGAGGCCGACGACGACGACGTCAGCCCGCACGGCCGGCTCCCTGCTCCTCGCGGATGCCCATCCCGAGCGAACCTACCCGGGCGCCGGACCAACGGCACCGCTGGCGCGCCGCCGCTCGGCGGGTGTAGGGTCGGTTGCCATGGTGGAACTTGGAGCAGCTGCCGCGCCGGCCGAGGTGGCCGCGCCGCCCGGCCCACCGCAGGCGCTCGACTTCGAGATCGTCCCCCGCCGCGGGCTGCCGCTCGTCGCGGGGGCGCTCGTGCTGCTGATCGCCGGCATCCTCAGCGACAAGCTGTGGCCGCTGGAGTTCCTGCACGTCGTCTTCGGCGCCGCGTGGACCGTCATCGACCTCTTCCTCGGCCTCGTGCTGGGCCCGATCATGGGACGGCTCGCCGTCCCATCGCGCATCGACTTCATGACGAAGCTCATGCCCAAGATGGTGTTGATCATGCCGACGGTGGTGACCGTCACCCTCGCCGCCGGCTGGCAGCTCGGGGCGACGCTCGGCACGACCGACAGCTCCTACATCAACCACGACTGGATCGTGGCGAGCTACATCGTGGTCGGCTTCATGGCGGTGATCGCCCTCGGCCTGCTGGAGCCCGCCAACATCGCGGTGCTGGTCGAGCTCAAGAAGCCGCGCCCGAACCCCGACGTCATCGAGCGCCTCATGAAGCGGTTCATGTACACCGCCGGGGTCCTCGGGATCCTCCAGATCGCGACGTTCGTGATCATGACCAAGGTGGCGACCGGATGACGAGCGAGCGCAAGCTGCCGCCCGTGACGGAGCTCGGGATGCTCTCGCTGGCGCTGATCGTGGCCGGCGGCATCTACCTCTCCGCGCACCTGCCCAACCACGTGCCGCTGGGGCCCGCCGTCGTGCTGCTGGTGCTGTCCGCCGGGCTGCTGGCCGCCAACCTGCTCACCCTCGCGCGCGTCGAGGGCTTCCGCTGGGACCGCTTCGTCGCCGTCGGCCGCTGGGCGCTGCTGGCCTACGCGATCATCGCCGCGGTGATCGAGTTCTCGTTCGTGCACAACCACCTGCGCGGCGGCGCGCTGGTGGTCCTGACGCTGTCGCTGGTCATCTTCGCCGTCCACGTCCCGACGCTGATCGGCTTCACCGTGGCGCGGTACGCCGACGACGCCCCGGCTGCTTGAGAGAAGGCCCCGCGCGCCCCGCCCGCCGGCGCACGGCGAGCGGGGCGCGCGCCTACGCGGGCGTGTGCACGAGCTGCAGCTCGAGGTGCTCGGTGCCCGTCCCGGGAATGGCGCCGTGCAGGGAGCGATCGCGCGTCTTGGTGGCGAAGACCTCGTTGCCGGCGCCCTGCTGGACGTCCCAGTCCTGGATCGTCGTCATGCCGTCGCCGCCGGCCGCCCCGACGTACAGCGAGCCGACGGCGAGGTTGTGGATCCCGGACGGCCCCGGCGCGGTCTGGCACAGGCCGTCGCTGCAGCCGGTGATCGTGCCGTCCTCCAGCAGGATGCCCCAGTCGAGGCCCAGCACCACCTTGGGCTTGGGCATCTCGCCCGTCGGACCCGGCGTGCCCCAGTCGATGTCGAGCTTGCGGACCTCCATCGGCTTGGTGATGGTGGCGGTGCCGCCCCACGCCCAGGTCGCCCCGGGGTCGGTCGAGTCCAGGCTGGCCGCCGTGAGGACCGGGTCGGCGACCGACTTGAAGTCCTGCGCGAACGGCCGAATCGGGATCGTGAACGTGCCGCTGGTCGTCCCCTGCGAGAACGGATCCGAGTCGTCGTAGGCGAACGTCAGGTCGAACGTCCCGCGCAACTCGAAGCGCAGGCAGGCGTCCAGGCGCGCGACGAGGTTGGGGTCGGGCGGGAAGCCCAGCAGCTGCGTGAACCGCTCGAGGGCGATCATCCGCCGGTACTGGAACGGGTCCTTGTTGTCGCGGCAGCGTACGTCAGCCGCCGTGCGCGCATGCTCGAGCGCCGTCAGCCACAGCGCCTTCAGCGTGGCCGAGAGCGCCCCGAGCTTGCCGTCGGGCTCGCTGTGGGTCAGCTGGACGGTGCGCTCCCACCCGAGGTACTCCTGCTGGGCGCGCTCGAAGCGCGCGTCGTCGGTGGTCGCGGCCGTCAGCTCCGGCAGGACGCCCTCGTTGCCCCACACGTACAGCGCGATCTCCATGGCGTTGACCCAGCGATCGGAGACCGACGCGTCGCCCCTGGCGGAGGCCTCGTGCGCCTCCTGCAGGGCGATGGCGACGTTCTGCCGCGCCCATCCCTCGCGCGAGGAGGGGACCCGCTCGCCCTGCGCCGCGCGGTCCTTCGCCGTCGCTTTGCCCCAGCCGTAGGCGGAGAAGTGGATCAGCTCGTACTCGATCGTGGCGGGCTCGAACGTGGTCGGCTCGAGGTGGAAGTCCTTGCCGGCGCCGGTGTACGAGAACGCGGCGCGCTGCTCGGACGGCACCGGCGACGGCGGCGTGATGACGAGCTTCGCCGCGGCACCGAGGCGCAGGCCGTCGGGCTCGAGCTGCACGCCGCCGCCGAAGCCCTTCGAGAACGGGAAGCTGCCGATGCTCGCGATCGGCGTCATCGTGATGGACTGCGGCTCCGCGACCGCATCCTTGGGGAGCGTCAGGACGTACGTCGCGCCGTCGGCGCCGGTCGCTGTCAGGGTGGCGCCATCGGAGGTCACCGTCTGGGTCGTGGCGTGGGCCGCGTCGAGCGCCGGCGTGACGTCCAGCGGCGCCGGCTTGAACGCCGGCAGCTCCGGGACGGCACCGCCGCCGACCCTGAGGCGCCGCTTGGCGCTGCGGCAGTTGTTGGTCTCGCGCCGCTCCCGGACCTTGCCGCGGCCGTCGGCGCACGCGAGCAGCCGGTAGCGGCCCGCCGGCACACGGCGCGGCAGGCGCAGCGTGACGCGCACGCGGGCCTTCTTGTGGCGCCCCAGCGCCCGCACCCGGGCCTTGCGCGCCTTGACGCGGATGTCCTTGGCGTCACGTCGCGCGTCGCGCGAGAGCACGAAGGCGAGCGCCGAGGCCCGGGCCCGCCGGGCGCCGGCGTTGGCGACCGTCACGACGATCCGGAACGAGGCCCCGGGCTTGGCGCTCGCCGGCGGCGACGACACCGACCGAGCCACGAGATCCGGGCGGCCGGCCGCCAACGCGGGACTGACCGCCAAGACCATCCCGAGCAGGACCGACACCACCACGACGAGCCGACATCCGCACATGCGCCTTGCCTCCGAGTTCCGGTGCGAGGCGGCGACCATACCGGGCTCGGCGACGGATCGTGAACCGTCCTGGACCGAAGAGCGGCCCACAGCGGCGGGCCAGCGTACGGGTTCCCCACGCGGGGACGCCGGCCCGCCACGGATGACGGCGGGCGCGGCGCGCGCGACGCTGGAGCCACCATGACCGACACGTTCGCGGTGACGCTCGACCAGCAGGAGGACTTCCGGTTCCTCGTGGACTTCCACCAGGACGGCGTGCCGCCGCTGCTGCTCGATGAGCCCGAGCCGCTCGGCGCCGGCGCCGGGCCCAACGCCGCGCACGTCCTGGCCGCCGCGGTCGGCAACTGCCTGAGCGCCAGCGCGCTGTTCTGCCTGCGCCGAGCGCACGTCGACGTCCACGACCTGCACACGACGGTGCGCGTGACCACCGACCGCAACGAGGCGGGGCGGATGCGCATCGCCGCGATGGAGGTCCACCTCGAGCCGGTCGTGGGCGCCGAGGACCAGCCGCGCATGCGCCGCTGCCTGGAGCTGTTCGAGGACTTCTGCGTGGTGACGCAGAGCGTCCGCGCGGGCATCGACGTCGCGGTGACCGTCGAGCCGCGCGCGGAGCCGCGCGCCGCGTAGCGCTACGCCGCGACGACCGTCGTGCGCAGGTCGATCGGGTTGCGGATGCAGTAGGCGCCGGGGCAGTGCTCGTCGGCCAGGCGCTTGAGCTCGGCCAGCTCGGCCTCCGAGACGTCGGCGTCGACCTCGAGGCGCCAGTCGATCGCCTCCACCGGCGGCGCGTCGGTGACGCCGAGCGCGCGCGCCAGGTCGACGTCGGCCTCGACGCGGGCGCGCAGGCCGCGCAGCTCGACCCCGCGCCGTGCCGCCTCCTGCGCGTAGGTCATCGCGTAGCACGCCAGCCCGCCCCAGAAGCAGTACGCGAGCGGGTTGGGCGCCGAGCCCGTGCCGCCCATCGGCGGCGGGAAGTCGGCCTCGAAGACGACCGGCGCGCCGTTGGGGATCGGGATCTCCGCCCGGAACTGCGGCGCGCCGTCCTCGGGCTGCCAGGCGCCGTCGAAGGCGACGTGCTGGACGACGGCCGACGGCTCGGCCGCGGCCCGGGCGGCCGTCTGCTCGACCGCGTCGACGTTGACGTTGTGCATGGTCTGGACCTCTCGGGTGGGGATGGATCAGGCGCTGCCGGGTGGGCCGCCCAGGAAGGCGGCCGACACCAGCAGGTAGCCGGCGACGAGCAGCACGAGCACGGCGAAGCCGCGGCCGAGCTGGCGCTGCGGGACGCGGCCCGCGACCCGCACGCCGGCCAGCGCGCCGGCGACGCAGGCGACGGTCATCGTGGCGGTCACCCCGACCTCCAGCTCGCGGCCGGCGACGAGGTGCGCGACCAGCGCCATGACCGACGTGGCGGTGATGATCGCCAGCGACGTGCCCACGGCCAGCCGCATCGACAGCGCCAGCGCGATGGCCAGCGTCGGGACGATGAGAAAGCCGCCGCCGACGCCGAAGAACCCCGTCATCGCGCCGATGAGGAGCCCGGCCGCGAGGTCGCGGCCCAGCCGCAGCGGCGGGCAGCTCGGCCGCGCCTCGGCGGAGCCGGGCCGGCCCCCGGACGCCTTGCGCCACGTGGCCACGGCGGCGAACAGCATGATCACGGCGAACGCGGTGATCAGCGCGGTGCCGCTGACCGCCTCGCCGAGCGCCGTGCCGGCGATGACGCCCGGCAGCGCGGCGCTCGTGAACGCCACCGCGTGCCGCCAGCAGACCCGGCCCTCGCGGGCGTGACCGAGGCCGCCGGCCACGGCGCCGGCGGTCACGACGACCAGCGACGCCGTCGTGGCCTGCTGGACCGACAGGCCCAGCACGTAGACGAGCACGGGCACGGCGAGGACCGAGCCCCCGCCACCGAGCATGCCGAGGCTCAGCCCGATCGTGAGGCCGAAGGGGATCGCGGCGAGCGCCACGCCTTAGCGCCCCGCGGCCTGGGGCTCGGGCGCCTCGACCGGCCAGCCCTGCTCGCGCCAGGTGCCAACGCCGCCGTCGGCGACGTGGATCACCTCGCGCGCGCCATGGCGGCGCAGCAGCGATGCCGCCACCGCGCTGCGCTGGCCCGACGAGCAGACCACGGCGACCGGCCGCTGCGGATCGATGCCGTCGGGCACGCCGTCGACGTCGTGGTAGGGGCGGTGCACGGCGCCCGGGATGTGCCCCGCATCCCATTCCGACTGCTCGCGGACGTCGAGCACCTGCACGTCGTCGACGCGCTCGTGCAGGGCCGGCACGTCGATGCGCTCGGTCGAATCGGTGGGGCGCTGCTCCTCGCGCCAGCTCGTCATGCCGCCCGCGAGGAAGCCGGCGACGTTGGTGATCCCGACCGCCGCAGCGAGGTGCGCGGCGTGGACGGCGTCGTCGTCGTCGCGCCCCACGAGGATGATCTCCCGGTCGCGATCGGCGACCCAGGCGAGCTTCGTGCCGAAGCCGGCGCGGATCGCCGGGTTGCAGACGGCGCCGGGGATGTGGGCGTCGTCGAACTGCAGGTCGGTGCGGACGTCGACGACGAGCGCACCCTGCCGGCGGCGGTCGTCGACCTGGCGCGGCGTGAGCGGCTCGACCTCGACGTGCCCGTCGCGCAGCGGTCCGCGGTTGAGCGCCACGATCGCCTGGAAGTTCGGCGGCTGCGGCGCCAGCGAGCCGATCGCCCGCTGCACGAAGCGCTCCTCGTCGTCCTCGGCGAGCAGGTCGTTGTGGGCCAGCTCGTAGGCGATCGTCGACGAGACCTTCATGTCCATCCCCGGGCCGCCGCAGAGCGAGCCGCCGAGGTGGCCGGGCCAGACCTCGCAGGCGGGCGGGAGCGTGAGGAGCTTCTCGCGCAGCGAGGCGTACATGCCGTGCGCGCCCTCCTCCTTGTCGACGGCCAGGTCGGGCCGCGCGATGTCGCCGACGAAGATCGAGTCGCCGGTGAGCACCGCCCACGGCTCGGGACCGCGTGCGGTGTCGATCAGCGCGAAGGCCGTGTGCTCGGGCCGGTGGCCCGGCGTGTGCAGCGCGCGCACGCGCACCGAGCCCAGCTCCAGCTCCCAGCCGTCGTCGAACGGCTCGTGGTCGTAGTCGGGCTCGGCGAGGCGGTGGACGTGGATCGTCGCGCCGGTCGCCGCCGCCAGCCGGCCGTGGCCGGAGACGTGGTCGGCGTGGTTGTGGGTCTCGAGGATGTGCTCGATCCGCACGCCCATGTACCGGGCCAGCGCGAGGTACTCCTCGACGTCGAGCTTCGGGTCGACGACGGCCGCGACGCCGGCGTCCTCGTCCCCGATCAGGTACGAGGCGCACCCGAGGTCGTCGTGGGTGATCTGGCGGAAGATCATGCTCGCGCTCCTATCGGGTCAGGGGCAGGCCGGCCCGGGACCAGGCCAGGACGCCGCCGCGGACGTTGTATGCGTCGTACCCCGCCCTGGCGGCGACGCGCGTCGCGCCGGCGCTGCGCGCGCCGGACTGGCAGACGAACGCGACGGCCGTGTCGCGGTCGAGCTCGCCCAGGCGCGCCGGGAGCTGGCCGAGCGGCACGTTGCGGGCGCCCTTGATGCGGCCCGCGCGCAGCTCATCGGGCTCGCGCACGTCGACGAGGACGAGCTCGCCGCGGCCGTGGCGCTCGAGGGCCTCGGCCGGGGTGATGGTGCGGGATCGGCGGAACAGCATGCGGTGGGACAGCTCCTAGGCGGTCGGGGTGGCGATGAGGGCGAAGTGGAACGGCAGCTCGATGGCCGCCGGCTTGACGTCGAGGCCGGCCTGCGCGAGCTCCGCGCGGGCCTCGGCGGCGTCGTAGAGCAGCTCGTCCGGGGGGCCGGCGGGCCGCGGGCGGCCACGCTCCCAGTCGACGACGAGCGCGAAGCCGCCCGGCGCGAGCAGGCGCCGGATCTCGGCCAGCGCGCGCTCACCGCGGACCTCGTGCAGCAGGTTGATCGCGAGGACGCGGTCGGCCGCGCCGTCGGGCAGCGGCACCGCGTCATCGGGCACGTGCAGCACCTCGACGTTGGCGCGGTCCTCCGTGCGCGCCCGCAGGTGGCCGACCATCTCACGGCTGGAGTCGGTGGCCACCGCGCGGCCGCGGGGCCGGAGGGCCTCGGCGACCGGGACGGTCAGGCGCCCGGTGCCCGCGCCGTAGTCGACGACGGTCTCGCCGCCCTGCAGGTCCAGCAGGGCGACGAGGGCGTCGGTGGGGAGGTAGCGCTCCCGCTCGGGCGCGTCCAGCAGGTGCGCCCGGGCGGGATCGAACTTCTTCGGGTCGTGGGTCGTCATCGGCTCAGGCGTGGCCGAAGCGGACGTCGGGCAGCACGCGGTCCAGCGGCTTGGGCAGCCACCATGTCCACGTCCCCAGCAGGCGCAGCAGCACCGGCACCAGCAGCAGCCGGACGAGCGCGGCGTCGAGGAGGACGGCGACCCCCAGGATCACGCCCATCTCCTTCGGCGGCAGCGGGCCCGAGAGGGCGAAGGTGAAGAACACCGCCACCATCACGACCGCCGCGGCGAAGATGACGCGGCCGCTGTGGGCCATGCCGCCGACCATCGCCTCGTGCGGGTCGTGGCTGCGGTCCCAGTGCTCCTTGGCGCTCGAGAGCAGGAACACCGTGTAGTCCATCGAGATCGCGAAGATCATCGCGAAGAAGAACACGGGGCCCCAGGCGTCGAGGAAGCCCTGTGGCTCGAAGCCCAGCAGCCCGCTGCCATGCCCCTCCTGGAAGATGAGCCGGGCCACGCCGAACGCGGCGCCGACGGCCAGGAGGTTGGTCACCACGCCCAGCGCCGCGATGATCGGCGCCTGCAGCGCGACCAGCAGCAGCAGGAACCCGAGCGCGAGGACCACGCCGATGACCAGCGGGGTCTTGGCGGACAGCAGGTTCTCGAGGTCGTGGTTCTCGGCCACCGAGCCGCCGACCAGCGCGTTGGCCGGGAGGTCGGCGCGGAGCCGGTCGATGGTCTGGCCCACCGCCTTCGACGACGGGTCGGCGTTCGGGATCGCCTGCACCATCGCGGAGCCGTTGGCGCCCGGCGCCGGCGGCATGACCCGGGCGATGCCCGGATCGGCCTTGGCGACGGCCTCGACCCTCGCGGCCTGGCCCTGGGACGTCGCGATCTGGATCGCGCCCGGGGCGCCCTGGCCGAAGGCCTGCTGGACCTGCGTGTAGCCGACGCGCGAGCTGTCGGACTGCGGCACGACCTTGATCGACGGCATGCCGGTCTTCAGCCCCAGCACCGGGAACGCGAGCGCCAGCAGCAGGACCACGGCGACGGCGCCGAAGGCGAGCGGGTGCTTCCACAGCCGCTCGCCCCAGGCCGCGAAGCGCGGGCTGCGGTGCGGGGTGGGTGGGTCCGGCATCCCCCACGGCAGCGAGACGTTGTCGACCTTCGGGCCGAGCTTGGCCAGCACGGCCGGCAGCAGCGTCAGCGTCGCCGCCAGGATGAAGATGACCGAGAGCATGATCCCGAGCGCCATCGACCGGAACGCCGGCGAGGGCACGAGCATCACCGCGCTGAGCGAGACCAGCACCGTCAGGCCGCTGAACAGCACGGCCTTGCCGGCGGTGTCCATCGTCTCGGCGGCGGCGTCCTCGGGCGACAGCTTCGTGCCGAAGAACGCGCCGCGGAAGCGCATCACGATGAACAGCGCGTAGTCGATGCCCAGCGCGAGCGCGAACATCAGCGCGAAGTTCATCGCCCAGATCGAGATGTCGAGGACCTGGGTGCCGAGGTACAGCGAGCCGGCCGAGGCGACCAGGCCGACGATGGTCAGCATCAGCGGCAGGCCGGCGGCGACCAGCGAGCCGAACGCGAAGACGAGGATGACCAGCGTGACCGGCCAGCTGAACAGCTCGGACTTCATCATGGCCGTCCGGTTGGCCTCGTTGAAGTCCGACCACATCCCGCTGGCGCCGGTCAGCGAGACCTGGACGCCGTCGCCCTGGAGACGATGCAGCTCGGTCTTGAGGTCGTCGGCGGCGCGGACCATGGTGTTGGCGTCCGCGCCGGCGCCGGCCTGCACGATGGCCGTGTGGCCGTCGCGCGAGATCGACTGGCCGGGGCGCGGCGGGACGACCCGGGTCACGCGCGAGTCGGACTTCAGGGTCCGCTCCGCGCCCGCGATCGCCCGCTGGAACGCGGGGTCCTTGACGGTCTGGTCGTTCGCGTGCACGACGACCATCAGGGCGCTCGAGGAGAGGCCCTGGAAGTTCTGGTCGATGGCCTTGCGGGCGGCGACCGACTCCGAGCCGGTGGCCTCCCAGCCGGCGCCGGACAGGGCCGTCTCGACCTTGGGCGCGAAGAAGCCGAGGCCGACGGCGAGGATCACCCAGCCGATGGCGACGACCTTGAAGTGCGTGGCGGTCCAGCGACCGAGGCGGCCGATCGGTCCGTAGGTGGGGCTCATCGGGAGGCGGTCTCCTGGTAGAGGGACGAGCGCCGGCCGGCGAAGCGGCCGAGCATGAGCGACGCCGGGCAGGCGCCAAGGGCGACGTAGAGCCACTGGTTGATCCCGACGAAGGCCGTCAGGAGCAGGAACCACGGCGAGACGACAGCGGCCAGCAGGGCGCTGAGGAGCGTCACGGTGCCGGCCATCGCGAAGAGCACGCGCTCCAGCGGCCAGCCGGTCTGCCGGACGCACGCACGGGACGGAACCGTCATGCCGCCTCCCCCACCTGGAGGATCGCGTCGAGCTCGCCGACCTGGCGGCGCAGGCCGCCACAGACGTGGTCGCAGAGGGTGAAGACGCCCTCGTCGGCGATGGCGTAGCGGGAGGAGGTGCCCTGCTTGGCGCGGGACACCATCCCGGCGTTGAGGAGCACGCCGAGGTGCTTGGAGACGTTCTGCTGCGAGGCCCCGACGGCGCGCTGCAGCTCCTGGACGGTGGCGTCGCCGTCCCGGAGCTGGTCGAGCAGCTTGATGCGCATGGGCTCGGCCAGCACGCGGAAGCGCGCGGCGATCAGGTCCACGAGGGCCTCCGGCAACGGGTGCGGAGTGGAGGGCGTGGCGGGCATGCGGACAGCGTAACACAACTACACCGTTGTGTACTTGACAACTTGACAACGAGTTCACCCCCGGCCCACGCGGTCGAGGGACGACTGAACCATCCCCACGGTGGTTCAGTCGTCCCTCGACGTGCTCGTGCGGGTGGGCGGTGGGTGGGTGCGGTCAGGGGCGGGCGCCCGCCGCCGGGCGCATCGCGCGCGTCGTGCGCCGGCGGCGCCAGGCCGCGGCGAGCTGGCCGAGCTCGGCCGCCGACAGCAGCGCCACCACCGCGCAGGCCGCCAGCAGCGCCGCGCGCGATGGGCCGCTCAGCCCCTCCAGGCCGTCGATCTGCGCCACCGCCCCGGCCACCACGCCCGCCACGGCGACGGCCGTGATCGCCACGTCGCGGCCGGGTCGCGGCGGCGGCAGCGGCCGGCCCGGCGTGCGGACCCGCGCCAGCACCATGAGCAGGTGCAGGACCGAGCCGGCGACCGTCATCCCCAGCCAGCCGGCGAGCAGCAGCTCCGCCAGCGCGCCGCGCTGCGGGCCGAGCACCGGGGCGTCGGCGCCGTGCGCGACCGCGCCCGCCAGCCCGAGCGCCAGCCCGGCCAGCAGCAGCGGCTGCGCCGCGCCGATGAGCCGGGCGGGCAGCCGCAGCTCGGAGGCGGCCCGGCGGCTGGCCGCCAGGTTGACCGTCAGCAGCGCGGCGGCGGCCACCAGCGCCAGCCAGCCGCCCAGCACCACCACGGCGAGCCCGGTGCCGTAGCCGAGCGCCAGCAGCCCCACGCCGCCGCACCACCAGGCGAACGTGGGCGCCTGCAACCGCGGATGGCGCAGCGTCGAGTGCGTCAGCGACGGATAGAAGGTGTGCAGCGTCCCGACGATCGCCGTGCCGAACCAGCCGCCGACGTTCAGCGCGACGTGCGCGCCGAGCAGGCTGCCGCCGCCCACCGCCGTGCCGGCGGCCATCAGCGCGCCGACCACGGCGCCGACGCCGAGGAACGCCGCGCTGGCGAGGTACCAGCGCACCGCCCAGTGCGAGCGCTGCAGCGACCGCCGCGTCAGCCCGCGCAGGGCGACGGCGAACAGCGCGAGGCCCACGAGCAGCAGCCCCGCGCCCGCGTCGCTCAGCGCCCGCACGCCCTGCGGCACGCCGACGGCCACCGCCAGCGTGCCCGCGTTCCAGGCGGCGAGCTGGGCGGCGACCATCCGCGCCGAGGCGGGCGTCGTCATCAGGAACGCCGTGGCGAAGAACTGCCCCACCCCGAGCACCATCAGCGAGATCGCCCCCACGAAGGCAAGGTGGAGCGCCAGCCAGTGCGCCCACCATCCGCCGGTCGCCGCCGACCACGTCCCCGCCACGCCGGCCGCGATCAGGTAGCCGATCGCGTTGAGCAGGAACAGCGCCAGCGGCCCGCTGGGCCGCCGGCCGCCCGGCGCCGTCCTCCGCCGTGGGCAGCCCGGCCGCCGCCCCGCCTGCCCGTCCACCCGCTGCTCCATCTCCTGCGCTCCTCGCATCCTCATGCGCGAGGGCCGCCCCTCCCGGAGGAGGGGCGGCCCGCCCTCGCGCTGCTCGTGAAGGTCAGCCGACCTTCACCGCCAGCTTCTGGCCGGCCATGTAGTGGCCGGACATCAGGCACACGAACTCGTACGACCCGGGCTTGAGGTCCGCGGTCAGCGTCTCCTTGTCGCCGCCCGAGAGCATCTTGCCCTTGACCACCGCGTTGGAGGTGTCCGGGACGCCCGCGACGAGCTTGACCGGTGCCGGGACGACCGCGAACTGGTGCATCGCCGAGCCGATGTTGCTGACCTGGAAGGTCGCCGTGCCGGGCTTCAGCGCGGTCGACGGGGCCTTGATGAACATCTCGCCCATCGTCACCGGGACGGCTCCGGCGGGCGCCTTGGTCGAGGTCGTGGCCGCCGCGCTCTTCATCCCGGGCATCGCGGCGGGCTTGGCCGCCTCGGCCCCGGCGGGCATCGGCGCGCCGTCGGTGTGCAGCATCCCCGCTGCGCCCTTGACCATGTCGCCGAAGGCGTGGTCGACGAACGGGTAGTTGCCCTGGTGGTCGAGCGTGAACTCGGCGTAGCCGCCCTGCGACGGGGCCAGGCTCATCGTCTGGCTGTCGTGGAAGGTGGTGTTCTCGATGACCGCCGTGTCGAAGACGGTCCCGATCACGTGGAACGCGCTCCACTTCGTCGGGCCCGCGTTGAGCACGTAGAGGCGGATCCGCTCACCGGCCTTGACGTCGATCGGCGACTGCTTGTACTGGTTGGCGTAGCCGTTGAAGGCGACGACGTCGGGCTTCTCGGCGTTGAGCTTGTCCATGTCGGCCGGCGCGCCGGGCTTGCCGAGGTAGTACTCGCTCTGGGTGACCCACAGCTCCTTGTCGACCGGCGGCAGGTTGCGGGGCTTGACGACCATCATGCCGGCCATGCCGTTGCCCACGTGCATCAGCACCGGCTGCGTCGCGCAGTGGTACATGAAGACGCCGGGGTGGTCGGCGACGAAGTTGATGGTCTCGCTCTTGCCGGGCGCGACGTCGACGTAGTACGTGCCCGGGTCGACCTCCGCGGAGTGGAAGTCGATCGAGTGCGCCATGTTCACGTGCATGGCCTTGGTGGCGCCGTTGTCGAAGGTGATCTGGACGTGGTCGCCCTGGTTGACGACGATCGGCGGCGACGCCGCGGCGCCCTTGTACAGCTTGCCGTTGACCGTGTAGGTCCATGCCTCGGTCGGCGCGAGCGCCGGGTCGACCTGGACGACGTGCTGGTCCACGTCGACGGTGAACTTCTTCACCGCGCCAGCCGGGACGGCGGGCAGCGTCGGGTCGACCTTCTGGAACTTCTCGAACGCGACGCCCTTGGCCTGCTCGATCGTCGGCGCCGGCTGGTCGGCGGCCGCGGCGGCCGTCGGCTGGGCCTTGACCACGCGGGTGACGGTCGTCGTCGCGTCGCTGCCCGCGTTGCCGGCCACGGCGAACGTCGCGATCACGATGGCCAGCAGCGCGACCAGGCCGCAGAGGCCGACGGCCACCATGAGCCACTCGCGGCGCTCGGCCTGCGCGGCGTCCGCGTGCCCGTCGCGCTCGACGCCGGCGCGCTCGGGAGGGATGAGGGTCTGCGGGGACATGGTGCTCCTTCGACGGGGTTCTGGCTGAAAAGCAGTGCTTGACCCCATCGTCGTCCCGCGGGCAGGCCCCGGCGGCCGATCCGACCAGAAAGCGATGCGAGTGCGTCGGCGGTCGCATCACTTCCGCGTATGACTCCGTAGGAACTACGGACGGTGGTGCACGTGACGGTCCGCGTACGCGCGGAACGCGCGCTCGAACTCGGCGAAGCGCGAGCCCTGCGTCGGGTGCAGCGCCCACCCGGCCGCCAGGCAGAGGGCCCCGATCGCCAGCGTCGGGACGGCCGCGAGCGCCACGCCGGTCGCCACGCCCATGCCGACGCCCAGCAGCGCGACGGCGATCCCGATCGCGGTGAGCGTGCGCGCCGGGCCGGCGTCCTGCCGGAGCCGCGGGCGCAGGGCGATCCCCGCGCCGACGCCGGCACCGGCCACGATCGCGGACGTCACGGCCATCAGCTCCAGCGCGGTCACCCTCCCAGTATGCCGGACGCGTCGCCCCGCTGGACGACGATCAGGCCTGTGCCGCCGACCGCAGCCGCTCGACGAGGGCGCGTGCCTGCTCCGCCAGGCCGGCGCCGGCCGGGAGCACGAGCGCGTAGTGGCGGGGGAACGACAGGCCATCGACGTCCACGCGCGTGAAGGGGCTCGAGCGCAGCACCCGCCAGGACAGCAGCAGCGGCGCGTTGCGGGCCAGCGCCGCGCGCTTGGCCGCCTCGGGCGTGGGCGCCTCCTCGAGCGGGTCGGCGGCGCGGAGGTCGCGCTGACGCAGGACCGCGTCGACCGTCCAGCGGGCGTTGGACGACGGGTCGCGCACCACCATCGGCGTCTGCAGGAACTCGCGCGTGGAGATCCGCCGCCGCTGGGCCCAGAGGTGGCCGTTGGGCACGGCGCAGACGATCGCGTCGTCGGCCAGCGACTCCTCGACGATCGCCGGGTTGGGCGTCGCGTTGGGCCGCCCGGCAGCCACCCCGATGTCCGCGCGGCCCTCCCCCACCAGCCGCCGGACCACCTGCGAGTTCGCCGTCACCAGCTCCACCGCCGGCCGCGGGCCCTCGGCGCCGTCCGACAGCGCGGCCGCCACGAAGGCGTCGACGGCCGAGTGCGACGCCGCCAGCCGGACCGGGGCCTCGGCGCGCCGGAGGCCGGCGAGGACCGCCTCGACCTCGTCGGCGGCGGCCAGCAGCGGCCGGGCGTGCTCGTAGAGCCGGCGGCCCGCCGGCGTCAGCGTGACGCCGCGCGGCGAGCGGTCCAGCAGCGGCACGCCGGCGAGCGCCTCGAGCGCCTGCAGCCGGCGGGTGAGCGCCGGCTGGGAGACGTGCAGTCGCAGGGCGGCGCGGCCCAGCGTGCCCGAGTCGGCAGCCGCCACGAGCGACCGCAGATCGCCGAGGTCGACCGAGCGTCCGCTCACGTCGTGGAGCCTACCCGCGCGCCGCCGCGGCCGGCTGACCGCGACGTTTCGGGCGCCCGCGACCTGGCAAGGTACTCGCCCATGACGCGCACCAACTCCGTGGTGATCTGGTTCCTGAGCATCGCCTTCGTCGTGGCGATCGTCGCCGTGATCGTCGTCTCCTTGATCGCCGGCAACGGCTCGCAGGGCAGCGGCGGGAACCTGACCGAGGCACAGCGGCACGGCCGCGAGCTGTTCGCCGAGAACTGCGGGACCTGCCACACGCTCTCGGCCGCGAACGCCGTCGGTCGCATGGGCCCGAACCTCGACGACCTCAAGCCCACGGAGCCGCTCGTCCTCGACGCGATCAAGAACGGGCGCGCCGCGGGCCGGGGCCAGATGCCGGCCAACCTCGTGGTGGGCCAGGACGCCCGCGACGTCGCCTCGTTCGTGGCCGCCGCGACGCACGGCAGCTGACGCCGCGGGCTCCCGGGATCAGCGTCCGGCGAGCGGGCCGTACAGCTCGGGGCGCCGGTCGGCAAGCACGTCGTTGTGCTCGCTGATGCGCTTGCGGCGGGCGTCGCCCAGCGCGCACGCGGCGGCGAGGACGCCCTCGTGCACGTCGTCGGAGGGCCCGGCCAGCGGGTGGCCGTCGGCGTCGACGATCACCGTCCCGCCGACCCAGTCGACGCCGCGCTCGGCCCCGACGCGGCCGGCCACGGCGATGAACATGCGGTTGACTCCGGCGAACGCCTGGGCGCGGATCACCTCGCCGGGGCGCTCGCCCGCGGGACGCGGTCCAGCCGAGAGGGGCATGGCCGGCCAGTTCACCGGCACGCAGAGCAGGTCGGCGCCGGCCAGCGCGGCCAGCCGCACCCACTCGGGCAGCTCGAGGTCGTAGCAGACCATCACCGCGATCCGGCCGACCGGCGTCTCGACCACCGGCGGCGGCTGGTCCCCGGGCTCGAAGATGAGCTTCTCGGCGTCCCACAGATGCACCTTGCGGTACACGGCGCGCACCCCGCGCGCCCCGTCGATGAGCACCGCGCTGTTGCGCAGCCGCCCCTCCGGGTCGCGCTCGCAGAAGCCGCCCACCACGACGAGGTCGTGCTCGGCGGCCAATGCCGCCCAGGCGCTGACCGTCGGGCCGTCGGCCGGCTCGGCCAGCGCCAGCGCCTCGCCGGCGTCGCGGAAGACGTAGCCGCTGCTGGCCAGCTCGGGCAGGACGACCACGCGCGCGCCCTGGGCCGCGGCGGCGGCGATGGCCGCGCAGGTCGTCTCGCGGTTGGCCTCGACCTCGCCGATGCGCGGCGCCAGCGCGCAGCAGGCGACGAGCGTCTCGCTCATCGGCGCGCCACCGCGGTGAGGGCGAGCAGCTCGTAGGCCACGGCGGCCGCGTTGGTCGCCGTGACCTGGCCCGGGCCGTCGTAGGGCGGCGACACCTCGACGACGTCGTAGCCGCTGAACCGCATCCCGGCCAGCGCGCGGAGGAATCCGAGGGCCTCGTGCGGCAGCAGCCCGGCGACCTCCGGCGTGCCGGTGCCCGGCGCGAACGCCGGGTCGAGCACGTCGATGTCGAACGACAGGTACGCCGGGCCGTCGCCGACGCGCTCGCGCACGCGCGCGCCGTACTCGGCCGGCGTCAGCGCGCGCAGCTCGTCGCCGGTCAGCAGCTCGAAGCCCATGTCGCGCGCGGCCTGGAGGTCCTCCGGCGCGTAGAGCGGGCCGCGCATGCCGGCCAGCAGCGACCGGCCGGTGTCGATCAGGCCCTCCTCCACCGCACGCCGGAACGGCGTGCCGTGGAAGTACTTCTCCCCGTAGTAGGCATCCCAGGTGTCGGCGTGCGCGTCGAGCAGCACCAGCGCGACGGGGCCGTGGACGGCCGCGTGCGCGCGCAGCTCGCCGAGCACGATCGAGTGGTCGCCGCCGAGGACGACCGGCACGATGCCGGCCGCCACCACGGGCTGCAGGGCCGCGGCGATCTGCTCGGTCGTGCGCAGCGCGTTGCCGGGCGTGATCTCGAGGTCGCCGCCGTCGACGATCGACAGCGTCCCGAAGACGTCGACGTCCAGCGGCGGGTGGTAGGGACGCAGCAGCGCCGAGGCCGACCGGATGGCCTCCGGCCCGAAGCGCGTGCCCGACCGGAAGCTCGTCGCGGTGTCGAACGGGATCCCGATCACCGCGGCGTCGACGTCGGCGTGCGGCACGGTGACGTGCGGCAGGCGCGCGAAGGTCCGCACGCCCGTGTAGCGGGGGGCCTGGCTGGCGTCGGCGGGCTGGAAGCGCGGTCCGTCCATGGGCGTCAGCCCTCCGCGCGGAACACGACGCGACCGCCGACGACGGTCAGGCGCACCGGCAGGTCGACGAGCTCGTCGGCCGGCGTCTCGACGGGGTCGGCGGCGAAGCCGGTCAGGTCGGCGCGCAGGCCGGGCGCGATGCGCCCGCCCTGGTCCTGCTCGCCGACGACCTCCGCGGCGGCGGTCGTGTAGCCGGCCAGCGCGGCCTCGGCATCGAGCGCCTGCTCGGGCTCGAAGGCGGGCAGCTCCGGACGTCCGGGGTGCCGGCGCAGGCGCGCCCACGCCATGCCGTAGCGCGGGTCCGACGACGCCACCGGCCAGTCGGAGCCCAGGGGCAGCGTGGCGCCGCTGCGCCGCACGTCGCCGGCGCGGAACGCCCGCGCCGCGCGCTCGGGCCCGAGCCGGACCGCCCACTCGTCGCTGCCGTCGGGCTGGCGCCACTGCATGTGGAGCGGCTGCATCGAGGCGGCGACGCCCTCGGGCGCGAGCCGGGCGAGCGTCGCGTCGGACAGGGTCTCGAGGTGCTCGATGCGATGGCGGCCACGGCCGGGCGCCGGCGGCCCCGCGTTCTTGTAGGCGTCCAGCGCGGCGCGGACGGCGCGGTCGCCGACCGCGTGCGTGATGCACTGGAAGCCCGCCCGCGCGAAGCGGGCCACGGTCTCGGCGTAGGCGGCCTCCGACGGCCAGAACGGCTTGCCGCCGGCGCCGCGCGTGTCGGGCTCCTCGAGCCAGGCGGTGCCGGTCTCGACGACACCGTCGATGAAGAACTTCGCTGCGCCGCCGCGCCACAGGTCGCCGCGCTCACCGGCGAGGCGGAGGTACTCCTCGACCACCGTCTCGTCGTGCTCGGGCTTCATCCACAGCGGCACCACGAAGCGCAGGGTCAGGTCGCCCGTCGACTCGAGGTCGCGCAGGGTGGCGAACGACTGCGGGTCGCCGTCCATGACGTGGCCGCCGGTCAGGCCGAGGGCGTTGAGCTCGCCGAGCACTTCGATGATCCGCTGCCGCCTGGCCGCCGCGTCGGCGCCCGGCAGGCGGTCGGCCACGCGGAAGAACGCGGAGAACTCGCGCAGCTCGCCGGTGGGGACGCCGTCGCGGACGACGATCTCCGAGGCGTCGGCGAACTCCTCGGGCCCCGTCACCCCCGCCATCGCCAGCACGCCCGGGGTCGCCAGGTAGGTGTGGAGGTCGAAGAGGACCGCGAGCGCCGGCCCGCCGGCCATCCGCTCGAGGTCGCGGCCGTCGAGCCCTTCGGGGAAGTGCGCGTAGTCGACGGCCCAGGCACGCAGGATGGCGTCGGGACCGATGCGGCGGCGCTCCTCCTGCAGCGCGGCCTCCAGCTGGGCGCGGTCGCGGCAGCCGGAGGTGTCGACGCCGACGGCGAACGCCGTCGCCCACAGCGGGTGCAGGTGGCTGTCGGTCAGTCCGGGGACGAGCGCGATCCCGCGCCCGTCGAGCACCTCGGTGCGCGCGTCGCAGGCCGCGCGGACCTCGTCGTCGGAGCCGACGGCGACGATCGTGCCGCCCTCCATCGCCACCGCCGTCGCATGCGGCCTCCCGGGGTCGAGGGTCCGGATCCGTGCTCCGAGGATGGCCAGGTCGGCGCTCACGCGCGCACCTCCGCTGTCGTGGTGTTCGTGGTCGACGCGCGGACGTTCAGGCGCGTCGGAAGGTCTTCCTCGATCCCCGGCTCCAGGTCGCCGCGCAGGATCGCCGCCAGCATCGAGGCGGCGCGGCGGCCCGCCTCGGCCGGCGCGAGGTCGATGGCGGTCACCGGCGGCATCGCCACCGGCATCAGCGGCCCGTCGACGCCCGCGGCGACGAGCACGTCGTCGGGCACGCGCAGCCCGCGCTCCTCGAGCACGCGCAGCACGTGCGGCGCGCCACCATCGGGCGCGCAGACGATCGCGTCGGGCGGCTCGGGCGCGTCGAGCAGGGCGGCGGTGGCGGCCGCGGTGAAGTGCGGCAGCGGGGAGATGGCGACCCGCTCGAAGAGGCGCGGGCTGCCCTGCTCGGCGCACCAGGCGTCGTACGCGGCGCCGAGCTCCTGGGTCCAGGCGGTCTCGTCGCCGGCAGCGATCAGCGCGATGCGCCCGGCGCCCTGGTCGGCGAGGTGCTCGAGCAGCCCGCGCAGGGCGGCCCGGTGGTCGGAGCGGATGCAGCCGGCGTGCGCGGCGCCCGGGGTCGGGTCGCGCTCGCAGGTCACGACGGTGAGGCCGAGGTCGGCGACGGCGCGCACGCCCGGGTCCCCCATCACGGGGTCGGCGACGATCAGCCCGTCGACCTCGACCGCGGCCAGCCGCTCCGGGGTCAGGCCGGTCGGCAGCAGGACGAGGCCGATGTCCTCCGCCAGCGCCGTCTCCGCGGCGCCCATGGCCAGCGCCATGTAGTAGCCGAGGCCCGCCATGCCGCCGGGCACCTCGGTCAGGAACGAGCAGTACAGCGCGATCTGGCCGGTGCGCCCGCCGCGCAGGTTGCGGGCCGAGGCGCGCGCCCGGTAGCCCATCCGGCGCGCGACCTCCTGGATGCGATCGCGGGTCTCATCGGCGAGCCGCCCGCGGCCGTTGAGCGCGTCGGACACGGTGGTGATCGACACGCCGGCCTCGTGGGCGACGTCCCGGATCGTCACACGTCTCGCCCCCGACCTCATCCGCCGGCAGTATGGCAGGAACGTTTCGGCATCTGCTACAAGTCCGCCTCCGACCACGACGGGAAGGGGGGCGATCGGCATGGCCGTCGCACAGGAGCAGCCCGTGGGCACGAAGCCCACCGGCGTCGAGCAGCGATCGATCGACTGGGTCACCAACGAGGAGCGCGGCGGCAAGCTGTCGTCCCTCGGCGCGGTCTGGTTCGTCGGCAACATCAACCTCACGGCGATGGCCACCGGCGTGGCCGCGCTGTCGATCGGAGCGAGCCTCTTCTGGACGGTCGTCGCGACGGTGCTGGGCAGCCTGTTCGGCACGTTCTTCATGGCCTTCCACTCGGCGCAGGGGCCGCAGCTCGGCCTGCCGCAGCTGGTCCAGTCACGGCCGCAGTTCGGCTACCTCGGCGCCGCGATCTCGATCTTCGTCTTCGCGCTCGTCAACTACATCGCCTACAACACCTCCGACGCCCTGCTGTCGGGCAGCGCGATGCACGACGTGTTCCACGTGCCGACGGCGCTCGGCTTCCCGCTGGCGGCCCTGATCGCCGCGCTGCTGGCCATCTACGGCTACCACTGGATCCACCGCATCAACCGCTGGCTCGCGTGGCCGTCGGTGATCCTCATGGTCGTCCTCACCATCGCGGCGTTCGCCGACAGCAGCCTGCCGTCCGGCGCCTTCTCGCCGGGCGACTTCCAGCTCGCGCCGTTCATGACGGTCTTCGTGATCATCGCCGGCTTCCAGCTCGGCTGGGCGCCCTACGTCTCGGACTACTCGCGCTACCTGCCCGCGCGCGTCAGCGTCCGGTCGACGTTCTGGTGGACCTACGGCCCGAGCGCGCTGAGCGGCCTCTGGGTCTTCTGCCTGGGCGCCATCATCAGCGCCGCGGCGCCCGACGCGACGCCCGTGGGGGCGTTCAAGGCCGCGGGCAACTCGCTGTTCGACGGCTTCGGCGACATCGCCGTGGTCGGCCTGCTCATCGGCCTGCTGGCGGTCATGGCCATCAACGCCTACGGCGGCAGCCTCTCGATGATCTCGATCGCCGACTCCTTCGGGAAGATCCGCCCCACGCGAGCCCTGCGCATCGCCACGGTCATCGCCATGGGCGTGCTCGTCTGGTGCATCGCCCAGTTCGTCGGCGAGGACAACTTCAACAAGTTCTACGGGAACGTCCTGATCTTCCTGGCGTACATCTTCACGCCGTGGACGGCCATCAACCTGGTGGACTTCTTCTTCATCCGCCGCGGCGTCTACGTCATCGGGGAGATCTTCAAGCCCGACGGCATCTACGGCCGCTGGGGCTGGCGCGGCTTGACGGCCTACGTCGTGGGCATCGGCGCGATGGTCCCGTTCTTCGTGACCTCGCCCTTCACGGGCCCGCTGGCCAAGGCGCTGTCGTCGGTCGACTACTCGATCTTCGTCGGCCTGCCGGTCGCCGGGCTGCTGTACCTCTGGCTCTGCCGCGACCTCGACCTGGCCGGCGAGCTGCGCCTGGCCGAGGACGAGGGCGTGCTGGACCTCCACCACCTCGCCGACCACCTGCCCGGCGAGGACGAGGGCCGGCGCCGGGTCGGCGAGCCCGCGCTCGACACGCCCTCGGCGTAGGGCGCCGGCACGTGGCGGATTCGGAGGGCTCTTCCCTCCGGATCCGCCACGCCGCGCCGCCGGCCGCCCTCAGAAGGAGAGCGCCTCGAACGCCTCGCGGCGCCGCTCGTCCTCCTCGAAGCGGAAGCGGTCGGGGCTGACGCCCCGGGCCTCCGACAGCTCCAGCGCGATCCGCTGGACGACGACGGTCAGCGGGAAGATCGACAGCTGCTCGCTCAGCCCGCCGCCGTCGAAGCGGACGACGCGGGCGCCGGTGGCCTCCACCGCGCCGGCGATCGCCGCGACGCGGTCGGCCATCGGGCCGCCGCCGTCGAGCACCACGAGCGTGTCCTGCTCGTCGAGCGCCACGCTGGGGCCGTGGAAGAACTGCTCGGCCGAGAGGCCCTCGGCGGCGACGTAGGACGCCTCGCGGATCTTCAGCGCGCCCTCCTGCGCCGTCCAGCCGTTCGGGCCGGCGCCCATGAGCTCCACCAGGCGGCGCGGCACCTCCAGCAGCGGGCCCGGGCGGTCGAGCACCTCGGCGACGGCGCCGGGGACCGCGTCCAGGGCGCCGAGGTCGGCGCCGAGGGTCGTCGCGATCTGGGCCAGCCGCAGCAGCGCGCCGGTGTGGCTGGCTGTGTAGGCGTAGGACGCCTCGGGGGTCACGGTCTCGACCTCGGCGCCGGTGCCGGCGGCGCCGATGCGGACCACCGCGGCCCCGGCCTCGCGGGCGCGCTCCGCGCAGGCCATCGTGTAGCCGGTCTCGCCGGTGTGGCTGAGGATGACGACGCCGAGCCCGGGGTCGATCGGCACCTCGTACGGCGCCAGGTCGGCGGCGTGCGCCGCGTGGGCGTCGACGCCGGCGGCTCGCAGCATCCAGGCGCCGTGGTGGGCGGCGTGCCAGCTGGTGCCGATGCCGACGAGGAGCACCGGGCGGCCGGCGAGGCGGTCGGCGGCGCGGCGGGCGGGGTCGGGATCGTCGAGCAGGCGGCGCAGCTCGGCCGGCTGCGTGGCCATGATGGTGCGCATGTGGGACATGTCGGCCCGAGGCTACGGGCCGGCGCCCCGCGGCGACAGGGCCGCCGCGGAGCATCTCCCGGAAGGCGGTGCGCCGATCCCGCCAGGGCCGGCGCCGCGGCGCCTACGCCCGCTCGACCGGGCGCTCGGCGTCCTGCCGAGCCAGCAGCGCCGCGGCACGCTCGATCGCGTCGACGTCGCGGACCGCGCCGGTGTCGGCCGAGGTCGCCATCGCGGCGTACGCGCGCAGCGCCGGCGAGACGACGCGCTCGCGCGCGACCGGCGCGTAGCCGCCGTTGGCCTCCAGGTCGCGGCGGCGCTCGGCGAGCTCCTCGTCGTCGACGTCGAGCGTCATCGAGCGCGCCGGGATGTCGATGCTGATCGTGTCGCCGTCGCGCACCAGGGCGATCGCGCCGCCCGAGGCGGCCTCGGGCGAGACGTGCCCGATCGACAGGCCCGACGTGCCGCCCGAGAAGCGGCCGTCGGTGATCAGCGCGCACTCCTTGCCGAGCCCGAGGCCCTTCAGGTAGGAGGTCGGGTAGAGCATCTCCTGCATGCCCGGGCCGCCGCGCGGGCCCTCGTAGCGGATGACCACCACGTCGCCGGACTTGACGCCGCCGCTGAGGATGACGTCGACGGCCTGGTCCTGGGACTCGACGACGACCGCGGGCCCGCTGAAGCGCAGGATCGACTCGTCGACGCCGGCCGTCTTGACCACGCAGCCGCGCTCGGCCAGGTTGCCGTAGAGGATCGCCAGCCCGCCGTCGGCCGAGTAGGCATGCTCGACGTCGCGGATGCAGCCCTCGGCGGCGTCGACGTCCAGCGACTCCCAGCGCTCGGACTGCGAGAACGCCGAGGCCGAGCGGCGGCAGCCGGGCGCGGCGTGGAAGAGCTCGACGGCGCGCTCGCTCGGACGTGGCGCGCGGATGTCCCACTCCCCGAGCCACTCGTCCATCGTGCGCGCGTGGACGGTCGAGACGTCCTCGTGCAGCAGCCCGCCGCGGCGCAGCTCGCCGAGGATGGCGGGGATGCCGCCGGCGCGGTGCACGTCCTCCATGAGGTACGAGCCGTTCGGGGCGACCTTGCAGACGCACGGCACGCGGCGCGACAGCTCGTCGATGTCGCGCATCGTGAAGTCGACGCCGGCCTCACGGGCGGCGGCCAGCAGGTGCAGCACGGTGTTGGTGGAGCCGCCCATGGCGATGTCGAGCGTCATCGCGTTCTCGAACGCGTCGCGCGTGGCGACCGCGCGCGGCAGCACGCCGGCGTCGTCGTCGTCGTAGTAGCGCTTGGCGATCGCCACGACGGCGCGGCCGGCGTCCTCGTAGAGCTGCTTGCGGGCGGTGTGGGTGGCCAGCGTCGAGCCGTTGCCGGGCAGCGAGAGCCCGAGCGCCTCGGTCAGGCAGTTCATCGAGTTGGCGGTGAACATGCCCGAGCACGAGCCGCACGTCGGGCAGGCCGACTCCTCGATGATCGCGATGTCCTCGTCGGAGACCTCGTCGGCGACGGCGTCGGCGATCGCCGTGATCAGGTTGATGCGCTTGCGCACCGTGCCGTCGACCAGCGTCGCGGTGCCGCCCTCCATGGGGCCGCCGGAGACGAAGACCGTCGGGATGTTCAGCCGCAGCGCGGCGTTGAGCATCCCCGGGGTGATCTTGTCGCAGTTGGAGATGCAGATCAGCGCGTCGGCGCAGTGCGCGTTGACCATGTACTCGACGCTGTCGCTGATCAGGTCCCGGGACGGCAGCGAGTAGAGCATGCCGCCGTGGCCCATCGCGATCCCGTCGTCGACGGCGATCGTGTTGAACTCCAGCGGGACGGCCCCCGCCTCCTTGATCGCCGCCGAGACGACCTCGCCGACCGGCTTGAGGTGCGTGTGGCCGGGGACGAACTGGGTGTAGGAGTTCGCGACCGCGACGATCGGCTTGCCGAAGTCCTCGCGCGCGACGCCGGCGGCGCGCAGCAGCGCGCGGGCGCCGGCCATGTTGCGGCCGTGGGTGACGGTGCGGGATCTCAACGGCGGCACGGGATGCTCCTGCTCGCGGTTCTGGGGGTGGCGAAGCCGCGAGGCGGCTCCGCCAGGTTCCGGATGGACGCTAGCGCAGTCCGCGAGCGCCGTCGGCCGCGCGCCGGCCTACGCCGCCACCCGCTCCAGCTCGCGCAGCCCGTCGGCGACCGCCGAGCCGATGAGCTCGATCTCGTGCGCGTCGATCGTCAGCGGCGGCGAGACGGCGATGCCGCGCCCGAGCGGGCGGACGAGCACGCCGGCCTCGCGGCAGGCCAGCTGCAGCTTGCCCACGGCGCCGGGATCGGCCGCGAGCACGTCCTCGGCCAGCTCCACCGCGGCCAGCAGCCCCAGCCCGGCGCGGACCTCGCCGACCAGCGGGTGGCCGGCGATCGGGGCCAGCGCCGCGGCCAGCGGCTGCTCGAGCTCACGCCCGCGCGCGATGAGGCCGTCGCGCTCGTAGAGGTCGAGCGCCGTGTTGGCCGCCGCGCAGCACGCCGGGTGCCCGGCGTACGTCGCGCCGTGGCGCAGCACCGGCGCTCCGGGCGCGCCCGGGAAGAACGGCTCGGCGACGTGGGGGGCGACGAGCAGCGCGCCGAGCGGCAGCGCGCCGCCCGTGATGCCCTTGGCCAGCGTGACGAGGTCGGGCCGCACCGGCCAGCGGTCGATGCCCAGCCACGTCCCGAGGCGGCCGAAGCCACAGATGACGCAGTCGGCGACGAAGAGCACGCCGTGACGGCGGCAGATCTCGGCCACCGCCTCGACGTAGCCCTCGGGCGGCGGCAGCACCCCGCCGGCGCCGATCACCGGCTCGCAGAAGAACGCGGCGACGCGGTCGGGGCCGACGCGCTGGATCTCGGCCTCGAGCGCCTGCGCGTCGTCGAACGGCACGTGCGACGCGTCGGGCACCAGCGTCCCGAAGGCGCTGGCGTTGGCGGCGATGCCGCCAACGCTCGTGCCGATGCCGTGGGTGCCGTGATAGCCGTGCGTGCGGCCGATGAGGTGCACGCGCTCGGGCTGGCCGCGCTGCGCGTGGTGCGCGCGGGCGACCTTGGCGGCCGTGTCGATCATGTCGCCGCCGCCCGAGCCGAGGAACACACGGCTCCCCGGCTCGGGCGCGAGGGCGGCCACGCGGTCGGCCAGCGTCTCGGCCGGCTCGTTGGCGTAGTCGCCGAACGTGCTGTAGGTGTCCAGCGTGCGCAGCTGGCGCTCGACGGCCTCCGCGATCTCCGGCCGGCCGTGGCCGAGGTTCGCGCACCACAGCGACGCGGTGGCGTCGAGGTAGCGCCGACCGCTGTCGTCCTCGACCCAGCAGCCCTCGCCGCGGACCAGGACGAAGGGGTGGCCCTCGACGGCCCCCATGTCGGCGAACGGGTGCCAGAGCGCGCTCACGAGGCGGCCCCCTCGTAGGCCGGGGTCATCGGCCGGCCGCCGTCGGCCTCCTCGCGCGCGGCGCGGTAGAACGCCGCGCCGGTGGCGCACGCCGCGCAGATGGCCTGATGGCCGGCGGTCGGGTCGCGGTCCATCTCACGCGCAAGATACGCCTTGTCGCAGCTGTGGCAACGCACCCGCGCCTCCCACGGCTCGTCGACCTCGTCGAGCGGGTCGTGCGCGCGCGACATCGCGAACCAGCTCGGGCGCGCGACGGTCAGCGCGAGGCTGTAGCCGCCGAAGGCGATCGCCAGCGTCAGCAGCAGCCCCCAGAGCTCGAAGAACTGGCTCGTGGTCGAGTCGGTGATCTTCAGCACCAGGCCGACGGCGGTGGCCAGCACCCACGCGCCGATGCCGCCGGGGTTGAACGCCGGGATGCGCCCGGGGCGGAACTCGAGCGCCTCGAGGTCGACGTTCGCCCGGCGCAGGTAGGCGACGTGCGCCAGCGCGACGCCGACCCACGCGACGATCGCGATGCCCTGGTAGTTCAGCGCGTCGAGCACGTAGCTGAAGACGTTGGTCAGCATGAGCAGGAAGCTGATCACCGAGCCGGCGATGACCCACACCGTGCGCGACAGCGTGAGCTTGAACACGCGCGAGAAGAAGCTCTGCAGGTTCGTCGACGCGAGGTACAGGTTCACCGTGTTGATGCGGAACTGGGTGACCGCGATCAGCAGCAGGCCGAGGATCCCGGTGAGGTTGACGATCGAGACCGGCAGCGCGCTCTCCTGGCCGGCGAGGTCGGCGAAGCTGATGCCGAACGTCGAGACCAGCAGGATCCCCAGCAGGCCGTTGAACAGGAACGTGCCGAGGTAGAACAGCCAGCCGAACGTGATGTTGGTGTGGTAGGTGGCGTCCTTCGGGCGGGCCAGCCGGCCGAAGTCCATCGTGTAGAGCATGAGCACCCACACGCCCATGTAGGCGGCGAAGGCCTGCAGCCAGGGCAGCGTGGTCCCCGGCGCCGCCTTGGTCCCGGGCAGGAAGCCGTGGTAGCCCTCGCTGGCCAGCGCCCAGATCACCACGGCCGCCAGCACGATGATGTAGAAGGGCAGCAGCACGCCGTTGAGCCGGTCCAGCCGGGCGCGCACGCCGCGCCAGACCAGCGGCGCGGTGCCGAAGACGACGATCGCGTACCAGAGCTTGATCGAGCCGCCGATCAGGGTCTGGGCCGCGACGGCGATGACCGACCCCTCGAACACCACGTAGTAGATCGCGGTGGCGGCGAAGATCAGCGTGGCGATCGCCGCGCCGACGAACCCGAACATGCTGCGTGAGAACAGCGCGACGGTCAGCCCGCTGCGCGATGCGACGCGCAGGATCACCGCGTTGATCGCCGTGTAGGCGACGACGGTCAGCCCGATGCCGATCAACGCGTTGACGGTGCCGTAGGCCAGCGCGATGAACGCGGCGAAGTACGAGTAGAAGAACGCCGTCATCACCCCGTACCAGGCCATCGTCAGCTTGCGCTTGTCCATCCGCCAGCTGTGGGGGACGACATGCAGCGAGTAGTCCTCGGTGGCCGCCTCCTCGACGACCCGCGGGTCGTCCTGGAGCGACACGTCCAGGGGCGGTCGTGACCCCGTGGCAGTGGTCATGGATCTCTCTCTCCCTCGTGGTGGGGGGCCGCCGCCTCCCCAGGCGGCGACCCGATGGTCAAGCGATGCGGTGGCGTCAGGCCTCGGGCCAGTGGGCCGCGCTGCGGCGGCGCAGCAGGGCCCGGTACTGCTCGGTGGTCCGGGGCAGCAGCTCGCCGCTGCCCCAGTCGAGGATCACGCCGTAGTGGCGGACGAGGTCCAGCACGTCGAGCTCGCCGTTGCGGAACCGGCGGGCGACGGCCTCGGGGTCCTCCTCGAGGCGTGCGCCGCGCCCGGCGCGCTCGCGCTCGCGGGCGGCCGTGGTGGCCGCCTCGTCGACCTCGTAGTGCGACAGCTCGGCGTCGATCTCGCGCACGACCACGCCGTAGTCGCGCTCGGCGCGCTCGATCGACACGTAGCCGTCGATGACGTCCTCGAGCACCTCGGCGGGATCGCGCTCCAGCGGGTCGCCGAAGCCGCCGCCGCCCGCCGACGGGCGCTCGAAGCGGTCGCCCGGCCCGACGGGCACGTTGGAGAAGTTGGCGCCGAGGAAGCGCTCGCGGTCGGTGCCGGCGTTCAGCCACACGCCGTGCGGCACCGACGGCAGGCCGCCGGCGATCCCCCACGTGACCGAGCGCGCGCGGTCGCAGCAGTACGACATCACGGCGTGCTCGACCTGGGTCAGCTCGCCGCCCTTGCGGACGCCACAGCCGCCGCGGTGGCGGCCGGGCCCGCCCGAGTCGGTGATGATCTCGTGCGTCGAGGTGACGACCGGGGTCAGGCGCTCCTGGCCCTCCAGCGGCTGGACGGCGAGGCCGACGCCGAAGACCGGCGAGGTCGCGTTCTGGCCGTCCTTGCCGTTGCGGCCGCCCCAGCCGCCGGCCATCCAGTCGTACCACATGAAGAACGGGCGGTCGTCGGCGCGCTGGTCGCGGCCCCCGACGAGCAGGTACTCCAGGTTGAAGCAGCAGGCCATCGCCCGCTCGGGCATGAGCTGCGACCACAGCTCGAAGCCGGCGTTCATGATCTTCTCGTAGGCCCCGGAGACGCAGCCGGTCACGGCCAGCGGCCAGCCGGCGTTGACCACCGTGCCCTCCGGGCCGATCTCGACCTTGATGGCGCGGTAGAACCCCGAGTTGAGCGGGATGTCCGGCATGAACGTCTTGGCCGACGCGATCGCCCCGGAGAACGCGACGCCCGCGCCGGAGTTGAGGAAGTTCTCGATCGCCGGGTCGGAGGCCGACAGGTCGTAGACGATCTCGTCGCCCGAGATCGTCATCTTGACGCGCACGGCGACAAGGCCCTCCTCGGAGCCGGGGTCGACGTCGATGTGGTCCTCGGTCTCCCACACGCCGTCGGGCAGCTCGGCGATGCGCGCGCGGGTGAGGCGCTCGACGTAGTCCTGCACGGCGGCGAACGCCGTCACGACGGTGTCGGTCCCGTACTTGTCGATGAGCCGGAAGATCTCCTGCTCGGCGATCCGGGTCGCCTCGATCTGCGCGTGGCAGTCACCCACGATGTCGCCGGGGGCGCGGGTGTTGCGCGCGACGAGGTTGATGACGTCCGCGCGCACGACGCCGCGGTCGACGATCCGCACCGGCGGGATGCGGACGCCCTCGCCGAAGTGGTCGGTGGCGCTGATGTCGAACGAGCCCGGCGTCGAGCCGCCCATGTCGGCCCAGTGGCCGTTGGCCTGCGCCAGCGCGATCAGCTCGCCGTCGGCGAACACCGGCCGCACGATCGAGACGTCGCTGAAGTGCGTGCCGCCGCGGTACGGGTCGTTGATGGCGAAGACGTCGCCCTCGTGGATGTCGCCCTCGAAGTCCTCGAGGATCGCCTTGGCCTTCAGGTGCAGGGTGCCGACGTGGACGGCGATGTCCTGGCTGCCCTGCATGATCGTGTTGCCCTCGGCGTCGCACAGCGCGCACGAGAAGTCACGGGCGAAGATCACGAACGAGTGGCACGTCCGCAGGATCTGCTCGGCCATCTCGTCGACGACGGTCACGAACGAGTTCTTGAGGACCTCGAAGGTGACGGGATCGAGCCCGCGGTTGAGCTCCTCGGGCGTCGTGCTCTGGGCCGACATGTCAGCTGCCCTCCGTGATGTGCATGCGGATGTTCAGGTGCTCGTCGATCTCGGCCAGCACGCCGGGCGGGACGAGCGTCGTCGTGTCGAGCTGGTCGACCACGGCGGGGCCGACGAACTGCACGCCGGCCGGCAGCGCGGCGCGCTCGTAGACCGGCGTCGGCTGTGGCTCGTCGAAGCCGTCGAACCACACGTCGCGGGTGTGGACCGGCGACGGCATCTGCGGATCGTCGGCTCGCTCCTGGCGCGGCAGCCGCACGTCGTCGGTCTGGCCGATCGCCGTCAGCTCCAGGCGGTACAGCTCGACCGGCGCCTCGTCGCGGCGGTACGAGAACTCGCGCTCGTGCTCGCGGTGGAACTGCTCGACCGCGGCCGCCAGGTCGGTCACCGGCGCGCCGACGTCGACGTTCATCGACCGCCACTGGCCGAGGTAGCGCATCGCGATCGAGCGCTCGAGCCGGATGCGGTCCTCGGGCACGCCCTCGGCCTCCAGCAGCTCGCGCCCCTGGCGCTCGAGGTCGGCGAAGACCGCCTCGACGTCTTCGGCGTCGGCCTCGTGGGCCGGGGCCAGGAACATCTGCGACAGGTCGTGGCGGATGTCGACCATGAGGCAGCCGAGCGCCGACCACGCGCCGGGCCGCGGGGGCACGACGACGGTCGGGATCGACAGCTCCTTGGCCAGCGCCGCGCCGTGCAGCGCGCCGGCGCCGCCGAAGACGACGAGCGCGAACTCGCGCGGGTCGTAGCCGCGCTGCAGCGAGATGAGGCGCACGGCGTCGGCCATGTTCGCGTTGGCCACCTGGACGATGGCGCTGGCCGCCTCGGTGGTCTCGAGGCTCAGCGGCTCGGCGATGCGGCTGCGGATCGCCTGCTCGGCGAGCGCCGGGTCGAGGGTCATCTCACCGCCGACGAGGCGGTCGCCGAGACGGCCCAGCACGAGGTTGGCGTCGGTCGTCGTCGGCTCCTCGCCGCCGGTCCCGTAGCTGGCCGGGCCGGGGACCGAGCCCGCCGACTGGGGGCCGCTGCGCAGCGAGCCGGCGGCGTCGATGGTCGCCAGCGAGCCGCCGCCGGCGCCGATGGTCAGCACCTCGATCGACGGCAGGCAGATCGGATAGCCGTGCTCGACGAACCACTCGTTGGTCACGCGCAGGCGGCCGTCGTAGACCAGCGAGATGTCGGTGCTGGTGCCGCCCATGTCCAGGCCGATGGCGTTGGGGTAGCCGCAGAGCGCCGCCGTGTACTGGCAGGCGACGGCGCCCGCGGCGATGCCCGAGGCGGCGAGGCGCACGGCGAGCCGCTCGACGGCCTCCGGCGTCATCACGCCGCCGCCGGAGTGCAGGATCAGCAGGTCGCCGTCGTAGCCGCCGCTCTCCAGGCGGCGTCCCAGCTCGCTGACGTACCCCGAGACCAGCGGCGAGAGCACCGCGTTGGCCACCGTCGTGCTGAAGCGCTCGTGCTCGAAGAGCTCGGGCAGCACGTCGCTGGAGGTCGAGATCGAGACGTCCGGCAGCTCCTCGGCGAGGATCTCCGCCATGCGCTGCTCGTGCGCGGGGTTGGCGTAGGCGTTGATGAAGCAGACGGCCACCGTCTCCACGCCGCGGCGGGCGAGGGTGCGCGCGACGCGGCGGGCGTCGTCCTCGTCGAGCTCCTCGAGCACCTTGCCGGTGCAGTCGACGCGCTCGGTGACCTCGAAGCGGTCGCGCCGGCGGATGTAGGGCGGCGCGTTGTCCTTGTAGGCGTCCCAGAGATCGTCGCGGGTGCCGCGCCGGATCTCGATGACGTCCCGGAAGCCGCGGCTGGTGACCATCGCCGCGTTCGGCAGGCGGCGGGTGATCAGCGCGTTGGTCGCCACCGTGGTGCCGTGGCAGAAGAGCGCCACCTCGTCGAGGTCGATGCCGGCGGCGGCCACGCCGGCCAGCACGCCGTCGATCGGGTCCGGTGTCGAGGACACCTTCGCCACCTCCAGCACGCCGTCGCTCTGGTCCAGGACGCACACGTCGGTGAACGTCCCTCCCACGTCGACGGCCACGACCTTCGTCGTTCCTTCCCTCATCGCTCCTCCTCACGACGCGTTGGCGGGATGGCCGCATGCTGGCTCCACCCGCCTTCGTCGTTCTCACGAACCTTTCGTGATCTGACCAAGGAGTCAGATCCGTCACCATGCTTGACGGTCCGGGGCGCTGGGAAGCCTCGGCCCGGAGCCTCCGCCGTTGATCCGCCTTTCCGAGCTGCTCGATCGTCGCGAGCTGGGCCTGCGCCTGGCCGTCGATGGCCGTGATCCAGCGCGGATCGAGATCCTCGCCGCCGAGGTGTGCGAGCTGCCGGACCCGCGCCCGTGGCTGGAGTCGGGATCGATGCTGCTGACCACCGGCGTGGGCCTCGGGCACGGGGCCCACGCGCAGCGGCTGCTCGTCGAGCGCGCGGTCCAAGCTGGCACCGCGGCGCTCGGCTTCGCCGTCGGGCTGGCGCACGAGGACGTCCCGGGCGGAGTCCTCCAGGCATGCCGCGGGCTCGGGCTGCCGCTCGTCGTGGTGCCCCCCGGAACGCCCTTCCGGCTGCTGACCGCGGCCGTGTCCGAGCGCGCCGCGCCGCATCAGCTCCAGACCGCCCAGCGCGGGCTGTCGATGCAGAGCTACCTGATGGAGGCGCTCTCGGCGCCCGAGCCGGAGGCCGAGGTGCTGCGGCGCCTCGGCTCGCTGCTGAGCGGCGCGGCGCTGATCGCCGACGAGGCGGGCGGCGTGGAGGGCGCCGCCAGCGACGCGGTGCCCCCGGAGCTGTGGGGCCCGCTGCGCGGAGGCAAGTCGGTGGCGCTGCACCACATCCGCGGACGCCGGTACGTGACCGCGCCGGTCGGCGGCCAGCTCGGCGCGCGGCGCTGGATCGTGGTCGTCGGCGACGCCCGTGCGCTGCCCGACCAGCTGGCCCGTCAGGCGCTGCAGAGCGCCGAGCGGCTCGTGCAGCTCATCAACCGCGCACGACCGCCGCGCCCGGCCGAGGCGCGCGCCGCGCGCGCCGACCTCGCCGAGCAGCTGCTCGGCTTCCGCCCCGCCGCCGAGCGGCGCGTGCTGGCCAGCCGCGCCGCCGCGCTCGGCCTCGGCACCGACGCCGCGCTGCAGGTGGCGGTGCTTCGTCCAGCCGGCGACGACCTGCCGCGTGAGGCGCGCTCGCAGCACGCCGCGCGGCTCCTCGCCGAGCTCGAGCAGCGGATGACGGCGGGCGAGACGCCGTTCCTTCTGGTCCAGCACGACGGCGACATCGTCGTGGTCGCCCCCGATCCGGTCGAGGACGCGCTGCGCAGGGCGGCCACCGACATGCCGCCGCGGGCGGTCCCGATCGACGTCGGCGTGGGTCGCGCGGTCGCCGCCCTGGACGGGCTGCCCCGCAGCCTGCTCGACGCCCGCTTCGCCGTCGAGCAGCTGCTGCGCGCCGAGCCGGAGCGCATGGGCGGCAACCGCATGCTCGCGCACGCCGACCTGGACCTCGCGACCGCGCTCGTCTGCGACGCCGACCCCGCGGTGGCCGAGCCACGGCGCGCGGCGCTGCTGGACCGGATCACCGCGCGCGAGCTGCGCGAGACGCTGCTGGCCTACCTCGACCACGAGCTGGACGTGCAGCGCACCGCGGCTTCGCTGCATCTGCACGCCAACTCGCTGCGCTATCGGCTGGGCCGGATCGAGCAGCAGCTCGGACGATCGCTGCGCGACCCGGCCACCATCGCGAACCTCTACCTGGCGGTCATGCTCGAGCGCGCCGGGTAGGCCCGCGCCGGCTCAGCCGGCGACGAGCGCGTCGGCCAGCGCCTGCGCGGGCGCCACGGCCTCGAGGCCCTGGTCACGCGCCACCGGCTCGTAGGTGAGCTGGCCGCCGGCGACGTTGAGGCCGGCGAGGAAGCCGGGGTCCGAGGTCAGCGCCTCGGACACGCCCTCCTCGGCGAGCCGGACCACGTAGGGCATCGTCGCGTTGGTCAGCGCCGCCGTCGAGGTGACCGGCACCGCGCCGGGCATGTTCGCCACGCAGTAGTGCGTGACGCCGTCGACGACGTAGATCGGCTCGGTGTGCGTCGTCGGGCGCGACGTCTCGAAGCAGCCGCCCTGGTCGATGGCGACGTCGACGAGCACGGCGTTGGGCTTCATCAGCGAGAGCTGCTCGCGCGTGACGACGTGCGGCGCCTTGGCGCCGTGGATCAGCACGGCGCCGATGACGAGGTCGACCTCGGGCAGCATCTGCTCGATGCTCAGCGTGCTCGAGTACACGGTCGAGGCGCGGCCGTCGAGCAGCACGTCGAGCTCGCGCAGGCGGTCGATGGAGCGGTCGAAGATGTAGGTCTCGGCGCCCATGCCGATCGCCACCTGGGCGGCGGAGAGGCCGACGACGCCGCCGCCGATGATCATGACCTTGCCCGCCGCGACGCCGGGCACGCCGCCCAGCAGCGCGCCACGGCCGCCGAGCGGCTTCTCGAGCATGAACGCGCCGGCCTGCGTGGCCACCTTGCCGGCGACCTCGCTCATCGGCGCCAGCAGCGGCAGCCGGCCGTGGCGATCGGTGACCGTCTCGTAGGCGATGCACGTCGCCCCCGACGCCATCAGGCCCTGCGTCAGCTCGGGGTCCGGCGCGAGGTGCAGGTAGGTGAAGAGGATGTGGCGCGACTCGAGCATCGCGACCTCGGCGGGCTGCGGCTCCTTGACCTTGACGATCATCTCGGCCTCGCCGAACACAGCCTCGGCGCTCGGCAGGATCGAGGCGCCCTGCCCCTCGAATTCCTCGTCGGCGATCGCCGAGCCCTCGCCGGCGCCCTGCTGGACGAGGACCTCATGGCCGCGGTCGACGAGCTCGCGCACGCCGGCAGGCGTCATCGCCACGCGGTACTCGTCGGTCTTGATCTCGGTCGGCACGCCGATGCGCATCCGTCGCTTCTCCTCGGGGACGTCTTGGGGGTTTCCCGCGCATGCGAGCACGAGCTTGAGATCACCACAAGGTCTCCGGCCTATCCTGCTCGGAACCACAGCCATGGACGACACGGACTTCCGAATCCTCAGCCTGCTCTCCGCAAACGGAAGAGCCTCGTTCGCCAGCCTCGGCGAGGCCGTCGGCCTCAGCCCCCACGGCGCGGCCGACCGCGTGCGGCGCCTCGAGCGCGACGGCGTCATCCGCGGCTACGCCGCCATCGTCGACCTCGACTCGATCGGCCGCGGGCTGGACGCGTTCATCGACGTGCGCCTGATGTCCACGGCGGTGCCGGAGACGTTCGAGGCGGCGGTGCGCAAGCTGCCCGCCGTGCGGGAGCTGGCGTTCGTCACGGGCCGCTTCGACTACGAGGTCCGCACCGCCTGCCGCCACGCCGACGACCTCGACGAGACGGTGCGCGCGATCCGCCGCGCGGGCGCTGCGCAGACCGAGACGCGCATCGTGCTGCGCGCCGAGACCTGCCGGCACCCCGTGACCTGACCGCCGCTCAGCCGCGCGGGAGGATGCCCTCGAGCACGACCAGCGCCCGGCCGCGGTGCGCGTCGAGCTCGCGCACGAGCGCGTCAGCGTCGCGACGGCGGACCGCCTCGAGGATGCGGTCGTGGGCGTCGACCGCCTTGCGCCGCTCCTCGGGCGAGTTGTAGTACATGGCCCGGTAGGCCTCGGTCGAGTCCCACAGCAGCCGGATCAGCCGCATCGTGTGCGGGTGCTCGGGCGACTCCATGAGCCCGAAGTGGAAGCGCCGGTTGGCCTCCAGCTCGGTGGCGACGTCGCCGGCGTCCGCCGCGTCGACGCAGTCGCGCGCGGCCATCTCGACGCGCTGGATCGCGTCGTCGTCGAGCGTCGGCAGCGCCTGCCGCACCGCGCGCTCCTCGAGGACCTGGCGCAGCGCGTAGATCTCCTCGAGGTCCTCGCTGCGCAGCTCGGTCACGAAGTAGCCGCGGCGGGGCAGGTAGCGCACCTGCCCCTCCTGCTCGAGCACCCGCAGCGCCTCGCGCACCGGGGCGATGCTGATGCCCATGCCCTCGGCGATGTCCTCCTGGAGCACGCGCTGCCCCGGACGCAGCTCACCGGAGACGATGGCGCGCCGCAGCCCGTCCAGCGCGTGCTGGGCGGTGGTCCCCGGGACGACCGGACGGGCGTTCACGCGCGCAGTTCTACCGGTAGCTGTAGATGCCCCGCCCGCTCTTGCGCCCGAGCAGCCCCGCGGCGACCAGGCGCTGCAGCAGCGGCGGCGGCGCGAACAGCTGCTCGCGGTGCTCGGCGTAGAGCGTCTCCGAGACGCCCAGCACGGTGTCCAGGCCGATGAGGTCGGCGAGCGCGAGCGGGCCCATGGGGTGCGCGCAGCCCTTGACCATGCCCTCGTCGATGTCCTCGGCCGTGGCCAGGCCCTGCTCGAACATGCGGATCGCCGACAGCAGGTACGGCACCAGCAGCGCGTTGACGGTGAAGCCGGCGCGGTCGGGCGCGACGATCGGGTCCTTGCCGAGCTGGTCGGCGGCGAAGCCGCGGGCGCGCTCGGCCACGGCGTCGTCGGTCAGCAGCGACGGAATCACCTCGACGAGCGACAGCACGGGCACGGGGTTGAAGAAGTGCAGCCCCAGCACGTGCTCGGCGCGGTCGCCGGCGGCGGCGCCGAGCTCGACGATCGGGATCGACGACGTGTTGCTGGCCAGGATCGCCTCGCCGTCCTGCACCGTCTGGGCCAGGCGCGAGAAGACGTCCAGCTTGGCCTGCTTGTCCTCGACCACCGCCTCGACGACGAGCTGGCGGTCGGCGAGCGCGTCGAAGTCCGCGCCGGCGACCAGGCGGCCCAGCGCGCCCTCGGCGTCGGCGCCCGACAGCTTCCCGCGGTCGACGGCGCGCCGCAGCGATGCCTCGATGCGCTCCGCCGCGCGCTCCGCGCGCTCGGCGTCCGCCTCGACCAGCACGACGTCCAGCCCGGCACGCGCGCACACCTCGGCGATGCCCGAGCCCATGATGCCGCCGCCGATGACGCCGACGCGCTCGATCTCCATGGCCGCCGTGCTCATCGGAACGCCTGGATGCCCGTGAGGGCGCCGCCGACGACGAGGGCGTGGACGTCCGCGGTGCCCTCGTAGGTGACCACCGACTCCAGGTTGTTCATGTGCCGGATGACGGGGTACTCGAGCGTGACGCCGTTGGCGCCGAGCACCTGGCGCGCGTTCCGCGCGACCTCGAGCGCGGCGTTGACGTTGCCGAGCTTGCCCATCGAGACGTGCTCGGGCGCGAGCCGCCCGACGTCCTTGAGGCGGCCGAGGTGCAGGGCCAGCAGCGCGGCGCGGTTGACCTCGAGCGCCATGAACGCCAGCTTCTGCTGCTGGATCTGCGTGGCGGCGATCGGCTTGCCGAAGGCCATGCGGTCCTTGGCGTAGTCCAGCGCCGCCTCGAGGCAGGCGCGGGCGGCGCCGACAGCGCCGAAGACGATGCCGTAGCGAGCCTCGTTGAGGCAGGAGAGCGGGCCGCGCAGCGAGTTGACCTCGGGCAGCATCGCGTCCGCGGGCAGGCGGACGTCGTCGAGCAGCAGCTCGGAGGTGACCGACGCGCGCAGGGAGAGCTTCTTGTGGATGTCCTGCGTGGTGAAGCCCTTGGTGCCCTTCGGCACGACGAAGCCGCGGATGCCCTCGTCGGTGGCCGCCCAGACGACGGCGACGTCGGAGATCGACCCGTTGGTGATCCACATCTTCTGGCCGTGGAGGATCCAGTCGCTGCCGTCGCGCCGCGCGCGGGTGCGCATCGCGCCGGGGTCGGAGCCGGCGTCGGGCTCGGTCAGGCCGAAGCAGCCGATCGCCTCGCCGGCGGCCATCTTCGGCAGCCACTCCTGCTTCTGCTCCTCGCTGCCCCATCGCCAGATGGCGTACATGGCCAGCGAGCCCTGGACCGACACGAGGCTGCGGACGCCGCTGTCGCCCGCCTCGAGCTCCATGCACGCGAGGCCGTAGGCGGTGGCGCTGGCGCCGGCGCAGCCGTAGCCCTCGAGGTGCATCCCGAGGACGCCGAGCTTGCCCAGCTCGGGAGCGAGCTCGCGCGGGATCGTCGCCTCCTCGAACCAGTCGCCGACGTGCGGCACGACCTTGTCCTGCACGAACGCGCGCACGCTGTCGCGCATGTCGCGCTCCTCGTCGCTGAGGAGGGAATCGATGGCCAGGAAGTCCGAGGGACGGACCTCCGGCCGGCTGGCGGTGGCGCTCGACATGCGGTCAGCTGCTCCTTGACCCTAGAGTTTCGAAGATCTAGGATCATTGAAGCACATGGCTTCTGCGCTTGGCAACCTCCGGATCGTCGACTTCTCCCGCGTGCTCGCGGGGCCGTTCGCGACGATGCTCCTCGCCGACCTCGGCGCGACCGTCGTGAAGGTGGAGCGCCCGGGCGCCGGTGACGACACCCGCGCGTGGGGCCCGCCCTTCGACGACCGCGGCCAGGCCACCTACTTCCAGTCGGTCAACCGCAACAAGGACAGCGTCGCGCTCGACCTCGCCGACCCCGACGATCTGGCGACGGCCCGCGCGCTGGTCGCCGAGGCCGACGTCGTCGTCGAGAACTTCCGCCCCGGCGTCATGGACAAGCTCGGGCTGGGCTACGACGAGCTGCGCGCCGGCAACCCGAGCCTCGTCTACTGCTCGATCACCGGCTTCGGCCGTGGCGCCGGCGCCACGCTGCCCGGCTACGACCTGCTGATCCAGGCCCTCGGCGGGCTGATGAGCATCACCGGCGCGCCCGATTCCGAGCCCCAGAAGGTCGGCGTCGCGCTGATCGACGTGCTCGCCGGGCTGTTCTCGACGGTCGGCGTCCTCGCCGCCCTGCGCCACCGCGATGCCACCGGCGAGGGGCAGCGCGTGGAGGTCGACCTGCTCTCCTCGCTGCTGGCCGCGCTCGTCAACCAGGCGTCGGCCTACACCGTCGCGGGCGTGGTGCCGCAGCGGATGGGCAACCAGCACCCGAGCATCGCGCCGTACGAGCTGCTCGCGGCCGCCGACCGCGATCTCGTCGTGGCGGTCGGCAACGACCGGCAGTTCGCCGCGCTCTGCGACGTGCTCGGCGCGCCCGAGCTGGCCCGCGACGAGCGCTTCGCCGAGAACACCGCCCGCGTCGCCCACCGCGACGCGCTGCGCGAGGAGCTCGAGCGACGCCTGGCCGGCGACACGGCGGAGGCGTGGGCCGCGGCGCTGACCGCGGTGCGCGTGCCGGCCGGCGTGGTCAACGACATCGCCGGCGCCTTCGCGCTGGCCGAGCGCCTCGGCCTGCACCCGATCGTCGGCTGCCCGGTGCCCGGCGGCGGCGAGGTGCCGCTGCCGCGCAACCCGATCGGCCTGTCGGCCACTCCGCCGGCCTACCGCTCCGCGCCCCCGTCGCTGCCCGAGCGCGGCACGGCGCCGTCATCCATCCCCACCCCCTGAAGCCGAGGATCCGCATGCTCGACGCCGAGACCCGTCCCACCCTGCCCGAGGGCACGACCCTCTACATCGGCGGCGCCTGGCGCGCCGCCGGCGACACGTTCGAGCGGTGCGACCCGTCGGCCCCCGACCGGCCCACCGGCCGCTACGCCAGCGCCACGGCCGACGACGTCCGCGCCGCCTACGCCGCCGCCGCCGCGGCCCAGCCGGGCTGGGGCGACACGCCCGCGCCGGCCCGCGCCGACGTGCTGCGCCGCACCGCCGACCTCATCGAGGCGCGCGCCGACGCCGCGACGTGGCGGCTGACCGCCGACATGGGCAAGGCCGCGCGCGACGCGCGCGGCGAGGTGCTGCGCAGCGCCGCGATCCTGCGCTACTACGCCGGCGAGCTGCTGCAGCCGATCGGCGAGACCTACGCCAGCGCCGACCCGGCGACGACGCTGTTCACCGTCGAGCAGCCGCTCGGCGTGGTCTGCGCGATCACGCCGTGGAACTTCCCCTTCGCGATCCCGACCTGGAAGCTGGCGCCGGCGATCGGCTTCGGCAACGCCGTGGTCTGGAAGCCGGCCGAGGCGGCGTCGGGCAGCGCCGTGATGCTCACCGAGATCCTCGCCGAGGCGGGGCTGCCCGACGGCGTGCTGAACCTCGTCACGGGCAGCGGCCGGGCGCTCTCCGGCGCGCTGACCGGCGACCGCGCGCTGGCGGCCCTGACCTTCACCGGCTCCAACGGCGTGGGGACGCGGCTGCGCCAGGCCGTGGCGGACCGCAACGTCAAGGTGCAGCTCGAGCTCGGCGGCAAGAACCCGGCGATCGTGCTGGCCGACGCGAACCTCGAGGACGCCGCCGTGCAGGTGATGCGCGGCGCGATGCTCTCGACCGGCCAGCGCTGCACCGCGACGAGCCGGGTCTACGTCGAGCGGGCGGTGGCCGAGCGCTTCGTCGCGCTGCTGCGCGAGCGCGTCGAGGAGCTCGTGGTCGGCGACCCGTTCGACGAGGGCACCGACGTGGGGCCGCTCGCCTTCGCCGAGCAGCGCGACACGGTCGCGCGCTACCTCGGGATCGCCCGCGACGAGCAGGCCGAGGTGCTGACCGGCGGCGTGGACGGCGACGGCTGCTTCGTGGCGCCGACGATCCTCACCGGCGCCCAGGCCGACAGCGCGCTGCTGCGGGAGGAGATCTTCGGCCCCGTGCTCGTGGTCGAGGAGGTCGACGACTTCGAGGCCGCGCTGGCGAAGGCCAACGACACCGAGTTCGGGCTCTCGTCGGCCGTCTTCACGACCGACATCGCCAAGGCCATGGCCTTCATCCGGCGCACCGAGTCGGGCGTGGTCCACGTCAACCGGGAGACCGCCGGCGTCGAGCCGCACGTGCCGTTCGGCGGGATCAAGGGCTCGAGCAGCATGAACCGCGAGCAGGGCAAGGCGGCGCGCCAGTTCTTCACGACGACCAAGACGGTCTACCTGCGGGCCGTCGCGCCGTTCTCAGAACGTTGACACGCGGCGGCGCCACCGCCGCGACCTCGCATGACCGCGCCCCGACACATGGGGGGTGAGGCACGCGGCCGGGCGGCCGTGCGGCACGATGCGGGCGTGGTCCCTCCGCCGTCCGAGCCACATGACGCGATCCCCGCTGTCGAGCTGCTGGTCGAGGCGCTCACCGGGCCGGGCGCCGACATCTCGGAGGACCGCTTCTACTCGCATCTCGCCGAGGCGGTCTGCCGCCTGGCCGACATGCGCCGCGCGCTGATCTTCCGCTACGACGAGGGCTCGCGGCGCGTGCGCGTCGCCGGCGCCCACGGCGTCGACGTCGGCGCGTTCGCCGACGCGCACATCAGCCTGGAGGCCGCGCCGCTGGCGGCCACCGCGCTGGCCGAGGACCGCGTGATCGAGGTGCGGCCGCCCGAGCCCCACCAGGTCGCGCCCGCCTTCGCCGAGCTCACCGCGGGCCGCCCGCTGATCTACGTGCCGATCGCCGCGGCGGGCCGCTGGCCGGGCGTCATCCTCACGGAGCCGCAGCTGGACGCGCCGCCGCTGGACGAGGGCCGCCGCAAGCTGCTGTGGACGCTGGGCAAGACGATGGCGCTGGCCGCCGTCGCGCGGATCGCCACGGTGCAGGCCACGCGGGCGCGCCAGCTGGAGGAGCGCATCGACCTCGCCCGGGAGATCCACGACCGCGTCGTGCAGCGGCTCTTCGGCGTCTCGCTGGCCCTCTCGCGCCCGCTCGACGACGGGGCGCGCGTCCGCGCGGCCGACGAGGTCCAGGTGGCGCTCAGCGACCTGCGCACCGCGCTGCAGCGCCCGCTCGGGCGGCCGGCGCGCGACACCGGGACGACGCTGGCCGAGGAGGTCGAGCGGCTGCGTGCGCAGGTGCCCGAGGCGCACCTCGAGCTGGCCGCGCCCACCGCCGACGTGCCGCCCGCCCTGGAGCCGCTCGCGCAGTCGGTGCTCGTCGAGGCGGTGCGCAACGCCGCTCGCCACGCTCGCCCGACCAGGACGGCGGTGCGGGTGCTGCGCGAGGACGGCGTCTTCGCGCTGGAGGTCGTCAACGACGGCGTCGACGGCGAGCGCCGCCGCCCGGCGTCGACCGGGATGGGCCTGCGGCTCGCCGGCCTCGAGGCCGTCCACGCCGGCGGCGTCGTCGAGTACGGCCCCCGGGAACCCGGCACGTGGCGCGTCCGGCTGGCCGTGCCGCTGCGAGAGCCATGAGCGACGCGCCGGCCGGCGATCGCCCGCTCCGCGTGCTCGTGGTCGACGACCACGACGTCGTCCACTGGGGCTTCCGGCTGATGCTCTCCGAGCTGCCGTGGGTGGAGCGCTGCCTGTCGGCGCGCACGGGCGACGAGGCGGTGGCGCTGGCCGAGCGGCATCGCCCCGACGTGGCGCTCGTCGACCTCTTCGTCGGCGGCGAGTCCGGCCCGGAGATCTGCGAGCGGCTGCACCTGGCGCGGCGCGGCATCCGGGTGCTGCTGATCTCCGGTGCCGGGCGGATCTCGACCGAGGCGGCGCGCGCCTGCGGGGCCACGGGGTTCGTCCCCAAGGACTGGCCGGCGGCCGACATCGCACGCGCGGTGCGCATGGTCGGGCTCGGCATGTCGATGTTCGAGCCCGAGGACGAGGGCGCCGAGGCCGCGCCGCCCGCGCCGGCGCTGACGCCGCGCGAGCACGACGTGGTGCGGCTGATGGCGACCGGCGCCACCAACCGCGAGATCGCCGCCACGCTGCACCTCTCGCCGCACACGGTCAAGGAGCACACGAGCGCGCTCTACCGGAAGCTCAGCGCCCGCAACCGGGCCGACGCGGTGCTGCGCGCGCAGCGTCTCGGCATCCTGCGCTGACCGCCCCCCACCGTTCGGTGCCTGTCCCCCCGGACGGGGGGTTCGAGACCTCCGGCTTCGCGTCCCGCGCGAGGGTGTGGGACGTGTTCGTCCCCGCCGTCTCCGTGGACGCCGCCCGTGTCGCTGGTTGAGCTCCTGCCGGCTCCCGCGCCGGCCCGCCACGGCATCCGCCGCGCCGCGATCGCCGGGCTCGGCTGCGCGCTGCCGGCCGAGGCCGTGCCCACCGAGGACGTCGCCCGCCGCGTGGGCGTCGCCACGGACTGGATCCTGCGGCGGACCGGGATCGCCTCGCGGCGCCGGCTCCCCGACGGCTCGACGCTGGCCGGCCTCGCCGTCGAGGCGGGCGCCGCGGCGCTGCGCGACGCCGGCGTGGACGGCGCCGACCTCGACGCCGTGATCGTCGCGACCGCCTCGGCCGACGACGTGATGCCGGCCGCCGCGCCGCTCGTCGCGACCCGGCTGGGAGCGCGGCGCGCGATGGCCTGGGACGTCAACCTCGCCTGCACCGGCTTCCTGGCCGGCATCGAGCAGGGCGCCGCGCTCGTCGAGAGCGGCCGGGCGAACCGGGTGCTCGTGGTGGCCGCCGACACGCTGCACCGCGTCACCGACCACGACGACCGCCGGACCGCCGCGATCTTCGGCGACGGCGCCGGCGCGGTCGTCCTGGCGCGCGACGGCGCGCTGCGCCTCGGCCCGTCGCTGCTGCGCGCCGAGGAGGACCACGCGCGCGCGCTCGTGGTCGGCCACGACGAGCGCCGCGTGCGCATGGACGGGCAGGTCGTCTTCCAGCACGCGCTCGCCGACATGGAGTCCTGCTGCCGCGAGCTGCTGGACGTCGCCGGGCTCGGGGTCGAGGACCTCGACCTCGTCGTCCCCCACCAGGCCAACGCGCGCATCACCACCGCGCTCGCCCAGCGCCTCGGGCTCGAGCACGAGCAGGTGGTCGACGCGATCGCCGAGGTGGGCAACACCGGCGCGGCGTCGATCCCGGTGGCGCTCGCCCACGCGCGCCGCGACGGCCGCATCCCGGAGCGCGGGCGCGTGCTCCTCACCGCCTTCGGCGCCGGCTTCGCGTTCGGCGCCGTGCTGCTCGACGTCGAGCGGCCGCTCCCCGCGATGGACGAGCGAGCCGCCGCATGATCGTCTGCGACCCCGAAGCGCTGCCGCTCCTCCGCAGCAACGTGGTGTCGCGACGGATGGGCGAGCGGGCGATCCCCGGCGATGGCGACCCCGGTTGGACGGGGCGGGTCGCTGGCCGGGAGATCGCCCGCCTCCCCCGCCGTCCTGGAGGCGCAGGATGAGCGCCCCCGTCTTCGAGGACGCGGCCCGCTTCGGGCCGTACGACGCCGGCGAGCTCGTCGCCGCGTCGTTCGCCTGCCCGCTGTGCCTCAGCCTGCCGTCGCACGTCGTGATGGAGCGCGCGCTGGCGTTCCCGTCGGCAGTGTGCTGGTGCAGCAGGTGCGACGGCCGCTTCGTCGTGCACCTCGACGAGCAGCAGGCGATGCGGCTGGCGCTGGCTCCGCCGGCCGAGCTGCCGCGGCCCGTGCTGACCTGAGCGAGGCGCCCGGCCGGTGGCGTAGCGTGGCGTCTCACCCATGGCGCCCTCCTCGGCCATCACCATCGACGCCGGCGGCCGCGAGCTGCGCGTCTCGAGCCCCGACCGGATCATGTACCCGGAGGCCGAGCGCACGCCGGCGGTCACGAAGCTCGAGGTGGTCGAGTACTACCTGGCGGTCGGCGACGGCATCCTGCGGGCGCTGCACCAGCGGCCGACCACGCTGGAGCGCTGGACAAAAGGCGTGCGCCCGGACGCCGTCGTCTCCACGCGCGAGCGCGGCGGCGGCGACGCCTTCTTCCAGAAGCGCATCCCGCGCGGCGCGCCGGACTACGTCGAGACGGCGCGGATCACCTTCCCCTCGGGCCGCCACGCCGACGAGATCTGCCCGACCGAGATCGCCGTCGTCGGCTGGGCGGCGCAGATGAACACCATCACCTTCCACCCGTGGCCGGTGCGCCGCGACGACGTCGAGCACCCCGACGAGCTGCGCATCGACCTCGACCCACAGCCCGGGACCGACTTCGCCGACGCGGTGCGCGTCGCGGGCGAGGCACGGGCGCTGCTGGAGGAGCTCGGCATCCGCGGGTTCCCGAAGACCTCGGGCGGCCGCGGCATCCACATCTACGTCCGGATCGAGCCGCGCTGGACCTTCACCGACGTCCGCCACGCCGCGATCGGCTTCGGCCGCGAGCTGGAGCGACGGCTGCCCGGCGAGGTCACGACGAAGTGGTGGAAGGAGGAGCGGGGCGAGCGCGTCTTCGTCGACTACAACCAGAACGCGCGCGACCGGACGATCGCCTCGGCCTACAGCCTGCGGCCGAAGCCGGGCGCGCCGGTGTCGGCGCCCGTGACCTGGGACGAGCTGCCGGGCGTGCAGCCCGAGGACTTCACGATCCGCACCATGCCGGCGCGGTTCGCCGAGCTCGGCGACCTCCACGCGGAGATCGACGACGTCGCGCACTCGCTGCAGCCGCTGCTGGACCTGTACGAGCGCGGCGTCGCCGAGGGCGACGGGGACATGCCGTATCCGCCCGACTACCCCAAGATGCCGGGCGAGCCCAAGCGCGTGCAGCCGTCGCGCGACCGCGACCGGCCGCGCTGACGGGATCAGCGACCCGCGGCGGGCCCCAGCCGTGCGGCGGCCCGCGCGATGGCGGTGCGCGCCTCCTCGTGCAGCCGCTCCACCACCGCCGCGGCGGGCTCTGCGCGCGCCAGCGCGTGCGCCTCACCGGCCCACAGGTTGAAGCCGCCGGCGTCGCCGGCCTTTCGGGCGTGCGCGCGCAGCGGCGCCGTCACGTAGTGGATCTCCGGGTAGGCGGCCGGCGCGTGGGCGCTGTGCTCGGCCTGCAGCCGGTTGACGATCCCGCGGGCCGTCCGGCCCGAGAAGGCGCGCGTCAGGCCGGTCGGCCGGTCGGTGGCCAGCAGCGCGCGATGCGGCGCCGAGGTGCCCGCCTCCGGGCACAGCATGAACGCGCTGCCGACCTGCGCCGCCGCGGCGCCGGCCGCCAGCACGGCGGCCACCGCGGCGCCGGTGGCGATGCCGCCGGACGCGACCAGCGGCAGGTCGACGCGCGCGGCGACGAGCTGCAGCAGCGCGATCAGGCCGTAGTCGACGCGGTCGGCGCCGTCGGCGAACGAGCCCCGATGGCCGCCGGCCTCGGCGCCCTGGACGACGAGGGTGTCGGCGCCGGCGTCCGCGGCCTGCCGCGCCTCGCCGGGCTCGGTGATCGTCACCCAGACCTCGGAGCCGGCAGCGTGCAGGCGATCGACGACCTCCGCGGTCGGGCACCCGAAGGTGAACGACACGACCGCGACCGGGTCGGCGGCGAGCCGCTCGAGCTTGGCGTCGTAGTGGTCGTCGTGGAACGCCGGCGCCCCGAGCTCCACGCCGGCGCGCTCGGCCTCGGGGCGCAGTCGCTGCACATAGGCCTCCACGAGCGCCGGGTCCGCGGGCGCGGCCTGGGGCGCGAAGAGGTTGACGCCGAAGGGCCGGCCGGTCGCGGCGCGCACCTCGGCGATGTCGCCGGCCAGCGCGTCGGGGGACCGATAGCCGGCGGCGACGAAGCCGAGCGCGCCCGTCGCCGACACGGCGGCGGCGAGCGCCGGCGTCGACGGGCCGCCGGCCATGGGGGCCTGCACGATCGGGATCTCGAGGTTCAGCACGCTGGGTGGATCCTCTCAGGCGCGTCGCGACGGCGAGCGCGTCGAGGCGATCGTCGCCCCATCGCAGCTCGCCGCCGCCGGCGAAGGTGGCACCGGCCTACGACGCCTGCGGCAGCCTGACCGTCCCCGGCCGTGCGGCCGGGGCCGAGGGCGGCGGGACCATCGGGCCGATGTCGCCGTCGGGCGCCTCGTCGAGGTCGGCGATCACCGGCGCGTGGTCGCTGGGGCCCTTGCCCTTGCGCGCCTGGCGGTCGACCCACGCGGCTCGGACCCGCTCGGCGACGGGCGCGCTGGCGAGGATGAGGTCGATGCGCATGCCGCAGTCCTTGTGGAACATGCCGGCCCGGTAGTCCCAGTACGTGAAGACCCGCTCGTCGGGCCAGCGGTCGCGGACGACGTCGCGCAGGCCGAGGGCCTGCAGCTCGGCCAGAGCCGCGCGCTCCGGCGGCGTGACGTGGGTGTGGCCCTCGTAGGCCGCGGGGTCGAAGACGTCGTCGTCGGCCGGGGCGATGTTCATGTCCCCGCAGACGACGGCGTCGTCGGGACCGGCAATCACGAGGTCGCGCAGCGCCTGCAGCCAGGCCAGCTTGTAGGTGTAGTGGTCGGAGTCCGGCGAGCGGCCGTTGGGGACGTAGACGGAGTGCACGCGGATGCCGCCGCAGGTCGCCGACACCGCGCGCGCCTCCTGATGCGGGAAGCCGGGGCCGCCCGGCAGGCCGGCGACCACGTCGTCGAGCCCGGCGCGCGAGAGGATCGCCACGCCGTTCCACTGGCCCTCGCCGTGGGCGGCGACCTCGTAGCCGCGCTCGGCCAGATCGTCGCCGAGCAGGTCGGCGAACGCCGCGTCGGCAAGCTTGGTCTCCTGGAGGCAGACGACGTCGGGGCGCCGCTCGTCGAGCCACGGCAGCAGCCGCGGCACACGCTGCTTGACCGAGTTGACGTTCCAGGTCGCGATGCGCACGGGTCCAACGGTACGGCGAGGGGCGTACGGCTGACCTCACCCTGGATCCTGGAGGCCGCCCACCTGTGCGCCGGCGACCGCTCCGCCACGCTGCCGCCATGCTCCGCGCCGCCCGCCCCCTCCTGGCCCTGGCCCTGCTGCTCGCCGTCGCCGCACCCGGCGCGCACGCCGCCAGCACCGCGCACGTCAAGGCCAAGCGCTGCACGGGTGGCAAGATCCGCCTGGTCGCCCACGGCCGCTGCGTGAAGCTGCCCGCGCCGAGCAGCGTCGCCGCGCGGCGACCCCTCGCCGCCGAGGGCGCCGAGCGCCGCTTCACCAAGCTGGCCGGCCACAAGGCGGCGCGCCGCGCCGCGACGCTCGCCCGCCGCCTGGCCGGCGCCGCGCAGGCGCACGAGGCCGCGCGGCGACCGCAGGCCCGCGCCGCCGCGACCGAGGTCGACGACAACGGCGGCTGGCACGACCTGGACCTCGACGGCGTCCCCGGCCGCATCCGGAACACGACGACCACCACCGACGGCGACGTGCCCTCCGAGACGGTCGTGTCGGAGGCCGAGGCCACGCAGCAGGTCGACGGCGCCACGGTCACCAGCGCCAGCACGAGCAAGCTGACACGCTCGTTCACCGCCTGCCCGGACCGCGACGGCGTCGTCACGGGCCACATCGAGATCACCAAGATCGTGCGCAAGACCGTCGTGCGCGACGGCACGACGGCGTTCGTCGAGACGCGCACCGTGGTCAGCGCCGATCTCGACATCCAGATCGCCGACGACGCCACGATCGCCTCCGCCACCTACCACGGCACGTTCGACGTGCAGACGCGCGGCACCGGCGCGACGACCCGCCGCTACCTCTCGACCTGGAGCGCGCCGGCGCCGCTCCCCCACCAGCCCCGCACGGACGTGCTCTCGCGCGTGCAGGCCGACCCTGCGGCAGTCGACGGCGTCTACCGCGGGCCGAAGGGCGACCGGCTCTCCGAGCAGGAGCTGATCGCCGTGGCAGCGCTGCGGATCATCGACCAGGAGCGGCTCGAGCAGGGCATCCAGTCGATGCTGGAGCTGCTGGAGTCCGACCTCACCGGCGACAGCGACTGCGTCAAGGTCGTGGCCATCCCGGCCTCGGCGTCGCTGCGCACCGGCGAGCAGGCCAGCTTCTCGGTCACCGCGCACGCCAAGGACGGCCAGCCGGTCGGCGGCCCGGGCGACGTGCTGGCCGCTCGCGGCACGGCGACGCCGTCCGGCCCGATCCACACCGACGCCGGGACGCCGCTGAGCGTGCAGTTCACGATGGGCGACAAGGGCGACGCCGACATCTTCGTGACCATCCACAGCAAGCGCGGCTCGGGCATCGCGCAGATCCCCATCAAGCACGTCGAGGCGCCGGTCTACGACGTGACGTTCACAGGCACGGGGACCTACACCAAGCACGTCGACCGCGGCGACACCGACGACATGAGCGCCGAGCTGAGCTGGACGACGACGCTGCCCGGGATGCGCTTCGACGGCGGCACCTTCAGCCCGATGGCCACCACGAGCCTCGCCGGCAGCCTGCACCAGAGCGGCACGCTGGGCACGGGCACGTACTCGTGCGACGCCGCGCCGATGCAGCCGCCGGTCGCGCTCGCGACGGCCACCACGCCGGACGGCCGAGGCGCCGTCGCCGTCCGGGTCGTGCCGTTCAGCGGGGTCGTGCCCGAGCTCAGCACCGAGCAGTGCCAGCGTGCCGGCTACGGCGGCGACTACGGCCACGCCGGCGGCATCCTGGACAGCGATCCCTACACGGCGATCGTGACCGTCACGCCCGACCTGCTGCAGCGCGACGAGTTCACGATCCCGGTCCACCGCGCGGCGGACTTCAGCCGCGGCTGCGCGGGCGAGGACGGCATCTGCGTCGAGAACGGCGACATGAGCGGGACGTTGCGCTTCGTGCGCCGCTGACCATCGCGCCCGACCTCAGCGCGCCGCCGGCAGCTCCACCCGCAGCCGCGTGATCCGCACGCCGTCGAGCTCCTCGACCACCAGGCGCGCGGCGGCGACCTCGACGGCGTCGCCGACCTCTGGCCGCCGCCCGAGCGTGTGGAACAGCAGGCCGGCCATCGTCCGCACGCCGTCCTGCGGGAGGTGGGTGTCGACGGCCTCGTTGAAGTCGTCGATGGTCATCGACCCGGCGACGACGACGGCGCGGTCTCCGACCCACGCAAGCGTGTCGTCGGGCAGGTGGAACTCGTCCTCGATCTCACCGACGATCTGCTCGACGATGTCCTCCATCGTCACGATCCCGGCGGTGCCGCCGTACTCGTCGGCGATCACGGCGAGCTGCTGGCGGGCCTCGCGCAGCTCGCGCAGCAGCGCGCCGAGGTCCTTGGTCTCGGGGACGACCAGCGCCGGCTGCGCGCAGGACTCGATGGTCGCGCCGGGCTGCGATCGCGACAGGCGCATGAGCTCCTGGAGGTGCACGACGCCGACCAGGTGGTCGAGCGAGCCGGTCCCGACTGGATGGCGGCTGCGGTGGCGGGCGAGGGCGATGTCGACGGCCTCGGAAGCCGTCAGCCCGGCGTCGAGCCAATCGACGTCGGAGGCCGGGACCATCACGTCCCCCGCCTCGCGCCCCGCGAAGTCGAAGACGTTGTGCAGCAGCTCCTCCTGCGCGGCCGGGATGACGCCGGCGGTCTCTGCCTCGTCGATGACGGCGCGCAGCTCCTCGGGCGAGCGGATGCTGTCGCCGGCGATCACGGTGCGCACGCCGAAGGGCCGCAGCAGGAGCCGCGCCGAGCCCTCCAGGACCGCGACGACCGGGCGCAGGACCACCGACAGGGCGCTGATGGCCGGCGCCACGAGGGCGGCCAGCGTCTCGGCGCGGTCGAGCGTCAGCGCCTTCGGGACCAGCTCGCCGAGGACGACGCTGAGATAGGTCACCACGGCGAAGGCGATGACGAACGCCAGCCACGACGGGATCCCGTCGCCCAGGATGTCGCGAACCAGCGGCTCGCCGATCGCGCCGGTGAGGATGCCGATGGCGGTGATGCCGACCTGGACGGTCGAGATCACGCGCACGGGGTTGTCCATCAGCCGCAGCGCCACGCGGGCGCCGGGGCGGCCGCTGTCGGCGCGCCGCGCCAGGACGCCGCGGCGCGCGGTGACGATCGCGTACTCGCCGATGACGAAGAACGCGTTGCCCGCCACGAGGGCGAGCACGCCGAGCACGCGGAGGGCGTCGCTCATCCTGGGCGCGAGCGTAGCGGCGCGGCGCGGCGCGGCGCCACGGTGCGCTACAGCTGGCCGGAGGCTCGCGCCGGATCCCCCACGCCGCTGTCGACGGCGGCCTGGTGCACGGCGCCGGCGACCGTCTCGTGGACGTGAGGATCAAGCACGTCGGGAACGAGCTCGGACTCGACGGTCAACCCGGCGAGCGCCCACGCGGCCGCCCGCTTCATGTCCAGGTTGATGGTCGAGGCGCCCGCCGTCAGCGCGCCACGGAAGATGCCGGGGTAGCCCAGGACGTTGTTGACGCTCGTGCCGTCGGCGGCGAACGCCGCGCCGGCGGCCAGCGCCGCGTCGGGGTCGATCTCGGGCACCGGGTTGGTCAGCGCGAGGATGACCTGGCCGGGCCGGATGAGGTCGGGGGTGATGAGGCCGGGACGACCGCTCGTCGCGACCACGACGTCGGCCTCGCGCATGACGGTCGACAGGTCGGCGATCTCGATCCCGTGCGCGCGGGCCTGCTCCTGCGCGCGCTCGTTGGGGTCGGTGGCGACGACCCGACGCACGCCCGCGTCGTGGATCAGCGAGGCGATGCCGAACCCGGCGGCGCCCAGGCCGATCTGCCCGACGACCGCCTCGTCGAGGCGGATGTCGACCTGACGGCAGGCGGCGATCGCGGCGGCGAAGGTGACGACGGCGGTGCCGTGGACGTCGTCGTGCATGACCGGCTGCGGCAGCGCGGCGGCGAGCCGCTCCTCGATCTCGAAGCACGCCGGCGCGGAGATGTCCTCGAGGTGGATGCCGCCGAAGCCCTTGGCGATCCGGACGACGGTCTCGACGAACTCGTCGACGTCGTGGGTGTCGATGAGGATCGGGGTCGCGCTGATGCCGACGAGCTGGGCGTAGAACAGCGCCTTGCCCTCCATGACGGGCAGCGACGCGAGCGGGCCGATGTCGCCGAGGCCGAGCACCCGCGAGCCGTTCGTGCAGATGGCGACGCTGCGACCGATGGAGGTGAAGCGCGGAGCGATCTGCGGGTACTCGGCGATCGCGGTGCACACACGGGCGACGCCGGGGGTGTAGACGTCGCGGACGTCCTGGTTGGTCTCGATCGGGCGGCGCGCGACGACCTGGAGCTTGCCGCCGTCGTGGGCGATGAAGGCGCGGTCGTGGAACCAGCTGACGGTGACGCCAGGCAGGTCGGCGAGGCCGGCGGCCAGCTCCGCTGCGTGCTGCTTGTCGCGCAGCTCGACGGTGATCTCGCGCAGCGCCTCGTGGCGCGCGACCGAGATGGTCTTGACGTCGCCGATCAGGCCGCCGTGCTCGGCGATGCGCGAGGCGACCTGAGCGAGCTGGCCGGCCGTGTGGGGGATCCTGAGCCGGTAGGTGCAGTCCATCATGCCGGGGAGGGAACTGCCCGCAGCGAGGGGCAGGTGCACGTGGGGTGTCAGGGAGCCTGCAGCCACCGCGGGTCCGGGGCGCGCCCCGCCGCCGGTCAGAGCCCGAACCGCACGGCGATCCGACCCGCGTCGGCCGCCGCCAGCAGCGCGGCGTAGTCGCGTTCGTTCTGGTCGGCGTAGGCCTCGGCGAAGTGGGCGATCGCGCGGTCGAAGGCGTCGCCGCGCCCGAGGTAGGCGGCGATCGCGATGGGGTCGCCCGAGCGCGCATGGGCGCGCGCGAGCGTCCATCCGCACGTGCGCCCGTAGAGGGCGGCGCCCTCTGGGCGCGCCCCCTCGACGTCGAAGCTGCCCTTCCAGTCCTTCAGCTGGCGCGCGTAGAAGTCGCGGTCGACGCCGTCGGGGCCGGTGACCCGCTGCCAGCCCAGGAAGATGTCGCCGGTGGCCTGCATGAGCCGCTGGCCGGCGACGACGCGGTGGCCGTGGTTGTCGTAGGCGCTCGCGCCGAGGAACTCCTCGAGCACCGAGGGCTGGGCCTCCTTGAACTGCAGGAACAGCGGGTCGGCGGCGTCACGGCCGAGCAGCAGGGCGATCCATGCGCGCGATCCGACGCTGCCGACGCCGACGACCTTGTGGGCGAGGTCGACGATCCGGAAGCGCTCGAGGGCCGCGCGGCGATCGGTGTCCAGCGTGCTGCGATAGGAGCGGAGCAGGTCGTGGGTGCTGTCGCGCAGCGCCTCGGCCTCCGCCGCTCCGAAGCGGTCGTCGAGCGTCTCGATGAGCGGGGGCGAGCCGGCGATGCGCGGCTCGCCGTCGACCTGGTGCGTCAGCTTGGAGAACGCCTTGAGGCTGTCGGCGGTCTGCGCCTTGGACAGCGTCTCGGTCAGGCGCGCGCGCATCGCCTTGGTCATCCGGCCCTGGAAGCGGGCCGCGAGGTCGTCCGCGTCGAGCCGCGCGTAGAAGACCTCGAGGTTCTTCATGCCGGCGAAGTCGTGCATCGCCTGGCGGTAGGCGGCGACCGTCTCGCGGATGATGCGTGCGCGCTGCTTGGCGGTGAAGCCGATGGCGCGGCCGGCCACCGCCATGCTGGCCGCGAGGCGCTTGACATCCCACTCCCATGGTCCCGGCAGCGTCTCGTCGAAGTCGTTGAGGTCGAACACGAGCCGGCGCTCCGGAGACGCGAACAGGCCGAAGTTCGAGATGTGGGCGTCGCCGCAGATCTGGGTGCGCAGGCCTGAGACCGGGGTGTCGGCGAGGTCGGCGGCCATGACCAGGGCGGCGCCTCGGAAGAAGGCGAACGGCGAGACGAGCATGCGCCCATAGCGGATCGGCACGAGCTCCGGCACGCGCGTCGCGGCCTGGCGCTCGAGCAGCTCCACGGGGTCGGGACGTCCGGCTACCGGCTCGAACGCGGCGTGGCTGGACCGCGGGACCTCGGCGCGCGCCGTCTTGCCGCGGCCGACGCGCTCGGCGACGGTCAGGTGCGGCACCGGGGTTGTCTGCGCCGGCGGGGAGCTCCTCACGGACGGCGAGGGTGCCGCGTCGGCGCGAGGTCGCCATCGCCCACAACGGGTGAACGGGCCGATGCATCGGCTCCCGCGCAGTGGGTAGTGCCGCTTTGTGGGTGTTCGGCGGAGGAACGGGTCGTGGCTGGCGGTGCTCGCCGCCACGCTGCCGTGCCTGCTGCCGGCCGCCGCCGGCGCGCGGTCGGACGATCCGCCGATCCTGCTGCACCAGCCGTCCGACGGCTCGGTCGTCAAGAACGCGCTGCACGGCTTCGACGTCGAGTTCGCCTGCCCCGCGTATCATCCGTACCGCGACGACGACGTGCTGCGCGGGCCCGTCGACGGCTACCACGTGATCCTGGCCAGCGCCCCCGCCGTCAACAAGCACGGGCTGCTGCTGCGCCGCAACTGGGTCGACGAGCGCGCCGGGGTGGGCATCGACCAGCCGATCCCGCTCTCCGGCGACAGCCCGCCGCCGCTCTGCACCGCCGCGAAGGACGACGCGGGCGACGGCCTGCGGCCCACCGAGCCGGGCCGGTACTGGTGGCAGGTCTACCGCGACTGCGCCTCGTCGGCCTGCCACGGCGCCGTCGACGTGAGCTTCCCGGCGCTCGTGTCGGCGGTGCGCACGCCCTGCAACGTCAACCGCTACCTGCTGAAGCGGGCCACGCGCCGGCTGCGCGCCGCGCGCTATTGGCTCAAGCGCAGGCCGAGCCGGCGCCGCCATCGACGCGTGGAGCATCTCACCGACCGCGTCCTGGTCCTTCACCAGCGCACGCGGATCGTGTACCGCTGCCGGCGGCACCGCTGAGCGCCGGGGGCGCGTCGTCGAACACCGCGGCACCGCAGGTCGACCGGGATCCGTAGCGTTCCGGCACCTTGCCGCATCCTGCCCTCATGTCGCCCGCGTCCCAGGCCGCGGGCGACGCTCGTGCGGCGAGGCCCGCGCAGCGCTTCGCCGCCCGTCCCGTCCTGCTGATCGCCCTCGCGTCGGCGGCGCTGCTCGTCGTGCTCGCCGGCGGCTACGGCTACCACCGCGACGAGCTGTACTTCCTGGTCGCCGGCCATCACCTGGCGTGGAGCTTCGCCGACCAGGGGCCGGTGACTCCCGCGATCGCGCGCGTCATGGAGACCCTGGCGCCGCACTCGCTCACGGTGCTGCGCCTGCCGTCGGCGGGGATGTCGGGGGTGACGGTGCTGATGACCGGCCTGCTCGCCTTCGAGCTCGGCGGCCGGCCGCGCGCGCAGGTCATCGCCAGCGCGTGCGCGGGAGTCGCCTCGCTCGTGCTGATCGTCGGCCACCTGCTGAGCACCACGACGTTCGACCTCATGGCGTGGGCGCTCGTGACGTGGCTGATCGCCCGCGCCATCCGCACCGGCACCGGCTGGCTGTGGGCGGTGGCCGGCGCGGTCACGGGCGTCGCGCTGCTCAACAAGCCGCTGATCGCGTTCCTGGTGGCGGGACTTGCGCTCGGGGTGGCCGTGGTGGGACCGCGCCCGGTGTGGCGCGAGCGCTGGCTGTGGGCGGGCGTCGCGGTCGGGCTGGCGCTGTGGATGCCGTGGCTGGCGTGGCAGGCCGCGCACGACTGGCCGCAGCGGGAGGTGTCATCGGCGATCGCTGCGGGCGGCTCGGCGAGCTCACAGCCGCGCTGGGCGCTGCTGCCGTTCCAGCTGCTGCTCGTCAGCCCGCTGCTGGCGCCGGTGTGGATCGCGGGCCTGGTCGCCCTCGCGCGGCGCCCGCGCCTGCGCCCGTTCCGGCTGTTCGCGGTCGCGTGGGCGTTCCTGGTCGTGGTCTTCCTCGCCACCGGCGGCAAGCCGTACTACCTGGGTGGCCTGTTCCCGGTCCTGCTGGCCGCCGGGGCGATCGAGGCCGACGGCTGGCTCTCGGCTTCCGCCCGCGCGTGGCGCCCGGCGCTGCTCTGGACGGCCGTCGCCCTCAGCGGCGCGGTGTCGGTCGTGCTCGCGCTGCCCGTCCTCCCCGCGCGCGACGCCGGCCCGGTCGTCGCCATGAACGCCGACGTCGGGGAGACGATCGGCTGGCCGGAGCTCGTCGCCACGGTCGCCCGCGTCGCGCGCCAGGCGCCACGCCGGCCGGTGGTGTTCACCTCCAACTACGGCGAGGCCGGCGCCGTCGACCGGTACGGCCCCGCCCTCGGGCTGGCGCGGGCCTACAGCGGCCACAACGCCTTCTGGGACTGGGGCCCGCCGCCCGACGGGCCGACGCCGGTCGTCACGGTCGGCCTCAGCGCAAGCCGCCGCGGTGCGTCCTTCACCGGCTGCCGCGTGCTCGCCCGCGTGGACAACGCCGCCGGGATCGACAACGACGAGTCGGGCGCGCCCGTGGCGCTGTGCTCCGGGACGCGCGAGCCGTGGTCGCGGCTGTGGCCGTCGCTGCGGCATCTCGGGTGAGCCGGGCGCTGCCTCCTCAGCGCCGAGACGCAGGGCCTCTGCGACCGTGGCGCTTCCACGGCCGCAGTTTCACGTGGTCGGTGCGCACGACCTGCGCGCGGCCGCCAGTGGGCGTGTAGCGCACGACGACGTTGAGGCGCAGGGGCCGCTTGGCCTTCCGGGCGGCCTTGAGCGCGCGCTTGCCCGCCTTCGTGGGCAGGAGCCTCCACCGCGACGCGCCGGCCGCGGTGGCCTTCGTGCGCAGCGTGGCCAGCACGGTCGCGGGGGTCACGAGCAGAGGAGCGCGTCGGGGCATCTTCCCGGGCACTCGGCCGCGAGGCCGATGGGATGCAGACGAGCAGGATGGTCGGCGCAGCGGCAAGTTCCCCAACTTGCTCTCTGCCATCACACGATGACGTCGTGATGCCGACGGGGCCCGCTAAGGGATCTGCCGCTCGACCATCTCGACCGCGGCGACCACCGCTCGGACAGCGCGATCGCGGTCGAGTTCCTCCTCGAGGTACTCGTCATAGCGCAGCTCTACGGCCCACGGGGTGAGCCACGCCGCCTCTGCGAGCGGCGCGGAGAGCTGGATCCGAAGATCCTCCGCCTGCTCGATGAGGAAGCGCAGATCGTGTGTGCGTCGCAGATGGCCCCCTGCCGCCACGATCGCCGACTTGAGCGCCTTCTCAACCGCCTGCTGAGCATGGAACCCGACAACGGCGTCGGCGATCCCACCACGCTCGTGCAAGACCCTCAAGGCGTCGAGGTCTTCGCGCGCCCTCCGCGCCAGAGAGCGGGCGAACTGCACCTCAGGAGCGGGCGACGACACGCCCCTCCGCGAGCGCGGTGGCCACGGTCGAGCCCTCCACCTGGGCGCTGCTGTGCCTGCTCCTCGGTGAGGACGATCACGTCTACCGGAACCGGAAGCCGTGGCAGCACATCACGAAGACGTGCTGACTCGGCCGCGCGGCTGACGACCTTCTCCTCGATGACGAGGAAGTCCAAGTCGCTGGCATCGTCGGCGGTCCCGCGCGCATACGACCCGAAGACGATCACGCGGGCGGGCGACGAGGCGGCATCCACGAGCGCTCGTCCACAACGGTCGATGTCGACCTTGGAGACCACGAGAAGCCGACGGGGGGACTCGAACCCCCGACCCCTTCATTACGAGTTCGTTTCAGGGGGTTCGGTGGGGTTCGGTAGCCACCCGAAACCCAATGGAATCAAGAGATTTGGCGCTGGGACGATTCGGCCGTTTTCGGATGGGCTGTTGCCCCATCTGTTGCCCCAGTTATACGCCTTCAGCCGCCGAACGCCTCGTCGACGAAGTCTGTCTCGACAGCCTCCGGATGGACGTAGGTGCGAAGCGCCAGGACGCCGCCGTCCGCGTGGCCGAGGTGCGCCGCGATCTGCGCCGCGCTGAACCCGCGCTCGGCCATGAGCGACGCCATGCCGTGCCGGAGCGTGTGGGGCGTGGCCCAAGGCACCCCGACCGCCTCAGCGGCGGGGTTGAACACCCGCCGCCGCCAGTTGTGCGGATCGAGGTGGGTGCCAAAGCGCGTGGCGAACATCGGATCGCCGTTGCGCCCGTGCTTGACCTCCGAGCGCCGCGCGGTGAGTCGCCGCACGCTCGCCGGGGACAGAGGCACTGTCCGCTCGCCCGCCGCCGTTTTGGACTTGCGGACCACGAGCGCGGGACGCCCATCATCGTTGGCGCGGAAATCGCCCCAGGTGAGGCCGAACGCCTCACCGATCCGGAGGCCGGTCGCGGCCATCACGAACGCGAGGTCTGCGTGCTCGACCGGGATCGCCGCCAACAGCTCGCGGGTTTGCTCTGCGGTCAGTCGCTTCGGCTTCCGCTGCCTGCCGCCCGGCACGACGACGCGCACGTCCGACGCCGGGTTCCGCGTGATGAGCCCGTCCTCGTACCCCGTCGCCAGCATCGCCCGGAACGGCGCGAAGTACCGGCGCACGGTCGCCGGGGCGTACCCTCTCTCGACGAGGTGGGCGATGAACGCCCGCACGTCAGTCGGCGCGACCTCGTCGAGCCGCAGGCTCGGGTTCGTGTCCCGCAGATACGGCACGATGATGCGCTCGACGGCGTCCTTGTACGACTTGCGCGTGCTTTCCCGAAGTCCGCCGCTCGTGCGGCCCGTGTAAACGCCGAGCCACCGCTCGGCGTAGGCCACGAGCGTTTCGCGCGAGGTGGGAGCGCTGCCTCCTGCGTCGGTCTGCGCTTTGAAGCGCCGCGCTTCGCTCAGGGTGCGAAACGAGCGCTTGTGCTGGCTGCCGCGATGGCGCCACACCACCACGAACCGGCCACCCTTGCGAAAGATGCCGGGATGCTTGGTGCGCGTGAGCTGGCGATCATCTGCCATGTAGCTGCTCCCTCGGTTGATACTTGGCCTTGACCCCTTTCACTATCTGCACGTCGCGGCGCGGCCGTCAAGGGCTGATAGCGCCGCCCTGACGTACGAAGCGGTCCAGTTCATCGCGGTGGTAGAGCACCCGGCGACCGTCGCGGTGATGCGGCAGCTCACCGGTCATTGTCAGTTTTCGGATGCGCGACACGGGCGCGGCGATGTAGTCGGCCGCCTGCTCGGCGCTCATCCACGGTGAGCCCGCCGCAGCTCGCTCGCCCAACAGGTCGGCCACGCGCGCCGCGATGGCGTCCAGGGCTTCCGGCGGAAGGGCGAGAGGAACGCTGCCTGTCATCTTGGCCGCCCTGGACGTTCTTGTAGGGGTCGAGGAGGGTTTCGAAATCATCGGCCTCCCCGAGTGTGCGAACGGGACCGGAAGGAAGGTCCCGGCAGGAGCGCCGGGCCGCTTCCGCCCGGCCCGATTCCTTCACTTCAAGCCAAACAACAAAGGAGGAACCACATGACCAGATACGGGAACGGCAGCGACGAAGGTCGCTGCCGCCGCGACACCGCTGGCGAGATGCTCGCCGACTTCGCCGGGAGCGCCCGGTGACGAGCCGCCGCCATCGCGCCACGGCGAGCCGTCCGACTGGCTCGCGCAACCCTCGCTCCGGCGGCTACCGCTGGCACGGGTGGGCGGAGAGCCTGAGCCGTCACCCCCGGCTCTCTGATCGCGCAAGGCTGGCCGCGTGGCAGCTAGCCGTGCTCGCCGACAACGACACCGGCCGCGTCCGGATCGGCCGCAAGCGGCTTTCAGAGCGAATCGGCCGCAAGGACCCGAGCGCCGCCACGCGCGCCCTCCGCGAGCTGCGCGAGGTACGCGCCGTGGTCGTCGTCACGCCCGGCCGTGGTGGACGCGGCCGCAGCGACGAGGTGGCCGAATACCAGCTCGACGAGGCCGCGCTCGTCGACGTTCCCGACCTCTCCGATAGGGGTGCCGAGGCTGCCAACGGTTTCGGCCTAAAGGGTGGGCAGATGTGCCCCGAAAGGGGTGCCGTAGCTGCCCACCTACCTACTCAGAGTCCTACTAGGCCAGGCCAGGCCGGGCGCGCGCGTGCGCGCGAGGCAGGGGCGACGAACGATGAGGTCGTCGATCCCGAGTCCGTGGTGTCCGCCCTCGCTGATTCCGGGCTCCCCGTCAACGCCGGGAGGGTCGGGCGCGCCCTCGCTGAGAGCCCGAGGCCGGACGCGGTCGCGTACGCCGAACAGCTCGCCGACGAGGTGAAGCGCAACGGCGGGCACCTCAACAGCGGGGTGCCGGTCCGCTCGATCGCTGCCGTGTTCGATGCCCGGCTGACTGCCGCCGTCCGCGACGGCGACTCGCCACGCCGAACCCGCGAGCAGGAGGACAACGCCGCGAAGGAACGGGCCGGGCGTGCCCGCCAGCAACTGCTCAGGCAGCTTGAGGAAGCCGAAGCCTGATCGACGCCTATATGTCGGTCAGGGTTCCGTCCGGTGCCTCACCTACACTAGATCGTGGTGCTTGTCAAGACCAAGCACAAGTCGACTCCCTCGACGATTATTGCGAAGCGCCGAGGGCCATACAGTCGGCCCGGCCAAGGGATCACCCCTGTCAGCGGGTGGTCAGTCCAAGCGGAGGAGCCCGGAGACAATCGGAGGGCTCCATCTTCTCGATTCGCAATCACCGCGCCGTCAGCTTCCTAGAGCTGCCGCGAGGCTCACGACCTCGGCGCGGCTTTCGGCTCGCCGCTCGACGACGAGCCGCACCGCCACCGCTCACCGCCCCCGTGCCGGTCGAGCGCACCGGCCACCCGTGATGGGGGCCACGACCGAACGGCTTGACGCCGCTCAACCTCGACCCGTTCCGTGGCAGGGTCGCCGCCCGCGTTAGCCGGGCATGGTCGCCCACGAGCGACGGCACCTCTCGCAGCCGCCGCCGCTCCCGCCGTGCCCCGCGTCGACCGCGAGCTGGAAGGGCTGCGGTTTGTACCCACCGCAACCACCTAGGAGTAGTTCTTCAACATGACCCTCCGTGAACTGGCCGAGCTACGCGAGCAGCGCGCCCAGGTCTACGACAAGATGCAGGCCATCGTCGACGAGTGCGACGGCTCGCTGTCTCGGAATCAGGCCGAGGCGTATGACCGCCTCGAAGCGAAGTTCGACCGCCTCGACGAGCAGGTGCGCGCCGCCCACGAGCACGGCGACGAGCCGTCCCGCCGGAGCGACAGCGATGACCGTCGCGAGCGGTTCCGCTCGATCGACTGCTCCGGCCAGAGCAACCCCGGCGAGTTCCGTCGCGAGCGCCGGGCCACCGACCGGGGCGTGTTCCTCGGCGAGCGCCGGTTCGCCGACGCTTTCGACGTCACGCAGCCCGAGCGCCGCGAGGCCGACGAGTTCTCGCTCGGCGCGCTGCTCCAGGGGCTCGCTGGCACCCGCCAGCTCGCCACCGACTCGCCCGAGCACCGCACCCTCATCGGCTCGGGCGCGACCGGCGCGCTCGTGCCGTCCGCCGTCGCCTCGGGCATCCTCGACGGCGTGTTCGCCGCGAGCGTGTGTCACGCCGCTGGCGCCCAGGCCGTGCCCATGACGGCCCGCACGCTGACGCTGCCGCGCATCGACACGCCACCGTCGCCCGCATGGCACGCCGAGGGCCAGGCGGACGTCCCAGAGGACGAGCCCGGCATCGGCGCCGCCGTCCTGACCGCCAACACGGTCGCGGTGCGCTTCAGCGCCGCAGTCGAGCTGCTGGAAGATGCCAGCGCGCAGTCTGCGGACGGGCTCGCCACGGCGATGGTGCAGGCCATCGCCTCGGCCATCGACGAGGCCGCGCTGATCGGCGACGGCTCCGGCAACGGGCCGACCGGCCTGTTCTATGACGCGGACGTCGCGCACACCGTGCTCGGCGACCCGGACGGCGCCCCGCTCGACGGGTACAGGGACCTCGTGCGAGCGATCTTCGCCGTGCGTGGCCGCAACCTCGCCCCGGATGCCGCGATCTACTCGGAGCGCAGCGCCGAGGAGTACGCAAACCTGACCGCGTCCGATGGTCAGCCGCTTCGCGCGCCGCGCATCGTCGACGAGCTGCCGCAGCTCTCGACGACCGCCGTGCCGGACGACCTCACGACCGGCGCCAACAGCGACAGCTCCGCGCTGTTCGTTGGCCGGTTCGCTGACCTCGCTATCGGCTACCTCCCGAGCATCGGCGTGAAGGTTGAGCAGTCGCAGGTGAAGGGCGACTCGCTGACCCGCGAGTTCGTCGCGTACTGCCGCGCCGACGTCGCGGTGCTGCGCCCGGCCGCCTTCGAGGTGGTCGAGGGCGTGCGCCCCGCCGCCGCCGCGTAGGCGTACAGCATGACCCCGAGGCTTCGCGCAGCGACGTGGAGCCTCGGCGCCGACTCATCCGCACCCGGTTTCCTCCTCCGGGTGGCGGGTGGGTCGACGCCGAGGGGAGGTTTTCGCGGACCTCCGCTCGGAGGGTCGGCCCCGGTTCCGTGTGCCGCACGACCCTGAGCGAAGGGGGTCGGGTACTGCGGCCCGCGATCCGTCGTCAACGCGCCCGATGAGGCGCCCTCCTCCCGGCCCACGCTGGGGGGAGGGCGTCGTTGAGCCGCTTGCACCTCGATCGGTGGTGAGACACGACGAAAGTGTCGCCACTCACCCCCTAGAACTGTCGTACAACTTGCTGGCAGCATGTAGGACATGCACCATGTCATAGACCTCGCTGCCGCCCGCCGTCGCCGCCGCGCCCCGAACGTGCCCGACCGCGACCTCGCGCTCGTCGCCGAGGCCGTGCGCGCGCTCGTCGAGCTGGCCGACTTGCTGCCCGAGGGGTCCCCCGCCCGCCGCGCTCTCGCCGCCGCCGTCGTCGAGCCCGCCGAGCTGCTGCGCGCCTCTCTCAGCCGCCCGTAAATGGCCGAGGGAGGCCAGACCGCCCGCGAGACTTCCGAGGCCGGGAGGAGCCGATCCTGCGCCCTGTGCCTGACGGTCCTAAGCGTCCGGCCGACGCCGAAAGAGGTAGTACCCCAGGGTCCGGCCCTTGACGGCAACCTGCTGGCCCGACGCTAGGAACCGGTCGCGGCTCCTCTCCCCTTCTGGAACGAACACGAACGATCCGTTAACGAGTTCCCAGCCCTCCGCACAGATAGCGTTGAGGACTTCGTTGGGATCACCGGCATGTTGAGTGACCCGGGTGCCCACCATCGCTTCAACGACCGCGTCTTGCGCCATGACGCTGAGAGTGCACTGAAAGACCCGGTCGCCCTGAGCGAATGCCCGTCTCGCCAGGCCGACGATGCTGTCGTCTGCCACGGGTTGTTTACGTGTCTCCTGCGCGAGCGGGTGCAGGCGCCAATCGCCTTCACGTAGCTGCTCAGGCTCCGGTGGCTGATTCGACGAGCCGAACACCGCGCAAATCTACACCGCTTAGGCGTCGTAGCTCTCGATCCGGGCGAACACGGCCACGGGGGACAGGCGAAGCTCGTTTGCCGCCTCGTCGAACGCGCCGATGGTTGCAAACGCTGCTGCTTTGACCTGACTTCCCGGTATGAGCCGGGCCCTCCCTTGCGTGGTGAGGAACGAGCGGTCCAAAGCGAGCGTCATATTGAGACCGGGCGGGGTCTCCACAGTGTCGTAGCGGCCGCCGGCCGGGGTAGCAGACGTGTCGAACCGACGAACCTTCGCTAGGCGAAGCGACAGCGCGTCACCTGTACCTGAGACCTCCCAAGCGCTATCCACGAGGGTGAACCGCAGATCCTCGGCGAAGCTCCGCCACCGCGCACTGAGACCTTCCCGTGCGTGACTATCGGCCAAAGCGCGTAGAGCGTTTCGCGCCTCGTCCAGCTCGGGCGCGCCCTTCGCGGTACGAATGAACTCGTCCAAATACCTGTCGTCGAATCCGAAGGGGATTCCTGCCGCGTACAGCGCGTCGAGTTCCACCGTGAGACTCCCCTTTTCGATGAGAGCCTTGAGCACGTCGCGCAAGAGTGCATTGGAATCTTGGCTGACGTCGTAATACGCCCTGTGGTCACTCCGGCGTTCCTTGCCGAAGCGCGCTAGGAAGCCTCCCGGCGGCGACGCCTGCCCGCCGAAGCTCGACACGCTCCCCTCTCCCCGCTCGATACGGGTTGGTTCGAGCGGCACCCCCTGCTGCCGGGCAACCGTGCGTAAGAGCTCGTCATCGACCCAATCGCAGAGGAGCGTGCCACGAGCAGCGGCCGCGTTGCCGTAGTAATCACGCTCCGTGGTGTCTTCCTCGTTGCTCCTCCGCGTGTCCCGCCAGTCCCAAATGGCGAAGTAGACGAACGACACGACCACGAGCCCGACGGCTCCTATAACCACGCCCGTCCATGTTGCCCCGATGCCGATGGGATCAAGAGCGAGCGGAAGCACAATCCCAGCCTCATCCATTGGTGCGAGAGGCTATGACCGGAGTCGGTCGGAGCCGAGCCGGCCCACCGCTGTTGCAAGCGGCACGCGCTCGGCCTTTTTGACGGGACTAGCGACCGTCACCCCGGCAGCTAGGTCGATTTCTCTGTCCCCATTCCCGGTTCATCGCGGACCGGGCCATACCCCAGGCCGTGCAAGGGCTCCGCGTTCCGTGAAAGCCGCGCCAGGCCGTGTAAACGGCCCGAAATCCCCGGTCAATCCCCGCGAGAAAGGACTAGAACATGCCTCCGCCCCGAGGGAGCAAGCGTGCCCCTGCGCACCTCTCAGAGTCGAGCCGCGAGCTGTGGCGCTCGGTGGTCGCCGGCTACGGGCTCGCCGACGAGCCGCACGCGCTTCGACTGCTCACGCTGGCGCTCGAAGCGAGCGACCGGTGCGAGCAGGCCCGCCGTGCGATCGCCGAGTACGGGCTCACGTTCAGCGACGGCAATGGCAACCCGCGCGCCCGGCCGGAGGTGCAGATCGAGCGTGATTCGCGGCTCGCTGCTGCGCGCCTGTTCCGGGAGCTGGCGTTGCCGCTTGACGACCCCGACGAGGCCGCCCGCCGAGGACGGGCCGCTGAGGTGCCGCGCAGGCGCTCCCGCCGCCGTCGCGTGTCGGCGCGCAAGCTGACTGTCCCTGAGCGCTGGGAGCTGGAAATCGGCCCGAGGGACGGCCGCCGTCGTGCGTTCTCCTCGGACGCCGACCGCCGTGCCGCGTTCCGCGAGTGCCGCGAGCAAGTCGCTCCCGGCACGTGGGCGCACGAGCACTACGACGGCCACCACCGCCACCCGTGGTGCGACCGACATGAATGTCTAGCGGCTTAGCTCGTGGGCCGCTTTCGGCTGACCGTGAGCCAGTCCTCAGTCGGGAAGGCGACGGAGGGCTTCGACCTCCGTCGCGTTTCGCGCCAGGCGGACTCCCTCGGCCTTCAAGGTCTCACGTTGGCCGCCGTCTAGCCGCTCCCACGCCCGCCGCAGCGAGCTGGTGTGTATGTCGGCAAGCGTCGCATCGGTGAGCGTCAGCCAGGTCTCCATGTACGCCCGCGCATCCCGCATCCGCTGCGCGTGCTGTTCAGCGCGCCATATCTGCCGCCACCGCTGCGCGACGACGCGAGCGTCAGCATCTGACTCGGTCGACGCGAGATCCCAGATCCAGTGTCCCGAGAACCCGGCCAACTCTGCCAACCGGACGTTCGCCGCGCGCAACAACGCCCGTTTGGCACGGCGACGTTGAGCGACGTCGTCGGTCCGTGAATCGATGCGGTCGAAGGCGGCTTGGTACTCGACGACGAGAGCGAAGGCGTAAGTGAACGGGAGGCTTCCGAATGTCAGCCACACGGGGAGAGCGAGCGCCCTAGCCGTATGCCCGGCATCGAAGTCGGCGGCAAGACGGATGCCCACGTACACGAGCACGGACAGCCCAACGAGCGACAACACCTTCGTTATCAGCGCGTGCACCGGCGTGCCCCCTTGATCGCTCTCGCTGACGGCCAGCGTTCCTCCGAGTAACACCATGAACGGAAGGAAAATCTCGGCAACAAGGCCGAAGACCTCAAGGTTCGCAAAGCCTTCCATCAGAGCCGTCAGGCCCACGGCACGCCGGATGGTGTGGCGCAGGAACGCGGGGTCGCTGTGCTCCTTGAACGACGCCAGCAGGCCCAAGCCGACCGTGATGAACCAGTACCCCGTGTCGGCGCGAAGGTCGGACTCCCAGAGCCCACCTACATGCGCCAGCGAAGCCAACCCAACTGTCCAGCCGAGGAGCGCGGTCGTCGGCCCCAGGACAGCGGGGTGCATCGAGCTCTTGGCGATGCTCCACAGCGACCCACGTAGCCCCGGCTGCGTCAGCGCAACCATCAGGGCAAATCCAACCCAGAGAAGCGCCGCCTTCTCGCGATTGTTCACGCGGTGATGGAACCAAGCGCGTCGGCTGTCGTTGGCGCATCAGTCCCGCCGGCCCGGAAGGAGATTGTTGCCCCATCCGTTGCCCCGAGCGGCCCAAGCTATCACTAGGCCAAAGAGAAAGCTCGCGTTTGCGGGGCTTTCCTAGAGCCGACGGGGGGACTCGAACCCCCGACCCCTTCATTACGAGTGAAGTGCTCTACCAGCTGAGCTACGTCGGCCTGGATCGCGCATGGTAGCCGCATCCGACCGTCCGCGACGACACGGCTCAGCGGTCGCCGGTCGACCAGAAACGCACCGTCCCCTCAGGCCACCGCGACGGGCTCAGCCGGCGGTCCGGCCGCCGCAGCGGCCGCCGCCTCGGCCCGCGCCGCCCGCCGCGCCCGGCGCTCCTCGCGCATCAGCAGCAGCGCCGGCGCCAGCGCGATCACGATCCCGGCCAGCGACCACATGTACGCGTGCGCGAACGCGTCGCCCAGCGGATCTGCCACATGTCCGCGCACGTTGGACTCGATCCGGTTCTGCAGCACGACCGTCAGCACCGCCACGCCCAGCGACCCGCCGACCCGCTGCACCACGTTGAGCATCGGCGTCGCGCGCGGCACCTCGCTGTGCTCCAGCGTCGCGTACGCCGCCGCCATCGACGGCATCATCGTCGCGCCCAGCCCGAGGCCGCGGACGAACAGGCCCACCAGCAGGATCCCGTATCCCGTGTCCCCGCCGATCAACGCGTACGGGATGGTCCCGACGGCCAGGATCACCAGCCCGACCGGCACCACGCGCCCCGCGCCGATCCGGTCGGTCAGCCGCCCGCCGACGTTCATCCCGATCGCCGCGCCGATCCCCTGCGGCGTCATCAGCAGCCCCGCGTGCAGCGGCGACTCGCCGCGCGCCAGCTGGTAGTAGAGCGGCAGCAGGATCATCGAGCCGAACAGCGCCGCGCCGACGAGCACCACCGTGCCCGCCGCCGCGCTGAAGCCCGCCCCGCGGAACAGCCGCACCTCGACCAGCGGATGGTCGACGCGCAGGGCCCGCACCGCGAACACCGCGACCGCGATCAGCCCGACCAGCAGCGGCAGCCATGCCGTCGTCGACGCCAGCGTCCGCTGCTCCCCCACCTCGCTGAGCCCGAACACGATCGCCGCCACGCCCGGCGACAGCAGCAGCAGCCCCATCCGGTCCAGCGGGGGCACCGCATGCCCCGCCGCCGCGGCGCGCCCGGACGCCAGCCCGCGCGGCAGCAGCCGCCACGCCAGCGCCAACCCGACGATCCCCACCGGCAGGTTCACGTAGAAGATCGAGCGCCACGAGAAGTTGTCGACCAGCACGCCGCCGAGCACCGGCCCGATCACCGGCCCCAGCAGCATCGGCACGCCGACGACGCTCATCACCCGCCCCATGCGCTTGGGCCCCGCGGCCTGCGCGAGGGTGATCATCCCGATCGGCATGATCATCCCGCCGGCCAGCCCCTGGAGCACGCGGAACGCGATCAGCGAGCCCGCGCTCCACGCCGCGCCGCACAGCACGCTGGTCACCACGAACGCGGCGACCGATCCCATCCACACCTTGCGCGCGCCGAAGCGCTCGGCCATCCAGCCCGTCAGCGGGATCACCGCCGAGAGCGCCAGCAGGTACGCCGTGCTGACCCACTGGATCGTCGCCAGCGACACGTGCAGGTCGTCGCGCAGCGTCTGCAGCGCGACGTTGACGATCGTCGCGTCGAGGATCGACATGATCGCCCCGACGACCACCACGACGGCGATCGGCCGGACGTCCTTGGGCAGCGCGTCGCGGATCACGCGACGACCTCCTCGTAGGCCGCCGCCAGCCGCGCCAGGACCGTCGCGGCCGCCTTCCGCTCCCCCGGCGCCAGCCGCTCGAACAGCGCCCGCCGCCGCGCCAGCATCAGCCCACGGTGCTCGTCGACCGCCGCGACGCCGTCGTCGGTCAGCGTCAGCCGCACGGCCCGCCGGTCCTCGGCGCAGCGCTCGCGCCGCACGATCCCCCGGCCCTCCAGCCCGTCGACCATCCGCGTCGCGGTCGGCGCGCTCACGCCCGCGGCCCGCGCCAGCTCGCGCAGGCCCAGCGGCCCGTCGGCCTCGGCCAGCGGCGCCAGCAGGTCGTACTGCGACGTCGTCAGCGCCGCGTCGGGCTGCACGCGCGCGCGGGCGCGCTTGGCGGCATGGACGAAGTCGTCGAAGGCGACGACGAACGCCTCGAGCTGCGCGTCGTCGACCGCGGTGGAGGACGCGGAGGCGGGCATCTCGACCCGAGGCTAGCCGAAGTCGTTAGCGCCCTAACGATCCTGGCGCGGCTACGGTGCCGGGGTGCCCGCACCGACGTTCGACCTCCAGTCGCACTCCACGTACTCCGACGGCGCGCTGCCGCCCGGCGAGGTCGTCGCGCACGCGGCGCGCGCCGGCGTCGAGCTGCTCGCCCTCAGCGACCACGACACCGTCGACGGCATCGACGAGGCGATCGAGGCGGCCGCCCGCGAGGGCCTGAAGCTCGTCCCCGCCGCCGAGCTGTCGGCCGTCCACGGCGACTATGAGGACCTCCACATCCTCGGCTACGGGATCGACCACAGGAACCCGGACCTGCTGTCCGCGCTGGAGGGCTACCGCGCCGACCGCGGCGCCCGCGCCGACCGGATGGCCGCGGCGCTGGAGGAGCTCGGCTTCGCGCTCGACCGCACGAAGATGGAGGAGCGTCGCGCCGCCGGCCTGCCGATCGGCCGCCCGCACCTCGCCCAGGCCGCCTACGACCACCCGGCCAACCAGGCGCGCATCGCCGAGGAGGGCCACGCCGACTTCGGCGAGCTGCTCGCCGCCTACCTCATCCCCGGCAAGCCGGCCTACCGCGCCCGCACCACCCCGACCGTCCCCGAGGCCATCGACCTCATCCACGCCGCGGGCGGCGTCGCGATCTGGGCGCATCCGTTCTGGGACCTCGACGCCGACGACGACGTCGTCGCCACGATCGAGGGCTTCGCCAAGGCCGGCGTCGACGGCGTCGAGGCCTTCTACATCACGCACACGCGCGAGCAGACGATCCTCTGCGCGCAGACCTGCGAGCGCCTCGGGCTGCTGACCACGGGCTCGGCCGACTTCCACGGCCCCGAGCACCCGCGCTTCCACGCCTTCCGCGCGTTCGACCTCCACGGGCTCACACCGAACCTCGGCCCGATCGCCTAGCCTCCCGCGCCGTCATGGACGCCTTCCAGGCCATCGTCCTGGGGATCGTGCAGGGGCTCACCGAGTTCCTGCCCATCTCCTCCACGGCGCACCTGCGCATCATCCCCGCGTTCGCGGGCTGGGACGACCCGGGCGCGGCGTTCACCGCCGTCGTCCAGCTCGGCACGATGGCCGCCGTCCTCCTGTACTTCCGCCAGGACCTGTGGAACATCGCCCGCGCCTGGCTGCGCTCGCTGCGCGACCCGGACGAGCGCCAGACGCTCGACGCGCGCCTGGGCTGGTTCATCATCCTCGGCACGATCCCGATCTCGGTCCTCGGCGTCCTGTTCAAGGACACGATCGAGACCGACGCGCGCCAGCTGACGCTGATCGCCATCGCGCTGATCGTGCTGGGCGTCGTGCTCGAGGCCGCCGAGCGCGTCGGCCGCAAGGAGCGCCGGATCGCCGACATCACGCCGCGCGACGCGGGCTGGATCGGCCTGGCGCAGGCGGCGGCGCTGATCCCCGGCGTCAGCCGCAGCGGCTCGACGATCTCCGCCGGGCTGTTCCTCGGCCTGGAGCGCGCCGCCGCCGCGCGCTACTCGTTCCTGCTGTCGGTCCCGGCCGTGGTGCTCTCCGGGCTCTACGAGCTCAAGGACGTCGGCGACGGCGGCGGGGTCGGCGTGGCGCCGACCGCGCTCGCCACGCTGCTGGCCTTCGTCGTCGGCTACGCCTCGATCGCCTGGTTCCTGAAGTACCTGGCGCGCCACCCGGTGACGATCTTCGTCGTCTACCGGATCGGCCTCGGCGTGGTGCTCCTGGCGCTGGTCGCCGCCGGCGTCGTCAGCTGAGCCGCCGGCGCCGCGTCAGCGGCTGAGCGCGTGCTCGACCTTCGAGGCGAGCGCCTCGAGGACGAGCTCCTCGGACGGGTTGAGGATCAGCATCGTGCGCGCCTCCTCGATCAGCCCGACCGCGTCGCGCAGCCGGCCGCTGCTGGCCTCCGACGCCTCGGCGTCGGACTGCAGCTGCTCGACGCGGTCGACGTGATGGACGAGCTCCGGCACGCCGTCCTTGACGCAGGCGACGTCGCGCAGCCACAGACCGGCGAGCTGCAGGCCGTGGTCGATGGTCGCCGCGTGCGCGCGGCGATGGGCGCGCTTGGCCGCCGTCTCCCCTTCGCGACGGGCGCGCTTGGCCTCGCGGTCGGGCAGCAGCTCGGCGTCGGCGGCGATCTCGCCCGCCACGCCGCTGGCCGCCGCGTCGCCGCGGGCGCGCGCCTGGTCGAGCAGCGCGATCCACGGCCGCTCGCCGAGGCGGTCGTGCAGCGCGGCGCGCGCGTAGCGCTCGGCGGCGTCGCGCAGGGCGGGGCCGTCGGCCAGCGCCAGCGTCAGCGCGCGGTCGGCGTCGCCGAGCCCCAGCCGCGCGCAGGCGTCAGCCGTGAGCGGCGGCACGCCGTGCTTGGTCTGCAGCCGCTGCGACAGCTCGGCCGGCGTGGCCGCCTCGAAGCGCACCAGCTGGCAGCGCGAGGAGATCGTCGGCAGGATGTTGCCGGGCTTGTCGGTGAGCAGCACGAGGTGCGCGAACGGCGGCGGCTCCTCGAGCGTCTTGAGCAGCTTGTTGGCCGCCGGCTCGTTCATCGTGTCGGCGCCCTCGACGACGAAGACGCGCCGCCGCGCCTCGAACGGCGTGCGGGTGGCGGCCGCGACGACCGGCTCGTCGATGTCGCCGACGAGCATCTCCGCGGCGCCGCTGGGCCTGACCCACGTGAGGTCCGGATGGACGTCCTCGGCGACGCGGCGGCGGGCGTTGTCGGGGTCGGGCGCGTCCTCGGCCAGCAGCTCGGCAGCGAACGCGCGGGCAACCGCGCGCTTGCCCGCCCCGGCCGGCCCGTGGAACAGGTAGGCGTGCGACGGCACCCCCTCCGGCGGCACCGCGGCGCGCAGGACCGCGCGGGCGTGCGGGTGGCGGTCGGCGGCGTCGAGCATGCGCAGGCCAGGGTACAGTCGCGCCCCCATGGCACCCCGGGGGCGGCTCATCTCGGTCGAGGGCATCGACGGCGCCGGCAAGACGACCCTCGCCGAGGCCCTCGCGCGCGCCCTCCCCGGCCTGACCGTCCTGCGCGAGCCCGGCGGCGTTGCGGTCTCCGAGCGCATCCGCGACCTGGTGCACGACCCGGCGCTGCACGTCGAGCCGCACGCCGAGGCGCTGCTCTACGCCGCGGCTCGGGCGCAGCTGGTCGGCGAGCTCCTGCGGCCGCTGCTCGACGAGGGCCGCGATGTCCTGCTCGACCGCTTCACCGACTCGTCGCTGGCCTACCAGGGCGCCGGCCGCGAGCTCGGGCAGGAGGAGATCGCCGCGCTCAACCGCTTCGCCACCGGCGGCCTCGTGCCCGACCTGACGCTCTACGTGCGCGTCGACCCGGACCTCGGCGCCGAGCGGCGCGACGGCGGCGACCGCCTCGAGCAGTCCGGCGCCGCGTTCTTCGCCCGCGTCGTCGCCGCCTACGACGCGCTGGCCGCCGGCGAGCCCCAGCGGATCGCCGTGCTCGACGGCGCCCAGCCGCCCGACAGGGTGCTCGCCGCAGCCCTCGAGGCGATGAAGCGCCTGCAATAGCCGGGCTTCGGGCTACGATCGCCCCGCGGACGGCCGCGCGCCGCCCGCAGCTCTCCATGACTCTGCGCTTCGAGGTCGACTCCTTCGAGCTGGTGCCCGCCGGCCCGGACACCATGCTCCTGCGGATCGCCGGGCGCTGGGTCGGCGCACGCCGTGAGCGCCTGCCGACGCCGCTGCTGCTCGTCGACGACGGGCGCCGCTCGCATCGCCTGTCCCCGCTTCCCTCCCCTGACGACAGCGCCCCGCTGGCCGGGCCCGACGGGCCGCGCTGGCGGGCGGCGTTCTCGGCGCCGGCCCAGCTCGTCGGCGGCCCGCACGTGGCCTATGCGCTCGACGCGGGGCGCGGCGTGATCGCCGACCTGCCACGCCCGACGGGACTCGGGGCGACGTGGGGGCGGCCGGCGGCGCAGCGAGGCGCGCCGGAGGTGGAGCCGGAGCCGGCCGCGGCACCCGCGGCCGAGCCGACCGCCCGCCCCCCGCGCCGCTCGCGCCGCGGGGAGACGCGCGCGCAGAGCGTGCAGCTGGCTGCGCTCGCACGCGAGGCAGCCGGCCTGCAGGCCCAGCTCGACACGGAGCGCCGGGCGCGCGCGGACGCCGAGCGCCGCGCCGCCGAGGCGCACGCGCTGGCCGAGCGGGCCGCCGCCGACGCCCAGCACGCCGCCGAGCTGGCCTCCCGCGCGGAGGCGGCGCGGATCGGCGCGGTCGACGCGCTGGCCGACGAGCGCCTGCGGACCAGCGAGCGTGCGGTGGCCGAGGAGGAGCGCGAGCAGGCGCGGCGCCGCGAGCTGGCCGAGGCCGCCGACCGCGCCCAGCGCGCCACCGTCGTCGCCCAGGAGGCGCGGCGCGCGCTGGCCGAGCGCGAGGCCGAGGCGGCCGCCGCCCGCGAGCAGTCCGCGGAGGCGCTGCGCGCCGCGCAGGCCGCCGAGGCGCGCGCCGAGGCCGCCGAGGCCGCCCGCCGGGACGCCGAGGATCGCGCCGCCGAGCTGCTCGCCACCCGCCAGCGGGCCGAGCGCGCCGAGGGCGAGCGCGACCACGCGACGCTCGCGGCGCAGGCCGCCGAGCGGCGGGCCGAGCAGGTCGAGCAGCGCTCCCGGGCGCTCGAGGAGCGCCTGGCCGACGCCGACGCGCGGATCCGCGCGCTGGAGGCCGAGCTGCGCGAGGCGCAGGCGCGCGCGGGCGGCGGGGGGTCGCCCTCCGGCGGCGCCGGCATGACCCCGATGGCCTCCGGCGCCGCGACCGCGTTGACGGACCTGTCCGCCGTGCTCCGCCGCGAGCGCGCCGCCGCCGTGACCCTCTTCGCGCTGGCGGCGGCCGCGGCCAGCGCGCTGCTGGCCGGCGGGCTGGCGCAGCTGCTGGGCTGAGCGGCGGCTACGCTGTCGCGCCTGATGCGCCCACGGCCCATCATCGCCCTGCTGGCCGCCGCCGCCCTGGCGGCGCCCGCCTCCGCGAGCGCGCAGGCACAGGCTCCGTCGACCGGCGTGCCGGAGGGCACCGCCGGCGTCGTCAGCACGACCGCGCCGGCCTCCACCGGCGTGCCGGCGTCGACGAGCGCCCCCGCGTCGACCGGCGCGCCCGCCACGACGGCCACGCCGACATCCACCACGACGCCGGCGTCCGCGGGCGGACCCGGGGCGTCCTCCGGCGACTCCGCGCCATGGGTCCTGCTCGCCGTCGTGGGCGCCGTCCTGCTGGCCCTGGCGCTCGCCTGGAGCGTCGCCCGCTGGTGGGCGTGGGAGCCCCGCTGGCTCCTGCGCACGCGTCATGCCACGGCTGAGGCGGGCTGGCGGACGAGCGCCGCCTGGGCCGAGTTCCGGGACTGGCTCAGGCTCGGTCGCTGAGCCTGTCCGGCACTACACTGGAAGTTCCTCGCAACGTGCGGGGACGAAGCTCTGGCGACACGTTTTCCGACCGGCGCGTGCGCCACTCTCCTCGACCCGACTTCTTGGTTCCAGATCGTGCCGCAGGCCGGCGGCGAGGAAGGACAGCAGCGCATGGAGACCACACCGCAGACCGCATTCGCGACCGACGTCCAGGCCGGTCGAGCGCTCAGGATCGAGCGCTACTTCACGACGCCCGGCGTGCATCCGTTCGACACCGTCGAGTGGGAGCTGCGCACGGCCGCGGTGGGCTCCTTCCGGCAGGACGACGTCGAGTTCCCCAAGACCTGGTCGCAGAACGCGACGAACATCGTCGCCCAGAAGTACTTCCGCGGCCAGCTCGACTCGCCCGCCCGCGAGCGCTCGGTCAAGCAGATGATCGGCCGCGTCGCCGGCACGATCGCCGATTGGGGCCGCCAGCGCGGGTACTTCGCGACGGCCGAGGACGGCGACGCCTTCGAGCACGAGCTCACCTACATCCTGCTCCACCAGATGGCGGCGTTCAACTCGCCGGTCTGGTTCAACGTGGGCTTCGAGGAGCAGCCGCAGTGCTCGGCCTGCTTCATCCTGTCCGTCGAGGACACGATGGACTCGATCCTCGACTGGAACACGCGCGAGGGCAAGATCTTCCGCGGCGGCTCGGGCTCGGGCATCAACCTGTCCAACATCCGCGGCTCGATGGAGCCGCTGAGCAAGGGCGGCACGGCCTCCGGCCCGGTGTCCTTCATGCGCGGCGCCGACTCGTGGGCCGGCACGATCAAGTCGGGTGGCAAGACGCGCCGCGCGGCCAAGATGGTCGTGCTCGACGTCGACCACCCGGACATCGTCGAGTTCATCGAGTGCAAGGCCAAGGAAGAGGAGAAGGCCGAGGCCCTCGCGCGCGCGGGCTTCGACATGTCCATCGACGGCGATGGCTTCACCTCGATCCAGTACCAGAACGCCAACAACTCGGTCCGCGTCACCGACGAGTTCATGACGTCGGTCGAGGCCGGCGGCGAGTGGCGCACGATCGCCCGCCAGACCGGCAAGCCGATCGGCGAGCCGATGAAGGCGCGCGACCTCATGCGCAAGATCGCCGAGGCCGCGTGGCGCTGCGCCGATCCGGGCGTCCAGTACGACACCATCATCAACGAGTGGCACACGTGCCCGAACTCGGGTCGCATCAACGCGTCCAACCCGTGCTCGGAGTACATGCACGTCGACGACTCGGCGTGCAACCTGGCGTCGCTGAACCTCATGAAGTTCCGCCGCCCGGACGGCTCGTTCGACGTCGAGCGCTACGAGCGCGCGATCGACATCGTCTTCCTCGCCCAGGAGATCGTCGTCGGCCCGTCGAGCTACCCGACCGAGGAGATCGGCGTCAACGCGCGCGCCTTCCGCCAGCTCGGCCTCGGCTACGCCAACCTCGGCGCCTTCCTGATGGCCAACGGCATGCCGTACGACTCGGACGCCGGCCGCGCGACCGCCGCCGCCATCACGGCCCTGATGACCGGCCGCGCCTACCTGCAGTCGGCGAAGATCGCCGCCGCGGTCGGCCCCTACGAGCGCTACGAGGAGAACCGCGAGGAGCACAACGCGGTCATGCGCATGCACCGCGACGCCACGCGCCACATCCCCGACGCGATGTGCGGCGACCAGGCGCTGCTGACCGCGGCGCGCCACGTGTGGGACGACGCCGTCGACGCCGGCGAGCGCTTCGGCTACCGCAACGCGCAGGCGACGGTGCTCGCGCCCACCGGCACGATCTCGTTCCTCATGGACTGCGACACGACCGGCGTCGAGCCGGACTTCTCGCTGGTCAAGTACAAGGAGCTGGTCGGCGGCGGCTCGATGACGATCGTCAACCGGACGGTCGGCCTGGCCCTGCAGACGCTCGGCTACACGCCCGATGAGATCGACCAGATCGTCGCCCACGTCGACGAGTACGGCACGATCGTCGAGGCGCCGGGCGTCAAGGACGAGCACCTCGAGGTCTTCGACGTGGCCGTCGGCTCGCGCGCCATCAGCCACATGGGCCACATCAAGATGATGGGCGCGGTCCAGCCCTTCATCTCGGGCGCCATCTCCAAGACGGTCAACCTGCCGAGCTCGGCGACCGTCGAGGACATCATGGACGCCTACGTCCAGGCCTGGAAGTGCGGCGTCAAGGCGCTGGCGATCTACCGCGACGGCTCCAAGACGGCGCAGGCGCTGCGCACCGACGCCCAGAAGGAGCAGGCGGCGCCGGCGCTCGACTCGCCCGAGTTCGAGGAGGCGGTCAAGGCCGAGGTCGCCAAGCAGCTCGGCGCGCTCGGCCCCCAGCGCAACCGCATGCCGCGCGAGCGCCAGTCGATCACGCACAAGTTCAACATCGGCGGCCACGAGGGCTACATCACCGCCGGCATGTACGAGGACGGCTCGGTCGGCGAGATCTTCATCACCGACGTCGGCAAGGAGGGCTCGACCCTCCGCGGCATGATGAACTCGTTCGCGACGGCGATCTCGATCGCGCTCCAGTACGGCGTGCCGCTCGAGACGCTGGTCTCGAAGTTCGCCTACATGCGCTTCGAGCCGGAGGGGATCACGCAGAACCCGGAGATCCCGTTCGCGAAGTCGATGCCGGACTACATCATGCGCTGGCTGGCCTCGCGCTTCCTGGACGCCGACATCCAGGAGGAGCTGGGCATCCTGACCGCCGAGGTCCGCGCCAAGAAGGCGGCCGAGGAGGCCGGAACGTCGATCTCCTCCGACACGGCGGGCCCGCAGGCGGTGCCGTCCAACGGGAACGGGAACGGCAACGGCAAGGCGGCCGCGCAGCCGCCGACGTCGGCGCTGACCGACACGCCGCCGGTCCGCCCGGCCAAGCTCGTCGGCCTGGACCTCGGGCCGGCCTGCAGCCAGTGCGGCGGCATGATGCAGCGGACGGGCTCCTGCTACACGTGCTCGTCCTGCGGCAACAACACCGGCTGCGGCTGAGCCGAAGCCGGGACAAGGCTTGCGCCGGCGCTGGGATGCGCCGGTGCGCTTGCGAAGGGGCGCCTCGGCGCCCCTTCGTCGTTGGTGGGCCGGGCTCGCCGACGGCATCGGGTGCGGGCCGGATCACGGCGGCGGCGCGGCCATGCAACCTCCCCGTCGCCGCTCCGGCGTACGGTGAGGACATGGACGCGCCGTTCATCACCAACCTCGCGGACGCGAGGGCGCTCGCCCACTCGCGCCGCGCCACGCTGATCGACTTCGAGCCCGACGACGCGCCGTGGCCGGACACCGGCGTCAACGTCCAGGTCCTGCAGCCGGGGCAGCCCAACTGCCGCTACCACTCCGAGCCGGTCCAGGAGGACTTCCTGGTCCTCCACGGCTCGTGCATCGCGATCGTCGACGGCGAGGAGCGGCCGATGGGCCAGTGGGACTTCCTCCACTGCCCGGCGGGCACCGAGCACGTCTTCGTCGGCGCCGGCAATGGGCCCTGCGCCGTGCTGATGATCGGCTCGCGGCGCGAGGACGCCGCGCACTACCCCGTCAACGCCGTCGCGGCGAAGTACGACGCGTCCGTGACCACGGAGACCGACGAGCCCGCCGAGGCCTACGCCGACTGGCGTCAGGAGCCGCGCCGGCCGGTGCCGAACCCATGGCCGCTGCGCTGAGGCGTGCGATCCTCCCGGTGAGCCCGACCCGGAGGACGAGATGAAGCGCTCACCGGCCCTCGCGCCCCTCTCCCGCGACCACCAGCACGCCCTCGACGCCGCGTTGCGCCTGCGACGCGCGGAGCCCGGCACGCTCGCGGCGGCGATCGCCCACTTCGGCGCCTTCTTCGCCGACGAGGGCCGCGCCCACTTCGCCATCGAAGAGGAGCACCTGCTCGACGCGCTGCCCGCCGCCGACGACGAGTGGGCGCCCGCCGTCGCGCGCGTGCGCGACGACCACGCGGCGATCCGTGGGCAGGCCGACGCGCTCGCCACCGGCACGGGCCACACCGATCTCGACGCGGCGCGCGCGCTCGGCCAGCGCCTCAACGACCACGTCCGCTTCGAGGAGCGCGTCCTCTTCGAGATCCTCGAGCGGCGCCTGCCGCCGTCGGAGCTCGAGGCCCTCGGCGCGGCGGTCGCCGCCGCCGAGGCCGAGCACGGCGCCTGAGCCGGCGCCCCGGCCCGCCCCGCCCCGCCCCGCCCCGCCCCGCCAGCCGTCGAGGGACGAATTAACCACCCATGCGGTGGTTCAGTCGTCCCTCGACGCATCGGGCGGAGGTGCCAGCGCTTCGCGCGCTCGCTCGCGCAGCGCCTCACGCGTGCGCGCCTCCTGCCCCGGCCGCGGGCGCACCGTGGCCAGCATCCGCACGACCGCGGTCAGGACGCCATCGCGCTCGGCCAGCCGCTCGCTCTCCTCACGTGCGGCCGCGACCCGCGCCGCGTCGACCATCAGCACCGGCCGGCGGATGCAGACGCCCAGGCACGGCTGCGGCGCATCGACGCGGCCGCACGACGGGCAGCCCCACGCCGGCACGACCTCGACCTCCGGCGGCTCCGGGACGTCGCGGTGCAGCGCCCGCGCCGCCGCCTCACGCACCCGCCGCCACGCCTCGTCGTCCGGCGCCTCTCCGGCCGCCGCCAGCACGCCGCGCAGGGCCTCCACCCGCTCGCGCAGGGCGCCGGCGTGCTCCTCGACGGCCTCCAGCGCCGCCAGGTCGACGAGGTCGATCGCCACGTCGGCGCAGCCCTCGGGGCACTCGCCGGCGCGCGAGCGCGCCCCGCACGCGATGCACGTCGCCACAGCGACCGGGTGATCGAGCGCTCCAGCCATCCCTCGCCCCGACGGGACCCCGTCGCGCGCCATCGCCGCACGCCGCAGCGACCCCTACATCTTCTCCTTCCAGCCCTTCTGGACCAGCCAGGCGTTGACCGGCCACGCCGTGAAGTACCCGATGATCATCCCGACCTGCATCATGAACCAGTACGCGGGGCTGGCCACCGTCAGCGGCGGCTGCCAGAGCACCAGGTGCACCAGCGCCATGAAGCCGAACAGGCCGATCTGGAACGACAGGATCGAGAACGTGTCGGCCTTGATGGCCAGCCAGATGCCCTCCAGCCGCCCGACGTCCTCGCGCATCGGCACGATCGAGAAGTACTGGAAGATGATCCCGAACGTCCAGGCCAGCACGAAGTCGGCGACGTACATCGCCATCAGCGTGTTGGCGTCCTCGGCGGCGAACAGCGGGATCGACCACGCCGCGAGGTAGACGATCCACTCTCCGACGATGTCGCCGAGCGTGCACCCTGCGCCGCAGTGGCTGACCCCCTTGGAGATCGGCCACCAGTTCTTCCGCGCGAACGGCCAGAACAACGGCGGGTCGTCGCGGTCGCCGGACATCATCTCGTCCAGGTCCATGTCGTGCTCGTCGGCCCACCGCATGCTCATCCGCCGGCCGCGGGTGAAGTAGCCCCAGACGGCGACCGGGCCCCAGTACAGAGCGGTGATCGGCCAGACGAGGTTCATGATCCCCATGTGCTGCCGGTAGCCGCGGCCGGCGATGTCCCACGCGATCGCCCCCGCGCATGCGAACGCCACGGCCAACGCGACCCACCCGACGACGATCCACCCCGTCGACCCGGTCTGCGTCTGCGCGGCCAGCGGCGTCAGGGGCAGCAGCGCGGGAAGGACCATCCCACGCCGCTACCCGAACCTCCTCCGCACCTCACACGCGGAAGCCGCGCACCAGCTCGTCGAGCTCGGCCGCGCCGCCCAGACCTCAGGCCGGCGCGCCCACGGGCTCCGGGAGCGGCTCGAGCCGCCCCGCGCCGCGGGGCAGCAGCAGCCCGAGAGCGGCCGCGGCCAGCCCGGCGCCCGCCACCGTGACGATGAGCACGCCGGCGCCTGTCGCGGTGGCCGCGGCGTCCAGCCCGGCGCCGTGCACGCGCGCGCCGTAGACCGTCTCGGCGGTGGCCAGCGAGATCGACGCGCCGACCTGCCGCAGCAGGATCAGCGTGCCCATCGCCGCGCCGAGCGCCGCCGGCGCGACGGTGCGCTGCACGGCGATCTGCAGGCCCGAGAGGGTCGGCCCGATGCCGACGCCGATCAAGGCCATGAACACGAGGCCCTGCCAGTCGGGCGTCTGCGCGTCGAACGTCCCGAACCCGAGGCCGCCGAGCGCCGTGAGCGCCAGGCCGACCAGCAGCGGGCGCCGGAACTCCAGCCGGCGCGAGACGATCATGCCCGCGGCGTTGACCGAGACGATCAGGCCGAGCAGCAGCGGGTAGACGAGCAGCCCCGAGTGGGTGGCGCTGACGTCCCGCGCGCCCTGGAAGTAGCGCGGCAGCAGCAGGACGCACGCCGGCAGGCCGAACATCGCCGTCGTCGCCGCCGCGAGGATGGCCGCGGTGCGCCGCTCCGCGAAGAGCGCCAGCGGCACGATCGGCGCGGCGGCGCGCCGCTCGACGGCCAGGAAGGCGCCGAGCCCGAGCACGCCGAGCAGGACGAGCCCGCCGGTGCGCGCCTCGGCCCAGCCCGGCAGCGTGCCGTCGGCCAGCGGATGCGTGCGCTCGCTCAGGCCCACGAGGACGAGCCCCAGCGCCATCGTCAGCGTGGCGATGCCCGCGAGGTCGAGCGGCGCGCCGCGCTCCTCGCGGCGCCCGATCCATCCCGGCAGCACCGTGGCGACGACGACCAGCGCGACGAGGCCGATCGGCACGTTGACCAGGAACACCCAGCGCCAGTCGAGCTGGTCGGCGATGAAACCGCCCACCAGCGGGCCGGCGAGGAAGCTGATGCCCATCAGGCCGGCCAGCACGCCCTGCAGCGCGGCGTTGCGGCGGCCGCCGTAGAGGTCGGCGACGAGGATGAACGAGAGGCTCTCCAGCGCGCCGGCACCCGCGCCCTGGATGGCGCGCCAGACGATCAGCTGGGTCATGTCCTGCGCCGACGCCGAGAGCGCGGAGCCGAGCAGGAACAGCGTCATGCCGAACAGCAGCAGGGCGCGGCGGCCGAAGCGGTCCGAGAGCCGGGCGTAGATCGGCACCGTCACCGTCGCGGGGACGAGGTAGGCGGTGACGACCCAGACGTAGCGGTCGGCGCCGCCGAGCGCGTCGACGATCCGCGGCAGGGCGGTGCCGACGACCGTCTGGTCGAGCATCGCGAGGAACAGGCCGGAGACGACGGCGGCGAGGAGGAGGCGCTGGCGTTGTGGGGAGAGTGTCGCAGCGGGGGTCATGGCCGGGAGTTCTCGCATGTCGAAAACGACATGTCAAGTCTGACATGTCAGCCTCGACGTCTAGACTCACCCCATGTCGCTGCGCCATGCCGTCCTGGGCCTCCTGGCCACGCAGCCGGCGACCGGCTACGAGCTGGCGGCGAAGTTCGACCGCTCGCTGGCCAACGCGTGGCACGCCAGCCACAGCCAGATCTATCCCGAGCTCGCCAAGCTCCAGGACGCCGGCATGGTCGAGGTCGTCGGCGAGGGCGCCCGCCGCAGCCGCACCTACGCGGTCACCGACGCGGGCCGCGAGGAGCTGCGCCGCTGGCTCGTCGAGGGCGACGCCAACCGCCACCAGCGCAACGAGACGGCGGTGCGGTGGTTCCTGCTGTTCCTGCTCGAGCCCGCCGACCGCCGCCGCGCGCTCGAGCGCGAGCTGGCCGCGCTGGACGCCAACGAGGCGATGCTCCGCGAGACCGCCGAGCGCATCGACAGCCTCCCGGGCTCACACCCGTTCCGCCCGAACGTCGACCTCGGCCTGCGCGTCGGCGACGTGATGCGCACCTGGCTGCGCGAGCAGCTCGACGCGGCGGGCGACGACGGCGGGACCTAGGCCCGGGCGCCGGGGGTTCCCCGACGGTCCGGACCGCCGCGGGGCGGCGGGGTGTGATCGGCGTCAACCAGCTGGGCACAACATCCCCCACCTTCCTCCGGCCCAGCCGCTAGCGTGACACTGATGGTCAACAGCGAGATCCGCATCCTCCACGATGCCGACGGCACCCCCGTCGCCAACGTCTCCTTCGACCTCTCGGCCGAGCAGCTCGCGGCGACCGCCCGCGTGACCGAGGCCGTGCGCCTGGAGCGCCACCAGAACCTCGAGCTCAGCACCGACGAGGTGCTGGCGATGCGCGAGCTGACCGGCGTCGCCGACGAGCTGCACCGCCTCGCCGAGCACGGCGCCCACGGGACCGTCGTGCTCCAGCTGGCGCGCTTCACCGCCCTGCACGACGCCCTCTCCGAGTGGGTCCACGCCGCCGACGAGCGCGGCTGGATGCGCGACGAGGACGCCGCGGCCTACCCGCTGATCGAGGCGCTGCTGGGACCGATGGCCGACCTGCGCGCCGAGGCGCTGCACGCGGTCCTCGGCGACAGCGACCGCGCCGGCCGCCAGGACGCCGAGCACCGCTTCTAGGCGGCCCGGCGCCCCAGGCGCCCCTCGGCGACCCGGACCGCCTCCGGGTTCGCGTCCATGAGCACGTAGCGCCGCCCCGTCTGGGCGGCCACCGCGCCGAGCGTGCCGCTGCCGGCGAAGGGGTCCAGGCACCAGTCGCCCGGCCGCGTCGAGGCGAGCACCATCCGGCGCACGATGCCCTCGGGCTTCTGCGTCGGGTAGCCGGTCTTCTCGCGCCCGCTGGTCGGGACGATCGTGTGCCACCAGACGTCGGTCGGCAGCTTGCCGCGCGCCGCCTTCTCGGGCGTCACCAGGCCCGGGGCCATGTACGGCTCGCGGTCGACCTCCTCGGCGTCGAACCAGTACGCGTCGGGATCCTTGACGTAGACGAGGATCGTGTCGTGCTTGGCCGGCCAGCGGCGCTTGGCGCGGGCGCCGTAGTCGTAGGCCCAGATGATCTCGTTGAGGAAGCACTCGCGCCCGAAGAGCTCGTCGAGCAGCAGCTTGCAGTAGTGCGCCTCGCGGTAGTCGATGTGGAAGTACAGCGTGCCGGTCTCGTGCAGGACGCGGCGCAGCTCCGTCAGCCGCGGCGCGAGGAACCCGAGGAAGTCGTCGAAGTCGTCGCGGTAGGAGGACTCCTCCAGCAGGCGCGTCGCGTAGCGCCGGCCGCCGAAGCCGACGCGGTCGCCGCCCGCGCCGTCGGCGCGCGCCTCCATCGTCCGACGCCGCTGCCGGCGGCCGGTGTTGAACGGCGGGTCGAGGTAGACGAGCTGGAACGCGCCGTCGGGCAGGCCGGGCAGCAGCTCGAGGTTGTCGCCCAGCAGGATCTGGTCGTCGGTCAGCGCCACCGCGGCGAACCGTAGTGGCGTCGAGGGACGACTCGTTCGTCCCCCGGATGAACGAATCGTCCCTCGACGCACCCCGGGCGCGAGAATGTGCGCAGCCATGGACCTGCGGCAGCTCGAGTACTTCGCGGCGGTCGCCCGCCACCGGCATTTCCGGCGCGCCGCCGAGGACCTGTACGTCAGCCAGTCGGCGGTCTCGCAGCAGGTCCGCCGCCTCGAGGACGAGCTCGGGCTCCAGCTGCTGCACCGCACGCCCAAGGGCGTCGAGCTGACCGTGGCCGGCGGCGAGCTGCTGGCGCGGGCCGAGGCGATCCTCGCCGACGTCGCACGGGCGCGCACCGCGATGGAGCAGCACGCCGGCGTGCTGCGCGGGCAGGTGCGCGTGGCGGCGACCACCGGCGACGTCCTGCGGCTCCCGGCCGCGCTGGCGCGCTTCCACCGCGAGCATCCCGCGGTGCGCCTCGCGCTGCGCCACGGCAGCGCCGGCGCGGTGGTCGAGCTGGTGGCCACGGGCGCGGCCGACCTCGCGGTGGCGGCGCTGGCCGACGACGGCGACGCCGTCGCGGCCCAGGCGGGCCTGGAGGCCGTGGCGCTGCGCGACGACCCGCTGGTCGTCGTCGTGCCGCCGGGCGACCCGGTCGCCGACGGCGGCGGCCCCGTGCGGCTCTGGGACCTGCGCGACCGCCCGTTCGTCCTCGCCGAGCCGGGCACCGCGCTGCGCGAGGCGGTCGTCGCGGCCTGCGCCGACGAGGGCTTCGGCCCGGTGCCGCTGATCGAGGTCTCCGATGCGGCGTCGGTGCGCCAGCTCGTGCACGCGGGGCTCGGCGTGTCGCTGGTGCCGGCGTCGTGGGCGGCGATCGCCGGCCCCGAGGTCGGCGTCGTCGTGCCCGCGGGCACGACGACGCGTCACGCGCTGTGGCTGCTCGCGCGCCCCGGCCGGCTGTCGCCGGTCTCGCGGCTCGTGCACGAGCGCCTGCGCGACGACCTCGGGGGCTAGCCGCCGAGCACCTCGGCGAGCTCGGCCTCGAGCCGCCGGCGCGGCCGGGCGCCGACGAGCCGCAGCACCGGCTCGCCGTGGCGGAAGACCATGAACGTCGGCATCGACAGCACGCCGTAGCGCGCGGCGAGCTCCTGCTCGGCGTCGACGTCGACGCTGACGATCCGGAGGTCGTCGCGCTCGGCGGCCAGCGCCTCGAGGATCGGGTGCATCGCGCGGCACGGCGGGCACCATGCCGCCCAGAAGTCGACGAGGACGGGGACGGGCGACTCCAGCACGTCGGCGGTGAAGCGGTCGTGGGTGGTCTGCGGGAGGGTGGCGGTGGACATGCCTCCATGCTGCGGGGCCCCCGGCGCGAAGTCGACAGCGATTCCCGATCGGCCCGATCGGCGGGTCTGAACGCGCGATGCGACCCGGACGGCGGCACAGGCGCGTCAGAATGTCCAGGGATGGCCGACCTCGCCCCCGGGACCGCGTTCGCCGGCTGCCGCGTCGAGGCCGTCCTCGGCCGCGGCGGCATGGGCGTGATCTATCGCGCGACCGACCTGCACCTCGGGCGGCCCGTCGCGCTGAAGCTCATCGCCACCGAGCGCGCGTCCGACCCGGAGATCCGCGAGCGGTTCGAGCGGGAGGCGCGGCTGACCGCGTCGATCGACCATCCCAACGTGGTGCCGATCTACGGCGCGGGCGAGGAGGACGGCCATCTCTACCTCGTCATGCGCTACGTCGCCGGGACCGACCTGCACGCGCTGCTGCAGCGCGAGGGCCGGCTGGATCCCCGGCGGGCGGCCGGCATCGTCGCCCAGGTCGCCGCGGCGCTCGACGCCGCCCACGCCGCCGGCCTGGTGCACCGCGACGTCAAGCCGGCCAACGTCCTGATCGGCGCGGGCGGGCACGTCTACCTCGGCGACTTCGGCATCACCCGCGTGCAGGCCGACACGCGGATCACCGACAGCGGCAACTGGGTCGGCACCGTCGACTACATGGCGCCCGAGCACCTCCGCGGCGAGCCGACCGACGCGCGCGCCGACGTCTACGCCCTGGGCTGCGTGCTGCACGCCACGCTGACCGGCACGCCGCCGTTCCGCCGCGACACCGTGCCGGCGACGATCACCGCGCAGCTGCACGACCCGCCCCCGCGGCCGTCGGACACGCCGGGCGTGCCGGCCGCCTTCGACGGCGTGATCGCGCGGGCGCTGGCCAAGGAGCCCGACGACCGCTACCCGTCGGCCGGCGACCTGGGCGCCGCCGCGCGCGCGGCCGCCGCCGGCGAGGTGCGCCACGAGTTGCGCGGCAGCGTCGCAACGGGCGCGGCGACGCCCGAGCACGCCGAGCCGACGCGCGTGATCCCCGTGCGCCAGGCGCATGCCCGCGCCGCGGCGACCGCCACGCCCGAGGACGCCACCGCGATCGCCGCCCCGCCCGAGCCGACGGCGCTGGCGCCCGGCGCCGGCGCGACGGCGATCGCGCCGGCCGCCGACGCGACCGCCCGCGCCGGCGCGGACGGCGGCGCCCCTCCCCCACGCGCCGAGCACGCGCCCCGTGACGGACACCGGCCCGGCGACGTGCGCGTCCAGCGCGGACGCCGCCGGACGCTCGCGCTGACGGCCACCGTCCTGGTCCTCGCCCTGCCGGCGATCGCGGTCATCCGCTGGGCGACCGCGGACGGCCGTCCGAGCGGGCCGCTGAGCGCCAGCGAGGTGCAGGCCGCCGCGCAGGCGTTCGCCGACGCCTACACGCGCGAGGACGAGCGCCAGCTGCGCAGGATCCTCACGCCGGGCGCGCGCCGCTACAGCCCGACCGACGTCGAGCGCAGCCGCGCCGCGATCGTGGCCGAGTACCACCGGCAGTTCGCCGCGTGGGACGTGCGGCGCTACGCGCTCGAGGACCTGCAGGTCGACGGCGGCACGGTCGGGCGCGCGTCGGGGACGTTCCGGGTCACGCGCGGCGACGGCGGCCCGATCACCGGCAAGGTCGTGTTCGGCGTGGTGCGCCGCAACGGCTACGTGGTGATCGACCTGATCGCCAACGAGCCACGCGCGACGTAGTCCTCAGCGCCGTGGGGCGCCTTGGCGCCGCATACCTCCGCTGAGCCGCACCACCCCCCGAGCGGGCACGCCGTGGCCCCACGCGCGGTGGGGCGCCTTGGCGCCGCATACCGCTGCCGAGCCGCCCCACCCCCCGGGCGCACGCGCGGTGGGGCGCGCTGGCACCGCATACCGCTGCCGAGCCGCCCCACCTCCCGGAGAGCTCAGCAGCGCCGGGACACGAACACCGTCACGGTCGAGCCCGCGTCGGCCTCGCTGCCGCCCTCCGGATCGGTGGCGCAGACCGCCGGGTCGCCGCCGAAGAGCTCGTCGAGGAGGCCGCCGCCCTCCTTCTGGACGTCGGCGCCGAGCCCGGCGTGCTTCAGCGCCGCCTTGGCGTCGTCGGGCGACAGGCCCGTCACGTCGGGCACCGCCACGGTGATCAGCCGCCGCACGCGCACCGCGGTCAGCGCCGGGCGGTCGTCGCCCGCCGACGCCAGCACGTCGATGACGTTGACGCCCGGCTCGAGGTCGACGCTCGCCCGGAAGCTCCCGCCCGAGACGTCCGCGCTGCTCCCGGCGACGGTCACCGTCGCCGACGCCGGGCGCACTGTGCCCCGGACCTCGACGCTGCCCGAGCGGACCGACGCCAGGTCGCCCGGGGACGCGACGGTGAGGCGCACGGGCGTCGCCGGGCGCGAGGAGCCGTCGCCGCCGCCGCATCCGGCGAGCAGGGCGAGGGCGCAGAGAGCGCCGGCGAGCAGGGGGGCGCGCATGGGCGCCGTCCAGTATCGCGAAGGTCGCCCGAATGACTCCGGGGCCGAACCTTAGGACGCCCTAATGGGTTTGGTGCTAGCGTCCCGGCAATGCAGACCGCCCGAGTCGGAGATGGGGCCAAGTCGCGCCGCCTCGCCTGGTGGACCGCCGGCCTCGCGCTCCTCGCCGGCGCCGTGTACCTCATGGCCACCGCGAAGACCGGCCCGGTCGACCCGACCGAGGTCACCGCGCCGCAGAGCCGCGGCACCGTCGTCTTCAACGCGGCGATGATCGTCTTCCGCGAGGGCCTCGAGGCGGTCCTGATCTTCGCGGCGATCACGGCGAGCTTCGTGGGCGCCAACGCCCACCGCAAGCGCCCGGTCGTCGCCGGCGCCGCGGCCTCGTTCGGCGCTTCGATCGTGACGTGGTTCCTCGTGCAGGCGCTGCTGAACGCCGCCTCGCCGCTCGGCCCGCGCCTGGAGGCGATCACCGGCTTCATCGCCATCGCGGTCCTGCTCGTGGTCCTCAACTGGTTCGTCCACAAGGTCTACTGGACCGGCTGGATCGCCAAGCACCACCGCCAGCGCCGCAAGCTGCTCGGCAAGGTGGGCCTGTCGGCCACGTTCGGCCTCGTCGCGCTCGGCTTCACGAGCGTCTACCGCGAGGGCTTCGAGGTCGTGCTCTTCCTCCAGAACCTCGAGCTGAAGGCCGGCTCCGGCGTCGTCCTCGAGGGCGTCCTGCTGGGCCTGGCCGGCACCGCCGCCGTCGGCGTCGCGACCTTCGCGCTGCAGCGCAAGCTGCCCTACAAGCGCATGCTCATCGTCACCGGCGTGCTCATCGGCGTCGTGCTGGTCGTCATGGTCGGCGGCACCGCCCTGAGCTTCCAGGACCTCGGCTGGCTGCCGCGCCACGACCTGCCGTTCGCCGTCCCGACCTGGATGGGCTCGTGGTTCGAGGTCTACGGCACCTACGAGACGATCGCCGCGCAGATCCTCGCCGCGCTCTTCGTCATCGGCTCCTACTACGCGGCCGAGCGCATGAAGGTCAAGGCGCCGATCGCCCGCGGCGAGCAGCCCGCCCGCCGCGCCGAGGCGCCGCCCGCGGCGTTCGGCGTCGAGCCGATCTAGCGGTCCTTAACGCCCGACGCCCCTCGCTGGCACAAGGGGCGTCGGGAGAAGGAAGGTCAAACGAGCGGCTAGGAGGGAGAGCCTGGCTGCTCAACCTGTCAATCGGCAGCATGCCCGCTGACCTTGAGCGGCTAAACACACGCTCTGGACATCGGTCGATCATCGCACCGGCGCAGAGCCGGTCACGCGGCGCCGGCGGGCGCCTCGACCAGCCGGACCGTCCGGCGGCCGCCGGCGATCGCCTTGTGCCAGGGCCCGTCGCCCTCGAGGTCGGGGCCGGCGTCGAGCAGCAGCGCCGCGAGCGTCAGCGCGCTGTCGCGCGGCTGCGGCGGGGACACGTACGCGCGGTCGTGGCGCCCGGTCAGGCCGGGGCTGAAGCGGTCGTCGACGTGCACCGTGTAGACGGGGCCGAGGGTCAGGGAGAGCTGGTCGGGCGGGAGCACCGCGCGCAAGCCTGCCACGCGCACGGCGCTCCCGCCACGCCCGCAGGCCGGCTTGCCGAGCCATCCGTTGCCCGGCAAGCCGGCGTTCGCCTCGCCGCCCCCCTCGGCCGGCGAGCGAGTCTGGTGGCCGCTACCGCCCGCAGGCGGGCCAGGGCGCCGCGCCGCGCTGCGCGTAGAGCTTGGCGGCCAGGCGATCCTGCAGCGACTCCGGCGCCGCGGCGGGGTCGCCGCTGCCGCCGAGCGCGCGCCAGGTGGCGCGCGTGAACTGGTACTTGCCGCGGTAGCGGCCGTCGGGCGACACGGCGGAGGGGTTGCCGCCCGACTCGCAGGCGGCGATCCGCGTCAGCACCGGCGACGGCGCCCGGCGCCCCGAGCTCGGCGCCGCCTCGCGCACGACGGCGCCGGGCGACAGGCCCAGCGCGGCGGCCGTCTGCGGCCCGACGATCCCGTCCACGGCGAGGCCGTGGCGGCGCTGGAAGCGGCGGACGGCGCGCTTGGTGATCGGGCCGAACCACCCGGTCGGCTGCACGCCCAGCGCGCGCTGGAGCTGCGTCACGGCCGTGCCGGAGGCGCCGGCGCGCAGCAGCGTGGGCGCCGGGGCCTGCGCGCTCGTGGCGCCGAGCGCCAGCGGCGCGCCGAGCGCGAGCACGGCGCCGAGCAGCGCCACCGACGCCGAGCCGCCGCGACGGCGGCGGCGGCGCAGCACGGACCGGCGGGCGGCCGTCGCCAGACGGCGCGCGCGGGAGCGCTCCAGGGATGCCTGGAAGGCGCGGTCGAAGTCGTGATGCACGAAGGGAACGTCCTTTGCTCTTCACGCCTACGGGGTTAGCTGACGGGCTCGCGCTGGGAAGAGCTGCGCTACGTCGCGAGAATGCGACGATTCGCCCCGGGCCCGGAGTCGCCTCCGGACCTGTGGGTCCCCCGCTCCGGCGCCCAGGTGGGCGACGGACTCGGCTGGTTCACATCGGACGGAAGCGTGGCACATCCGGACGACGAACGCGGCCTCGTAGACTGCAAGGCCACCTCGATGCCGCCCGACTCCCCAGCCCCCCGCCGCCGCGACGAGCGCGAGCCGACGCCGTGGCGGGTCGAGGGCGCGCCGCCGAAGAAGCCCGAGCGCCAGGGCCCCATGGGCATGCGCCGCCCCAGCGGCCGCCGCGGCTGGCTGTGGTTCGTCGTCGGACTGCTGGCCCTGAACTTCGTCTTCGCCTCGCTGGTCCCCAGCAAGCCGGACCGGATCGAGGTGCCCTACACGCAGTTCCTCTCCGAGGTCGACCGCAACAACGTCAAGGAGGTCTTCGCCAAGGGCGACAGCCTCCAGGGCACGTTCAAGGCCAAGGTCGACCCACAGGAGTCCGACCACGCGCCGGACACGAAGTTCGAGACGTTCCGCCCCGCGTTCGCGCCGTCCAACGACGACCTGCTCAAGACCCTGCGCCAGAAGGGCGTCGTCGTCACCGCCAAGGCGCTGGACCAGGGCCGCTCGCTGATCGCCGACATCCTGCTGTTCTTCGGGCCCACGCTGCTGCTGGTCGGCCTGTTCGTCTTCATGGCGCGCCGCGCCGGGGGCGCCGCAGGCGGTCTCGGCGGCCTCGGGCGCTCGCGCGCCAAGCGCTACCAGGCCGACGCGTCGCGCACGACGTTCCAGGACGTCGCCGGCATCGACGAGGCCGAGGAGGAGCTCGAGGAGGTCGTCGACTTCCTCAAGAGCCCGGACAAGTACCGCCGCCTCGGCGCGATGATCCCCAAGGGCGTGCTGCTCTCCGGCCCGCCCGGCACCGGCAAGACGCTGCTGGCCCGCGCGGTGGCCGGCGAGGCCGACGTGCCGTTCTTCTCGATGTCGGCCTCGGAGTTCATCGAGATGGTCGTCGGCGTCGGCGCCAGCCGCGTGCGCGACCTCTTCCAGCAGGCCAAGGCGGCGGCGCCCGCGATCATCTTCATCGACGAGCTCGACGCGATCGGCCGCCAGCGCGGCGGCGGCGCCGGGATCGGCGGCCACGACGAGCGCGAGCAGACGCTGAACCAGATCCTCACGGAGATGGACGGCTTCACCGGCTCGGAAGGCGTGATCGTGCTGGCGGCGACCAACCGGCCCGACGTGCTCGACGCCGCGCTGCTGCGGCCCGGGCGCTTCGACCGCCGCATCACCGTCAACCCGCCCGACGTCGAGGGTCGCGAGCAGATCCTGCGCGTGCACACGCGCTCGGTGCCGCTGGCCGACGACGTCGACCTCAAGGGCATCGCCGCCACCACGCCGGGCATGGTCGGCGCCGATCTGCGCAACCTCATCAACGAGGCCGCGCTGCTGGCCGCCAAGGGCGGCCACCCGAAGGTCGAGTCGTCCGACTTCTACAACGCCTTCGAGAAGATCGTCCTCGGGACCGAGCGGCGGATCACGCTCTCGCACGCCGAGCGTGAGCGGACCGCCTATCACGAGGGCGGCCACGCGCTGCTGGGGATGCTCGAGCCGGGCGCCGACCCGGTGCGCAAGGTGTCGATCGTGCCGCGCGGGCGCGCGCTCGGCGTCACCTTCCAGTCGCCCGAGAGCGACCGCTACGGCTACGACACCGGCTACCTGCTGGGCCGGATCGTCGGCGCGCTCGGCGGCCGGGCCGCCGAGGAGATCGTCTACGGGACGGTGACGACCGGCGCCGAGTCCGACCTGGAGCAGGTGACGGCGATCGCCCGCTCGATGGTGGGGCGCTGGGGCATGTCGCCCGAGCTCGGCCTCGTCTCGGTGCTGCCGGAGCCCGGCGAGCCCACGTATCCGGGCAGCGACGGCACCTCCGAGGCCACGCGCGAGCTGGTCGACCGCGAGGTCCGGCGCATCATCGACGACTGCTACGGCCGCGCGCTGGAGCAGCTGCGCGGCAACCGCGAGCGGCTCGACAACCTGGCGCGGGCGCTGCTGGAGCGCGAGACGCTCGACGAGGGCGAGGCCTACGTGGCCGCCGGCTTCGAGCGCGGCAGCGCGCCGGGCGACCGGCCGCCGCAGGGCATGCTCAAGGAGCCCTCGGTCACGCCCGACCCGCAGTAGGCCGCCGCTTCGGGCAGCCGGTCGCGGGTGCGGTCGTGCGGCAGCAGGTGTACGGCTAACCCGAGCGAATGATGCGGGGCGCCCCGAAGGCGCGAGCATCGTCGCTCCGGTTGGATGATCGGCATCGATGTGGGCTCTGCGCCCATCGGGGTACACCACCCGGCGATCCTCCCCATGTCCTCCGAGAAGAACACCATGTACGCCACCGAGGTCCGACAGCGGCTGCTGATCCTCGGCGAGGAGCGCGTGCTGGCCCACGAGGTCGGCCTCGACCACGATCCCGCGTACATGGCCGACCTCGAGGACGAGATCGAGCAGTACCGCTCGGCCTACACCGGCGCGGCGGTCACCGAGATCGCCATGCTGCGCGCGCGCCTCGACGGCCCGCTGCACGGCTGAGGCCGGCGCTCAGCCCTCGCGCAGCCGGGGCAGCGGGGCGCGGCGCGTCCAGAACGACGTGCGCTTGTGCGCGCCGGCGCGCGTCAGGCCGAGGTGCACGTGGTTGCGGTGGGCGGTCGTGTCGTCGACGCCCTTGTGGCAGGCGGAGTAGTGCGTCATCGCGGGTGTGCCGCCGAACCAGGCGCGGCAGGCGAAGATGATCTCCTGGACGCCCATCCGGCGGGCGAGGGCCGCGGGGCGGCCGTCGGCGTCGGGCGCGAGCAGCTCGCCGATGAGGTGCTCGGCGGCGCGCCGGTCGGCGCGGTCGTGGACGTCGAGGTGCCAGTCGACGGCGCGCCCCTCGGCGTGCAGGCTCGCCGAGTGCCGGCCCCACAGCTCGCAGCGCATGATCCCCCACGAGACGCCGCGGACGTGGCGGCCGAGCCACGCCTGGAGCGCCAGCGCGCCGGGCGCCGGGCGCTTGACGCAGTGCGTGGCGGGGTCGTAGGCGAAGCGCTCGATGGGCAGCGCGTCGAGCGCGTCGACCGGGTTATGGGCGACGCGGGCGAACGAGGCGGGATAGGCGGCGCCGGCGGTCGAGGCGACGGCCAGCGCGAGGACCAGGGCCAGCAGGGCGGCGGAGGCGACGGAGAGGCGGCGCACGAGGATGCGATCGGCGCGCCACACCGATTGCCGGAGCGTCGGGGTCGGCCCGCGGACCGGCGGATTGCCGCGCCGCTACGCCGCGTCGCCCTCGGCGGGCGGTTGCGCCGCGGCCTCCTGAACGCGCACCGCCAGCGCGAGCTCGAAGCGCGCGTCGTGGTCGTCGAGGCGGTCGCCGAACAGCTCGCGCAGCTGCGCCACGCGGTAGCGGACCGTCTGCGGGTGCACGTGCAGGCGCTGGGCCACGCGCGTGACCTGGCCCGGCGCGTCGAGCCAGGCCCGCAGCGTCTCGGTCAGGCGAGCGCGCGGCCCGGGACGGACCTCGGCCAGCGGCGCGAGTGCGCGGGCGGCGAGGTCGGCGGCCAGGACGGCGTCGCCGTGGAGCATGAGCGCTGGGAGGTGCTCGTCGGCGACCAGGGGCGCCGCGGCCGGCAGCACGCCGGTGCGCTGGAGGCCGAAGGCGGCGCGCGCCCGCGCCAGCGAGCGCGCCGCGCGCTCCAGCGGCACGGTGGGGCCGAGGGCGGCGGGCGCGCCGTCGAGCGCGGCGGTCAGCTCGCTCAGGCGCCCGGGCGCCTCGGGATCGGGGACGAAGGCGAGGACCTCGCCGTGCTCGGCCACCGCGATCGCGTCGCCGCCCAGGCGCGACGCGAGCCGGTCGCCGTCGGCCACCTGCGCGACGAGCCCGGCGACCGTCGCGGGGCGCGGCCACGCCGCGAGCTGCGCCAGCTCGCGGACCTCCTCGGCGCCGGCGTCGTCGCGCGCGAGCAGCCGCACGAGCGCGCGCCGGCGGCGCTGGCGCTCGACGAGCGCCGCGGCCTGCTCCTCGGCGTAGCCCTCGACCGACTCCGCCGAGATCTGGTCGATGTAGGAGAACATCGCGCTGGCCAGGCGGTACAGCGTCTCGGGCGGGTGGCCGGCGGCCTGACCGGCGTCCACGCAGCGCTCCCAGGCGATCCGCGCGCCGATGCGGTAGGCGCTCAGCAGCGCGTCCAGGGGGCGGCCGGCGCGCATCTCGCCCCGGCCGAGCGCGAGGTAGATCTCGCGCGCGCCGGGGCCGTCGGCGGCCTCCGGGTCGGCGAGCGCGTCGACGAACCGCCGCAGCGCCTGCTCGACCCCGACGCGGACCCCGCGCCCGAAGGGGCCCTCCAGCGGCCGCCGGTAGGCCGGGACCTCATGTCCGATGGCCGCGATGATCTCTTCGACGAGATCGGGTAGGACGGGGCGCAGCACGCCGGCCAGCTCGGTTGGGAGTTGCTGCTCCATCTGTCACGAGGCTATAGATTCGATGCCCGTCCTTCTGCCCCATCCGCAAACAAGCGCACGCGGTTGCGCTCTAAGCTCCAAGGTATGACGAAGGCACAGCGCTACTCGAACCTCGGGGCCGTGATCCTGCCGTTCCTGGCCTTCATCACGGCGATCGTGCTCCTGTGGAACCGGATCGTCGGCTGGCAGGACCTCGCGGTGCTGCTCGTCATGTACGTGCTCACGGGTCTCGGCATCACCGTCGGCTACCACCGGATGCTCACCCACCGGTCGTTCCAGACCTCGAAGACGGTGGAGCGGATCTTCGCCGTGATGGGCTCGATGGCCGTGCAGGGCCCGGTGGCGCAGTGGGTGGCCGACCACCGCAAGCACCACGCGCACACCGACCACGAGGGCGACCCGCACTCGCCGCACGCCGGGTTCGCCGGCGGCGGCGTGAAGGGCACGCTGCGCGGGCTGTTCCACGCGCACATCGGCTGGATCCTCACCGAGGACGGCGGCGCCGCCCGCGCCAAGTACGCCAAGGACCTCGAGGAGGACCCGGGCCTCTCGTGGATCACGCGGCACTTCCTCTTCTTGGTGATCGTGTCGCTGGCGATCCCGGCGGTCGCCGGCTTCCTGCTCAGCGGCGGCGAGCTGAAGGGCGCGGCCACCGGCCTGCTGTGGGGCGGCTTCGTCCGGATCTTCCTGCTGCACCACGTGACGTGGTCGATCAACTCGATCTGCCACTTCTTCGGGACGCGGCGCTTCGACGTCGACGACCACTCCACCAACGTGTTCTGGCTGGCGCTGCCGAGCTTCGGCGAGGCCTGGCACCACAACCACCACACGTTCCCGCGCTCGGCCGAGCACGGCCTGGCGCGCTGGGAGCGGCTGATGGACCCGAGCGCCGGCGTCATCTGGACGCTGGAGAAGCTCGGCCTCGTCTGGAACGTCGTGCGCATCACGCCCGAGCGCCAGCGCGAGAAGACGCTGACGGCGGCGAAGTCGCCCGCCGGCGCCGCCTGACCCCGGGCCTCCCCCGCGCGCGGGCGATCGAGGGGTTCCATGAGAACCCCTGGTCCGCACGCATGCCGTGTCGGCCGGCAGCCCCGGGCGGCCCCCGCCGCGGCGCGCGCGTCGGGGACGGGGTGTGGTGCGTTGATGCATCGCGACTGCGCAGATCTCAGTCGCGCGCACTGAGGTCACCTGCTACTGTTGCTTCCGCAACCATCCCCGCGGAAGGACCGTCGCCGGCATGACCTCTCTCCTCCTCATCCCCCTCGACGACACCGTCGTGTTCCCGACGATGGACGTCACGCTCCCGGTCGACACCGCTGACGAGGAGCGCGTGCTGCTCGTGCCGCGGCACGAGGGCGAATACGCGAAGGTCGGCACGGTCGCCACCGTCGCGCAGAAGGTCCGCCTGCCCGGCGGCGCGCACGGCGCGATGCTCGAGGGCGTCGCGCGCGGCATCGCCGGCGCCGCGCACTCCGACCACGCCGGCCGCCTGCGTGTCGAGGTCGAGGAGCGTGCGGACGACATGCCCGTCGACGGCCGCACGCGCGACCTCGAGCGCGAGTACCGCGCGACGGTCGAGGAGATCCTCGAGCTCCGCGGCGACGACGGCCGCATCGCCTCCTGGGTCCGCGCCATCACCGAGCCCGGCGCGCTGGCCGACACCTCCGGCTACGCCCCCGACCTGACGTTCGAGCAGAAGGTCCGCCTGCTGGAGACCGTCGACGTCACCGAGCGCCTCGAGCTCGCGCTCGCCTTCCAGCGCGAGCGCCTCGCCGAGCTCCAGGTCCGCCGCAAGATCCGCGAGGACGTCGAGTCCGGCGCGGCCAAGCAGCAGCGCGAGTACGTCCTGCGCAAGCAGATGGAGTCGATCCGCCGCGAGCTCGGCGAGGACGACGCCTCGGTCGCCGAGGAGTACCGCACGAAGATCGACGAGGCCGGCATGCCCGAGGCCGTGCGCGAGCAGGCCGAGCGCGAGCTGGCGCGCCTCGAGCGCTCCGGCGAGCAGTCCGGCGAGGCGCAGACGATCCGCACCTACCTCGACTGGCTCGTCGCCGTGCCGTGGGCCAAGCGCTCCGAGGAGCGGCTCGACCCCGTCCATACCCGCGAGGTGCTGGACGCCGACCATGCCGGCTTGAGCGACGTCAAGGACCGGATCGTGGAGTACGTGGCGGTCAAGAAGCTGCGCGAGGAGCGCGGCATCACGGCCGACAAGCGCTCCGGCGCCATCCTCACCCTCATCGGCCCGCCCGGCACCGGCAAGACCTCCATCGGCGAGTCGATCGCCCGCGCCATGGGCCGCGAGTTCGTCCGCATGTCGCTGGGCGGCGTCCGCGACGAGGCCGAGATCCGCGGCCACCGCCGCACGTACATCGGCGCCCTGCCCGGACGCCTCGTCCGCGCGCTGCGCGACGCCGGCACGATGAACCCGGTCATCCTGCTCGACGAGGTCGACAAGGTCGGCGCCGACTGGCGCGGCGATCCGAGCGCCGCGCTGCTCGAGGTCCTCGACCCCGCGCAGAACTCGACCTTCCGCGACCACTACCTCGACGTCGAGCTCGACCTCTCCGAGGTCGTGTTCATCGCCACCGCCAACCAGGCCGAGACGATCCCCGGCCCGCTGCTGGACCGCATGGAGGTCATCGGCTTCGACGGCTACACCGTCGAGGAGAAGGTCGCCATCGCGCGCGACTACCTCTTCCCCCGCCAGCGCGAGCGCAACGGCCTGCGCCCCGACGAGGTGGCCGCCGACGACGGCGTCCTGCGCACGGTGATCTCCGAGTACACGCGCGAGGCCGGCGTCCGCCAGCTCGAGCGCGAGCTCGGCAAGCTGCTGCGCAAGACCGCCACGAGGATCGCCAGCGGGCAGGCCGAGGCGCCGGTCTCGTTGGATCTGAACGCCGTGCGCGACGCGCTCGGCCGCCAGAAGGTCTTCCACGAGGCGGCGCAGCGCACCGCCGTGCCCGGCGTGGCCACGGGTCTGAGCGTCACCGGCACCGGCGGCGACGTGCTGTTCATCGAGGCCAACGCGACCAAGAGCTCGAAGCCCGGCCTCCAGCTCACCGGTCAGCTCGGCGACGTCATGAAGGAGTCGGCGCGGATCGCGCTGACCTTCGTCCGCGCCCACGCCGAGCAGCTGGGCATCGACCCGGAGGTCTTCGAGCACCGCGAGTTCCACGTGCACGTGCCCGCCGGCGCGATCCCCAAGGACGGCCCGAGCGCCGGGATCACCATGACGACGGCGCTGGCGTCGCTGCTCACCGGGCGCGCCGTCAAGCACACGGTCGGCATGACCGGCGAGGTGACGCTGCAGGGCCGCGTGCTGCCGATCGGCGGCCTCAAGCAGAAGGTGCTCGCCGCCCACGCCGCCGGCCTGACCGACGTGATCCTGCCGGAGCGCAACCGCGGCGACCTCGACGACGTGCCCGCCGACGTGCGCGAGGCGATGACCTTCCACCCGGTCATGACGGTCGACGAGGTCCTCGAGATCGCCCTGGAGCCGGCGCCCGTCCGCGCCTGATCGTCGCCGCCCGCCCCTGGCGGGCGGCCCGCCGCAGGCCTACGATGGCGCGGTGGCTCTGGCGGTGCGTGGCATGCGTGGGCCCACGGCCTCCTCGCGGGCCGTCGGGCTCGCCGTCGCGGTGATCCTCGTGGTCGCCGTCTTCGCGCTGGCCATCCACGGCGTGGGCGAGCACCATCCCGTGCTCGAGCCGCTGCTGCTGCTCGGCCCGCTGATCGCCGTCACGCGGGCCCGGCCGGCGCAGGTCGCGGCCGTCGGCGTCCTGGCCGTGCTCACCGGACTGGCCGTGATCGTCATCGACGGCCACCTCGGCGACGTCGACCACCTGCTCGGCCTCGCCGCCGTGGCCGCCGGCAGCGCGCTGGCCGTGGGCGCCGCCGCCGTCCAGCACCACCTCAGCGGCGTCGTCGCCCAGCGGGGCGCGGAGCTCGACGCGGAGCGGACGGCCCGCCACCGGGCCGACCTGCTCGCCCGCTCGGCCGAGCTGCTGGAGGCGCCGCTGGAGCCGGCGACGATGCTCGCCCGGATCGCCGGCCTGCCCGTGCCCGACCACGCCGACCTCTCGATCGTCGACCTCCAGCAGGCCGACGGCCGCCTGCGCGGCGCGGTGGCAAAGGCCGCGGATCCCACCGTCGCCGCGAGCCTGCGCGAGCTGCGCGAGCGGTTCCCGCTCGACCCCGCGGGCCCACACCCCGTGGCGGTGGCGCTGCGCACCGCCACGCCGCAGCTGCTGCCGTGGATGTCCGACGAGCAGCTGGCCGAGATCGCCACCAACGACGACCACCTCGCCCTCATGCGGGCCGCCCGCTACCGCTCGGCGCTCGTGCTGCCGCTGACGGCCCGCGGGCGCACGTTCGGCGCCCTCTCGCTGCTGCGCTTCGGCGACGCCACGCCGTTCACCGAGGAGGACCTGCGGCTCGGCGTCGCGCTCGCGCGCCACGCCGCGATGGGCCTCGACAACGCCCGGCTGTTCCGGGATCTGCAGACGACGGAGGAGCGGCTCGAGGCGATCGTCGACAACCTCGCGGAGGCGGTGACCGCCTTCACGCCGGACGGCGAGCTGCTCTTCGCCAACCGGGCCGCCGCCGAGCTGATCGGCGAGCCCTCGCCCGAGGCGGTGGTCTCCGGCGGCCTCGAGCGCCTCCGCACGCGCTGGCGGTTCCTCGACGAGCACGGCCAGCAGATCCCCTACGAGCGCCAGCCGCTGGCCATCGCCGCCCGCGGCGAGACGGCCGAGCCGCTGCTCGTGCACGCCGTCGAGCGCGGGACCGGGATCGACCGCTGGGTCGTCCACCGCGCCGCGGCGATCCCGGGGCCCGACGGCCGCGCGCGCCTGATCGTCCACGTCGCCGAGGACGTCACCGCCGTCAAGCGCCAGGAGCAGCGCGAGCGCCTGCTGTCGACGGCGAGCAAGCTCGTCAGCTCGTCGCTCGACGTGCCCGCCACGCTCGACAAGGCCGCGTGGGCGGTGGTGCCCGAGCTGGCCGACTGGGCGCGGATCGACCTGCCCGACGAGCGCGGCATGCTGCGCCAGGCCGCGGTGGCGCACCGCGACCTCGGGCGCGTCGAGCTGCTGGACGAGTGGCGCCGCGACTACCCGCCGCGGCCCGAGGACCACCGCGGGCCGTGGGAGGTCCTGCGCACGGGCAAGCCGGTGGTGTGGGACCGCGTCGACCCCGAGGACGTCGCCCGCTACGCCCAGGCCCCGCACCACGCCGAGCTGATGCGGCTGATCGACACGCGCTCGATGATCATCGTGCCGCTGCTGGCCGGCGAGCGGGTGATCGGGACGATGCAGCTGGCCACGACGTCGGCCAGCGACCGGCTGCTCGGCGAGCGCGACGTGGAGCTGGCGCAGGAGCTCGCCCGGCGGGCGGCGATCGCCGTGGTCAACGCCCACGTCCACGCCGAGCGCACGCACATCGCCACCACGCTGCAGAAGTCGCTGCTGCCCCCGCGCCTGCCGGTGATCCCGGGCCTGACCGTCGCTGCGCGCTTCCGCGCGCTCGGCGCCGCCGCCGACGTCGGCGGCGACTTCTACGACCTGTTCCCCGGGCGCGACGGCTGGACGGTGCTCATCGGCGACGTCACCGGCAAGGGCCCGGAGGCGGCGGCGATCACGTCGCTGGCGCGCTACACGATGCGCACGGTCGCCCAGTACGAGGCCGACCCGTGCGCGATGGTGCGGCGCCTGAACGCCGCGCTGACCGCCGAGCCCGGGCACCGCCAGATCCTCACCGCCGCCTGCGTCGTGGTCGGCGAGGCCGATGGCGGCGGCGCGCTGCCGCTCGGGCTCGTCCGCGCGGGGCACCCGCCGCCGCTGCTGGTCACCGCCGCGGGCGAGGTCCGCCCCGTCGGGCGCTCCGGCACGCTGCTGGGCGCGTTCGAGGAGGGCAGCTGGACGGTGGAGCGCCTCGCCCTGCAGCCGGGTGATGCGCTGGTGCTCTACACCGACGGCGTGACCGACACCCGCGGCGACGGCGACCGCTTTGGCAGCGAGCGCCTCGTCGCGCTGCTGAAGCACCTCGGGCCCGCCGGTGCCGACGCCATCGCCCAGCGCATCGACGAGGCGCTGCTGGCGTTCGGCGAGCAGCGCGACGACGTGGCCGTCCTGGTGCTCGAGGCGACCGGCCGCGACGCGCCCGCCGACGCCGTCATGGTCAGCCGCGACGACTCCGCGCGCTGATTCGTCCGCAACGTGCGGCATGTTTCGCTCTGCAGCGTTGACCGGCCGGATCCCCGGCGGTCGGATCGCTTGGAGGAGACATGGAGAGATCGCTCCCCATCTACGCCAGCACGGCGACCCGCCGGCGCGGTCGCGGCTGGTCGCGCCGCCGGCGGCGGGCGCTGCGGCGCGTCGCGCCGCTGGCCCTCGGCGGGCTGGCGACGGCGGTGGCGGTGCTCGCGCTCGGCGCGGAGCGCGCGCTCG
>DASTWY010000002.1:0-104123 GCA_035765735.1 Baekduia sp. | reverse complement strand
CTTCTTCCCGATCATCGCGGTCGCGATCGTCGTGGCCGTCGTCTTCATCCAGGAGGGCCAGCGCCGCATCCCGATCCAGTACGCCAAGCGCGTCATCGGGCGCCGGATGTCCGGCGGCGGCCAGACCTACCTGCCGCTGCGCGTGAACATGGCCGGCGTGATCCCGGTCATCTTCGCCGCGTCGATCATGGCGTTCCCGCCGACGATCGGCCAGCTCGTCACCAGCGACGTGTCGAACGGCTTCGCGAACTTCTTCTCGCCGAACCGCTGGCCGTATCTCGTCGGCGAGACGCTGTTCATCATCCTCTTCACGTACTTCTACACCGCGGTGACGTTCAACCCGGTCGACCAGGCCGACAACCTGAAGAAGTACGGCGGCTTCATCCCGGGCGTCCGGCCCGGGCGCCCGACGGCGGAGTTCCTGGACCGCGTGCTCGCGCGGCTGACGTTCCCGGGCGCGCTGTACCTCGCGGCGGTCGCGGCGATGCCGACGATCCTCATCAACCAGACGGCGGCGAACTTCTACTTCGGCGGCACCTCGCTGCTGATCGTGGTCGGCGTGGCGCTGGACACGATGAAGCAGCTCGAGGCGCAGCTGATGATGCGCAACTACGAGGGCTTCCTGAAGTAGGATGCCCGACCTCCCGTCCGGGCGCACTCCGCGGCCGGACGCGACGGAGCCGATCGCCCTCGTGTCTGAGCTGAACCTCATCCTCGTGGGTCCTCCCGGTGCCGGCAAGGGCACCCAGGCCGAGCGCCTCACGGAGGACTTCAACCTCCCGTACTTCGCGACGGGCAACATCCTGCGGGCGGCCGTGGCCGACGGCACGGAGCTGGGGCGCAAGGCCAAGGCGTTCATGGACGCGGGCGAGCTCGTGCCCGACGCGGTCATCATCGGGGTGATCCTCGAGGCGCTCGAGGGCGACGCGGCGTCCGACGGGTTCCTGCTCGACGGGTTCCCGCGCACCGTCCCGCAGGCCGACGCGCTCGCCTCCGCGATCGAGCGGGTCGGGCGCAAGCTGACCGCCGTCCTGCTCATCGACGTCGACGACGACGAGGTCGTGCGCCGGCTGTCGGGCCGTCGCACCTGCGTCAAGGCCGGGCACACCTACCACGTCGAGTTCGACCCGCCCAAGCACGACGACGTCTGCGACCAGGACGGCTCGCGGCTCGTGCAGCGCGACGACGACAAGCCGGAGACCATCCGCAAGCGCCTCGCGGTCTACCACGATCAGACCGAGCCGCTCGTCGCCTACTACGAGGAGCGGGAGCTGCTGCGCCGCTTCGACGGCAGCCGCGCCCCGACCGAGGTCCACGACCACATCCGGGCCACGGTCGCGACGCTGCGCCTCGAGGACGAGCTCTAGCCGCGTCGCGCGGCGGCGCACCGGCGCGCGGTACCGTGTCGGCCGCGTGATCGTCAAGAAGTCCCCCCAGGAGATCGAGAAGATGGCGGCCGCCGGCGCCATCCACGCTCGGACGATGAAGCTCATCGCGAGCAAGATCCGCGAGGGCGTCAGCACGGCCGAGCTCGACCAGGCGGCGGAGAAGTACATCCGCTCCCAGGGCGCGGTCCCGTCGTTCAAGGGCTACCGCGGGTTCACCGGCTCCATCTGCGCGTCGCCGAACTCGATGGTCGTCCACGGGATCCCGGGGCCGTACCGCCTCGGTCGCGGGGACGTGATCAGCATCGACATCGGCGTGACGTACGAGGGTTGGGTCGCCGACGGCGCCGTCACCTTCCCCGTCGGGCCGATCACGCCGGTGGCCGCCAAGCTGCTGGAGGTCACGCGCCGCTCGCTGTTCGCGGCGGTCGAGCAGTGCCGCCCCGGAAACCGGCTCGGCGATGTCTCGCACGCCGTGCAGCGCACCGTCGAGTCCGAGGGCCTGTCGGTCGTTCGGTCGCTGGTCGGGCACGGCATCGGGCGCGAGATGCACGAGGACCCGCAGATCCCCAACTACGGCGACCCCGGCAAGGGCCCGCTGCTGCAGGAGGGGATGGTCCTGGCCGTCGAGCCGATGACCACCGCCGGGCGCCACATGGTCCGGATGGGCGACGACGGCTGGGCGATCTACTCCCAGGACGGCTCGCTGGCCGCCCATTTCGAGTTCACGATCGCCGTCACGGGTGACGGCCCGCGCATCCTCACGCCCTGGCACGAGGGCGAGAACGCGCTCTGACCGCCGCCCCGGCGACTCGCCGCTCGGGGGTCGCGCCGGGCGTGGCGGTTCACCGCCGAACCGCACGGCGGGCGTGGGCGTTCCTTTGCTATCGTCGTCTGTCCGCGCGTCCGCATGCCCCTGCGAGCGCGCCATCCGTGTCGCAGCAGCGGCAGCCCCTGCGGCAGCCAGAGCGGACACCGGGCCCAAACACCGCTTGAAAGGGATCATGAAGGTACGACCGTCGGTCAAGCCGATGTGCGAGAAGTGCAAGATCATCCGTCGCCATGGCGCGGTCCTCGTGATCTGCCAGAACCCGCGCCACAAGCAGCGCCAGGGGTGATCAGCTAGATGGCTCGCATCGCAGGCATCAACGTCCCGCTCAACAAGCGCGTCGAGGTCGGTCTGACCTACATCTACGGGATCGGCCGCTCGACCTCCAACCGGATCCTCGCCGACGCCGGGATCCATCCGGACACCTACGTCCGGGACCTCACCGACGACGAGGTCTCCAAGCTTCGCGACGCCGTCGACGGCATCACCGTCGAGGGCGACCTGCGCCGTGAGCGCTCGCAGAACGTCAAGCGCCTGATGGAGATCGGGTGCTACCGGGGGCTGCGCCACCGCCGCGGCCTGCCGGTCCGGGGGCAGAACACCAAGACGAACGCCCGCACGCGCAAGGGTCCCAAGCGCATGTCGGTCGCCGGTAAGAAGAAGGCTGGGAAGAAGTAGTGCCCGCACCGAAGCGCCCGCAGCGTGGCCGCCGCAAGCCGAAGAAGAACATCCCCGTCGGCCAGGCCCACATCAAGACCTCGTTCAACAACACGATCGTCTCCCTCACCGACCGCGAGGGCAACGTGATCGCGTGGGAGTCCGCCGGCGGCGCCGGCTTCAAGGGCTCCCGCAAGTCGACGCCGTTCGCCGCCCAGGTGACGGCGGACGCCGCGGCCCGCAAGGGCATCGAGCAGGGCCTCCAGAAGGTGGAGGTCTTCGTCAAGGGTCCCGGCTCCGGCCGTGAGACGGCGATCCGCTCGCTCCAGGCCGCCGGTCTCGAGGTGACCGGCGTCAAGGACGTCACCCCGCAGGCCCACAACGGCTGCCGCCCCCGCAAGCGGCGCCGCGTCTAGGACTTTTCCGCCATGGCTCGTGACACCAGCCCCCAGTGCAAGCAGTGCCGCCGCGAGGGGCAGAAGCTCTTCCTGAAGGGTGAGCGCTGCCTCACCGACAAGTGCGGCGTCGAGCGCCGCGCCTACCCGCCCGGCGACCACGGCCGCGGCCGTCAGAAGCAGTCCGAGTACCGCGTCCAGCTGCGTGAGAAGCAGAAGGCGCGTCGGTACTACGGCGTGCTCGAGGGTCAGTTCCGCCGCTATTACGAGAAGGCGTCGCGCCAGCCCGGCATCACGGGCGAGAACCTGCTCGCGCTGCTCGAGTCGCGGCTGGACAACGTCGTCGTCCGCCTGGGCTTCGCGGCCTCCCGCCGCCAGGCGCGCCAGATGATCCGCCACGGCCACTGGACCATCAACGGCCGCCGCGTGGACATCCCGAGCTACCAGGTGCGCGAGGGCGACGTGCTGGCGGTCAAGGCCGGCACCGGCGCCGAGGCGATCATCCGCGACGCGACCGAGCTGACCGCCCAGGTGCCGGCGTGGCTGGAGGCCGACCATGACGGCTTGACGGCCAAGATCCTGCGGAAGCCGGAGCGGCGTGAGATCACCACGCCGGTCCAGGAGCAGCTCATCGTCGAGCTGTACTCCAAGTAGCAGTACGCAGGACGACCGATTGCCGCGCGCCCTCCCGTAGATGCATCTGGGAGGGCTGCGCGAGAGGCCCGGCGGATCCCCCTCTGCGCCGGGACACACGACGAAGAACCAGGACCTTCCAGTGCTCGACTTCCAGATCCCTCGCATCACCAGCGAATCCGTCGAGGAGCATCGCGGCTCGTTCGTGATCGAGCCCCTCGATCGCGGCTTCGGCTACACGTTCGGCAACTCGCTGCGGCGGGTGCTGCTGTCGTCGCTCGCCGGCGCCGCTGTCACGAGCGTGCGGATCGAGGGCGTCGCCCATGAGTTCTCGACCATCACGGGCGTCGCCGAGGACGTCACGGACATCGTCCTGAACCTCAAGGGCATCGTCTGCCGGATGCACTCCGACGCCACGGAGATCGAGGCCCCGCTGGTGGTCACCGGCCCCGGGGAGATCACCGCGAAGGACATCGACCTGCCGGCCGGCGTCGAGATCCTCAACCCCGACGTGCACATCGCGACGCTCGAGAAGAAGACCAAGCTCGAGATGTACATGACCATCGGGCGTGGCCGCGGCTACCGCCCGGCGGAGGAGAACAAGTCGCCCGACCAGCCGATCGGCGTCATCCCGATCGACTCCATCTTCTCCCCGGTCCGCCGCGTGGCGTACTCCGTCGAGCAGGCCCGCGTCGGCCAGCGCACCGACTACGACAAGCTCACGCTGGACATCGAGACCGACGGGTCCATCGACCCGCAGGCCGCGCTCCGCGAGGCCGCCGAGATCCTCATCTCGCAGCTGGCGATCTTCACCGACGCCGACCGCATCGAGGAGCTCCGCGCGGGCCCGGGCGGCGCGCTGGAGGCCGGCCAGGCGGCCGGCGTCAACGGCGCCGCCGCGACGAGCCAGGGCCCGATGCACGACATCCTCATCGAGGAGCTCGAGCTCGGCGTCCGCTCGTACAACTGCCTCAAGCGCGCCGGGATCCAGACGGTCGGCGACCTCATCTCGAAGTCCGAGGGCGAGCTCGCCGCCATCCCGAACTTCGGCAAGAAGTCGATCGACGAGGTCATCGAGACGCTGCACGCGCGCGGTCTGGCGCTGCGCGACGACTAGGCCCCCGCGCCCCCTCGCGGCCACGCACCCAGAAGGAACAACACGACCATGCGCCACCAGAAGACCCGTCACAAGCTCAGCCGCGACACCGCGCATCGCAAGGCGCTGCTCGCCAACCTCTGCAAGGAGGTCATCCAGCACGAGCGGATCAAGACCTCCCAGGCCAAGGCCAAGGCGGTCAAGCCCGAGGTCGAGCAGCTGATCACGCTCGCCAAGAAGGGCGACCTCCACGCTCGGCGCCAGGCGCTCTCGATCCTGGGCCAGGACAAGTTCACCGTGCACAAGCTGTTCGAGGAGGTCGCGCCGCGGTACGCGGACCGGCCGGGCGGCTACACCCGCATCCTCAAGCTCGGTCCGCGTCGCAGCGACGCGACCGAGATGGTGTTCATCGAGCTCGTCTGACGCATCGCCCAGGGGGCGCTGCGTCAGATTGCGGAGAATCGCCCAGGGGGCGATTTTCGCGGGTGGCTGGCCCTCCCGTCTTGGGTGTGGTGGTGCGAACGGGCGCTCTTCGAGCGCCCGTCGTCGTTCTCGGGGCAGCTACCCTGCGCGCCGGCCATGGCTGCCACGCGGCTGATCATCGAGTACGACGGGAGCGGGTTCGCGGGCTGGGCGCGGCAGCCCGGGCTGCGAACTGTGCAGGGCGTGCTCGAGGAGGCGCTCGCGCGGCTGCGGGGTGGGCGGCCGATCGACCTGACGGTCGCAGGGCGCACGGACCGCGGCGTCCACGCATGGGGGCAGGTCGCGTCCTATCCCGACGAGCCGGTGCGCCTCGAGGGGCTCAACGCCCTGCTGCCCGGGGACGTCGCGGTGCGCGCGTGCGAGGCGGCTCCGGACGGGTTCGACGCGCGGCGCGACGCGACGTCGCGCACGTACTGCTACCGCGTGCTCCAACGGCCCACGCCGTCGGCCTTCGAGCGCGGGCGGGCGCTGCACTGGCCGCACCACGTGGATCGCGACGCGCTGCACGCCTGCGCCGCGCTGCTGCCGGGGACGCACGACTTCACGGCCTTCACGCCGACCGAGACCGACCACGTGCGGTTCGAGCGCGACGTGCGACGCGCCGAGTGGCGGGACCACGGCGAGCTGCTGGAGCTGTGGATCGAGGCGGACGCGTTCATGCGGCACATGAACCGCGTCCTCGTCGGCACGATGCTCGAGGTCGCCGGCGGGCGCCGGAGCGTCGAGGCCTTCGGCGCGCTCCTCCAAGGACGGCCGCGGTCCGTCGCGGGACCGACCGCACCGCCGCACGGCCTCTACTTCGCCGCGGTCTCCTACGAGCGGCGACAGGCGCGGCCCCTGCCGGGGGATGCCGCGCCCGGCGCCTACAACGCGGTGCCGCGCCCCCGGTAGCCGGTGAAGAAGATCGCCAGGGCCACGATGGCCAGCGCGAAGATGATCGGGTGGATGATGGCGCCGCCGGCGATCGCGATGATCAGCAGGACGATGCCGAGGATGAGCCACAGCATGAGATCGAGTCCCCTCTCCTGGTGGTGGTGATGGCTGCTCAGCCGGCCGTAGTGATGCCCAGAGCCTGGGGCGTGCCAAACCGCCGCCGGGGATGCAACGCGGCCGTCACGGGAGCGCGGGACGACCCCCGCCGGACGTATCCTCGTGGCCGTGCGCGTCCTGCTGACCAACGACGACGGCATCGAGGCAGAGGGGCTTCAGCGGCTGCGGCGCGCGCTCCTCGCGACACCGGGCGTCGAGCTCGCGGTCGTCGCCCCTGACGGCAACCGCTCGGCGATCGGCCGCGGCATCACGACGCGCCGGGCGCTGGCGGTGGAGCGCGTCGAGTTCGACGACGGCACCCACGGCTACGCCACCGACGGGACGCCCGTGGACTGCGTCCGGCTGACCGGCCTCGGCCTCGTCGAGGGCTTCGCCCCGGAGCTCGTGGTCTCCGGCATCAACCATGGCTCCAACCTCGGCGACGACGTCACGTACTCGGGCACGGTGGCGGCGGCCATGGAGGGCCTGGTGCTCGGGGTGCCGGCGATCGCCGTCTCCCAGCAGTCCGCGCGCGGAGAGATGGACTTCCGGCTCGGCCGCGAGTTCGACTTCGACGAGGCGGCCGCCTTCACCGCCCGCCTGGTGGAGGAGCTCGAGGACGTGCCGCTGCGCTCCGGCACGCTGCTGAACGTCAACGTCCCCGGCGGCGGCGCGCAGGGCGTCGAGGTCACGCGGCTGGGCCGTCGCATCTACCGCGACCGGCTCGAGCGCCACGGCGACGACCCGCAGACCGGCCGGCGGCGCTACTTCATCTACGGCGCCGAGCCGGGATTCGAGGACGAGCCCGGGACCGACCTGGCCGCCGTGCATGCCGGGCGCGTCGCGCTCACGCCGCTGCACATGGACCTGACCCACCACGAGGGCCTCGCGCCGCTCTCGCAGGCGCAGCTGGACCGGCTGATCACGCCGCTGGTGGAGGGCGCCGAGTGAGCGCGCCCGCCGAGGTCGCCGAGCGCGCCGCCGAGCTGCGCGAGCAGCTTCACCACCACGGCTATCGCTACTACGTCCTCGACGACCCCGAGATCACCGACGACGTCTACGACGCGCTGCTCGACGAGCTCCGCCGGATCGAGGCCGAGCACCCGGAGCTGCGGACCCCCGACTCGCCGACCCAGCGCATCGGCGGCGAGCCGGTCTCGAACCTCGAGAAGGTCACCCACCTGCAGCCGATGCTGTCGCTGGCCAACGCCCGCAGCGAGGAGGAGCTGCGCGCCTGGGTGGCGCGCATGCGCAACCACCTCGCGCGCGAGGGCATCGAGGATCCGCAGTTCGAGCACGTCTGCGAGCCCAAGATCGACGGCCTGGCCATCTCGCTGCTCTACCGCGACGGCGTCCTTGAGCGCGGCGCGACGCGCGGCAACGGCGAGATCGGCGAGGACGTCACCCACAACCTCCGCACGATCCCGCAGATCCCGCTGCGCATCGACGGCGACGACGTGCCGCCGCTGCTCGAGGTGCGCGGCGAGGTGTACATGTCGCTGCCCGACTTCCAGGCGCTCAACGAGCGCCGCGCCGAGGCGGGCCTGTCCACGTTCATGAACCCGCGCAACGCCGCGGCGGGGACGATCCGCCAGCTCGACCCGCGGCTGGCCGCCGAGCGGCCGCTGTCGATGTGGTGCTACAGCGTCGGCGTCGTCGACGGGCTGGAGCTCACGAGCCACTGGCAGAGCCTCCAGTGGCTCAAGGAGCACGGCTTCCGGGTCAACGGCGACATCGTCCAGCGGCGCACCGAGGACGAGGTCGTGGCGCAGTGCCTCAGCTGGCACGACCGCCGCGGCAGCCTCGAGTTCGAGATCGACGGCGTGGTCGTCAAGGTCGACGACTTCGAGCTCCAGCGGCGGCTGGGCGTCGTCGGCCGCGACCCGCGGTGGGCGATCGCGTGGAAGTTCCCCCCGACAACGGCCGTGACCACGCTGCACGCCGTCGAGTGGAACGTCGGCAAGTTCGGCGACCTGCACCCCTTCGCCGCGCTGGAGCCTGTGCACGTCGGCGGCGTCACCGTGAAGCTGGCGACGCTGCACAACGAGGAGGACCTCGCGCGCAAGGACCTCCGCCCCGGCGACGACGTCATCGTGCTGCGCGCCGGGGACGTGATCCCGCAGGTGGTCTCCCCGGCGCCGCACGCCGTCGAGCGGGAGGGCCGCGCGCCGGTGCCGCGCCCGCCCGAGCGCTGCCCATCCTGCGGCACGCCCACCGTCAAGCCGGACGGCGCGGTGTTCACCAAGTGCCCCAACATCGAGTGCCCCGGTCGCCAGTGGCAGCTGCTCAAGCACTTCACCTCGCAGGGCGCGATGGACATCGAGGGCCTGGGCGAGAAGCAGGTCGCGCTGCTGCAGGGCCACGGCCTGGTGCGCACCGCTGCCGACTTCTACGATCTCGACGCCGACCGGCTCGCGGAGCTGGAGGGGATCGGGGAGATCTCGGCCCGCCGCCTCGTCGACGCCATCGGCCGCTCGAAGGAGCAGCCGTTCGGACGCGTGCTGTTCGCGGTCGGCCTGGAGGAGGTCGGCGCGGTGACCGGCCGCAACCTGGCGCAGCAGTTCCGCACGATCGACGCGCTCGTCGCCGCCGCGCCGGAGCAGATCCAGGAGACGCCGGGCGTGGGGCCGATCATGGCCCAGCGCATCCACGAGCAGCTCCAGGACCCGCAGACGCAGCGGCTCATCGCCGCGCTGCGCGAGCGGGGGCTGCGCTTCGAGGAGGCGGGGCCGCCGCCGGGGGAGGGGCCGCTGAGCGGCCAGACCTTCGTGCTCACGGGCACGCTCCCCGACCTCACCCGCGAGCAGGCGACCGAGCGGATCACGGCCGCCGGCGGCCGTGTCACCTCGTCGGTCTCCAAAAAGACCGACTACGTGGTGGCCGGGGACTCGCCGGGATCCAAGCTCGCCAAGGCCGAGCGCCTGGGCGTGGCCGTGGTCGACGAAGCCGGGCTGCTGGCGCTCCTCGACGGCGCGGTCGGCGACGCCGGCGCCGACGACCGCGCCTGACCGCGCACCGGGCGGTCAGCGCGAGAGACGGGCGATCGTGGCGACCATGTCGTCCTCGACCCCCTTCGCGCACCAGTTGCACACGCGGTTCTCGAGGAACGAGAACACGACGTGGCGGCCGCCGGCGGTCGTGCAGTAGCCGGAGAGCGCGCTGACGCCGATCAGCGTTCCGGTCTTGCCCCGGCAGCGGTCCTGGGCCGGCGTGCCACGCATGCGCAGGCGCAGCGTCCCGGTGCGGCCGGCGACCGCCAGCGACGCGTCCCACGCCGCCGCCGTGTCCGGGTCGTCCATGCGCCGCAGCAGCGTCACGACCTGCCGCGCGCTGGTCCGGTTGGCGTGCGAGAGGCCCGACCCGTCGATCAGGTGCGGCCGCACGCCCAGCGGCGACAGCGTCCGGCGCACCACCGCCAGTCCGGCGGCCGTGGTGCCGCCCGTGCCGAAGCTCGCGCCGAGCGCCTTGGCCAGCATCTCGGCGTAGAAGTTCTCCGACGGCGTGTTCGTCAGGGCGATCAGCGACGCCATCGACGGCGACGGGATCGTCGCCAGCTGCTGGGCGAGGGCCGCCGTCTCGGGGCGCAGGGCGCCGCGGCGCGCCTTGCGCCGCGCGCGGATGTGGTGGCGCCGGCGCAGCAGAGCCGCCAGGCGGTGGGCGGCCGCGTGCGCCGGGCCGCCGGCGTCCGACCGCCCGTGCGCCCACGACAGCGCGGTGATCAGCCCGCCCAGGTTGATGTCGCGGCCATATCCGGTGCTCGGGCCCCCGCGGCGCGTGTCGAAGAGCGAGTCGTCGCCCACGATCGCGCCGTCGACCCGCCGCACGCCCCTGGCCGCCAGCTGGTCGGCCAGCGTCGCCAGGCCGTCGTCGCCGAGCGTCGGGTCGCCGCCGCCCACGAGGTAGAGGTTGCCGTGCACGACGCCCCGGTCGTCCAGCTCGGTCGTGGGCGCGGCGACGACGCTGGTGGCCAGCGTCGCGTCGGCGCCGAAGCGCAGCAGCGCCGACGCCGTCACGAACAGCTTCTCGTTCGAGGCGGGCGCCAGGTCGAGCCCGGGGCGGTGCCGGTAGAGCACGCGCCCCGACCCGGCGTCGACGACGAGCGCGCCGGACCAGGAGCCCAGCTGGGTCTGCAGGTGCGCCAGATGGGTGCGCAGACCCTTCGGGCGCAGGGCGGAAGCGGGCGCGGCGGCCACCAGGACGACGGCGACCACGGCCGCGAGGAGCGGCGGCAGGCGGCGGAGCACGACGCGGGCAGGGTAGCGACCACCCGGGACGGGGCGTGTCCGTCGGGGTACCATGCCCCGCACAATGGGCAAGGTCGTCAAGCTCGACGCCGCCGCGGCGGCGACCGGCGCCAAGACGCGTCGCCGGCCCCGGCGGTCGAAGACCGCGCTGGTCCTCGGCGGCGGCGGCTTCACCGGCGGCGTCTACGAGATCGGCGCGCTCCGCGCGCTCGACCTGCTGTCGGTCAACCGCACCGTCAACCAGTTCGACGTCTACGTCGGGACGAGCGCCGGCTCGTTCGTCGCCGCGCTCGCGGCCAACGGCGTGACGCCCGAGGAGATGATGCGGGTCGTCAACCAGCAGACGCCGACGCCCTTCCGCGACATCGACCTCGGCCAGCTGCTGCGCCCCAACCTGCTCGAGTACGCCCGCAAGGGCGTCGCGCTGCCCTGGCGCGCGCTCGGCGTCCTGCGGGAGCTCGCCCCGCAGCTCGGCCAGGTCTCGATCATGGACGTCGTCCTCGGACTGGCCGAGGGCCTGCCGTCGGGCATCTACTCCGGGTCGGGGATCGAGTCCTACATGCGGGCCGTCCTCTCGGACCCCGACCGCAGCGACGACTTCCGCCTCCTGCAGAACGAGCTCTACCTGGCCGCCACCGACCTCGACACCTGCGAGCGCATCGTGTTCGGCGGCAACGACTGGGACGACGTGCCGATCTCCACGGCGGTGCGCGCCTCGACCGCGCTGCCGATGGTCTACAAGCCGGTCCGGATCCGCGACCGCGAGCTCGTCGACGGCGGCATCGTCTCGACGACCAACCTCGACATCGCCGTCAAGGCCGGTGCGAAGTTCATCGTGGTCGTCAACCCGCTCGTCCCGTACGTCAACGACTTCTCCGACCGCGTCTCGACGCTCTTCGGCTCGCGCCCGCGCCACGTCAGCGACATGGGGCTGCCGCAGATCGGCTACCAGGCCTTCAAGCTCATGGCCTACCAGCGGCTCCATGAGATGAAGAAGCACTGGGAGGAGCGCTACAAGGGCGTCGACATCGTCCTCATCGAGCCCAACCCCGACGACGAGCTGATGTTCCAGACGTCGATCATGAACTTCACCAAGCGCGTCGACATCGCCCGTCACGGGTTCCAGTCGGTGACGCTGCGCCTCGCCGAGGACTACGACCAGTTCCGCGCGATCTGCGAGCGCCACGGCATCGAGATCTCGGCGACCCGCGTGCGCAAGGTCGTCAAGCACTTCGCCGCCGAGCAGGAGAAGACGCGGGCCTGGCGCAAGATCCTGGAGCAGACGACCGGCACCCTGCTGCGGCAGTCGGGCACCTCGTCGTAGCGCGTAGCGCCGCCCACCCGCCCCGGCGCAACTTCGACGGCCGTGATGTGTCACGAGAACCGCATGCGCCGACTCGTCCTGCTCCTCCCCGTGCTCGTCATCGCCGCGCTGGCCGCCGCCCTGCCGGCGACCGGTGCGCCGATCGCGCCGCCCACGGTCCAGACCAAGCCGGCGGTGGACATCAACGGCACGGAGGCCACGCTCACGGCCCTGGTCGACCCCAAGGGCTCTGACACGACCGTCCACTTCGAGATCGGCACCGACGCGACCTACGGCCTGCAGTCGTCGTCGCAGGACGTGCCGGCCGGCAGCGAGCCGGTCACCGTGAAGATCCCCGTCCAGGGGCTCACGTCGTCGACGACCTACCACTTCCGCGCCGTCGCCAAGAGCGCCGGCGGGACGGCTCGCGGGGCGGACGCGACGTTCGTGACCGCCCGCCAGTCCACGACGCCGCGCGTGGCGGGCACCAAGGCGCAGGACATCAGCCTCTCCGGTGCCACGCTCGTCAGCATCATCACGCCGCGCGGCGCCGAGACCACCTACCACTTCGAGTACGGCCGCGACCAGACCTACGGCGCGACCACGCCGGAGACCAGCGCGGGGGACGGCTGGGACGCCGTGCCCGTCAACGCCCGGATCGAGGGCCTCGAGCCCGGCAAGAGCTACCACTTCCGGCTCGTCACGACGAACGCCAACGGGACCGCGCGCAGCATCGACCACAAGTTCGTCGTGCTCGGCACGCCGTCGGCGGCCTCGCTGGCCGCGTCCAAGTACCGCGTGCCCTACGGCGGCGCCGTGCGGCTGACCGGCCGGCTGGCGGGCAGCAAGCGCGGCGGCGTCCGCGTGCGGCTGCAGATCACGACCTTCCCGTTCGACCAGCCCTTCGCGGACATCGCCACGGCGACGAGCTCGTCGCGCGGCACCTACCGCTTCACGCTTCCCGACCTCCAGGCCACGACCCGCGCCGTCATCATCGCCCCGGGGATGCCGGACATCCTCAGCCCGATCATCAGCGTCCAGGTCGCCGTGCGCACGCAGCTCACCTCGGTCCGCGTCACGCGCCGCCGGGTGATCGTGCACGGCGCCATCCTGCCGGCGATCCCGACGGCCACGGCGTCGCTGCAGCGCCTGGCGTCGAACGGGCGCTGGCTGCCGGTCGCGCGCCGGCACGTGCGCAGCGACGGCAGCTACCGGATCCGCGCGCGCCGCTGGCGGGCGGGCGGCGAGCTCCGCGTCGTCGGTGTGGCGCACGACCAGGGCGGCCACGTCTCGGCCCCGAGCCGCATCGCCACGGTCCCGAGCATGAAGCCCCGGCATCGCCACCACCACCATCGGCGCCACCGCCGGTAGGCGGTCTCGGCGGCGGGTCAGCCGCCCGCGGCGGCGGCGTCGAGCGCGCGCAGCAGCCGCTCGAGGTCCTCGGCGCGATGCGGCACCGTGATCCGGACGCGGTCCGGCGCGCCCACGCCGGCCCCGGGCTGGACGGTGACCCCCGCGCGCTCCAGGCGGGTCGCCAGCTCGCTGCCGCCCTGCGGCCCCGGAGCGGCGAGCCAGATCACGTTGGCCTGGGAGGGCGGCGCCGTCAGGCCCTGCTGGCCCAGGGCGGCCGCCAGCGACGCCCGGTGCTCGGTGATCGCGGCGCGACGGCGCTCGACGACGCCGCCGATCGTCCTGACCGCCTCCAGCGCCCCCGCCTGGGCCAGCTCGTTGACGCCGAGCTCCGGGGCGAGCTGCTCGAGCAGCGGCTCGGCGCCCGGCCCGCCGAGCGCGTACCCGCAGCGCAGGCCCGCCAGGCCCCACGCCTTCGAGAAGGTGCGGAACACCAGCAGGCGCGGGAACGCGTCGAGCAGGCGCAGGCTGGCGTCGAGCGGCTCGGCGTCGACGTAGTCGCGCAGCGCCTCGTCGAGCAGCACGACGACGCGCTCGGGCAGCGCCGCCAGCAGCGCGCGCAGCTCGTCGACGCCCAGCAGCTCGCCGGTCGGGTCGTTGGGGTTGCACAGCGCCACGACGCGCGTGCGGTCGTTGACGGCGGAGAGGATGGCGTCGACGCCGAACCCGGCGACCGGCACGGCATGGCCGCGGGCGTGCCGTGCGGCGACCGGATACAGCGGATACGACGGCCACGGCGTCACCAGCTCGTCGCCGGGCTCCAGCAGCGCCGCCGTCGCCTCCGACAGCAGCTGCGCGACGCCGTCGCCGACCACCAGACGCGCCTCGGGCACGCCGTGGCGGTGCGCCAGCTCGGAGCGCAGCTCGCCACTGGAGCGGTCGAGGTAGCGGTGCAGCCCGCGGCGGGCCGCGAACGTGATCGCGTTGACGATCGCCGGCGGCGGATACTCCGGCCAGGTCGTGCGCGAGAGGTCCAGTGGCTCGAGCCGCGCCAGCTCCTTCCGGCGGCGCTCGGCAGCCTGCTCGCGCAGCCCGGCGTTGACCTCCTCCTCGGAGAGGCCCTCGAACTGCCGGTAGTAGCCGAGCAGCCTCCGCCGCGCCATCAGCCGCCCTGGCCGGAGAAGCTGGACGAGCCCGGGCCGTTGATGATCAGGAACCAGAAGGCGAAGATCGTCGCGCAGATCGCGGCGGTGACGGCGAAGACGCGGCCCATCGCGCCCTGCCGCTGGTCGATGCCGGCGGCCCGCCGGACGAGGATCCAGGCGTGGTCGATGCGCTTCAGCGCCATCAGGCCGACCATGAGGACGGCGAGCATGGCGGCGAAGCCGACGAGGATCGCGACGCCGACGCCGGTGCCCCAGTACTGCATCCGCGACGCCAGCCACAGGGCGCCGGCCGGGATCGGGCCCCAGAACAGCAGGCTGATCAGCACCTCGAGCGCCAGCAGGGCGTGCGCGATGAGGCGGTCGGCCCGCTGTCGCCCCTCGGTCCCGCGCTCGGGCAGCGTGCGGTACTTCGTCGGCGCCGTTCCGGGACGGCGCCCGACGAAGAGCCCGCCGTTGTCGGTTGGGTCGGTGCGCACGTCTTCAGCGTACGCCAGCGTCAGCCCTCGCGGTACAGCGCGTCGAAGATCGCTTCGAATTTCTGGTTGACGACGTTGCGCTTGACCTTCAGCGTCGGCGTCAGCTCACCCGTCTCCTGTGACAGGTCGTGGTCGAGGATCGCGAATCGCTTGACCTGCTCGACCTGGGCGTACTTGGCGTTGGCCTTGTCGAGCTCAGCCTGGATGAGCGCGTGGACCTGGGGGTCCTTGGCCAGCGCCGGGATCGAGGTGTCCTCGATGCCCTGCGATTGCGCCCAGGGCACGATCTCCTCCTCGTCGAGCGTGACGAGCATCACGGGGTAGGGCCGGCGGTCGCCGTACATGACCGCCTGCGAGACCCAGCGCGTCTGCTTGAGGTCGTTCTCGAGGTTGGCCGGCGTCAGGTTCTTGCCGCCCGCCGTGATGATGATGTCCTTCTTGCGGCCCGTGATGTAGACGTAGCCGTCCTCGTCGACGCGGCCGACGTCGCCGGTGTGCAGCCAGCCGCTCTCGATCGTCCCGAACGAGGCATCGTCGTTCCTGTAGTAGCCCTGGAAGATGTTGGCGCCCCTGAGGAGGATCTCGCCGTCCTCGGCGATCCTGACGTCGACGCCGTGCAGGGGCCGCCCGACGGACCCGAAGCGATGCGCCGCGGGAGTCGAGCTCGTGGCGACCGTGGAGGTCTCCGTCATCCCGTAGCCCTCCATCACCGGGATGCCGCAGCCCCAGAAGAACTCGAGGATCTCCTTGGCGATCGGCGCCGCGCCGGTGGCCGCCTCGCGCAGGCGGCCGCCGAACAGGTTGCGCACGAACTGCGCCTTGTCGGCCACGGGGGCGAAGCGCTCGCGCAGCTCGTCGGGGACCGGCTTGCCGGCCACCTCCAGGTCCCGGATCTCGCCGCCGGCGGTCCGGATGAGGTCGAGCTCGTCGGGGCCGAGCTGCTGCTGGGCCAGCGAGTAGATCTTCTCGAAGATCCGCGGGACCGACGGCAGGTACGTCGGCTTGACCTCCATCAGCTCGCCGACGATCGCCTTCGTGTCGCCGCCGTAGTACGCGATGGCGACGCCGCGGTCGACGGCGGCCAGCTGGATGAGCAGGGCGAAGGCGTGCGCGAGCGGGAGGAAGAGGTAGATGAGGTCGCCCTCCTCCTCGAACGCCCCGCGCTCGCCGACCATGTCGACCACCGAGCGGTAGTTGCCGTGCGTCAGCACGCAGCCCTTGGGCGGGCCGGTGGTTCCCGAGGTGTAGATGAAGGTGAACGGGTCCTCGGGGCGCACCGCCTCGGTGCGGGCGCGCAGCTCGGCGCGGTCGCGCCCGCGGCCGCGCTCGCGCAGCGCGTCGAGGGCGATGGCGTCGGCCACGTCGCCGGACGGATCGACGACGACGATCCCGCGGAGGTGGGGGAGCCGCTCGCGGACCGCGACCACCTTGGCCACCTGCTCGGCGTCCTCGCAGACGACATAGACGGACTCCGAGTTGCCCGCGACCCACTCGCACTCCTCCGGGGAGTTGGTGGGGTAGATCGGGACGACGACGCCGCCGGCGCTGGAGATCGCGAAGTCCGCGTACGTCCATTCCGCGCGCGTGTTGCAGAGGATCGACACGCGCTCGCCGGGCTGGAGCCCGAGGTCGATCAGGCCGAGCGCGATCTCCGCGACGATGTCGCCCACCTCGGCGAAGGTGACGTCGCGCCAGGCGTCGCCCACCTTGTGCTTGATGGCGACGCGGTCGCCGAACACGTCGGCGGCGCGCGTGCACAGATCGGCGATCGTCACCGAGCCGGTCGTGCCGGCGGGCGTCGTCCCAGCTTCCATCTCTCCTCCTGCGGTCCGGCACCGCCGCTCGGTGCGGCGGCTTGGGGAGGCGAGTCTATGGTCCGCGCGGCCTGCGCGCGAGAGGCATCCGCCGGCCCGCGCTACGCGGTGGCCTCGGCGGCGCGCGGCTCGGCCGCGCTCGTGCTGCTCAGCGACGCCATGAACAGCGTCTTGTCGATGCGTCCCTCGAAGATCGGGACACCCAGCTCCATGCACTTCTCGATGACGTCCCGCCGCTCGAGCCCGGCCTCGCGAGCGAGCTCCGTCGGCGTCAGGTGAATGGCCATCGGCATGCCCTCCTGTGATGGGAGATGGTGACCGCTGCAACGTAGCGCGGCCCGCGGACGCCCACAAGCGGCGCGTCCATGCCCCGACTTCCGGTGCGTCCCGGCGCGTCGAGGATCGAGCTCAGATGGGGTTCTCGGTGTCGACGAACACGTGCCGCACGCCGAACCGCTCCTCGAGCAGCGCGCCGAGCCGGCGGACGCCGAACGTCTCGGTCGCGTGGTGGCCCGCGGCCAGGAAGTGGATGCCGGCGTCGCGGGCGATGCCGAACGCCCGCTCGGCCGGCTCCCCCGTCAGGAAGGCGTCGAGTCCGAGGGCGATCGCCTCGTGGACGTCGTCGGTGGCCGCGCCGGAGACGATGCCGAGCGTGCGGATGCGCTCGGGCGCTCCGCCGCCGCCGTCGATGGCCAGCGGCGGGCGCCCGCCGACCGCCTCGGCGACCCGGGCGGCCAGCTCGGCGAGCGTCAGCCCGTCGCCGGGCAGGCGGACGCGGAGGCCGATGGGCCGACCCCCGTGCTCGGCGAACGGCGTGGGCTGCACGGCTCCGAGGCCCGCGGCCAGCAGGGCGTTGTTGCCGTGCTCGGGGTGGGCGTCGAGCGGCAGGTGGTAGGCGGCGAGCGCGATGTCGTGCGCGAAGAGGATGCGCAGCCGCCGGTGCAGCAGCGGCGTGATCTCCTGGGGGTCGCCGCGCCAGAAGAGGCCGTGGTGGACGACGACGAGGTCGGCGCCCTCGGCGGCGGCGCGCTCGAGCAGCTGCACGTCGGCCGAGACGCCGGTGACGACCGTCTGAACCTCGGAACGTCCGGGTACCTGAAGGCCGTTGGGCGCGTAGTCGCGGAAGTCGTCGACCTCGAGCAGGTCCGCGAGATGGTCGGTGATGGACGTGAGACTTGGCATCGGAGGACGGAAACGCTACGGTTTCCCGGACGGATCGAGGGGACCGTCACAGGGGAACAGGACGGGGGATCTTGGCAACGCTCGCCGCACCAGGTGTATCCGCCACCGCGCGGAGCCGCACCGACGTCACGGACCATGACCTGGTCGAGGCCGTCAGGGCCGGGGACGACCATGCCTTCGAGCGCCTCTACGAGCGCTACCGCCGGCGGATCTTCGCCTACGTCGTCGGCATGGTGCGCGACCACGGGCGCGCGGAGGACCTCACCCAGGAGATCTTCGTCTCGGCGCTGCGGCGCATGCGCCAGACCGACCGGCAGATCCACTTCAAGCCGTGGATCTACGAGATCGCCAAGAACGCGTGCATCGACGCGTTCCGGCGCTCACGCCGGGCCGAGGAGGTGAGCTTCGACGCCGAGGCCGGATCCTCGGAGGACGAGGCGTCGCGGCTCGCGACGCCGATCGGGGCGCCGGACGCCGCGCTGGCGGCCAAGCAGCGGCTCGACCACCTGTGGGGCGCCTTCGACGGGCTCTCAGAGGCCCATCACCAGATCCTGGTCATGCGCGAGATCGAGGGTCTCTCGTACGCGGAGATCGGCGAGCGCCTCGGGCTGTCGCGCGCGTCGGTGGAGTCGACGCTGTTCCGCGCCCGGCGCCGCCTGAGCGAGGAGTTCGCGGAGCTCGAGAGCGGCGAGGCGTGCCGGCGCGCGCAGGGGCTCGTGGACAGCGCTCGCGCGACGGTGCTCGGCCGCCGCGACCAGCGGCGCCTGGAGCGGCACATCGCGCGCTGCGCGGGCTGCCGGCGCGACGCGGTCCTCGCCGGCCTCGCCGCCGCGAGCGCCGCGTCGCCGGCGCGCCGCCCGGTGCGGGCACGGCTCGGCGCGCTGCTGCCGCTGCCGCTGCTGCTGCGGCGCCGCTGGCTCGGCGGGCAGGACGGCGCGGGTGGCGCCGGCCAGCACGTCGCGAGCTGGTCGGCCGCGGCGGCCGGCGCCGGCGACGCCCCCGCGGGCATCATGAAGCTCGTCGCGGCGGCCGCCGCCGTCGCGCTGGCCGGCGTCGGCGCCGGCACGGCCGTGACCGGGCAGCACGGCACGATGCCCGCGGCCGCGCAGGCCGTCCACGCGCCGGTGACGGCGCCGCACGCCGGCGGCGGGCCACGGCACGCGGGCAGCACGGCCGCAGCGCCGACGAGCGGCCGGGCGCCGGGCCGACGAGCGCATGCCGCCAGGCCGCACCACCATCGCGCCGCCGCCGGCCGCCGTCGCAGCGCGGGCGGCGACCGGACGAGCGGCGCCGAGCGCACCCCCGGCCGCGGCGGCGGGCAGTCCGCCCCGGCGAGCGGCGGCGCGGGGTCCACGCCGGAGCCCACGCGCGCCACGGCGCCGGCGCGGGACTCCCGCACCACGGCCACGACCAAGCCCGCGAGCACGACCTCCTCGTCGCCGGAGCCCAGCCCGGCGCTCGTCGACGCCCTCACGCAGGCGGTCTCGCAGCCGGCGCCCACCACCGCCGGGGGCGCGGTGCAGCAGACGACCGAGGCCGTCGGCGGCGCGGTCGACGGGCCGGTCGGGCAGGCCGTCGAGGACACGGGTGCGGCGCTCGGCTCGACCGTCGACGGGGTCACGACCACGGCGGGCGATACGGTGCAGCACACCGTGGGCGCCGTCGGGAGCACTGTGCAGCAGGTGGCCGATGGCGCCACCCGGACCGTGGACCAGACGACGCGGGAGGCCGGCACGACGGTCGGCGGCGTCACTGGCGCGGTCGGGGACGTCGTCGGCGGCGCGCTGGGCGGTCGGTGAGCGCGCGTTCAGCCGATCCCGACGGCGACCGGCACGGCGACGAGCTGCTCGCGTCGCTGACCGACACGGGCCTCTACTCGATCGGCGCCTACTTCGCCGACCGGCACCCCGAGCTCTGCGACGACGTGATCGCCGAGGCGCAGGCGATCGAGGATCAAGGGCTCGAGCGCTGGGCCGCCGCGGAGGACGTGACGCTCGACGCGGCCTTCCAGACGCTGGTCACCGGACTGGCCGTCCGGTACTACAAGGCCGTCGCGGGCTCGGGCTGAGTAGAATCCGACAACCACCTCGGGGCGTGGCGCAGCCTGGTAGCGCGCACCGTTCGGGTCGGTGAGGTCCCCGGTTCGAATCCGGGCGCCCCGATACATGCAGCACCAGAAGGGCCGCTACCCGAGCGGCCCTTCGCCGTTCGTGGCCGGCTCAGGGCCGGGCCAGGCGCAGGCCGCCGCGGCGCCGGCCGTCGACGTCGGCCGCCACGGCGGGCACCAGCTCGCTGGTGACCAGGCCCCGATCGCGCGTGACCTCCTCGATCACGGGCAGCACGCGCTGCATGCGCTCCGGCGTGTCGACGATCACCGTCACCGCCGGCACGTGGCGCCGGAGCTGCCACAGCCGGTCGCCGTGCGGCGGGTGGTCGCCGTGGAAGCCCCAGATGCCGCGCAGCGCGGTCGCGCCGGCGGCGTCCTCCCGGCGCAGGCGCTCGACGAGCAGCTGGTGCTGCGGTCGGCCGTCGACGATGGCCTGCTCCGAGCCGTAGACCATGATCTTCTGCCAGATGGCCAGGCCGTGGGCGTCGATCGCCGCCGGCTCCCGCGGCTCCTCGAGCCGCTGGCCGTCGCGGCGCCACAGCGTCACGCGCTCCACCGTCATCAGCGGGCGCTCCAGCATCCGCCCCAGCTCGGGCAGCACGGGCGTCAGCGTCTCGGCCGACCCCACCGCGATGACCATCAGCGGCACACCGGCGTTCCGGCCCAGGAACGCCGCGCGGCGTCGTTCGCCGTGGGCGGTCCCGTCGACGCCCAGCAGCACGGTCGCTCCCGCCACGCCGCGACGGTGGAGCAGGTCGCAGATCGCGAGGTGCGCGGGCGCGCCCCCGATCCGCTCGCGGCGGCCGACGTAGACGGTCAGCTTCGCGGCATCGGGCAGCGGCTCGCCGGCGATGTCGCCGGTCAGCAGGCGGGCCCGCTCGAGCGTCACGAGCCCGTGGTGCTCGGTGGCGGTGACGTCCGCCAGCAGCGCCTCGATCCGCGCGCGCTCGTCGACGGCGACCGAGACGAGCGGCAGGTCCTCCGAGAGGGTGAGCAGCCGGTCGGTGCGGAGGCCGTGCTTGGGGCCGAAGCCCTGCGCTCCGCGCAGCAGCAGGCTGGTCCGGATCTGGTGGCGCGCATAGAGGTCGAGCAGCGCGTCGCCGACGAAGCGCCCGTCGGTCCGCTGGCGCTCGCCGCCGTACGTCGTGAGCTTCAGCCCGTCCTGGATCATCGCGCTCCGCCTCCCGGCAGCCCTGATGGCGGGCGGCCCGGACCGGGATCCTAGGCCGCCCGCCCGCGGGCGGGGTCGCGCTCCGCGCTAGTGGGCCATCGCCGGCTCGCCGGCCGGCTCGGCGACGCGCACGGGCCGCATCATCAGCCCGACGAGCAACGCGCCGGCGGCGAACACGCCCGCCGCGATCCAGAACGCGACCGTGTAGCCGTGGACGGCCGCGGCCTGCAGGACGTCCGGCGTCGGCCGGCGGCCGTCGACGTAGGCCGTCATCGCGCTGGCGAAGATCGAGCTCAGCAGGGCCGTCCCGATCGAGCCGCCCACCTGCTGCATCGTGTTGACCATCGCCGACGCGACGCCCTGGTCGCGCAGGTCGACGCCGTAGGTGGCGCTGGCGATCGCGGGGGCGAAGATGTTGCCCATCCCGACGCCCATGACCAGCAGGCACGGCAGCACGTGCCCGGCGTAGCTGGAGTCCGGCGTCAGCTGCGCGAGCCAGACCATCGCGACGGCGCCGAGCGACATGCCGAGCACCAGCAGCGGGCGCGGGCCCACCTTGTTGAGGAACTTGATGTTGACCGAGGTGGCCGTGGTCATGATCGCCGCCGTCATCGGCAGGAAGCCCAGGCCGGTCTCGATCGGCGAGAAGCCCTTGGTCTGCTGCAGGTAGTAGGTCAGGAAGAGGAAGACGGCGAACATCGCGATCCCGGAGATGCCGATCGCCAGGAACGAGCCGCCGCGCGTCCGGTCCGCCAGCACGCGCAGCGGCAGCAGCGGATGCTCGGCGCGGGCCTCGATCACCACGAACGACGTGAGCAGCACGACGGCGGCGACGAGGGCGACGACCGTCACGGGATGGCCCCACGAGTGGGTCTCGGAGCTCGAGAAGCCGTAGACCAGGGCGAACAGGCCGGCGGTCGCGGTGACGGTGCCCTTGAGGTCCAGCGGCGGGCGCTGTGGGTGCGCCTGGTTGATGAGCATCCGCAGCGCGATCACGGCGGTCGGCACCGCGAACAGCAGGTTGACGTACAGGCACCAGCGCCAGGAGAGCGACTCGGTCAGCACGCCGCCGAGCAGCAGGCCGACCGCCGCGCCGCCGCCGGCGATCGCGCCGAAGATGCCGAACGCCTTCCCGCGCTCGGCGGGGTCGGTGAAGATGGTCGAGAGGAGCGCCAGCGACGACGGCGCGAGCACCGCGCCGAAGACGCCCTGCGCGGCACGGGCGGCGACGAGCACGCCGAACGACGTCGCGGCGCCGCCGACGGCGGAGGCCACGGCGAAGCCGAGCAGCCCGCCGATGAAGGCCCACTTGCGGCCGAAGAGATCGCCGAGCCGGCCGCCGAGCAGCAGCAGGGAGCCGAAGGCCAGCGCGTAGGCGGTGATGATCCACTGCCGTGAGTCGTCGGTGAAGCCGAGGTCGTGCTGGGCACTCGGCAGCGCGATGTTCACGATCGTCGCGTCGAGCACGACCATCAGCTGCGCGATGGCGATGACGCCGAGGATCGCCCATCGGCGCTCGTGGTGCGGGTTCTGCACAGGGGATGGGGTCATGGAGGAGAGGGGAGAGGGGAGAGGGGAGATCGAAGCGGAGACATCGTCTCAACTTCGGTCCGCAATCTAGCACCGAAACCGGAGAGCTCGTCTCCGCTTGGTTATCCTGGCGCCATGTCCGCTGCGCAGCCGATGTCCTCGGCCACCGGGGAGCGCCCGCTCCGCGCCGACGCCGAGCGCAACCGCCAGCGGATCCTCGCGGCCGCCGCCGAGGTGTTCGCCGAGCGTGGGCTCGGGGTGACGCTGGACGACATCGCCCGTCACGCCGGCGTCGGCGTGGGGACGGTCTACCGGCGCTTCCCCGACAAGGAGCAGCTCATCGACGCGCTCTTCGAGGACCGCATGGCGGCGCTGGTGGCGCTCGCGGAGGAGTGCCTGCGCGACGCCGACCCGTGGACGGGGCTCTCGACCTTCGTCGAGCGCGGCCTGGAGCTGCAGGCCGCCGATCGCGGCCTCAAGGATCTCGTCACGTGCACGGCGCATGGCCGCGAGCGCGTGAGCCAGGGCCGTGAGCGCCTCGCTCCGCTCGTCGGCCGGCTCGTCGAGCGGGGGCAGGCCGCCGGCGTCGTCCGCCCGGACATCCGCCACACGGACGTCGCGCTCGTGCACCTGATGCTCGGCGCGGCCATGGACGTGACGTGCGGGGTGCGGCCGGACGCGTGGCGGCGTCTGCTCGGGCTCGCGCTCGACGGGCTGCGCGCGGCGGGTGCGGAGCCGTCCGCGCTGGCGTCCCCGCCGCTGGACGAGGACGAGCTCGAGGCCGCGATGCGCACGCTGCCGCGCCGCACCCGCGCGTGACGCGCGCGGATCTGTGACGGAACGGCCTCGCCGGCGGACGCGGTGGGCTGGGTGCCCTACCGTCGAGCGGCCATGAGCACCGCCACCGCCGAGCACGCCGAGCAGCTCCTCCGGGAGCTGGCCGGGCCCGACGCCCGCTTCCGCGAGCACCAGCTCGAAGCGGTCCGCGACCTGGTCGACGACCGGGCGCGCGTGCTGTGCGTCCAGCGCACCGGCTGGGGGAAGTCGGCGGTCTACTTCGTCGCCACCGCGCTGCTGCGCCGTCAGGGCGCCGGCCCGACGCTGATCGTCTCGCCGCTGCTGGCGCTCATGCGCAACCAGATCGCGGCGGCGCAGCGCCTGGGCCTGCGGGCGCACACCATCAACTCCACGAACCGCGACGCGTGGGACGAGGTCGCTCAGCTGCTGGCCGACGATGCCGTCGACCTGCTGCTCATCAGCCCCGAGCGCCTGAACAACCCGCAGTTCCGCGAGCGCCTGCTGCCCGTGTTCGCAGAGCGCGTCGGCCTGCTGGTCGTCGACGAGGCGCACTGCATCAGCGACTGGGGACACGACTTCCGGCCCGACTACCGCCGCATCCGCGACATGCTCGAGCGGCTGCCGGAGGGCGTCGCCGTGCTCTGCACGACGGCGACCGCCAACGACCGCGTCGTCGCCGACGTCACCGAGCAGCTGCGCGCAGGGCACGCGGGCGCCGAGCTGCGGACCTACCGCGGCCCTCTCGGCCGGTCGAGCCTGCGCTTCGAGGTGGTCGAGCTGCCGTCGCAGGCGGACCGCCTCGCCTGGCTGGCCGAGTGGCTGCCGCGGATGCCGGGCTCGGGCATCGTCTACACGCTCACGAAGCGCGACGCCGACCTCGTGGCGTCCTGGCTGACGAGCCGCGGGATCCCGGCCGAGGCCTACAGCGGCGAGGTCGAGGCCGAGCGCCGCGTGGAGGTCGAGGACCGCCTGCTGCGCAACGAGCTCAAGGCGGTCGTGGCGACCAGCGCGCTGGGCATGGGCTATGACAAGCCCGACCTCGGCTTCGTCGTCCACTACCAGGCGCCCGGCTCGGTGATCGCGTACTACCAGCAGGTCGGTCGCGCCGGTCGCGGGATCGACCGCGCCGAGGTCGTCCTGCTGCGCGGCGCCGAGGACCGCCGGATCCAGGACTTCTTCATCGAGCAGGCCTTCCCGCGGCGCGAGGTCGTCCAGCGCGTGCTCGAGCACCTCGAGGCGGTCGGCGGCGATGGCGCCGGGACGACCGAGCTGATGGCCCAGGTCAACCTGGGCCGCGGGCGCATCGAGGGCCTCATGAAGGTGCTCGACGTCGAGGGCGCCGTCGCGCGCGAGGGATCGCGCTGGCTGGCGGCCCCCGGGACGGCATGGACCTACGACGCCGAGCGCTATGCCCGCATCACCGAGCTGCGGCGCCATGAGCAGGCGGCCATGGCGGCGTTCGGCGCCGACGGGCGCTGCCTGATGCGCGCGCTCCAGGAGGAGCTCGACGACCCCGCGCCCGAGGATTGCGGGCGCTGCTCGGTCTGCGCCGGGGCGCGGTTCGACGGGCCGCTGGACGCGGCGGCGGTCCGCGACGCCACCGTCCACCTCCGCTCGCGGCCGCTGGTCCTGGAGGTCAAGAAGATGGCTCCCGGCCCCGACGGCCGGCTGAAGAAGATCCCCGACGGCGTGCGCGCCGAGGAGGGACGGGCGCTCGCCCGGCTCGGTGACGGCGGCTGGGACCCGCTCGTGCAGGCGGGGCGCGCCGCGGGCCGGTTCGACGACGAGCTCGTGGCGGCCGCCGCGCAGGTCGTCCGTGAGTGGGGCGTGCCCGTGCGCTGGGTGACCGCCGTGCCGTCGCGGCGCTCCGGCGAGCTCGTGCCCGACCTGGCGCGCCGGCTGGCGACGGCGCTCGGCGTGGAATGCGTGCCGGCGCTCGAACGGGTCGCCGATCGCCCGCCGCAGCGCGAGATGGCCAACGCGGCGCAGCAGGTCGCCAACGTGCGGGGCGCGTTCGCCGTCTCCACGCAGCCCCCGTCGGGGGCCTGCCTGCTGGTCGACGACCTCCGCTTCAGCGGCTGGACGCTGGCGATGCTCGCCGGGCAGCTGCGCCAGCGCGGCTCGGGCCCCGTCCACCCGTTCGCCCTGGCCACGGCCTTCTGAGGCGCGCCGGGGCCGGCTAGAGGCGCCGGTCGTCGTCCAGGTGCCCGGTGAGCCGGCCGGTGAGCTCGTGCTCGACCGGGAGCGCTCGGGCCGCGACGGAGGAGATGGGCTCGACGCCGCGCAGGGCGTTGACCGCGAAGGCGCCGTCGGCGCCGAGCAGCTCCTCGAGGGCCAGCGGCCGCTCGGCGACGGTGACGCCCAGCTCCGCGGCGTGCTCCAGCACCCGCGCGCGGGCCACGCCCGGCAGGATCCGGCCGTCGAGCGGCGGTGCGACGAGCAGCCCTCCGACGATGGCGACGACGCTCGCGCGGGTCGTCTCGAGGACCAGGCCGTCGAGGTCGACGAGCAGGGGCAGGCCCGGCGCGACGTCGCCGTCGAGCGCGTCGACGAGCCGCCGGTCCCGCCACTTGTGCGCCCCGAGCCCGCCCGGCACGGCGACGGGCTCGAGCGTCAGGGGGCCGCCCGGCGGCGGCAGCGGGGCGACGTCGAGCTCCAGGCTCCCGTCGGGCTCCAGCAGCACGCGCAGCCGGCAGGGCCCGCCCTGCTCGAGGGCGGCGTGCGCCACCAGCGCGGGCAGCGCCGAGGGCAGCGTGACGCCGTAGAGCTCCCGCGCGGAGGCCGCCATCCGCGCCAGGTGTCGGTCGGCGCCCACCGCGACGCCGTCGACGACGCGCAGCGACTCGAAGATGCCCCGGCCGGGATCCGGCCGCGGCACCGGCCGCGGGCCGGTCCGCCGCGGGAGCGGGATCTCGCCCGCGTCCCCCGCGGCCGGCATGGTCGCCCCGCCGTCTGCCTCCCCGCCGATGGCGGCCAGGAGCGGGGCCGCCTTGGCCAGGCATTCCGCCGCCTCGGACGCCGGATCGGAGTCGGCGACCACGCCGCCGCCCACGTCGAGCCACGCATGCCCGTCGCGCACCTCGAAGGTCCGGATCGCCACGCTGAGCTCGAGGCCGGCGGTCGGGCTGGCGAAGCCCAGGGCGCCGCAGAACGCCTGACGCGGCGCGCTCTCGAGCTCGTGGACGACGCCCATGGCGGCGACCTTGGGGGCGCCGGTCACCGAGCCCGGCGGGAACAGCGCGCGGGTCAGCGCGCCGTGGCCGACGTCGTCGCGCAGGCAGCCCTCGACCTCGGACACGAGATGCCACACGCCGGCATGCGGGCGGACCTCGGCGAGCGCCGTGACGCGCACCGTCCCCGGCCGGCAGACCCGCCCCAGGTCGTTGCGCACGAGGTCGACGATCATGACGTTCTCGGCGCGGTCCTTGGTCGAGGTGGTCAGTGCCGCCCGCTCCTGCTCGGCACGCACCGGATCGCCTGGGCGCGGTCGCGTCCCCTTGATCGGGGCGCTGCGCACGCGACCGCCCCGCGCCGCGACGAGCAGCTCGGGGGAGAGGCTGGTCACGGCGCCCCACGGCCCGGCGAGCCACGCCGCGCGGTCGGGGGCCAGCGCCTCGACGCCGTGGACCAGCAGGTCGGCGGCGTCGCCGTCGATCGGGGCGCGCAGCCGCACCGCCAGATTCGCCTGGAACAGGTCGCCTTCCGCGATGCGCCGCCGGCAGGCCGCGACCGCCCGGGCGTGGCCGGCCGGCGCCGGCTGGGCGCGCCAGCGGCCGCTGCGCACGGGCCGGGGGCCCTCCACGCCGGCCCGCAGGCGCGCCGCGAGCACGCCGAGGCGCTCCTCGAGCGCGGCCGCCCGCTCGTCGGTCCACAGCGCCTCGAACCACCAGCTCCCCGTCGCGTCCAGCCGCAGGACGTGGTCGTGGAAGGCCAGCACGGCGTCGGGCAGGCGCTCGCCCGCCACGCCGGGCGGCGGCGCGCCCACCGTCTCCACCCGTCGCCCGAGCCCGTAGCCGAGCATCCCGAACCAGCCGCCGCCGACGAACCCCGGCGGCGCGCCGGCCACGGCGGGGAGCTCGTCGAGCAGGCCGAACGGGTCCTCGTCGGCGGTGGCGCAGCGCAGGGGCTCGCTGCCGGCGATCGCCGCGGCGCCCGCCCAGCGCCCGACGAGGGCGAACGGGCTCGCATCGTCTCGCACCAGCAGCGCCGCCCGAGCGGCGGGCACCGCGCCCTCCAGGGCGACGCACACCGGCCGCGCCGGCGCGCGGGCGGTGCCGGCGGGGGTGGCGGCGGCAGGCGGCACGACGGACATCTTGGCCGCCCCGGGGCGGGGGCGCGCTCCGGCCCCGGCGGCCCCGGATCGGACGAGTGTCCAGATCGTCGCAGGACGGCCTCAAGTTCCCGGCGAACCTGCCGCTTAACGGCGTGAGGGCGCCCCGAAGGACGCCCTCGTGGTTCGCCGTTAACGGCTAGTTGCGCCAGGACACGGTTGTACCCCCGAGTTCGCGCTGCGCACCACCGCAGCGATTTGCGGACGAAATAGACCAGACGCGACGGCGCCCGCCTGCAAGCTCGGCGCCGTTTCGTCGTGCCGCGGTGCATTGTCGCGGCGCGCCCTTCGGCAGCGCCATCCCCAAATCTAGGGAATCGGGCGATCTTGGACGGATGTCCGAGGGCGCACGGCGTTATGTGTCCACGGTGCTGAGCATTATCCACCGCTTTGACCAGCAAGCTCGCGCCCGTCCGGGTGGGAAGAACGCCGTGCGGCGGGAGGGCGGACGCCGGCGTCCGCGTCGCCGCGGCGCCCGCCGCGGCGGCTCAGGCCGCCTTGGGGAACGCGTAGCCGCGGACGCGCGTCTCGAAGTCGAGCTCGCGCTCGAAGTCGGCGTCCGTGGTGTGCTGGAAGCTCAGGTCGCGCTGGGTGAGCACGCGGATGAACGCCTCGACCAGGCTGCCGTCGAGCTGCGTCCCGGACACCCGGCGCAGCTCCGCGATCGCCTCGGCCTGGGCGACGGGCGAGCGGTAGGAGTCGCGCGCCGTCATGACGTCGTAGGTGTCGGCGATCGAGATCATCCGCGACAGCAGCGGGATCTCGTCGCCGGACAGGCCGCGCGGGTAGCCGCGGCCGTCGATGCGCTCGTGGTGGGCCAGGATGATGGCGGCCACCGGGCCGTAGCCGTCGATGCGGCGCACGAGCCGCGCGCCCTGGTACGGGTGCGTGCGGACGATGTTCCAGTCGTCCTTGTCGAGCTTGCGGTTGGCCAGCAGGATCCGGTCGGGGAAGGCGAACTTGCCGATGTCGTGCAGGAGGCCGGCGGTGTGGACGAGCTCCTGCTCGGCGGCGCTGCAGCCGACCTCCTCGGCGATCGCCCGCGCGTAGCGGGCGACGGCGGCCGAATGGCGGGCGGTCATGCGATCGCGCAGCGACAGCGTCTGCAGCAGCGCGGCCAGGACGCCCACCTGCAGCGAGGCCAGCTGGGTGGAGCGGGTCTCGAGCTGCTCGGCGCGCTCCTGCGAGAGCAGCAGCTCGCGCGTGAGCACCTGGAAGAGGAACAGCACCCCGACGAGCGCGAGGACCGGCATGAAGCCGACCTGGCGGTAGATCGTGGCGATCGCGACCGTCAGCGCCGCGGCGAGCGCCTCGGACGGCAGCATCGGGATGAAGAGGGTCCGCACGAGCCGCGGCAGGGAGCTGCCGTGGGTGATGACGCGCGGCCCGGCGATGAGCAGGAAGTTCAGCGCGTTGGTGGCGAAGAAGACGCAGAAGACGGCGACCCCGAAGCTCACGTCGCTCAGCGTGTCGATGTCGAGCGCCCGCACGATCAGGCCGCCGACGAGGGGGTACGTCGCGAACGCCGCGAAGTTGGCGACCGTCAGCGACGGCGACAGCGGCCGGCGGATCGAGTCGATGGCGATCGACATCACGGCCATGGCGACCGCGGGCGCCGGGCCGAGCAGGGCCATCGCCAGCACGAGGCACGTGAAGGACCCGGAGAGGCGCAGCGAGCGCGTCTCCACCGGGATCGCGTCGCTGATGATCGTCCCGACCGCCAGGGCGACCACGAGCTCGACGGGCTGCCAGTCGCTCGCGCGCGACGCCAGGACCGCACCGACGAGCGATGCCGCCAACAGCGCCACTTGCGAGAGGACGAGCGTCCTGCGGCCCATACGCCCTGGCTTATCGGCGCGTTGCCGCAGTTCCTTAGGGCGCGGGGGGCCGCTCCGCCCGCGTGGGCGGTTACATTGCCCGCCGTGTCGGCCGCTCGGAACGCCCTTCGCGCTGGAGGATTCGCACCGCTCGCCGGCACCTACGCCCTCAACGAGCTCGGCGACAGCTTCGGCGTCGTCGCCCTCGCGGTGCTCGTGCTCGACCGGACCGACAGCGCGCTGGCCACCACGGCGCTGTTCCTGCTGGGCAAGTTCCTGCCGGCGCTGCTGGCCCCGGCGCTCACCGCGGGGCTCGACCGCCGGCCGGTCAGCCGCAGCCTGCCGGCGCTCTACGTGGTGGAGGCGCTGGCCTTCGCCGGGCTCGCCGTGCTCGCCGGGGCGTTCTGGCTGCCGGCGGTGCTCGTGCTGGCGTTCCTCGACGGCCTGCTCGCCATCACCGCGAGAGGCCTCTCGCGCGGCGCCGTGGCCGCCGCGCTGGCGCCCGCGGACGCCCTGCGGGACGGGAACGCCGTGATCAACGTCATCTTCGCGGCGACGAGCGTCGGCGGCCCGGTGCTGGCCGGCGTGCTCGTGCACACGTGGAGCGCCGCAACGGCGCTCTGGGTCGACGCGGCGTCGTTCCTGGCCGCGGCGCTGGTGCTGCTCGCCGCGGCGCGGCGGCTGCCCGTGCCGGAGCCCGGCCCGCGCGAGCACTGGCTGGCGCGCGTGCGCGACGGCCTGCGGTACGTCCGCTCGCATCCCACGGCCGGACGCCTCATCCTCGGCGAGGCGGTGGCGATCATCTTCTTCACGATCACCGTGCCGATCGAGGTGGTCTACGCCGAGCAGTCGCTCGGGACCACGAGCCTCGGCTTCGGGGTGCTGCTCTCCAGCTGGGGGGTCGGCATCCTCCTCGGGTCGGTGATCTTCGCGCGGGCCAAGGAGCGGTCGACCGCCGCGCTCGTGCTGGCCTCGACCGCCGCGGTCGGGCTCGGGTACGCGGGAATGGCCGTGGCGCCGACGCTGGCCGTCGCCTGCCTGGGCTCGATCGTGGGCGGGACCGGCAACGGCATCCAGTGGGTGGCGGTGATGACCGCGCTCCAGGAGTCGGTCGGCGACGACTACCAGGCGCGTGCCGCCGGCCTCCTGGAGTCGATGGCCGCCGCCGTGCCCGGCGTCGGCTTCGTCATCGGCGGCGTGCTCACCTCGGTGGTCGACGCGCGGGTCGCCTACGGCGTCGCCGCCGCCGGCGTCGCCGTCGTCGTGGCGGCGTGGGCGCGGCGGCCGCTGGTGCCCGCCGCGGTGGTCGCCGGCGAGCCGGCGGCCTAGCCTGGGGCCATGGAGTCCCTGCTGGCCGCGCACGACATCGCGCTCGTGCGCGCGGCCAACCCCGGGCCGCTGACGCTCTCGGGCACGAACACGTGGCTGGTGGGGCGCGACCCGTGCTGGGTCGTCGACCCCGGGCCGGCGCTGACGGAGCACGTCGACGCGGTGCTCGCGGCGGCCTCCGCGCGGGGCGGCATCGGCGGCGTCGCGTTGACGCACGACCACGGCGACCACGCCGACGCCGCCGCCGGCGTCGCGGCGCGCGCCGGCGGCGTCCCGGTCGCGGCGGTGCGCTGGCCGGGAGCGGACGTCCGGATCGAGCCGGGGGCCCGCGTCGGGCCGCTCGAGGCCATCCCGGTCACCGGGCACGCGCCCGACCACGTGTGCTTCGCCGTCGGCGCGGCCTGCCTGACCGGCGACGCCGTGCTGGGGGAGGGCAGCGTCTTCATCGCGCCCGACCCGGGCGCCCTCCGCGGCTATCTCGACGGCCTTCGCCGGCTGCGCGCGCGGGAGTTCGCGGTGCTGCTGCCCGGCCATGGGCCGCCGATCGCCGACGCCGCCGCCAAGCTCGACGGCTACGTCGCGCACCGGCTGGAACGCGAGGCGCGGCTGGTCGCCGCGCTCGCAGGCGGCGCCCGCAGCGTCGACGCGCTGCTCGACGGCGCCTGGGCCGACGTCCCCGCGCCGATGCGGCCGGTGGCGGCGATCACCCTCGCGGCGCATCTCGACAAGCTCGAGGAGGAGGGTCGGCTGCCCGACGGCGTCCAGCGGCCGTCGTGGGGCTGAGCCTCTACCCTTGCGGTCGATGCTCGCGAACGCCTACGGGATCCTGACCGTCGTCGCCGGGGTCGTCGGCATCGCGTGGATCCTCTACCTCACGCGCAACGGCGACAAGGACCGCTACGACGAGGACGCCGCGCGCCAGTTCTTCGACGAGCACGGCCACTGGCCCGACGAGACGCTGGAGGAGGCGCAGGCCGAGCGGCGCCGCCTCGCCGCGTCGGCGGGCGCCCCGCACCCGCCGGTCAGCCAGGCGTCGCCCGACGGCCTGGTCTGACTCAGCTGCCGGTGAGGCGCTCGGCCGCCAGCGCCGAGGCGGCCGCGAGCGGCGTCGTCCGCGCGGTCTCCGCGTCGTCGTAGATCCGCCGCAGCGTGTCGCCGATCTCCTGCGTCCGCGCGCGGGCGCGGCGCGCGTCGTAGCCGGACGGCTCCAGCTCGACGGCGATGTTGATGATCCCGCCGGCGTTGGCGACGAAGTCGGGCGCCCACAGGATGCCCCGCTCGCGCAGCAGGTCGGCGACGTCGGAAGAGGCCAGCTGGTTGTTCGCGGCGCCGGCCACCGCGGGCGCCTGCAGCTGCGGCACCGACTCGTGGTCGAGGACGCCGCCGAGCGCGCAGGGCACGAGGACGTCGACCGGCGCCGTCATCGCCCTGGCGGGCGTCAGCCACCGGGCGCCGAGGGTGCGCGCCTCCTCGCGCTTGCCACGGTCGACGTCGCCGACGACGAGCCCGGCCCCCGCCTTGGCGAGCAGGCCCGCGAGCGGCAGGCCGACGTGGCCGAGGCCCACCACCGAGGCGGTGCGGCCGCGAAGGTCGGAGGTCCCGAAGACGCGCTCGCAGGTCGCCTGGATCGCGTGCAGGACGCCCAGGGCCGTGAACGGGCTGGGGTCGCCGGAGCCGCCGGCGCGTCGCGAGAGCCCCGTGACGTGCCGCGTCTGACGAGCGATCACCGTCATGTCGCGGGTGGACGTGCCGACGTCCTCGGCGGTGACGTAGGTGCCGCCGAGCCGCTCGACGGCGTCGCCGAAGTCGAGCAGCGCCGCGCGCCGTCGGGCGCCGTCGACGGGCTCGCCCGGAGGGAGGACGATCACGCCCTTGCCCCCGCCGAGCGGCAGCCCGGCGACCGCGGACTTGTACGTCATGCCCTCGGCCAGCCTGAGCGCGTCGCGGACAGCGGCCCGGTTGTCGTCGTAGGCCCACATCCGGCAGCCGCCCAGGGACGGGCCCCGGGCCGTCGAGTGGACGGCGACGATCGAGTAGAGCCCTGAGCGCCGGCCGCGCTGGATCGAGAGCTCCTCGTGGTCGAGTGTCGCGAGGTACCGATCGATGTCCGGGACCCTAGCGCCGTGCTCCTCGCGAGCGGGGCCGGCTCAGCGCGTGGTGGAGTCGGGCGCCTGCGTCCCGCTCGGGCCGGGCGCAGCGACGCCTGTCGTGCCGGTCGGCGTCGACGTGGTCCCCGCCGTCCCGGAGGTCGAGACGGCCGTGGCCGTGGCCGTGGCGGTGGCGTCGGCCGACCCGCTGGGCGCGGAGACGGTGACCCGGGTTCCGCTGGGTGGCGGCGTGGTGGCGTGCGCCGGCGTGGCGTCGGTGCCCTGGTCGGGCGTCGTCGTCGCCGGCGTGGTCGTCACGGTGGCGGGCGGCCGGGCGGCATTCGCCGGCGTGCCCTGGTCGGGCACGGCGCGCGTGTCGGCGGGCTGGCCGGAGTCGTCCGGCGCCTCGAGGCCGCCGGTGCCCTCGGCGGCGCCGACCTCGCTGTCGTCCGCGGGGTCGCCGGCGATCGACCGGTCCCACGGCAGCGGGTGGTCTGGGCCCGTGGCCGGCGCCGGGGCGACCGCTGCGTCGTCGGCAGGGTCGGGGACGTCGGTGGACGGCGCCGGAAGGCGGTCGAGGCCCGCCGAGGTGTCGGGCGCGCGCAGGCCGACGAGCTCGACGCCCGCCACCGCCAGCCGCTGCGGCTTGGGCGCCGGGGCGGCGGCGCGGTGCACCGGCGCCGGCGCCGGCTCGCGCTGCTGCGCGTGCTCGACCGTCGCGGCGCCGCCGCCCACGACCGCGGCGGCGGCCACGACCGCGGCGACCTTGCCGGCCGTCGCGGCGGCGGCTCCGGTGGCGATGCCGACGCTGCCGGCCGCAGCCGACCCGACGGCCGCGGTGGTCGTCGCAGCCGTCCCGGCGGCGCCGCCGGCCGTCACGGCCGTGGTGCCCAGCACGGCGCTGCCGCCGGCCGCACCGCCGCCGGCCGCGGCGCCGCCGCCGGCCGCCGCGCCGCCACCGGCGCCGCCGATCCCCAGCAGCTTGGCGAGCGTGGCCAGCGGCCCGCCTGCCGGGGCGAGGCCGTGGAGCTGCTTGTCGACCGTCCGCAGTCGCGCGCGATAGTCGCGGCAGTCGCGGCACTCGCGCAGGTGCCGGCGCGAGCGCCCGCTCGCCCGGACGCCGCGGTCGAACGCGGCGGCGAGGTCGGTGCGGATCTCCGAGCAGGCGGTGTCGCGGGCCTCGATCGCCTCCACCAGGCCGATGCGCGCGCGCACGAGCAGCGACTTGACCGCCGGGATGGTGACGCCGAGGGCCGCGCCCAGCTCTGCGTAGGAGAGCCCGTCCATCTCGCGCATGAGCAGGGCGGAGCGCTGCTGCTCGGGCAGGCGGCGGACGTCGGCGACCAGCCGGCGGAGGTCCTCGCGACGCTCGGCCTCGAGCGTCGGGTCGTGCTGCGGGACGCGATTGACGTCGAAGATGTCGGCGGCGTCGGGCGCGGGCCGCCGGAGCTGGTCGATGCAGCGGTTGTGGGCGACGCGGTAGAGCCAGGCGCGGAGCGTGAGCGGACGGGCGTCGAGGCGGAGGGCGTCGTAGGCCCGGAGGAAGACGTCCTGCAGCACGTCCTCCGCGTCGGCGGCCGAGCCCGACAGCATCTGGCGGACGTACGCGAGCAGCCGCGCCCGGTACCGGTCGTGGATGACGCGGAACGCCTCGTCGTGCCCGGCGCGGAAGATCGCCACGAGCTGCTCGTCGCTGCGCAGGCGGAGCAGCGGCCCCGAGACCGAGAGGCGGCTGAGTCCGGCGGGGGCTGGTAGCGCTGACGCTTCCACAGCGTTCTATCGGGACTCTACCCGTCGTGGCGGCGCCAGGACAAAGGTGCCGGGCGGCGCGCGGACCGGCGACCGCTTACCCTTCCGGCCCGGACAACCGGGATCGGGAAGGACTGCCACCTTGACCAACGTCGTCATCACCTCCGCGGCACGGACCGCCATCGGCTCGTACGGCAAGTCGCTGGCCGGCGTGCCGCCGACCGAGCTGGGCGCCATCGCCGCCCGGGCCGCGCTCGAGCGGTCCGCCATCTCCGGCGACCAGGTCGACCACGTCGTCTTCGGCAACGTCATCCACACCGAGACGCGCGACCCGTACATGGCGCGCGTCGTCGGCATGGGCGCGGGCGTGCCGAAGGAGACCCCGGCCTTCACGGTCAACCGCCTCTGCGGCACGGGCGTCCAGGCGATCGTGTCCGCCTGCCAGACGATCCAGACCGGCGAGGCGACCGTTGCCCTGGCTGGCGGCGCCGAGTCGATGAGCCGGGCGCCGATGTGGCTCGACCAGGGCCGCTGGGGCTCGAAGATGGGCCCGTCGCCGATCACCGACCCGGTCCAGGGCGCGCTCAGCGACCCGTTCCACGACATCAAGATGGGCATGACCGCCGAGAACCTGGCGGAGCGCATGGGCATCTCGCGCGAGGAGCAGGACGCCTTCGCCGTCGAGTCGCACCGGCGCGCCAGCGCCGCGCAGGCCGCGGGGCGGTTCGACGACGAGGTCGTCCCCGTCGAGGTGAAGGTCAAGCGCGACACGGTCGCGTTCGACAAGGACGAGCACATCCGCCACGAGGTCGACGCCGCGACGATGGGCAAGCTGCCGACGATCTTCAAGCGGGACGGCGGGACGGTGACCGCGGGCAACGCGTCGGGCATGAACGACGCGGGCGCCGCGGTCGTCCTCATGAGCGAGGAGAAGGCGGCGGCGCTCGGCGCCCCGGTGCGCGCGAAGGTCCTCGCCTACGCCTCCTGCGGCGTCGACCCGCAGATCATGGGCATCGGGCCGGTGCCGGCGGTGCGCAAGGTGCTCGACCGCTCGGGCGTGTCGCTGGACGAGGTCGGGGTCATCGAGCTCAACGAGGCGTTCGCCGCGCAGGCGCTGGCGGTGATGAAGGACCTCGAGCTGGACCCGGCCAAGGTGAACCCGAACGGCGGCGCGATCGCGCTCGGGCACCCGATCGCCGCGACCGGGGCCGCGATCACCGCCAAGTGCCTGTCGGAGATGGACCGCGAGGGCCACCAGTACGGCCTCGTGACGCTCTGCATCGGCGGCGGCCAGGGCATCGCGCTGCTGCTCGGCAAGGGCTGAGGCCGGTCGGGGGAGGCTCCCCAGGGGCGCCGCCCAGGCGGCGCCCCGCCCGGTACCCTGCGCCGCCCATGGCGCATTTCGAGAGCGACGCCGAGGTCTACGAGCAGCTCGGCGGGATCCTGACCAACCTCGTCGGCAACACCGGCCGTCTCGAGCAGCTGCGCCAGGCCGACGGCGTGGTCCAGTTCGCGTTTCGCGACCCGGACGCCAAGGTGACGCTCGACGTCCGCGCCGGCAAGGACCCGCGCGTCGAGCTCGGCGACAGCCGCCTGCGCCCGGACATCATCTTCGCGATGGACGCCGACACCGGCCACGCGCTGCTGCACGGCGAGCTGGCCGCCACCGTGGCGCTCGCCCGGGGCGCCGTGCGCCTGAAGGGTCCGGTCGCCAAGGCGCTGCGCGTGGTGCCGGCGACGGTCGGCGCGCACGAGGTCGAAGCCGACCAGCCCGTCGAGGCGGTCGTCGCGGGGGCCGAGCCGGAGGCGCCCGCCGAGGCTCCGGCCGCCGAGGCTGAGGCTCCGGCCGCTGAGGCCGAGGCTCCGGCCGCTGAGGAGGCCGTCCCGGCCGGCGAGCCCGAGGCCCCGGTCACGCCGGCCGAGGCACCGGACGGTGCCGCCGAGACCGAGCCGGCCGCCGAGGCCGAGGCCGCGGACGCGGCCGGCGGCGAGGAGCCGCCGGCGGCCGAGGCCGAGCAGGCCTAGCGCCCGGCGGCCGTCCCGGCCTCCGCGCGCTCGCCGCGCGCGGGCCGGTCCTCGGTCGCCACCGTGCCCGGCGCCGTCGCCGTCGAGCGCACCGCCCCGGTGCGCGCGCGCCCCGGGCTGTCGACGATGACGTGGCGAGCCGGGGCCGGGGCCAGTCCGGCGGCGATGGCGGTCACGCCGAGGACGGTGTGCAGGATGTTGCCCCACGTGCCGACGGGGAACCACGCGAGCACGTCGCTGCCGTCGATCCAGCCGATGAGCGCCACCAGCAGGTACGTCGCCCCGAAGAGCAGCGTCACGGTCCGGGCGCGCACCCAGTAGCCGAAGCCGAGGCACAGGAGCAGGCCGGAGGCGATGTGCACCACGTTGTGCCAGCCGTTGACCTGGAAGATGATGAACGTGCTGCTCTCGACATCGCCGGTCTTGAACGACGAGCTGGCGATGAACCCGAGGGCGCCGAGCAGGATGAGGGCCGGGCCGACGATGCGATCGAAGCGCTGGGCCGGATGGGCGTCGTAGCGCAGCTCGGTCGTGCCCAGGCCGGACGAGACGGGACGGGAGGCCATGCTCGCTCCCTGCCCGCGGACGCACGCTCTCACGCATGGAGTCCGCGCCGGCCGGGAATCCTGTCGCACCGTGAAGCTGCTGGTGCTCGCCACCGATCCGGTCGGCCCGGAGGAGCTCCGAGGCGCCGTCGACGGCCTCGACCTCGATGGTGCCGAGGTGCTCGTCGTCTCGCCGGCGGTCAACGCCTCCCCCGTCGCGTTCTGGATGTCCGACAGCGACGAGGCGATCGCCGAGGCGGAGTCCACGGCCCGCGCGACGGCCGAGGCCCTCGCCGCCGAGGGCGCGCGCACACGCGCGCAGCCCGGCGAGAGCGAGCCGCTGCTGGCCCTCCAGGACGCGCTGACCACGTTCCCCGCCGACCGCGTGCTGGTCTTCGCGCGCGGCGACGACGCGGCGCGCTACCGCGAGGACGACGTCCTCGGTGAGGCGGAGCGGCGCTTCGGCGTCCCCGTCACCGAGGTCACGCGCTCGGCCTAGGCCGCGGCGCCGTCGTAGCCCGGCTCGCCGGGCAGCACGATCCGGGCCGTCTCGCCGCCCAGCACGATCCGCGGCTCCACGGGCAGCACCTCGCGCCCGCGCGCGTGGTCCAGCAGCTCGTGCGCCGACGCGAAGCCCGAGAGCTGCTCGAGGTGCTTGATCGTCGGGAACACGAGCAGCAGCCGCCCCGCGCGATGCGCCTCCAGCGCCGCCTCGGGCGTGAACCAGCCGAAGTCGACGCACTCGGCGCCGTCGACGCGCGGCTCGGCGCCCTCGGGCGCGGGGGCCAGGAAGAAGTGGGTGTCGAAGCGCACCTTGGCCTGCGGTGGCGTGATCCAGCGCGAGAATCGCACCAGCGAGGCCGCCTCGACGCCCTCGATCGCCGCCTCCTCGGCCAGCTCGCGCACCGCGGCCGCCCGGTGGGCGGCCTCGCCCTCGCCCTCGTGCGCGTCGACCGCGCCGCCGGGGAAGACCCACGCGCCGCCCATGAAGCGGGCCTGCGGGTTGCGCTGCACGAGCAGGACCTCGAGCGCGTGCTGACCTCCGCGCAGGACGATCACCGTCGCCGCCTGGCGCGGCATCGTCACGGGGCCGTCGTTGAGCTCCTCGCCTGGACCGGGTGCGTCGACCACACCGGGGAGCGTACCTGGCCGGCCGACCAGTATTTTCCATCGCGCCATGAGTGCCGAAGCGATCGCCCAGAAGTGGATCTGCGAGTCGTGCGGGTTCATCTACGACCCCGCCGACGGCGATCCGGACGGCGGCATCCCGCCCGGGACCGCGTTCGACGACATCCCCGACACGTGGTTCTGTCCCGTCTGCGGCGCCCGCAAGCGGGACTTCGTCCCCTACGAGGGTTGATGCTCGGCGACCGTCGAGCCCGCTGCACGGCATGCGTGCATCGGACTCGGCGCGTGCCCGTCGTGGCTGGGCGCGCCGCCTCGCCGGCGCTGCCCCCGACGCATCACGGGTAGCCAGGAAGGCGTGTCCGAGCATCGCCGCGTCGCGCTGGTCGCCGCCGTGGTCGGCGCGGCGTCGCTGGGGGCCGAGATCGCCGCGGCGCGGCTGCTGGCGCCGTGGTTCGGGGCGTCGACGATCGTGTGGGCCAACACGATCGCGACGGTGCTCGTCGCGCTGAGCGCGGGCTACTGGCTCGGCGGCCGGCTCGCCGACCGCGACCCGACGTTCGGCGGGCTCTGCCGCGTCGTCCTGCTGGCGGCGGGCCTGATGGCGGTGGTCCCGTTCGTCGCCGGCCCGTTCCTGCGCGTGTCGGTCGACGCGCTGGACTCCGTCGAGGCGGGCGCGTTCGTCGGCTCGCTCCTCGCCGTGCTCGTGCTCATCGCCGCGCCGGTGCTCGTGCTCGGCTGCGTCGCGCCGTACGCGGTGCGGCTGAGCGTCGTCGCCGTCGACGAGGCCGGGCGCGTCGCCGGGCGGCTCTACGCGATCTCGACTCTGGGCTCCCTGGTCGGGGTCTTCCTCAGCGCGCTGGTGCTCGTGCCGTTCGCCGGCACGCGCCGTACCTTCCTCGCCTTCGGGCTGGCGCTCGCGCTGGTCGCCGCGCTCGGCCTGCGCCCGCGCCTCGCGGCGCTGGCCCCCGCCGCCCTCGTGGTGCTGCTGGCGCTGCCGACCGGCACCGTCAAGGCGACGAGCGACGGCCGCGTGATCTGGGAGCGCGAGACCGACTACCAGTACGCGCGGGTCATCCAGGCGCCCGACGGCGAGCGGCGGCTGGAGCTCAACGAGGGCCAGGCCGTGCACTCGGTCTACCGGCCGGGCGCCTGGCTGACCGGCGGCTACTGGGACGAGCCGCTCGTCCTGCCGTTCGCGGCCCGGCGCACGCCGCCGCGGTCGATCGCCATCCTCGGCAGCGCGGCCGGGACCGTGGCGCGCGCCTACGGGCACTTCTTTCCCTCCACGCGCATCGACGCCGTCGAGATCGATCACGACCTCACCGACGTCGGACGCCGGCTCTTCGGCCTCCACGCCCCGCGGCTGCACACCCACGCCGCCGACGCCCGGCCGTGGCTGCGCGCGACGGACCGGCGGTTCGACGTCATCTACGTCGACGCCTACCGCCAGCCCTACATCCCCTTCTACCTGGCGACGCGCGAGTTCTTCGCGCTCGCCCGCTCGCGGCTGACGCCGGGCGGCATGGTGATCGTCAACGTCGGGCACCCCGAGCGGTCGTCGCGCCTGGAGCGCGTCCTGTCGGCCACGATGGGCGCGGAGCTGACCCACGTGGTGCGCGACCCGAGCGAGCCCATCAACACGCAGCTGATCGCCTCCGACGCGCCGCTGTCGGCCGCGACGCTGCGGGCCGCGACGCCCGGGCTCCCCGCGCCGCTGCAGCCGCTGGCGCGCGCCGCCGCCGGCCGGCTGTCCCCGGCGCTCGGCGGCGGCCCGGTCTACACCGACGACGTCGCGCCGGTGGAGTGGCTCATCGACGCCTCGATCGTGCAGGTGGCCGCCGACGGCCACCGCTGAGGCGCCCGCTCAGCCCAGCCAGCGGTCGAGGGGCAGCCGGGCGCCCGCGCGCGCGAGCTGGTCCGGCGCGAAGCCCTCGACCGCGGGCAGGACGGCGACGTCGACGGCGCCGAGCGCGGCGATCGTCTCGCGGTTGGAGGTCTCCATCGGGGACGGCGCCGCCGGCCACGGGGTGAGCACCACGCCGCGCACGTCGAGGCCGGCGCCACGGGCGCTCTCCAGCGTCAGCAGCGTGTGGTTGATCGTGCCGAGGCCGGGCCGGGCGACGACCACGACCGGCAGCGCGAGCTCGGCGATCAGGTCGCGGACGAGGTAGCCGCCGGCCGTCAGCGGGACCAGGATGCCGCCCACGCCCTCGGCGACCAGCGTCCGGCCCTCGCCGGACCGCCGGGCGGCGGCGACCAGGGCCGGCACGTCGACTTCCGTGCCGGCGAGCTGGCCCGCGAAGTGCGGTGAGACCGGCGGCCCGAAGCGCAGCGGCGCGACGTCCTCGGGCGCCATGCCCGCGCACGCGCCCAGCAGGTCGTGGTCCCGCGGCTTGCCGTCCTCCGGCGGGTCGTCGGTGCCCGTCACCACGGGCTTGAAGGCGGCGACGGCCTCGCCGCGCGCTGCCAGCCCGGCGGTCAACGCCGCGGCGACCACGCTCTTGCCGACCTCGGTGTCGGTGCCGGTGACGAAGATCCCGCGCATCGCGCCCCGCTACGCCGCCGCCTGCGCGGCGGGGTCCGCCGGCGCCCCGGGCGCGGACGCCAGCGGCGCGGGCACGCGCTGGTCGGGATGCCCGGCCGGCTGCGCCGCTGCGACGGGCGGGCCGGCGCCGGGCCGGAACCCTGCCTGCAGCGCCGCGCGGCCGAGGGTGCGGGCAGCGGCGCGGAGCTCGTCGCGGCTGTGGGTCGCCATCAGCGCCAGGCGCAGGCGCGACGTGCCGTCGGGCACGGTCGGCGGGCGGATCGCCTGCGCGAAGACGCCGCCCTCGATCGCCGCCTCGCAGAGGCGCATGGCCTGCTCGGCGTCGCCGACGACGAGCGGCACGACCTGCGTGGAGGAGCCGGCGATCTCGAACCCCTCGCGCGCGAGCTCGTCGCGCAGCACGCCGGCGTTGGCCTGCAGGCGCTGGGGCAGCTCCGGGTGCTCCTGCAGCACCTCCAGCGCGGCGTGGGCGCCCGCCACGGCGGCCGGGGGCAGCGCCGTCGAGAAGATCAGCGAGCGCGCGGTGTTGGTCAGGTAGTCGCGCATCGCGGCCGAGCACGCGGCGTAGGCCCCGTAGGCGCCGAGCGCCTTGCCGAGCGTGCCGACGACGACGTCGACCTCGGCCTCCAGGCCCGCCTCGGCCACCGCGCCGCGACCGCCGGGTCCGAGGCAGCCGGTGGCGTGCGCCTCGTCCACGACCGTCCGCGCGCCGTGGCGGCGCGCCAGGGCGACGATGTCGGCCAGCGGCGCGACGTCGCCATCCATCGAGAACACCGAGTCGGTGACGACGATCCCCGGGCGCTCGGAGCCGACGCCGTGCTCGCGAAGGCCCCAGGCCAGGTGCTCGACGTCGCAGTGGTCGTAGACGAAGACGTCGGCGCGGGCGAGCCGGCAGCCGTCGATGATCGAGGCGTGGTTGAGCTCGTCGGAGAAGACCACCGGCGGCGCCTGGCTGCCGCGCGAGGACGAGCCGGCCAGCCGCGCCAGCGCGCCGATGACGCCGATGTTCGCCAGGTAGCCGGAGCCGAACAGCACGGTCGCCTCGGTGCCCTTGAAGGCGGCCAGCGCCTCCTCGAGCCGGCGGTGCACCGTCATCGTGCCCGACACCAGCCGCGAGCCGCCCGCGCCCGCGCCCCAGCGCATCGCGGCATCGGCCGCGGCCTCGCGCACGCGCGGGTGGTCGGCCAGCCCCAGGTAGTTGTTGGAGCACAGCAGCAGCACGGGGCGTCCGTCGAGCACCACGCGTGACCCCTGCGGGCCGCTGACGTGGCGCATGCGGCGGTAGAGCCCCGAGTCCCGGAGCTCCTCGAGCCGGTCGTCGATCTCGCTCATGCCGCGGTGGACCGGGCGGCGCTCAGTGGCCGAACGGCATGCCGGACAAGTGCGCCGGCTCCTCGGGCCGCTCGCCCGGCCAGCGGTTCGGCGCGCCGTCGGGCCGCGGCGGCACCGACTCCTTGCGGGCGTAGCGCAGCTGCGTCGCGGGGTCCCACATCGTGATCTTGATCCCGGCCTCCTCGGCCTGCGCGCGCGTGTCGAGGTAGTCCTCGACCACGTCGGGCGTCTCGCCGTCGAGCCAGCCGGAGCGGTTGTCCGGGCGCGGGTTGGCGCCGTTGTCGGCGTGGCGCGCGACGTTCAGGCCGAGGTCGGTGAACATCTTGCGGTCGTCGGCCGGGTCGGCGTTCAGCGTCGTGAGGAAGTTGCCCATCATCACGCCGTTGAGGCCCGCCTTGACGGCCAGCGGCTGGAGCTCGCCGAGGTTCTCGACGCGCCCGCCGCAGAGGCGGAACAGGGCGCCGGGGATGATCAGGCGGAAGATGGCGATCCACTTGACCACCTCCCACGGGTCCATGTAGTCGCGGTCGCCGAACTTCGTGCCCGGGCGCGGGTTGAGCAGGTTGATCGGCACCGACGTCGGGTTGATCGCCGCCAGCTGGAAGGCCATCTCGACGCGCTGCTCGCGCGACTCGCCGAGGTTCAGGATGCCGCCGACGCAGGTCTCCAACCCGGCCTCGCGCACGGCCTCGATCGTCCGCAGGCGGCCCTCGTAGCGGACCGTCGTCGAGACCTCCGGGTAGTAGGACTCGGCCGTCTCGACGTTGTGGTGGACGCGCTGGATGCCGGCGTCCTTGAGCGCCTTGGCGCGCTCCACGCTCATGTGGCCGATCGAGGCGCAGCGCTTGAGGTTCGTGTGCTCGGCGACCAGCCGGGCGCCCTCGAGCACCTTCTCGAAATCGCGCTTGGAGAGCCCCTGCCCCTGCGTCACCATGCAGAACCGGTGCGCGCCGGCGGCCTCGGCGGCTCGCGCGTGCTCGAGCATCTGCTCGGGCTCCATCATCGCGTGCATCGGCGTCTCGGCCTCGGCGAAGCGCGACTGGGCGCAGAAGCCGCAGTCCTCGGCGCAGCCGCCCGACTTGGCGTTGACCAGCGAGCACAGGTCCGTGGCGTCGCCGAACCGGTCCTGCCGTGCCTCCCACGCGCGCTCGACGAGGGCCAGGATCTCGTCGTGGTCCTCGATCTCCCCGAGGCTGAGGGCTTCTTCACGGCTGATCAGCGACGACATATGGCCCGGCACAGTAGGCAGATCGCCGGACGGGTGTCGTCCCGTGGATCATCAGAAGTGGGGATGGCGCGGAGGCGGGCGCCGCTGGATGATGCAGCGGTGTCCGGGCCGGACCCCATCCGCGTGCTGCTCTGCGACGACGTCGAGGCGTTCCGGGCCCTGATGCGCTCCTCCCTGGCCGACGACCCGGCGATCGAGGTCGTGGGGGAGGCGGCCGACGGCGTCGAGGGCGTCGAGGCGGCCGCCGCGCTGCAGCCCGACGTCGTCCTGCTGGACATGTCGATGCCGCGCATGGACGGGCTCGAGGCGATCCCGCGGATCCGCCGGACGGCGCCGCGCACGACGATCATCGGGCTCTCGAGCCACAGCGCGGCCCGGATGCGCGGGCCGTCGATCGAGATCGGCGCCCACGACTACCTCGAGAAGGGCACCGGCCTCGACGACATCCGCGCGGCGATCCACGACGCCGCGGATCGCTAGCGGCGGATCCTCAGCGCCCGCAGCAGCGCTTGTGCTTGCGGCCGCTGCCGCACCAGCACGGGTCGTTGCGACCCGGCGGCCACGCCAGCACGCGCGCCGGATCCTCGCGGGCCAGCTCCCACGCCGTGCGCGCCCGTGCCTCGGCCCAGTCGGGGTCGATGTCGTGCGCGGCGGCGTGCGCCTCCACCTCGTCGACGGTGAGCGGCACGACCACCGGGCGGCGCGGCGCGCCGCCGGAGACGGCGCGCATGCGCTCGTCGAGCTCGTGCGCGTAGGCCGCGTGGCCGTCCTCGCTCCAGTCGTCGGCGAAGGCGGGCCAGGCGTCGAGCGCGCGGGCGAACTCCTCGGGCGGGAAATACGGCGTCGCCACCGGGGTGTCGGCGCCCTGGGCGGCGGCGCGGGCGAGCGCCCGGCGCGCGACCTCGTCGACCGGCCCCGGCGCGAGCTCGGCGTCCGTGAGCGCCTCGGCGCGCGCGTCGAGGATCTGGCGCAGCGTCTCGGCGTCGGCGCCGGTGTGCAGCGCGATCTCCAGCGACCGCTCGAACAGCTCGGCGGCGACCTCGGGCTCCTGCGCCTCGGCGTGCGCGCTGCCGGCCAGGAAGGACACGGCGGGGTCCCCGGGGCGCTCGCGCTCCAGCGCCGCCCAGATGGCATCCGCGTCGCCGCGGCGGCCGGCCAGGACGTGCATCCACGCGACGTGCCAGCGCTGGTCCTCGCCGGTGACCTCCTCGAGCTCGCCGAGGACCTCGATCGCCTCGTCGTAGCGGCCCGAGCCCTCCAGCCGGTCGATCCGCGCCTCGATGGCGTCGATCTGGTCCTGGCGCTCGCTCATCGGCCCTGCCACCGCGCCGGGCGCTTCTCGCCGAAGGCCCGGACGCCCTCGCGGAGGTCGTCGGAGGCGAAGCAGGCCTTCCGCAGGGCGATCAGGTCGGCCTCGACCTGCGGGGCGAGATGGGCCTCGGCCTGCAGCAGCGCGCGCAGGACGCGCTTGTTGCCGCGCACCGACAGCGGCGCGTTGGAGGCCAGCTCGCGGGCCCAGTCCAGCCCCACGTCCTCGAGCTCGGCCTCGCCGGCGACCTCGTGGACCAGGCCCCACTCGCGCGCCATGCGCGCGTCGATCGTGCGGCCGAGCAGGAACAGCTGGCGGGTGCGCGGCTCGCCGATGGCGTGCAGGAAGCGGCGCAGGCCGGTGTGCGAGTAGACGAGGCCGAGCTTCGCCGGCGGCATCCCCAGCCGGATCCCGTCGTGGGCGACGCGCAGGTCGCAGGCGAGCGCGAGCTCGAGCCCGCCGCCGATCGTGTGGCCGGGCAGGACCGCGAGCGTGGGGAGGTCGGTCGCGTCGAGGGCGTCGATCGCGCTCGAGAACGGGTGGGCGACCAGCCGCTCGGCCTCGTGCGCGAAGACGTCCTCGGGGATGTCGCCGATGTCGTAGCCCGACGAGAACATGCCGTTCGCGCCGGTGAGCACGAGGCATCGGACGCCGTCCGCGTCGGCGCTGCGCACCGCGTCGGCGATCCCGTCCAGGATCGCGTGGTCGAGCGCGTTGCGCTTCGTCGGGTTGGAGATGATCATCCGCCGGACGCCGTCCAGCGGCTCGTCGATGAGGAGCTCACCGGCCACGGGGGCGGGAGCGTACCGACGCGCGGGCCCGCCAGCGCCCTGGCTGCGGCGGGCCTATTCCAGGACGACGAGGGTGTCGCCCTCGTTCACCGCCTGGCCCTCCTCGCAGCGGATCTCCTTGACGGTGCCCTCGTCCTCCGCCTCGACCGGCATCTCCATCTTCATGGACTCGAGGATCACGACGGTGTCGCCCTCCTCGACGCGGTCGCCGACCTGGCACTCGATCTTCCACACGGTTCCGGTGATGTGCGCCTCGATGTCGGGCACGGTTCCTCCTGTCGCAACGGGCTCGGCGGCGCGCACCTTAGGGGGGCGGGCGGACGGGTGCGGCACGGCGCGCGGGCGGCCACTTCGCGCAAGCTGCTGCCCGGCCAGGTTGGCGGGTAGGATCCGGGCAGGAACGGCGGAGTACCGGGCGGAGACGGATGAACGAGCAGGAGCGGCTGGTCGAGATGAAGGCGCAGGTCTACCTCGACCCGCGTCCCAAGACGTACTTCGACCGCTTCCACGAGCGCGCGCGCACGCGCGAGCCCGACTGGGTCTACGAGGCCGCCCACGTCCTGACCACGCTGTACGCATGGGGCCTCTTCCGGGCGCGGACGATCAGCTCGGACAACGTGCCGCCCAGCGGCCCGGTGATCCTCGCGCCCAACCACTTCTCGTTCATGGACCACTTCTTCCTCGGGTCGGCGATCCGGCGGAAGGTGCGCTTCATGGCCAAGTCGCAGCTCTTCGCCCGGCCGATGCAGTGGGTCTACACGCACGGCGGCGTCTTCCCGGTGCGCCGGGGCCACCGCGACGAGGAGGCGTTCCTCACCGCGAACACGATCCTCGGGTCCGGCGGCTGCGTGGCGATGTACTGCGAGGGCGGTCGCTCGCGCACCGGCGAGCTCTCCGACCGCGCCAAGCCGGGCATCGGGCGCCTGGCGCTGGAGTCCGGCGCGGTCGTGGTGCCGGTGGCCATCCACGGCTCGTCCCACGTGCGCAACTGGAGGCGGCTGCAGTTCCCGAAGGTCACCGTGCAGTTCGGCGAGCCGTTCCGCTTCGAGCAGGTCCCGGGCCCCACGCGCGAGCAGCAGCAGGCCGTCGCCGACGAGATCTTCGCCGCGATCAAGACGCTGTACGCGGGCCTCGAGGCCCACGGGCGCCGCGGCGTGGTGGCTCGAGTCCGCGCCGAGCGGCGCGCCGCCCGGCGCAGCGGGAAGCGCGCGGCCACCGCGTGAGCCCCGGGACGGCCGCGGTCCGCGCGACGCGGGCCGCGCTGCTCGCGCTGCTCGCGCTGCTCGCGCTGCTGGCCTGGGCGGCCACCGCCTCGGCCGGCGCGGTCGACGGCACGGTCCGGCTGCTCGACGCCGGCCATGTGGCCGAGCCGACCTCGATCACGGCCTTCCCCGGCGATCGCGCGACGATCGCGGTGACCGAGCGGACGGGGCGGATCGTGCTGCTGCGCCACGGCGTCGCGACGACGTACGCCGACCTCACGGGCCGCGTCGAGTCGCACGGGGGCGAGCAGGGCCTGCTGTCGATCGCCTTCGCGCCCGACTACGGGCGCTCGGGCCTCGCGTACGTCTACTACACGGCGCCAGCGCCCTCGTCGGCGGGCGGCAGCGACCTGGTGGTCAGCGAGCTGCGCGGTGACGGCCGCCGCGCCGACCCGGCGACCGAGCGGGTGCTGCTGCGGATCCCGCACCGCCTGGAGCAGTACGAGAACGGCGGCCAGCTGCGCTTCGGCCCCGACGGGCTGCTGTGGATCGGGACGGGCGACGGCGGCGGCAACGGCGACCCGTACAACAACGCGCAGCGCCTCGACCCGGCGACCGACGACCCGGCGCGCGGGCGCGACGCGCTGCTGGGCAAGCTGCTGCGAATCGACCCCCGGCCCGGCGACGGCTGCGGCGGCGCGTGCACGATCCCGGCCGGCAACCCCGGCTTCCCGCAGCGCGAGGTGTGGGCCTACGGCTTCCGCAACCCCTGGCGGTTCTCGTTCGACCGCAGGAGCGGCGACCTGCTGCTCGGCGACGTGGGCGATGCCCGCTACGAGGAGATCGACGTCCTGCGCGCCCCGGCGCTCGGCCGCGGGCAGAACTTCGGCTGGCCGCAGTTCGAGGGCGCCGCGGCGACGGACAAGGGCGCCGGCGTGCCGTCCTCGTGCTGCGTGGCGCCGTCGCTCGTGCTGCCGCACGGCCCGCAGGTCAACGCGGTGATCGGCGGCGTGGTCGTGCGCGACCCGGCGCTGCCGGCGCTCGCCGGGCGCTACCTCTACGCGTCGGCCTACCCGGGCGAGATCCACGCCGTCTCGCTGACGCCGGACGGCGCGGGCGCCGACGTGGACACCGGCCTGGGCCTCAAGGGCCTGCTGACGTCCTTCGGCGAGGACGGCTGCGGGCGGGTGTACGCCGCGGCGCTCGACGGCACGGTGGTGCGGCTCGCGCAGACCGGCGCCTGCGGGCCGCCCGCGCTCGACGTCCGTGCCGCCCGCCGCCAGCGCGCCTGGCGCGCCGGCCGGGCGGCGGTGGCCGTGCGATGCGCCTTCGCGTGCACGGCGACGGCGCATGGCGCGGTGCGCCTCGGGCGCGGGCGCCACGCGCGGACCCTGCGGGTCCGCGGCCGGGTGGTCCGCATCCCCGAGGGCGGCGAGCGGACGGCGCGCCTGCGCGTGCCCCGGCGCGTCCGCCGCGCCGTGGCCGCGGCCCGGCGGCGCCACCGGCCCGCGCGGCTGACGGTGACGGTGCGCGCGCGGTACCAGGACGGGCGGGCGGAGCTGGCGGCGGCGACCTCGAGGCTGGTGGGCTGAATGCTCGACGTGCTGCGCCCCGGCGTCCTCGACGGCATGCGCGTGCTGCTCGCCGGCGGCGATGCGGTGGTCGGCGCGCGCCTCGGGGCGCTCGGCGCCGAGGTGCTCCCCCTGCGCGCCGCGCTCGACGACGAGGACGCCGTCATCGCCGAGGTGGGCTCCGCGGGGCGGATCGACGTCGTGGTCGTCGCCGGCGGCGGCCCGTTCGCCGCAGCGGGCGGCGGCCTGGCCGGGCTGCGCGCGGCCGTCGACGGCGGCTGGAACGCCGTCCGCGCCGTCGCCAACGCGTGTTGGCTGCAGGACGGCGCCGCCGGTGGCAAGGCGGTGCTGATCGCGCCGCCCCCGGGGGCCGGCGCGCACGCCGCGGCGGCGGGCGCGGCGCTGGAGAACACGGCCCGCACCGTGTCGGTGGAGTGGTCGCGCTTCGGCGTGCGCACGACGGCGATCCGGCCCGGTGACGCGGCCTCCGGCCACGAGGTCGCCGAGCTCGTGGCCTTCCTGGCCTCGCCGGCCGGCGACTACGCCACCGGCTGCGCGTTCACGCTGACCGGCGCCGGGTGAGGAAGACCCGCCCGGCCCGCCCGCGCGGGCGGCGTCACCGCACCCAGGGCACCTCGACGGCGTCCTCGGTCGGCGAGTCGCGCGCGACGACGTACTCGGCGTCCTCGGACTCGGAGAGGTTCTCGAGGACGTGCGTCTCGCGCGGGGGCACCCAGAGCATGTCGCCGCGCTCGAGGTCGACCTGGTGCTCGAGCCGCTCGCCCCAGCGGATCCGCATGCGGCCGGAGAGCATGTAGCAGGCGCTCTCGCAGCCGGCGTGGAAGTGGGGGCGGGAGCGGGCTCCGGCGGGCAGCCGGAAGATGCCCATGAAGATGTTGGAGTCGGCGCCGGTGGTCGCGCGCGAGATCTCGTGCCCGCCGACGACGCCGCGCGGCTCCTCGTGGTCGCCGCCGGGCCGGATGACCTTCACGCCGCGAGCGTACCCGCGGCGCGAAGGCTCCGCATCGGCAGGGTCCTAGAACATCATCCCGGTGAACTGGCCACCGGTGACGTTCAGGACCTGGCCGTGCACGTAGTTGCTCCACGGCGAGCAGAGGAAGAAGACGCCGCCGGCGGCCTCCTCCGGCGTGGCCGGGCGGCCCAGCGGGATCAGCATCTGGGCCATGCCGCGCAGCTGGTCGGGGATGCCGAGCTGCACCTTCTCGCCATCGATCTCCATCGTGTTGTCGTCGACCTTGGACGCCGTCAGGCGCGTCTCGACGAAGCCGAAGGCCACCGCGTTGCAGTTGACCTTGAACTGGCCCCACTCCTTGGCCAGCGTCTTGGTGAGGCCGACGACGCCGAGCTTGCCGGCCGAGTAGTTGGCCTGCCCGGCGTTGCCGAACATGCCCGAGGTGGAGGAGACGTTGACGATCTTGCGGAAGACCTCCTCGCCGCGCTCCTTCTCCTGCTTGGCCGGCTCGCGCAGGTGCGGCGCGGCGGCGCGGATGACCTTGAACGGCACGGTGACGTGGATGTCGAGCATCCGGTTCCACCAGTCGTCGCTCAGCTTGTGCACCGGCGCGTCGAGCGTGTAGCCGGCGTTGTTGACGATGATGTCGAGCTTGCCCCAGGCGTCGATCGCCGTCTGCACGAGCTTGTCGGGGGCGTCGCCCTTGGTCAGGTCGCCGGCGAAGACGGTCGTCTCGCCCTGGATCTCGGAGGCCGTCTGCTGCGCGACGTCGCCGTCGAGGTCGTTGATGACCACCTTGGCGCCCTGGCTGGCGAGCAGCTCCGCGGTCGCCCGGCCGATGCCGCGGGCCGAGCCGGTGACGATGGCCACCTTGTCGTCGAGGACTCCCATGCGCGTCTCCTTCTCTTGATCCGGTCGGGGAGCGCGGATCCTAGTTGGGCAGCCAGCCGGTCGCCGCGGAGCGCGGGCATCAGCGCGCGACGAGCGCGTGGGTCGGTTCCCGCCACGGGCGCGTTTGCGGTCATCACGACCGCAGACGCGCCCGCGGCTCGCGTGGCGCCGGTGGGCCGGTGGGTTGCGGGCGCGTTTGCGGTCATCACGACCGCAGGGGCGCCCGCACGGCTCGGGGCGCGCTACAGCCCCAGCACCTTGCCGAGGATCTCGTGCATGATCTCGTCGGTGCCGCCGCCGATCGGGCCGAGGCGCGCGTCGCGCGCCATGCGCTCGATCTCGTACTCCTCCATGTAGCCCGCGCCGCCGTGGATCTGCAGGCAGCGGTCGGCGACGTCGAACGCGGCGCGCTGCGTGACGAGCTTGGCCATCGTGACCTCCTTGACGGCGTTCTCGTCGGCCACGAAGCGGCGCAGCGCGTCGTAGGTCACGCAGCGGGCGGTGTGCAGCGTCGTCGCGACGTCGGCGAGCTGGTGGCGGATCACCTGCCTGCCGGTCAGCGGCCGGCCGAACGCCTGGCGCTCCCGGGCGAACGCGACGGTCTTGTCGTAGGCGACCTCCATCGCGCCGACGGCGCCGAGCGCCATCACGAGCCGCTCCCACTGGAAGTTGGCCATGATGAGCATGAAGCCCTCGTGCTCGCGGCCGAGCAGGTTCTCCTCGGGGACGAAGACGTCCTCGTAGCCGATCAGCGCGGTGTCGCTGGCGTGCCAGCCGAGCTTCTCGATCTTCGACGCGCTGACCCCGTCCTGGCGGTCGACGATGAGGAAGCTGATGCCGTGGTGGCCGCCCTCCTCGGTCGTCTTGACGGCGGTCACCCAGAAGTCCGCGCGCACCCCGTTGGTGATGAACATCTTCGAGCCGTTGACGACCTAGCCGCCGTCGACCTTCTGCGCGCGGGTCCGGAGCGACGCGACGTCGGAGCCGGCGTCGGGCTCCGTGATGGCCAGCGCGCCGATCTTCTCGCCGCGGATCGCCGGGGCGAGATAGCGCTGCTTCTGGTCCTCGGTGCCGAAGCGGAAGATCGGCGGGGTGGCGATGTTGACGTGCGCGCCGATGCCGGCGGCCACGCCGCCCGAGCCGCAGCGGGCCAGCTCCTCGGCGAAGACGGCCTCGTGGAGCCAGTCGCCGCCCTGCCCGCCGTACTCCTCCGGGTACTTCAGGCCCAGCAGCCCCTGCGCGGCGCAGCGCGCGAAGACGTCGTCGGGGAACCAGCGGTCGCGCTCCCACGCCGTGGCGTGCGGGCGCAGCTCGCGCTCGACGAACCCGCGGATCGACGCCCGCAGCGCCTCGTGCTCCTCGGTGAAGAGCCCGCCCCACTCCTGCACGGCGCTCACAGCGTGCTGTGGCCGCGAGCGGCGTGGTCGAAGCCGACGAGGTCGCCGCCGCGCTCGGCGTAGTAGGCGCGCACCTCGGAGATGCGGCCGTCGCGGAACGCGAACAGCTCCGCGCCGCGGTCCATGACCCGCCGGCCGCTGCGCGGATGGTCGTAGGCCATCGACCACTCGATCGCCGCCTCGTCGTCGTTGGCCACCAGGTGCTCCAGCGTCCAGACGGCGCCGAGCTGCTCGACCGCCAGCGCGGCGTCGCGCGCGATCGTCCGCGCGCCGTGCTCGGGCTCGCGGCGGGTGAACCAGTGCACGGCGTCCTCGGTGAAGTGGCGCGCGATGCGATCGGCGTCGCCGGTGCGCAGGTCGTCGTAGTAGGCGGTCACGCGTTCGGCTGGGGTCATGGGGATCCTCGATCGGGGTCGGGTGTCGCGGCTCGGGTCTCGAGCCAGCGCCACAGGCGGCGGGCGGCCTCCGGCGGCCGCTCGCCGGGACGGCGGATGGCGAACAGGCGCCGGCTGAGGTCGACGCCGCGGACGGGCAGCGCGACGAGCGTCCCGGCCGCGACCTCGTCCTCGACGGCGTGCCGGGACAGGAAGGCGAAGCCGCCCTCGCGGACCGAGCGCTTCAGGCTCAGCGTGCTCGCCATCTGCACCGCGGGGCGCAGGTCGACGCCGTGCTCGGCCAGCTGCCGGTCGACGAAGCGGCGGACGGCCGAGCTCGGCTCTCGCGCGTGGAACGGCTCGCGCGACAGCTCCTCGGGCCGCACGTCGCGCCGCCGCGCCCAGCGGTGCCCGGGCCCCACGACGGCCACGAGCGCGTCCACGCCGACGGCGAGGCGCTCGAAGGCGGCGAGCTCCTCCACGCCCTCGACGAAGCCCACGTCGGCCTCGCGGTCGCGGAGGCGCTCCAGGACGGCGAACGAGTTGACGACGTCGAGCTGCGGGAGCACGTCCGGCGCTGCCGCGCGGAAGGCCGCCAGCCAGCGTGGCAGCAGGAAGCCGCCGATGGTGTGGCTCGAGGCGAGCCGGAGCGTCGCGTCGCGGACGCCCCGGGAGGCGCGCACGCGCTGCTCGGCGCGCTCCAGCGCCGCCAGCGCCTCGCGCGCGTCGGGGTAGAGGCTGCGGCCCGCCTCCGTCGGGCGGACGCCCGCACGCGTGCGGTGCAGGAGCTCGACGCCGAGCCGCAGCTCCAGGCGCTGCAGCCGCTTGGTGGCCGCCGACTGCGTGAGCATCAGCGCGTCGGCCGCGCCCTGGACGCTGCCGGCCTCGACGGCCGCCACGAAGGCGGCGAGGTCGCGCGCGGAGAGCGGCTCGGACGGGGCGGCGTCGGGCATTCCCATCAGGAATGGCAGTCTGCCAGGCGCGACTGGTCCGACCGGAGACGCGCCCGCATGCTGGGAGCCATGCCGTTCGCGCCGGGCCTCGCCGTCGTCGCCGTCCTGGTCGCCGCGGCGACCGGCGTGTGGCTGGTCGAGCCGGCGCTCAGCCCGGTGCTCGTCGCGCTGGTGCTCGGCGCGCTGGCGGGCCGCCACGTGCGCCGTCATCCGTCGACCTCGCCGGGGGTGGGGCTGGCCGCCACGACGCTCCTGCGCGTCGGCGTCGCGCTGCTCGGGCTGCGGGTCTCGCTGGGGGAGCTGGCCGATGTCGGCGCCGGCGGCTTCGCGCTCGCGCTCGGCACGCTGGCGGTGACGTTCACGGCCACCGCCCGCCTCGGGCGCCGCCTCGGCGTCGACGGCGACCTCGCGCTGCTCATCGCCACCGGCAGCGCGATCTGCGGCGCGTCGGCGATCGCGGCGATGGACACGGTGACACGCGCCCGCGAGGAAGCGGTCGGGTACGCGGTGGCGGTCGTGACGATCCTCGGCACGGTCGCGATGCTCCTGCTGCCCCTGCTGGCGCCGGCGCTGGGCCTCGACGGCGTCCAGGCGGGGATGTGGTCGGGTGCCTCGATCCAGGAGGTCGCCCAGGCCACGGCGGCGGGCGCGGCGGTGTCGGCGGTCGCCCTCAAGGCGGCGACGCTCGTCAAGCTCTGCCGCGTCGTGCTGCTCGGCCCGGCCGTCGTCGCGGTCGGCCTGCGGCGCGGCACGGCGCGCCAGGCCCGCGTGCCGGTGCCGGGCTTCGTGCTCGCCTTCCTCGCGCTCGTCGTCGTGCGCTCGGTCGTGCCCGTGCCCGGCGCGGTGCTCGACGTCGCGGCGGTCGCCTCCACGACGCTGCTCGCCGCCGCGCTGGCGGCCATGGGGATCCGCATCCGGCTCAGCGACGTGCGGCGAGCGGGCTCGCGCCCGCTCGCACTCGGCCTCGCCGCGTGGCTCATCGCCGCCGTCACGGCGCTAGCGCTCCTGCTGGCCCTCGGCCTCTGAGCCGTCTGCGGGGTGGGGCGGGTCGGCGGCGGCATGCGGTGCTGAGCCGCCCCACTCCCCGGGGGTCAGAGGCCGTAGGAGCGCCCGATGACCTCGAGCATGATCTCGTCGGTGCCGGCGCCGATCCGGTTCAGGCGCATGTCGCGCCAGACGCGCTCGACCCCGTACTCCTTCATGTAGCCCGCGCCGCCGTGGATCTGGATGCACTCGTCGGCGACCTCGACGGCGATGCGCGACGCGTGCAGCTTGGCCATCGAGATCTCGCGCACCGGGTACTCGCCGTTCTGGAAGCGCCAGGCGGTCATGTAGACGAGCTGCCGCGCCGTCTCGATCTTCGTCGCCATCTCGGCGAACTTGTGGCGCATCACCTGGAACTTGCCGATCTGGCGGCCGAAGGCGGTGCGCTCCTTGGCGTACTGCAGCGTCATGTCGAAGCAGTGCTGGGCGCCCGCGACGCAGCCGGCCGCGCCGATGAGGCGCTCGCCCTGGAGCTCCCAGCTGATGTGGTAGAAGCCCTTGCCCTTCTCGCCGAGGATCGCCGAGGCCGGGACGCGCACGTCCTGAAAGGCGAGCAGCGCCGTGTCGGAGGCGTGCATGCCGAGCTTCTCCAGGCGCTTCTCGCGGATGACGCCCGGCGCGTCCATCGGGACGAGGAAGAGCGTGATGCCGGCGTGACCGGCCTCGGGGTCGGTCTTGGTGACGAGCACGATCACGTCGGCGCGGTGGCCGTTGGTGATGTAGGTCTTGGACCCGTTGATGACGTACTCGTCGGTGGCGGCGTCGTAGACCGCGCGCGTCTTGATGCCGGCCACGTCGGAGCCTGCGTCGGGCTCGGTGATGCCGAGGCAGAGGATCTTCTCGCCCTTGATCGCGGGCACGACCCACTCCTGCTTCTGCTCCTCGGTGCCGAAGGCGAGGATCGGCGGCATCGCCATGTCGGTGTGGACCGCGATGCCCATCGCCAGGCCGCCCGAGCGCGCGTGGACCATCTCCTCGGCCAGCACCAGCGACGTGTAGTAGTCGCCGCCCTGGCCGCCGTACTGCTCGGGCTTGTCGAGGCCGAGGAAGCCCAGCTCGCCGAACCGCCGGAAGACCGAGTCGGGGAAGGTCGTCTCCTCCCACGCCTCGGCATGCGGAGCGAGCTCCTTCTGGGCGAAGCTGCGGATCGACTCCCGCAGCTGGTCGTGCTCGTCGGTGAAGATGAAGTGCTTGCGCTTGGCCCCGTGGTCGGGCTTGAGCACGTCGTTGGCGGTCGTCGACATGCGCCCGACCGTACCGGCGGCCCCGCCAAAAGTAAACAGTGGCACGTCCTACTTTCCGCAATTGGGCGTTCTGTGATGTGCTTCCGCCCCATGGCCTACGAGACCGTCCGCTACGAGGTGGCCGACACCGGCGTCGCCACCATCGCCCTGGACCATCCCGAGACGCGCAACGCGCTCTCCGACCAGGTCCTCGACGACCTGCTGGCCGCCTTCACGGCGGCGCGCGACGACGACGCGGTGCGCTGCGTCGTGCTGACGTCGACGCACGACAAGGTCTTCAGCAGCGGCGGCAACCTCAGCGGCTTCGCGGCCGACGTCCCGCTGGTCCACAAGTTCCACGCGACCGACCGCTTCCCGCGCCTGTTCCGCCTCATCGGCGAGCTGGGCAAGCCGTCGATCTGCGCCGCCAACGGCCACGTCCTCGCCGGCGCGCTGGGCCTCGCGCTGGCCTGCGACCTGATCGTCGCCCGGGAGGGCGTCACGTTCGGCACGCCGGAGATCAACGTCGGGGTGTTCCCCTTCATGATCATGGCGCTGATCTACCGCAACGTCGGACGCAAGAAGACCAACGAGCTGCTGCTGCTCGGCGAGCGGATCGACGCCCAGGAGGCCGAGCGGATCGGCATCGTCAACAGGGTGGTCGACGCCGACGGGTTCGACGCGGCCGTGGCGGACTGGGCGGAGAAGCTGGCGAAGAAGTCGCCGGTGATGATGCGCCTGGGCAAGGACGCCATGTTCCGCCAGCAGGACCTGCCGTTCGCCGAGGCGCTCGAGCTGCTGCACCACAACCTCACGCTCGCGTTCGCGACCGAGGACCTCCGCGAGGGCGTCGCGGCGTTCTTCGAGAAGCGCGAGCCCAACTGGAAGGGACGCTAGATGAGCGCCGACGCACCGCCCTCGATCCTCCGCCCGCTCGTCGACGACCTCGCCGAGCGGCGCGCCGCTGCGAGGCTCGGCGGCGGCGAGGAGAAGATCGCCCGCCAGCACGAGGCGGGCAAGCTCACCGCGCGCGAGCGCATCGACCTGCTCGTCGAGCCCGGGACCTTCTCCGAGCTCGGGCTCCACGCCGGCATCCACTACTCGGTCCGAGGGCTGGAGGGCAAGGAGGCCCCCGCCGACGGCGTCATCACCGGCTACGGCAAGGTCGACGGGCGGATGGTGGCGATCGCCGCCTACGACTTCACGGTCATGGCGGGCTCGATGGGCATGACGGGCGAGACGAAGGTCGCGCGTCTGCGCGAGCTGGCGCTCACCAAGCGCATGCCGATGGTGTGGCTGCTCGACAGCGCCGGCGCCCGCATCCAGGAGGCGGTCGGCTCGCTGTTCGCCGGCTCCGGGCATCTCTTCAAGGAGGAGGTCATCGCGTCCGGGGTGATCCCGCAGGTCGCGGCGCTGATGGGGCCGTGCGCGGCGGGCACCGCGTACATCCCCGGCCTCGCCGACTTCGTGCCGATGGTCAAGGGCCGTGGCTCGATGGCGCTCGCCGGCCCGCACCTCGTGCGCGCCGCGGTGGGGGAGGACGTCACGCAGGAGGAGCTCGGGGGCTCGCGCGTGCACTGCCGCAAGTCGGGCGTCGGCGACCTCGAGGTGCCCGATGACGAGACGTGCGTCGAGCGCATCCGGCAGTACCTGTCTTTCTTCCCGTCCCACAACGAGGAGGCGCCGCCGGTCGTCGCGTGCGACGACCCGGTCGACCGCGGCGACGAGGAGCTGCTCGACGTCCTGCCGGAGTCCAACCGCAAGCCGTACGACATGTACGAGGTGATCCGGCGGATCGTCGACCACGGCGAGTTCTTCGACATGAAGCCGCAGTGGGCCAAGACCATCATCACCGGCTTCGCGCGCTTCGGCGGCCGCCCCGCGGGCATCGTCGCCAACCAGCCCAAGCACCTCGGCGGCATCCTCGACAACGACTCCGCCGACAAGGCCGCGCGGTTCGTCAACCTCTGCAACGCGTTCGGGATCCCGCTGGTCTTCCTGATGGACGTGCCGGGCTTCATGGTCGGCACGAAGGTCGAGGAGGCCGGGATCATCCGCCACGGCGCGAAGATGCTCTACGCCGTCGCCAACGCCACGGTGCCGAAGATCACCGTCGTGCTGCGCAAGGCCTACGGCGCCGGCTACTACGTGATGAACGGGCGCGCGTACGACCCGGACCTCATCGTGGCGTGGCCGAGCGCGGAGATCAGCGTCATGGGCGCCGAGGGCGCGGTCGAGATCGTGTTCCGCAAGCAGGTCGACGCGGCCGACGACCCGGCGGCCAAGAAGGCCGAGCTGATCGACGCCTACCGGAAGGTCATCGACGTCTACATCCCGGCCAGGAACGCGATGATCGACGACGTCATCGACCCGCGCGAGACGCGCCCGGTGATCTGCCGCGGGCTGGAGATGGCCGCGGGCAAGCGCGTCGACCGCCCGTGGAAGCGCAACGGCGTCGTGCCCGTGTGAGTCAGGCGGTCAGGCGGGCGCGGATGCCGTCGGCGATCGCCGCCGTGACGGCGCGCCAGGTGAACCGCTCGGCCGCCAGCCGGCGCCCCGCCTGGCCGAGCTCCCGGCGCAGGTCCTCGGAGCCCAGGACGCGATCGAGGGCCTGCGTCAGCGCGTCGACGTCGCCGGGCGGGACGAGCAGCCCTGTCTCCTCGTGGTGGACGCGGTCCGGGATCCCGCCGGTGGCGGTGGCCACCACCGGGAGGCCGAACGCCGCCGCCTCCGCGTACGCGAGCCCGGCCGGCTCCAGCCGGGCCGGCAGCACGAAGGCGGTGGCCTGCTCGAGGTGCTCGGCGACCGCCGCCGCCGGGATCCGCCCCACGACCCGCAGGTAGGGCCGCTGGACGGGCGGCTCGCAGCCGACCACCGTGAGCGAGAGGTCCGGGTGCCGCCCGGCGAGGCGGTCGAGGGCCGCGATGAGCTCCGGGCCGCCCTTGCGCTGCCAGTCGACGCCGACGAAGACCAGGCGGCGCCCGGCGTAGGACCGGTGCTCCACGCCGGCCGGCGGCGTCACGCCGATCCCGGCGAGCACGACCTCGCGCCGGCCGTCGGGCACGCCGTAGTCGTCGCGCAGCGAGGACGCGACGTTGGCGCCGGTCACGAACGTGCAGGCCGCGTGGTCGTAGATCCCGCGCTCACGGGCGAGCCATCGGGCCGGGAAGTGCGGCGCCTGGCCCACGTGCTCGTAGTGGCGGTTGGCCAGCGCCGTGTGGTCGGTGTAGACGAAGTGCGGCGTGCCGCCCACGGCGGCGTCGAAGAGCGACTGCGTCTGGAGCGAGAAGGCGGTGTCCGTCCGTGCGCGAACGTGGGCGCTCGCGCGCGCCGACAGCGCCGCGAAGGTCGCGGAGCCGGTCTCCAGCGCGTCGCGCAGCGCCCCGCGGCTGCGCAGCGCCCGCCCACGGTGCTCGATCAGCGCTCCGGGGGCGGTGCGGGCCAGCGTCCGGGGCGAACGCAGCACCGGGCCGAGGTCGAGGACGTCGAGCTCGTGCTCGGGGAACTGCGGGCGCAGCTCGCGCACCAGGGCCTCGTTGATGTGCGAGAAGCTCCCCAGCTGGAGGAACGCGATGCGCGGCATGGGCTCGAGTGTGCCGCATCCGGGCTCACTGGTCCGGAAAGCGGCAACCGCGCCGCCGGCCGGGCTACGCTGGGCGACGTGCTGTCCCGACACGTCCGATGGATGCCGCTCGCCGTCGCGGCCGCCCTCCTGACGGTGATCGCCGTGACCGCCGGCTCGTCGGCGCTGACGTCCTCGCCGGGCGCCTCCGCCGCCGGCGCGCGCTGCGACCGCTTCGTGGCGCCCGGCGGCTCCGACCGCGCCGCCGGCACCCGCCGCCACCCCTGGCGGCGCGTCCAGCACCTGGTCGACCACCTGCGCGGCGGGCAGCGCGGCTGCCTGAAGCCGGGCACGTACCACGAGGACGTCTCGGTGGGGCGCAGCCACATCACGCTGGCCGGCGCCGGAGGCGGCCGCGCCACGCTCGTCGGACGGCTGTGGATCAAGGGGCAGGCGCACGACGACGCCGTCGTCGGCCTGCACCTCGACGGCCGCAACAGGCGCCACCTGCCCTCGCCGACCGTCAACGGCGATCGCACGCGCTTCGAGGGCAACGACGTCACCAACGAGCGCACCGCGGTCTGCTTCCTGCTCGGGTCCGACGGCTGGGGCCGGGCGCAGGGGACGATCATCCGGCGCAACCGCATCCACGACTGCGGCGTGCTGCCCGCCGTCAACCGCCAGCACGGGATCTACGTCAACGAGGCCGACGACACCAAGATCCTCGACAACGTCATCTACGACAACGCCGACCGCGGCATCCAGCTCTACCCCGACGCGCAGCGGACGGTCATCCGCGGCAACGTCATCGACGGCAACGGCGAGGGCATCATCTTCTCGGGCGCCGACGGCCTCGCGAGCACCGGCACCGTCGTCGACCACAACGCGGTCACGTTCTCGCGCATCCGCGCCGACATCGAGTCCTGGTACCCGCTCGGTCGCGTGCGCCCGGACGCCAACTCCGTCCACGACAACTGCGTCTTCGGCGGTCGCCGGACGATCGACACCTCCGGAGGCGGGTTCGTCGCCCGGCGCAACCGCCTGGCCGACCCGCGCTACCGGTCGTCGCGGCAGCACGACTACCGGGTCGCGTCCTCGTCGCCCTGCGCGCGCCTGCTCGCCGCCAGCCAGGCGCCGGCCGGGCCCCACGGCGAGCGCCCCGTCGGCTGATCCGCCGGCGCGCTGCGCGCCGAGTCCCCGCGCGGACGCTCTAGGATCAGGCCCGTGGAGGGCGCTGCAGCAGGCTCGACGACCGAACGCGTGATCCCGGCCGGCGAGGTCGAGCCCGTCTACCTGGGCGCGTCGCCGCACACGATGCTGGGGCTGCTGCATCCGTCCGCGGCCGGTGGCGGGCGGGTCCCCGTGCTGCTCTGCCCGCCGTTCGGGTTCGAGGACGTCTGCTCGTACCGCGCCCGCCGCGCGTGGGCCCAGGACCTGGCCGCCCGCGGGCATCGCGTGCTGCGCATCGACCTCCCCGGCACCGGCGACAGCGCGGGCGGCCCGCGCGACGCGGGGCTCGTCCGGGCCTGGGTGGATGGCGTCGGCGCAGCCGCCCGCTGGCTGGCCGCGACCGCCGAGACCGACCGCGTCGCCGCGATCGGCGTCGCCCTTGGCGGGGTCCTGGCGCGTGCCGCCGCCGCGGAGGGCGCGCCCATCGGGGACCTGCTGCTCTGGGGCACGCCTGCGGGCGGGAGCCGCGTGGTCCGCGAGATCCGCGCGTTCTCGCGGCTCGAGCGCACCAGCAGCGCGGGGGAGGGCGTCCCCGACGGCGCGCTCGTCAGCGGCGGCTACCTGCTCGCCGCCGAGACGATGGCCGACCTCAAGGCCCTGGACCTCACGGCGCTCGACGCGTCCCCGGCACCGGGCAGCCGGGCGCTGCTGGCCGGCCGCGACGACGCCGAGCCCGACGAGGCGCTCGCCGCGGCCCTGGCGGCCGCGGGCTACGCCGTCGAGCGCTGCGCAGGCCCCGGCTACGGCGAGATGATGGACGAGCCGCATCTCGGGGAGCGGATGCCGGAGCGGATGTTCGCGACGGCCGGCGCCTGGCTGGCGGGCAGCGCGTTCGCGCCCGCGGAGGCCGGAGCCGCCGCGCCCGGCCAGCCGGTCCTCGAGCTGGGCGGCGACGGCGGCGACGCGGCGGTGCGCGAGCGCGCGTTCCCGGTCGAGCTGCCGTTCGGGCGGCTGTTCGGCGTGCTGGCCGAGCCCGCCGCCGCCGAGGCGCACGGGCTCTGCGCCGTCCTGCTCAACGCCGGCGCGCAGCGGCGCATCGGCCCCAACCGCATGTGGGTCGAGGCGGCGCGGCGCTGGGCCGCGCGCGGCGTCCCGACGCTGCGCCTCGACGTCGCGAACGTCGGCGACGGCGATGCCGACGGCCAGCGCGCCAACGACGTCGAGGGCTTCTACGTGCCCAGCTACGGCGAGCAGGTCGCCGCCGCGCTCGATGCGCTGCAGGCGGCCGGCCACGGCGAGCGGTTCGTGCTCATGGGCCTCTGCTCGGGCGGCTACTGGGCGTTCCGGAGCTGCCTCGACGACGATCGCGCCGTCGCCGCCGTGATGCTCAACCCCGGCGCGCTGGTCTTCTCGCGGCAGCGCCTCGTGGCCCGCCAGGGCCGGCGCGTCTCCAAGCTGCGCCACGCGCGCGTCTGGAAGCGCCTCCTGCGCGGGGAGGTCCCGCGGCGCGACCTGCAGCAGGCCCTGCGCGGGCTGCTGGAATGGCCGCTGCTGGCGGTGCGCGGCCTGCCGGCGCGCCTGTCCCGCCGGCGGCAGGCGGCGGCGCCGGCCGATCCCGTCGCCGACGCCCTGGACCGGTTCCAGGCGCGGGGGCGCCGCGGCGTCCTGCTGCTCGGTCCGCAGGAGCAGCCGCGCCTCGACCTCGAGCGCGACGGGCACGTGGTGGAGTTCCCCGTCCGCTGGCCGGCGATCGACCTCCAGCTGCTGGGTGGCGAGCAGCAGTTCCACGAGCTGCAGCCGCTGCCCTATCAGCGCACGGCGCACGAGCTGGCCGACGCGCTCCTCGAGCGCGCGCTGGAAGACGAGCGGGGCGCCGCGCTCGGGGCGTCCGCGCCGGCCTGAGCCGCCCGGTCAGCGCCCGTCGAGGAAGGCCACGAGCTGGCGGGCCTCGTGCTCGAGCGTGTGCTCGCGCACGCGGGCGGCGCCCGCCCGCACCAGGCGCTCGCGCAGGCCCGGCTCCGAGCGCACGCGCCGGACGGCGGCGATGGCGGCCTCGGCGTCGCCAGGCGGGATGAGCAGCGCCGCGTCCCCGACGGCGGCGGCGACGCCGCCCACGTCGGTCGCCACCACCGGCGTCCCCGCCGCGAAGGCCTCGAAGAGCACCTGGGGCAGCCCCTCGGTCCAGGAGACGTGCAGGAAGACGTCGGCGTCCCGGTAGAGCTCGGTCAGGCCGCCGTCGATGGGGACGTAGCCGTGCAGGTGCCACGCCTCCTCCTGCCCGGCCGCCCGCAGCCGCTCGGCCAGCTCCTCGCGCATCGGCCCGTCGCCGACGACGTCGAGCCGCCAGTCGTCCTCGCCCGCGCGCAGGCCGGCGAGGACGTCGGCGAGCAGCAGCGGGTTCTTCTCGCGGTCGAGGCGCCCGACGCTCAGCACCCGGAACGGCGAGCCCGCGGGCTGCGCGAGGGCGACGTCGGGATCGACGAGGTCGGCCTCGGAGACCAGCGACACCGTCAGCGTCAGCAGCTCCGGCGAGCGCCGGTAGTTGTGCGCCAGCTCCGGGCCCACGACGGCCACCGGCATCCGGCGGCCCATCGCCTGGAAGGTGCCCTCCAGCACGGAGGCGGCGCGGTGGATCCAGCGCTTGGTGGGATGGCGGCTGCGGACGTACACCGGGAAGTCCTGGCGGACGCCGAGCCGCACCCGGCGGCCGCGCAGCCGCGCCAGCGCCGCGAAGCCGATCGCGTGGATGTACGGCCCCAGCAGCCAGACGGTGTCGACGTCGTCCAGCAGCCGCCAGAACCGGACCCCGGAGGCCGCCAGCGACCCGAGCACCTTCCCGGGGTGCGTGAGGCTCGCGTAGAACGGCAGGCCGAGGAAGCCGACGCCGTCGGGCAGGGCGTAGTGCGAGCGGCCGGGCTCGGGCTCGAGCCGCCCGACGAGGACGAGGCGGTCGACGTGGGGCGCCAGGCCGACCATGAAGCGCACGAACGCGCGCTCGCCCGAGACGCCGTCCGCGTCGCGCCGGTAGGTGTAGTCCGTGTAGACGGCCAGTCGCATGCCGGAGGGCGTCACGCCTCGTCGGCGGCGGTGAGGCTCTGCGCCGACACGCCGCCGTCGTAGGGCCCGCGCTCGTCCGGCCGCGCCGGCAGGCCGGCCGCGACCAGCAGGGCGCGCCACGGCAGCCCCCAGCGGCGGGCGCCCGCCCAGAAGCCGGCGCCGTGCGCGAGGTGCATGGTCGGCAGCACGAGCCCGACGGCCAGCGCCGAGCGCGAGCGGCGCGCGCCCAGCGCCCGCGCCACGGCCGTGAGCACGACGGCGAGGTACGCGCCCGCGCCCAGCTGCGCCAAGCGCCGTAGCGGGCGCACCGGGGCCGCGACGGCCGCCGCGACGTCGAGGACGAGCAGCGGCGGCAGCAGCGCGGAGCGGCGCAGGCTCGTCGGGTGGCGCAGGGCGGTGCGCGCGCGGTAGGTCCCGTAGCCGCGGTACTGGCGCCACAGGCCGCGCAGCGTGTTGCGCGGCAGGTAGCGCGCCGACATCGCGGGCAGGCAGATGATCCGCTCGCCGGCGCGCAGGAAGCGCGCCGCCATCTCGGAGTCCTGGTTGCGCGGCCAGCCCTCGTCCCAGCCGCCGTGGCGCAGCACGTCGGCGCGCCGCCAGACGCCGCAGAAGACGCCGGTGTCGAGCTCGAACTCCGCGTCGGGTGCGGCCTCGTCGCCCCACTTGCGCGACGCTCCGCGGCCCAGCGGGCTGGCCAGCGCGATGGTGACCGCCTCGGAGATCGTGCCGCGGCCCTCCGGCGCCTGCGGGCCGGCGACCCACGTGGTCCCGCCGCGGCGCAGCCGCTCGACGCCCAGCGCGAGGTAGTCGTCGGGGTAGTAGGTGTGGGCGTCCATCCGCGCCACGAACTCGCCGCGCGCCGCGCGCAGGCAGACGTTGAGGCCGCTCGCGGTGCCGCGCAGCGGGTTGCGCAGGACGCGGATGCGCGGATCGCGGCGCGCGAGGGCCTCGAGCCGCTCGCGCGTGTCGTCGCCGGAGTCGCCGTCGGCGAACAGGAACTCGACCCGTCCGGGGAAGCGCTGCGCGGTCATCGCCGCCACCGTCGCCTCGATCGTCGCGCCCTCGTCCAGGACCGGAATCAGGACGCTGACGTCGATCGGCTCTTCTTCGGGCGTGGACTGCATCCGGGGGGGCGGCCGACCGTCCAGTCCGGTCGCCGGGTCTCGTAGTATGGGGCAATGGCTGCTTCTCAGGCGCCTCGTCCTTCGACGCCTGCGTGGCTGGCTCCGCGAGCCGAACCGCAAGGCTTCGCTCGCTACCTCGCCACCGTCCGTGAGCGCTGGTGGCTCGTCGTGCTCGTCACCGGCCTGGCGACGCTGGCCGCGGTGATCTACGTCGCGGCCGCCCCGAAGGTCTACGAGGCGGAGACCGACGTCCTCGTCACGCCGGTGGTGCAGGGCGACGCGTCCACCACGGGCCTGGGGCTCATCACCGAGTCCAACGACCCCACGCAGGTCGTGACGACCGCCGCGCGGGTGATCAGCACCCCCGCCGTCGCCGACCTCGTCAAGCAGCGGCTGAAGCTCACCGGCCCGCCGACGGCGATCCTCGACGACGTCACCGTCGAGCCGATCGCCCAGAGCAACCTGATCTCCGTCCAGGCCAAGGACTCCACGGCCGTCGGCGCGCAGCGCCTCTCGTCCTCGTTCGCCCAGTCCGCGGTCGACGTGCGAACCCAGCTGCTCCACGAGCAGCTCGACGCGCTCATCCCGAGGCTCCAGCAGCAGGCCGCCCAGCTGCCCGCCGACGAGCGCACCGGCGCGGGGACGCTCGGCGCCCGCATCGCCGACCTGCAGGCGCTGCGCCAGCTGCCGGACCCGACGCTGCGCATCGCGGCGCGCGCGACGACGCCGACGTCGCCGACCTCGCCCAAGCCGAAGCTCGCCGTGGCCGCCGGCCTGATCGGCGGGCTGATCCTCGGCCTCGGCGCCGCCTTCCTCTCGCAGAGCCTGGACCCGAGGCTGCGGCGCGAGACCCAGCTGCGCGAGATCTTCCGGCTCCCGGTGCTCGCGCGCGTGCCCGACCACCGCAGCCAGCGCAGCGACGGCCCGCTGACCCCGAGCGTGCTCCCGCCCGACACCAGCGAGGCGTTCCGGACGCTGCGCGCGACGCTCGCCGCCGCCGCCGGCAGCGGCGGGCGCTCGATCCTGGTGACCAGCTCGGCGGCCGGCGAGGGCAAGACCACCACCGCGCTCAACCTGGCGGCGACGTTCGCCCAGGCCGGCAACGCCGTGATCCTCATCGAGGCCGACCTGCGCCGGCCGACGCTCGGCCAGGCGCTCGGCGTCCGGCCGATCGAGGGGCTGGGCGCGGTCCTCACCGGGCGCGCGAAGCTCGACGACGTCCTCTTCAACATCCCAGAGCTCGGCGACAACCTCGAGTTCCTGCTCGCCGACGGATCGGGGATGGCGGCCGTCGACCACCTGTCGCTGCCGACGGCCCGCGACCTGCTGCGCACGACCAAGAAGCTCGCCGACTACGTGATCATCGACTCGCCGCCGATCACGGAGGTCATCGACGCGCTGCCGTTCGCGCAGGAGGCCGACGCGGTGTTGATGGTCGCGCGCCTCGGCGTGAGCCGGCTGCACCGCCTGGCGGACCTCGGGGAGCTGCTCGCGCAGGGCGACATCGCGCCGGCCGGCGTGGCGCTGCTGGGCACCGAGAACGCCGTGGAGTCCTCGTACTACTTCACGGCCGAGGACGCCCGGATGCCGCCGGAGCACGAGCCGGTCCCCTAGCCCATGCGGCTCGGGACGTCGCTGCGCTCCGAGGAGCTGCTCCTCCCGCTCGGCGCCGGCGCGGCCGCGGTGGTGCTCGGCGTGCTCGCGGGGATCGACCCGCGCCTGGGCATCGGCGCCGCGGTCGGCCTCGCCTTCGTCGGCATCGTGCTCGTGAACCTCTTCACCGGCTTCGCGGTGATGGTGCTGTTCGCCTACATGGAGACGCTCTCCACGCTCCAGGGGCTGAGCCTGGCCAAGATCGCCGGGGTCGTGATCGTCGGATCGTGGATCGCGCTGCTGACGTCCGGCCAGCGCGGCGTGCGGGACATCCTCAGCGAGCGGCCCGGCCTCGTGTACCTGCTCATGGCGTTCCTGGGCTGGGCGGCGATCTCGATCCTCTGGTCGGAGGACCGCGGCGAGGCCGTGGCCAGCGTGACGCGCTACGCCCTCAACGCGGTGCTCATCCCGATCGCCTACACCGCGATCCGCGACCGCCGCGACGCCGTCCGGCTCTTCGGCGTGCTCGTCGCGGGGGCCGGCGTGGCGGCGGTGTCGGGCATCGTCGACGCGCCATCCGCGTCCCAGTACGACGTCGCCCGCGCCTCCGGGACGGCGGGGGACCCCAACGAGCTGGCCGCCGCGCTCGTCGTCGGCTTCTGGGTGGCGGCGGCGTTCGTGGTCAACCGCCACGTCGACCCGCGCGGGCGCCTCGCGTCGCTGGTGGTGGCGGTCCTCTGCCTGCTGGCCATCGCGGCGTCGCTGTCGCGCGGCGGCCTGCTGGCCATGGGCGTGGCCGGCCTGGTGGCGGTCGTGGTCGGCGGCCGCTGGCGCGCGCGGATCGTGACCGGCGTGTCGCTCGTGGGCCTCACCGCGATCGGCTACTTCCTGGTGATCGCCTCCAGCGACGCGCGCGACCGCGTGCTGCACAGCGGCGGCGGCTCCGGGCGCGTCGACCTCTGGACGATCGGGTTCCGGATGATCGAGGACCACCCGCTCCGCGGCATCGGCACCGGCCAGTACATCACCTCGTCGGTGCACTACCTGCTGCGGCCGGGCGCCTTCCAGCGCGGCGACCTGATCCTCAGCGCGCCCAAGATCGCGCACAACACCTATCTCGGCACCGTGGCCGAGCTCGGCATCGTCGGCGGGCTGATCTTCGGCGCCATCGTCGTGGTCTGCGGGCGCAGCGCCTGGCAGGCGGTCAAGCAGTTCCAGGCCGACGGGGACGAGTCCCTGGAGATCCTGATGCGCGGGTTCTTCATCGGCGCCGTCGGCTACGCCGCGTCGCTGGTGTTCATCTCCGAGAACTACAAGAAGGTGATGTGGGTCGTCATCTTCGCGCTCGGACCGGTGATGCTGGCCGTCGCCCGGGCGGGCCACCGGGCGCCGGGCGCCGCCGAGGCGCCCGCTCTCGAGCCCGCGCCGGCGCCGCGCCTCAGCGACGCATGGCCAGGCGCCGGAGGGTCACGAGGTCGTCCCGCCGAAGCTCCCCGCTGACCACCAGGCCGGCGACGTAGGCCAGCGGCCCGAGGACCACGCCGGCGAGCACCGCGACCGTGCCCAGCCGGCCGGTCCCGATCACGAGCAGCACGACGCTCATGGCCCCTGCGGCGGCCAGCGCGCGGAGGGTGGTCACGATCACCGGCCGCAGCGGCAGGCCCACGTGGCGGTGCAGGATCCCGAGGTGCGACGGGACCCAGATCGCGTAGGCCACGCTGGTGCCGATCGCCGCGCCGACCACGCCGATCTGCCCGAGCAGCACGATGTCGATGACCACGTTGACGGCGACCATGAGGATCGCGTACGGCACGCGCCGCCGGCCCTCGCCGAGGTAGTTGACGCTCACCGTCGCCAGCTGCGCGACGCCGGACAGGACGACGAACGGCACGAGCGCGCGGAGCACCCCGGCGGCCTCCGGGTACTTGTTGCCGAAGAGGATGTGGATGATGGTCTCCGGCCAGACCAGCAGCGGCGCGACGAAGACCATCTGGATCATGGTCGTCAGCCGCAGCGCCCGGACGAAGGTGGGCAGGTCCGGCCCCTCGGGCCCGCGCGAGAGCCGCGGCGCGACGGCCTGCGAGATCGCGGCGACGGGGTAGTCGAGGAACATCGCCAGGCGCATCGGCAGCTGGAAGGCCGCCACGTGCTCGGCGCCGCCGACGATCGACGCGACGAGCAGCACGTCGATGCTCTCGAAGACGCGGAAGGCGACGTCCACCGCGATCAGCGGCGCGGCGTAGCGCAGGATGTGGCCGCGCGGGACCTCGCCGGCGACGGCGCCCGCGCGGGCCACGCCGCGCCGCCACAGCGGCCCCAGCAGCCGGCGCAGGAGGTGCAGGCCGAGCGCCAGGCCGACGGCGTAGCCGATCGCGCGCCCAAACGCGGCGCCGGTCGCTCCCGCGCCGACCAGCACGAGGGCGATCGACGCGCCGACCTCGGTGACGCTCTCGCAGAAGGCCAGGAGCGTGTTGAAGCGGATGCGGGCGACCGACACGAACGTCGCCAGCACGAACAGGAAGAGCGTCTCGCTGAACAGCGAGACGGCGATGCCACGCGTCGCGCCGGTCGCCTCGTCGATGCCGAACGTCCGGCACAGGGGGCCGGCGAGCACGAAGAGCGCCACGGAGGTCGCGGACGCCAGGACCACCTTCAGGCGCAGGGTCGTCGCCACCACGCCGGCGACCGCGGGCAGGTTGCCGCGTCGCTCGCCGATGAAGCGCTGGGCCGAGGCGGAGATGCTCAGGTCGGCGAAGAGGGACAGGAGCATCCCGGCGCTGATCGCGAACGCGAAGGCGCCGTAGGCCGACGCCGAGAGCTGCCGGCCGAGGAAGATCGTCAGCCCCGCCGTGAGCGCGGCGCCGACCATCTTGGTGGCGAACGCGAAGCCCGCGTTGCGGGTGACGCTGTCCTCGCGCACGTCAGTCGCGCCGCGCCGGCGAAGCGGGGCGCAGCGCCCGTCCAGCGACGCGGCTCGGGCACGGCATGGACGGCATCGCCCGCGTATCCTAGGACAGCCTCCGCGCCCGCACACCGCCGCCCCGGCGGCTCCTCCGCCGCCGACCGGCCCGTGTCCGACCTCCTCGTCCTCTGCTATCACGCCGTGAGCCCCACGTGGCCGGCGGCGCTGTCCGTGACGCCCGAGGCGCTCGACCGGCAGGTCGGCGGGCTGGTGCGCCGCGGCTACCGCGGCGCGCGCTTCAGCGACGCGGTCGCGGGGCGCTGGTCGGGGCGGACGCTGGTCGTGACGTTCGACGACAACTACCGCTCGGTGCTCGAGCTGGCCAAGCCGATCCTCGACCGCCACGGCGTGCCCGCGACCCTGTTCGTGCCGACCGACTGGGTCGGCGACCCGCGCCCGATGCGCTGGCCCGGCATCGACCGCTGGCTCGGCACGCCGCACGAGCAGGAGATGCACGCGCTCGGCTGGGACGAGCTGCGCGGGCTGGCCGCCGACGGGTGGGAGATCGGCTCGCACACCTGCTCGCATCCGCGGCTGCCGGAGGTCGACGACGCCGCCCTGCGCCGCGAGCTGGTCGCGTCCAAGCAGCGCGTCGAGGACGAGCTCGGAGCGCCGTGCACGTCGATCGCCTATCCGTACGGCGCCTTCGACGAGCGCGTGGAGCGCGCCACCGGCGAGGCGGGCTACGCGGCCGCCGGGACGATCCCGCGGCATCTGCCCGAGCCCCGGCCGCTGGCCTGGCCACGGGCGCCGATCTTCCATGGCGACGGCCCGCTGCGCGCGCGGCTGAAGACCTCGAAGGCGGTGCGCCGCGTGCGCGGATCCGGTGCGATGGCGCCGCTCGAGCGCCTGCGCATCGCGCTGTCGCGCGCGTAGCGCCGGCGGGCCCCACCGGCGGAGAGGAGGGCCCCGATCCGGGGGGTCGGCCATCTGTCCAGACGAGGCCCGGGCGCTGCAGCAATCGGTGCAGCGCGACGACGCAGATGCAGACAACGGATCGCCGTCCCGATAAAGGCAAACCGTCCGTGAGGGCGGGACGCAAAGCCACGGAGCTCCCGAGTCGGAGCCAGCCGGGTTGCCGAAAGACGCTGGACGGGAGGCGGCCGACATCCGATCCCCCCCGAGGTCACCTGTGCGTTCCCCATTCCTCGCTGCGGCCGCCGCCGTCGCAGCCTGCGCCGCCCTGGGCGGCATTCCTGTGTCGTCCGCGACCGCGGCCACCAGCTGCGATCGCGTCGCGTCCACCAGCGGCAGCGACTCCGCCGCCGGCACGGCGGCCGCGCCGTACCGCACCGTCCAGAAGCTGGCCGACTCCCTGGCCGCCGGCCAGACCGGCTGCATCCGCGCCGGCACCTACAAGCAGGACGTCACCGTGTCGCGCTCCAGCATCACGATCACGTCCTACCCCGGCGAGCGGGCCACCGTGGTGGGCCGGCTCTACATCCGGCAGGGCGCCAACTCGGTCACCGTCTCCGGCCTGAACCTCGACGGCGTCAACGGCTCGGGCCTGCCGTCCCCGACGGTCAACGGCAACGACGACGTCTTCGTCGGCAACGACGTCACCAACGACCACACGGTCATCTGCTTCAACATCGGCAGCGACAGCGGCTGGGGCCGCGCGCAGCGCACGATCATCCGCGGCAACCGCATCCACGACTGCGGCAGCGGCACCACCAACCGCGATCACGGCATCTACGTCGTCGGGGCCGACGACACGCAGATCCTGGACAACGTGATCTACAACAACGCCGACCGCGGCGTGCAGCTCTACCCCGACGCGCAGCGGACCGTCGTGCGCGGCAACCTCATCGTCGGCAACGGCGAGGGCGTCATCTTCTCGGGCGAGGGCACCATGACCTCGCGCGACAACCTCGTCGAGAACAACATCATCGCCGACTCGACGATCCGCACCAACGTCGAGTCCTGGTACCCGGCCGGCACGCCGATCGGGACGGGCAACGTGGTCCGCCACAACTGCCTGTGGGGCGGCGCCAAGGGCCTGGTCGACACCAGCGCGGGCGGCTTCACGCTCGACGCCAACGTCACGGCCGACCCGAAGTTCGTCAACCGCTCCGCCGGCGACTTCCGGCTGGCCTCCGACAGCCCGTGCAGCAGCCTGCTGACCTCGAGCGCGGCGCCGGCGGGCCTGGCGGCGGAGGCGCCGGTCGCCTCCACGACGACGACCTCGCCGACGACGACCACGACGACGCCGACGACGTCGGGCACGACGACGACGCCGACCACCACCACGACGACGCCGACGACGTCGACCACGACCACGACGCCGACCACGACGACGACGACGACGACGACGCCGACGACGACGGGCACGACGACGACCACCACCACCAAGCCGCGCCGGCACGGGCGCGTCCGCAAGGCGCGCGTCGCCTACGCGAGCGCCGCCTCGACGAGCCGCGCCACGGTCAAGCGCGCCGCGCGCAAGGCTCGGGCCGCCAAGCGGCGGGCGGCGGTGCGCCGGTGCCTCGCGCGCCACGAGGCGGGCCGGCCGTGCACCGCGAAGCAGCGTCGCGCCGTCCGCCGCTGGACGGCGCACCGCCGCGCCCTGCGTGAGCGCGCCGCGCGGCGCCATGCCGCCAAGGCGCGCGCCGCGCGGCGCGGCTAGCCGATCCGGACCTGCGGGCCGCCCCCACGGGCGGCCCGCTCCTCCGGCCGGCCGGTACAGTCGCGCCCGCCCTCCTCGCCAGGGCCGGCGCGCCGCGCCGCCCGTCCGAGCCGATCGATGCCTCACGACCCCCGCCGCCTCCACGTCGCCGTCCTCATCGACGTCGTCGCCGAGATCGGCGGCGCCGAGGTGCTCGCCGTCGAGCTCCTGCGCCGCCTCGACCCCGAGGACTTCGAGCGGACGCTGGTCGTCTACCGGCGGCTGCCCTCCGGCTCACGCGAGGCGCGCAGCCAGGAGCAGGTGATCGCGGGCCTGCGCGCCGACGGCGTGCGGGTCCTGACCCTCGACGGCGCCAGCCGCTACGACCTGCGGTCGTGGGCGCCGTTCGTCCGCCTGCTGCGGCACGGCGGCGTCGACGTCGTGCACTCCCACCTCTTCGGACCCAACCTGTGGGCCAGCCTGTGGACCCGGGTGGCGCGCGTGCCGGCCTTCGTGGCCCACGAGCACACGTGGTCCTACGAGGGCCGCCCGCTGCGCAAGCTCGCCGACCGCTGGGTCGTCGCCGCGTCCGCGGACGTCTTCCTCGCCGTCTCGGAGGAGGATCGCCGGCAGATGCGCACGGCCGAGCGCATCCCCGACGCGGCGATCCGGGTGCTCCCCAACGGCATCGCCCCGCCGGCCCAGGGCGCCGAGGGGCTGCGGGCCGAGCTGGGGGTCCCCGACGGCGTCCCGCTGATCGGCAGCGTCGGCCTGCTGCGGCCGCAGAAGGACTACGGGACGCTGATCCGGGCCCACGCGGTCGTCCTCGAGCGCCATCCCGACGCGCGGCTGGTGATCCTCGGCGACGGCCCGGAGGAGGGGGCGCTGCGCGGCCTGGTCGCAGAGCTCGGCCTCGGCGAGCGCGTCCTGCTCCCCGGCTTCCACGCCGCCGGAGCGGCGGCCGCCTCGCAGTTCGACGTCGCCGTCAACTCGTCGACGTTCGAGGGGTCGTCGCTGGCGATCATCGAGTACATGGCCCTCGGCCGCCCGATCGTCGCCACGGCGGTGGGTGGCACGCCCGACCTGCTGGCCGGCGGCGAGGCCGGCGTCCTCGTGCCGGCGGGCGCGCCCGAGGCGCTCGGCGGCGCCATCGCCGACGTGCTCGACGATCCGGCCCGCGCGGCGGCTCTCGGCGAGCGGGCGCGGGCCCGGCAGCGCGCCGAGTACGACATCGGCGTGCAGGTCGGGCGGCTCTCCGCGCTCTACCGCGAGCTCACCGGCCGCGGCGGCTGAGGCGGCCCAGGAGGCTGCCGCCGCGGCGGCGCTCGGCGGCCGGCGGCACGAGCGGGGCGGGGGGCAGGGCGCGGCCCTCGAGGATGGCCGCGGGCACGGCGTCGGCGTACCACGACAGGTGCTCGGCGGCGTGCCGGCCGTCCTCCCCCGAGGCGGCCAGCGGCTCCGCGATGCCGGGCGGCCGCCGGCGCACGTCGTGCAGGTCGCTGCTGAGGTCGTGGACCAGCCCGCGGCGCAGCAGGAGGGCGGCCGTGCGCCGCGCCGGCTCGCCGAAGCGCCCGGCGAACGCCCCGGCCGTCACCGACACGAGGACCCCGTCGGCGACGAGCGGCGCGAGCAGCTCGGGGGCGCGCTGGAACTGGGGGCTGCGCTCGGGGTGGGCCAGGAGCACGCGGAAGCCGCGCCGCTGGGCGCTGGCGATGAACGGCGCCGCGTCGGGCGCCCCGGCGCTGAGCGGGGCCTCGAGCAGCAGGAACGGGCCGCCGCCGAGCCGCAGCGCGCCCAGCGCCTCGTCGTCGAGGTCGGGCAGCATGTCCAGCGCGATCTCGGCGCCCGGGACGACGCGCAGGGCGATCCCCTCGGCGTCGATGGCCCGCTGGAGCGCCGCCACGCCCTCGTGGACGACGGCGGGGGCCGTGGGGTGCCGCCGGGAGACGTGCGGCGTGGCCGCCGCCACGTCGATGCCGGCCGCCGCGGTCAGGCGCGCGAGCTCCACGGACTCCTCGAGCGTGGCGGGCCCGTCGTCGACGCCGGGCAGCAGGTGGCAGTGGAGGTCGATCACGGCGTCGCCAGGGTAGAGCCATCCGTCCGCGCGAGCGTCCGCCCGGCGTGCGGCGCGCAGGCCGCTTGTATCCTCGTCGCCTTGCCGTTCTCGCCTTGCCGTTTTCCGGTCCGGGCCGCGGCGGTGGCCGCCGCCGCGCTGCTCGCCGCCCTGGCGTTGACGTTGTTGGCCGCTCCCGCGCGCGCCGGAGCGAAGCCGCTCTTCGGCGTCCAGGTCGACAGCATCACGCCCGCGACCACGCGCGCCGACATCGCCTCGCAGCTGCGGACGGCGGCGCGGGTCCGCGCCAGGGCGATCCGCGTGGAGGCCGACTGGAGCGCGCTCGAGCCGCGCGCGCAGGGGCAGCACGACGCGCACACGCTCGCCGCGCTCGACGCGGTCGTGGCCGGGGCGAAGGCGCGCGGGATCAAGGTGCTGCTCTTCCTGGACCGGTCCCCGTGCTGGGCCTCGTCGGCCCCCGACAAGGGCAGCTGCTCGGCGCCGAACGCCAACCGCTTCGACGTCACGCGCTACCCGCCGGCGGACCCGCAGTCCTACGTGCCGATGGCGACGTTCCTGGCGCAGCGCTACGGCGACGCGCTCGGCGCCTTCGAGATCTGGAACGAGCCCGACCAGGCCAACGAGAAGTACTGGGCCGGTCCCGACAAGGTCCGCCGCTACGTCGACCTGATGAAGGCGGTCTACCAGCCGCTGAAGGCCATCGACCCGCGGCTGCCCGTGATCGCCGGCTCGTTCGTCGGCACCGACGGAGCCTGGCTGAAGGCCATGTACGACGCCGGCGCCAAGGGCTTCTACGACGGCCTGGCCGTGCACTTCTACGACCTCCCGCTCTACGGGCTCGAGCAGACCCGCGCCGTCCAGCGCGCCCACGGCGACCGTGCGCCGCTCTGGCTGACGGAGTACGGCTGGACCAGCTGCCGGCGCGGCCACCGCGGCCCCTCGTTCCTGGCCGACCACCCGTGCGTGACGCGGCGGGAGCAGGCCCGCGCGCTGGCCGACGTGGTGCGGGCAGTGGCGGGCCGGCGCTGGATCAAGGCGGCGAGCGTCTACACGCTGCACGACCAGAGCCATGCGTACCAGTTCGGGATCCTGGACCGCCGCGGGCATCGCAAGCCCGCCTTCCGCGCGCTGCGCCGCGAGCTGGGGCGGCGCCGCCCCGGGCACCTCCGGCGCCCGACGCTGCACCTCCGCGAGGCGGCCGGGCGGCTGGTCATCGGCGGTCGCGGGTCGATCGCCGACGTCTACGTCGTGCGCGTCTTCGCGGGATCGCAGCTGCTGTATCGCGGCTACGTGCGGACCACGATGAAGGGCACCTACTCCACCGCGCTGCCCAGCCAGCTGGGCACGAACGGCCTGCGCGTCCGGCTCAGCTCCATGTGGAGCGGCGCCGGCGTGACGCGCTCGCGCTGAGGTCGCGACCGGCCCCGCGCCGCGCCGCGGTGTTGCGGTCCGTGGGCTGATCCGAAAGAGTAGGAAGTGGCACGTCCCACTTCCTACCTCCCGGAGCGAGCGTGAGCCTCGAGGATCCCGTCGTCATCACCTGCGCCATCTCCGGCGCGCTGGCCAACCGCGACCAGTGCCCGGCCATCCCGTACACGCCGGACGAGTACGCCGCCGAGGCGCGGCGCATCGTCGACGAGGGCGGCGTCCACATCCACATCCACGCGCGCCGGCCGGACGGGACCCCGAGCTACGCGGCCGAGGACTTCACCGCCATCCACGACGCGATCCGCGCCGAGGTCGGCGACGCCGCGATCCTCAACTTCTCGACGGGCACGATCGGCGTGCCGGTGGAGGAGCGCATCGCCTACCTGCGGGCCTGCCCGCCCGAGGTGGCCGCGCTGAACATGGGGTCCATGAACTACGCCAAGTACTCGAAGCGCCGCAAGGACTTCGTGTTCAAGGCGGTGTTCGCGAACCCGTTCGACGAGATCATCGCGCTGCTGGAGGCCATGCGCGAGCTCGGCATCAAGCCCGAGCACGAGTGCTTCGACCTCGGCCACGTCGGCTCGCTGGCGCCGCTCATCGACATGGGCGTGCTCGAGCCGCCGCTGCACGTGGACTTCGTCATGGGCGTGGTCGGGGGCATCCCGCCGACCGCGCGCAACCTCGCCGTCATGGCCGACAACCTGGCCGAGATTCCCGGGGGAGCGCATCACTGGGGCGTCATCGGCATCTCACGGAACCAGTGGACGCTCGTCGCCGCGGCGCTGTCGCTCGGCGGCTCGATCCGCGTGGGCCTCGAGGACAACCTCTACCTGCCCGACGGCACGATGGCGCGCTCCAACGGCGACCTGATCGCCAGGGCGCGGCAGATGGCGCAGGACGCGGGGCGCCGGCCGGCCACGGTGGAGGAGGCGCGCGCGCTGCTCGGCGTCGCGAAACGCTCGCCCAGGGGGCTCGCTCCCGCGGCCGGTGAGGCCTCGGCGTGACTGCCGCTGACCTGCCCTTCGAGGGCCTGAAGGTCCTGGACCTCAGCCGCCTGCTGCCCGGCGGGTTCTGCTCGCTGCTGCTCGCCGACTTCGGCGCCGACGTCGTCAAGGTCGAGGACACCGGGATGGGCGACTACATCCGCTGGTCGCCGCCGGCCTTCGAGGGCGCGGCCGAGACGGCGAACGGCTCGCTGTTCCTGTCGCTGAACCGCGGCAAGCGCTCGATCCGGGTCGACCTCAAGACCGACGAGGGCCGTGACGTGCTGCTGCGCCTCGTCCGCGACGCCGACGTGCTGCTCGAGTCGTTCCGGCCCGGCGTGCTCGACCGCCTCGGGGTCGGGTGGGAGCGCCTGCGCCAGGAGAACCCGCGGCTCGTGTACTGCGCGATCACCGGCTACGGCCTCACCGGGCCGAACGTGCAGCGCTCCGGCCACGACCTGAACTACCTCGGGCTCAACGGCATCCTCGCCCTGACCGGGGAGGAGGACGGGCCGCCGGTGCAGGCGGGCGCGCAGATCGCCGACCTCGGCGGCGGCGCGCTGATGGCCGCGTTCGGGATCCTCGCGGCGCTGCGCGAGCGCGACCGCAGCGGGGAGGGGCAGCTCGTCGACGTCTCGATGTTCGACGGAGCGATGTCGTGGCTGGCGATGGTGGCCGCGCGCGTGTTCGCAGCCGGCGAGCAGCCGCGGCGCGGCCACGAGCTCTTGGGTGGCTCGCTGGTCTGCTACCGCCCGTACCGCTGCGCCGACGGCTGGGTCACCTGCGGTGCGCTGGAGCCGAAGTTCTGGGCGGCGTTCTGCCGCGGCGTCGGGCGCGAGGACCTGATCGGCGTGCAGTTCGAGCGCCCCGGCACCCCGGCCCACGCCGAGGTCGAGGCGATCTTCGCGGCACGCACGCGCGACGAGTGGGCGGCGTTCGCCACCGAGCACGACTGCTGCGTCGAGCCGGTGCTCGAGGTCGAGGAGGCCCTCGACAGCGAGCTGGCGCGGGCGCGGGAGATGGTCGTCGAGTTCGAGCAGCCGGGAGCCGGCACGGTCCGCGGGCTGGGCATGCCGGTCAAGCTCTCCCGCACCCCCGGGTGCGTGCGCCGCGGCGGGCCGGAGCTCGGCGAGCACACCGCGGAGATCCTGCGCGAGGCCGGCTTCGACGAGGCGCGCATCGCCGCGCTGCTGGCCTCCGGCGCGGTCGCCGGCCCGCCGGAGCCCGCGTCCGGCGACGAGGCCCCCGAGGCGTTCCTGGCGCGGTGAACTCCGACGGCCTCCTGAAGATGAGCGAGCTGGCCGAGCGCAGCGGCGTGTCGGCCGGCACGATCAAGCACTACCTCCGCGAGGGCCTGCTCGGCGACGGCGAGGGCGTCGTCAAGACCTCGCGCAACATGGCCTACTACCCGCCCCACTACGTCGAGCGGATCCAGCTGATCAAGCGCCTGCAGGAGGACCGCTTCCTGCCCCTGAAGGTCATCAAGGGCATGCTCGACGACGACCCCGAGCGGGCGCTCGCGCTCGTCGAGCTGGAGGACCGCATCATCGAGCGGGCGCTCGAGCACGGCGCGTCCCCGCGCGTGTCGGCCGCCGAGATCCGCGAGCGCTACGACCTGCCGGCCAACGTGCTGGAGCGCCTGGAGGAGATCGGGGTGCTGACGCCCGACGAGCGCGGCTACGACGCCGACGACGTGGCGATCGTCGAGGCGATGGTGCGCTTCCGCGCCGGCGGCTACGACGAGGCGCTCGGCTTCACGGTCTACGACACGCTGCGCTACCGCGAGGCGCTGCAGCCGCTGGTCGAGGAGGAGATCCGCACGCTGCTGGCGCGCCTGGCCGGCGAGGTCGATCCCGAGCGCGCCGCGCAGATCATCGCCTCGGGCTCCCAGCCGCTGCGCGAGCTGCTGGGAGCCATGCACTCGAAGCTGCTGCTGGCCGAGCTGCGCCGGCAGGCCGGCGACCCCGCGCGCGCCGCGACGGGCTAGGCCCGGGCCGCGCCGAGCGCGCGATCGCGCAGGTCGGGCTGCGTCCAGGCCTCGGCGAGGCGGACGATCGTCGCGGCCGCCGCCGCCATGTCGTGCAGCGACGCCCACTCGCGGACGGAGTGGAACTCGTGGCCGCCCGTGTAGATGTTCGGCGTCGGCAGCCCCATGGCGCTGAGCCGCGACCCGTCGGTCCCGCCGCGGATGGCGGTCCTCAGCGGCTCGATGCCCTCGGCGCGGATCGCCCGCTCGGCCGCCTCGACGATCTCGGGGAACGGCTCGAGGTACGAGCGCATGTTGGGGTACTGGTGCTTGACGTCGACCTCGAGGCGGGCGCGCGGCTCGGTGGCCACGACCTCCTCGGCGGTGCGCCGGAGGAGGTCGACGTGCTCGGCGAGGAGCGCGTCGTCGAAGTCGCGCACGATCGTGCCGATGATCGCCGTGCGCGCGTCGCCGGCCACCTCGTGGACGTGGATGAAGCCCTCGCGGTCCTGCGTCGTCTCCGGCGTCAGGCGGTCCTGCGGGAGCGCGGCGACGATGCGCGCCGCGAGCCGGGCCGCGTTGACGAGCTTGCCGGTGGCGAACCCCGGGTGGATGTCGACGCCGTGCACGGTCACGCGCACGCTCGCGGCCGTGAACGTCTCGTCCTGCAGCTCGCCCAGCTCCGAGCCGTCCATCGTGTAGGCGCAGAACGCGCCGAAGCGCTCGACGTCGAACAGCGTCGCGCCCTCGCCGATCTCCTCGTCGGGCGTGAAGCAGACGCGCAGCGTCGGGCGCGGCAGCTCGGGGTGCGCCGCCAGGTACGCGACGGCGGTGACGATCTCCGCGACGCCGGCCTTGTCGTCGGCGCCCAGCAGCGTGTCGCCGCTGGAGGTCACGAGGTCGTGCCCGGCCTTCGTCTCCAGCGCCGGCATGTCGGCGGGGTCGAGCACCGTCCCGCCCTTGGGCAGGCGGATCACGCCGCCGTCGTAGGCGCGGTGCACGATCGGCTCCACGCCCGCGCCGGGAGCGTCGGGGCTGGTGTCGACGTGCGCGACGAGCCCGATCACCGGCGCCGGCTCGTCGATGGTGGCCGGCAGCGTCGCGGTGACGTAGCCGTTGGCGTCCAGCTCGGCGTCCTGGAGGCCGGCCGCGCGCAGCTCGTCGACGAGCAGCCGCCCCATCTCGAGCTGGCCGGGGGTGCTGGGGCTCTGCGTCCGGTCCGGCTTGGCGGTGGACTCGATCCGCACGTAGCGCGAGAAGCGCTCGAGCAGCCCGGGGGCCAGCTCCTCGGCGAGGGACGACGTGTAGCTCGCGGACGGCATGGCCCCCAGCCTAGTTCGGACGGCGCCACGCGCCCGTCCTCGCGGACGGCGACCGGGCGCTCACCAGCGCGCCGTGTGCCGCTCCATCACGCCCCAGCCCCGCGCGACGTCGACGCCGCCGGGGAGGGTGCCGGAGAACGTGCCGAACGGCTGGGCGTAGTCGCTGGCGAGCAGGCCGAAGTCGTCGCGCCGCGCGCGGCGCGCCTGCTCGCCGAAGCGCAGGATGGCGCCGTCCGGCCAGCGCACCGCGTCCAGCCCGGTGGCGATCTCGCTCGGCGCCGGCAGCTCGCGCGCGGCGCCGCCGACCCACAGCGTGCGCTCGCTGGCCAGTGCGCCGTCGTGCATCCCGGTGCAGACGTTCCACGCCAGCGGCGCCCCGGCGGCGGACACGCCGACGCCCGCGCACCAGCGCCAGGCGGTCTCGCGCGCGTGGTGGCCGGCCGAGTCGTCGACGAGCCCGCGCATCTCCACGCGGCGGTCGCCGACCGTGCCCTCGGCGCGGATCGGCTGCTTGCGCGTCCAGATCCATGCGGACCCGTGGCGCGAGGTGGTCTCGACAGGCTCGCCGTCGGGCAGCCAGCGCAGGCGCGCCGGCCCGGCGCGCAGGACGCCGTCGCGCACGGCGACGGCGCCCGGGGCGAACACCGTCGCGTCGCGCAGGTCGCTGCCGTCCCAGATCGCCCAGAACGCCTGCGGCAGGCCGGCGATCCGCACGCTCGCCGCGCACAGCATCAGGTCCGGTCCGTAGAGGCCGACGTAGCGCCAGCGCTTGAGCGGCCGCGCGCCGCGCCACGGCGGCAGCGGGATGGCCGCCGGCGCGAACGCGCGGCGCAGGCGGGGCGGGAGGGCGGCGGCGGTGGGCACGCGGGTATGCTGGCACCCTGACGTTGACTGACCAGTCAATCGCCAGGAGGCCCGCGTGCGCGCCGCCGCGATCCAGCTGACCGCCACCGCCGACACCGACCGGAACCTCGAGACCGCCGACCGCCTCGTGCGCCGCGCCGCACAGGATGGCGCATCGCTCGTCGTGCTGCCCGAGAAGTGGTCGGTCCTCGGCCTCCCCGACGATCTGCGCGCCGGGGCCCAGCCGCTGGACGGGCCCGCGCTGACGTGGGCGCGCGACACGGCGAAGGAGCTGGGCATCGACCTCGTCGCCGGCTCGATCGCCGAGCGCGTCGCGGGCGAGCGCAACTTCAACACCAGCGTCCACGTCGGGCCCGACGGCGCCGACCGCGCCGTCTACCGCAAGCTGCACATGTTCGACGTGCAGGTCGGCGGGCGCGACTACCGCGAGTCGGACACCGAGGCGCCGGGCGACGAGATCGTCGCCAGCGCGCTGGCCGACGGCACGAAGCTGGGCCTGACCATCTGCTACGACCTGCGCTTCCCCGAGCTGTACCGCCGGCTGGCCGTCGACGGGGCGCTCGTCGTCACGATCCCCGCGGCCTTCACCGAGCCGACCACGCGCGACCACTGGGAGGTCCTCGTGCGCGCGCGCGCGATCGAGAACCAGTGCTTCGTCGTCGCCGCCAACCAGGTCGGCCGCCACGCCCCGGGGCTGCGCACGGGCGGCCGCTCCATGATCGTCGACCCGTGGGGGATCGTCCTGGCGCAGGCGCCCGACGCCGAGTGCCACGTGGTCGCCGACCTCGACCTCGACCGCCTGCGGCGCATCCGCGCCGACCTGCCGTCGCTGGCCAACCGCCGTCCCGAGGTGTACGGGTAGATGGCGACCGCACGCAACGCCGCTGCCGCCGCCGAGAAGCGGCGGGTGATCCTCGACGCCGCCGTGCGCGTCTTCGCACGGCAGGGGTTCCACACGTGCCGGGTCAGCGACATCGCCGACGAGGCCGGCGTCGCCTACGGGTTGGTGTACCACTACTTCCGCTCCAAGGACGAGGTGCTCGACACGCTCTTCCTCGAGCGGTGGAACGTCATGCTCGAGGCGATCCGCGAGGTCGACGGACAGGACATCCCGGCCCGCCGCAAGCTCGAGGCGATCGCCGCCTTCATCGTCGAGTCCTACCGCCACGACCCCGACCTGATGAAGGTCATCATCGTCGAGGTCACGCGCGCGGCGAACTCGTTCGGGCAGACCCACCTGGGCAAGATCAGCGAGGCCTACAACCTGATCGCGTCGGTCGTCGAGCGCGCGCAGGCGGCCGGCGAGTTCCGCGCCGACATCTCGCCGCAGTTCGCGGCCATGGCCTTCTACGGCGCCATCGAGCAGGTGCTGACCGGCTGGATCTTCGACACGCTGCCGCAGGGCGAGCGGGACATCGACGAGGCCAAGCGGCTCATCGTGGAGACGATCTGCGGGGGCCTGGACCGCCCGGTCGAGCGGTAGCCGCCGGGTCGTCTGGGTAGAGTCCGGCGGGATGCAGCAGAACGAGATCGTCAAGCGCCTCGCCTGGTCGGGGATGCTCGCCGCCTTCGGGGCGCTGGCGAGCGTCGTGGCGGCGCGGCTCGCCGCCATCACCTACCGCCACGTCTTCGACGAGGATCCGCCGGAGTGAGCGACCAGGAGCCGCGCGAGCCGGAGGCCGTCGCCGTCCCGGCCCCGGAGGCCGATCTGCCGCCGGTCGCCGAGCCGGCGCCGGCCGAGCCGACGCCGGTCGTCGGCCCGGCCGAGGCGACGGCCGACCACCCCGCGGGGACCGCGCGTCCGCTGCACGCCGCGCCCGCGCCGATCGGCGAGGAGCGCCCGGAGGTCCTGGTCGGCGCCGCGTTCGGCGGCGGCCTCGTCGCCGCGATCCTGCTGAGGGGCCTCGCCCGGAGGAAGCACCGATGAGCGACCAGACGAACCTCGTCCAGGCCATCCAGGACGTCAGCGACCGCGCGTCCGTCCTCGTCCGCGAGGAGATCGAGCTCGCCAAGGCCGAGGTCTCCCAGAAGGCCAAGCGGCTCGGCCGCGGGGCCGCGATCGGCGCGGCCGCCGGCGTGTTCGTCGTGGGCGCGCTGATCCTCATCCTCTTCGGCCTCGCCTACCTCGCGTACTGGGCCATCCCATTCCCCGACAACCAGGTCTTCTGGGGCTTCTTCACGGTGGCGGCGATCCTGCTGCTGCTCGCCGGCCTCGCCGGGTTCCTCGCCGCGCGCGCGTTCAAGACGAGCGCGCCGCCCGCGCCGAACATGGCGATCGAGGAAGCCCGCCGCATCAAGGAGACCGTGGCGTCGCACGACCCGAAGGCCACCATCTGATGCCCCAGCGCACTCCTGAGGAGATCGCGAATCTCCTCGACCACACCATCTGATGCCCCAGCGCACTCCTGAGGAGATCCGGGCCTCGATCGAGGCCAACCGCGCCGAGCTGGCGGTCTCGCTGGACCGGCTGCGCGGCGAGGTCGCCGTGGCCACCGACTGGCGGCGGCAGATCCGCGAGCACCAGAAGCAGGTCCTGGTCGGTGCCGCGGTCGCGGGCTTCGTGCTGGGCGGCGGCATCGCCGCGATGGGCGGCCTCCTGCGGCGCCGCCGCCGCTAGGCCGCTCGACCGGCCGGCGGCGTCCGGCCGCGCCCATACGGTTGGGCGCGCATGCCCACGCGCGCGCCCGACCTCTCCGCACGCACGATCCTGCGCGTCGTGGCGATCGTCGTGCTGGCGGCGCTCGCGCTCTACCTGATCTACCTGCTGCGCAAGCCGATCGGATGGGTCCTCACCGCGGCGTTCATCGCCGTCGCCCTCTCGGGGCCGGTGAACGTCCTCAGCCGCAGCATGCGGCGCGGCTTCGCCATCCTGCTGGTCTACCTGGGGCTGATCCTCGTGCCGGTCGGCATGGCGGCCATCGCCGTCCCGCCGATGGTGACGCAGGGCACGGAGCTGGCCAACAACCTGCCGCGCTACGCCAACGACGTGCAGGACTTCGTCGCGCGCAACCGGCGCCTCCACGAGCTCGACCAGAAGTACGACATCACCGGCGAGCTGCAGAAGCAGGCCAAGAAGCTGCCCGCGCGCGTGGGCGACGCGGCGAAGGTGCTCGGCGACATCGGGCTCGGGCTCGTCAACTCGGTCTTCGCCCTGCTCAACATCCTGATCCTGAGCATCTTCATCGTCGCCCGGGGGCGCGGCTGGGTCGACGCGGCGCTGGCCCTGCGCCCCGAGGCCGAGCGCGAGCGCTGGCGCCGGATCCTGGACAGCACGGCGACGGCCGTCGGCGGCTACGTCCAGGGCGCGCTGACGATCGCCCTCATCGCCGGCATCCAGGCGTTCATCGTGATGAGCATCCTCGGCGTGCCGTTCGCGGCGCCGCTGGCGGTCGTCGCGGGGCTCGCCTCGTTGATCCCGCTGGTCGGCGCCACCGCCGCGGCGATCCTCATCGGCCTCGTCACGCTCTTCAACGACTTCCCGACCGACACCATCATCTGGGCGGTGTGGGCCGTCGCCTACCAGCAGATCGAGAACAACCTCATCCAGCCGCAGGTGCAGCGGCGGACCGTGCAGGTCCAGCCGTTCGTCGTGCTGGTGGCCGTGCTCTTCGGCAGCACGCTGCTGGGCGTCGTCGGCGCGATCGTGGCGATCCCGCTGGCGGCGTCGGTCCAGATCGTGCTGCGGGAGTGGTGGGAGTGGCGCGGCGAGCTGCGCGCGGCCGCGATCACCGATCCGTCGCGCCCCCCGCAGGGACCGCCCGATGACGAGGGCAACGGCGGCGCCGGCGTGATCCTGCCGGCGACCTGATCAGGCGCCGTCGGCCGTCACCAGCCCGCGCGGGATGCCGCCGGCGCCGAGCAGCCCCGGCCCGACGTGCGTGCCGATCACCGGCCCGATCTCGGACACGAAGACCGGGTCGCAGCCGAAGATCTCGCGGCCCCGCTCCGCCAGCTGTTCGGCCTGCTCGTGGGCCTGGATGTGCTGGACGACCCAGCCGTCGGCGCCGTCCTCGTGGCGCGCCTTGAGGTAGTCGACCATCCGCTCGAAGGCCCGGCCGGCGGTGCGGACCCGCTCGACGGGCGTGATCTCGCCGTCGATGGTGAGGATCGGCTTGATCTTCAGCGCCCCGCCGAGCCAGGCCTGGGCCGTGCCGATCCGCCCGCCCCGGCGCAGGTACTCGAGCGTGTCGACGGCGAACCAGATCTTCATGGCGTCCGCCGCGGTGCGGACCCGGGCGGCGACGGCCTCGACGTCCCCGCCGGCGCGCGCGACCGCCTCGCCGGCCAGCGCGCAGAGCGCGATGCCGCCGCACGCGGTGTGGGTGTCGATGACCTCGACGCGCCGTTCGGGATGGCGGGCCATGAGGTCCTCCGCGGCCTGGCGGGCGCTCTCGGCGGTGCCGGAGATGCCCCCGGCGATGTGGACGGAGACGATGTCGAGACCTGCCTCGGCGAGCGGCTCGTAGACCTCGAGGAAGTCGCCGATCGACGGCTGCGACGTCGTGGGCAGGTGGTCGAGCTCGCGCAGGCGCTGGTAGAAGGCGTCGAAGTCGGGCATCGACGACTCCCTGACCAAGTCGTCGCCGAGCTTGACGTAGAGCGACACCTCGTGGATGTCGTGCTCGCCGAGGAGGTCGCGCGGGGCATAGTGCGTCGTGTCGGCGACGAGAGCGACCCGGGGCATGTGCGGCAGCCTAATGGTCGCTGCGACCGGGATCGCGCGACATCCGCGGCGGGAGCTCGCATCGACCGGCGAGCCGGGTCCTGGCAGGATGGGTGGCACTGTGGCCAAGACGCTTGTGACCGGCGCGACGGGGCTGATCGGCGCGCACGTGACCCAGGCGCTCGTCGCGCGCGGCGACGACGTCCGGGTCACCGTGCGGCCGGACGCCAAGCTCGGCCCGCTCGCCGCCCTCGACGTGGAGGTCGTCCGGGCCGACGCGCTCGACCGGCCGGCCATGCGCCGGGCGCTGCACGGCGTCGATCGCTTCTTCCACGTGGCCGGGGCGACGCGCCTGCGCGCCGGCTGGCGCGCCCTCTACGAGGCCAACGTCGTCGGGACCCGGATCGCGCTCGAGGAGGCGCTGGCGGCCGGGGTGGAGCGCGTCGTGCACACGTCGGCGGCCGCGGCGATCGGCCCGGCGCGCCGCGGGCGGACCGCCGACGAGCGCCAGGCCTTCAACGCCGCACGCGTCGGGCTCACGTACGCCAACGCCAAGGCCGAGGCGGAGCGCGAGGCGCTGCGCGTGTGCGGCCAGGGCCTCCCGGTCGTGATCGTCAACCCCGCGCACGTGCTCGGGCGCGGGGACCTCGACCGGTCCTCGACGGAGCTCGTGCGCCGCTTCCTGCGCCGCGAGATCCCCGTCTACGTCGACGGCGCGGCGTGCATCGTCAGCGCCGCCGACGTCGCCAGGGGGCATCTGCTCGCCGAGGAGCGCGGACGCGTGGGGGAGCGCTACATCCTCGGCGGTCGCAACTTCACCAACGACCGGCTGTTCGCCGACCTCGGGCGGCTCTCGGGGGTCGAGCCGCCGGCGCTGCGCCTGCCGCTGCACGCCGCGCTGTCGCTGGCGCGGGCCGCCGAGGCGCTGCCCGGGCGGCCGCCGATCACCGTGCAGGAGATCCGGGCGCTGTCGCAGTGGTGGGCCTACAAGTCGACGAAGGCGCGCCGCGAGCTGGGCTGGGTCCCCGGCCACCACGAGGAGGCGCTCGTCGAGACGATCGAGTGGCTCCGCGAGCGCGAGCCGGCCTCGGTCGGCGCGCCGGGGATGCGGCAGCCGCTGGCGCTCCGCATGGCCGGCGGGTCCGTGCGGCGCGCCGAGAGCACGCTGCGGATGCTGGGCGTGGGCTGAGCCGCGCGGCGGCGCGTCACCGCGCCGGGTCGACGACGACCTTGCGCGCCTCGCCCCCCGGCGGCGCCGACAGCGCGGCGGCCAGCCCGTCGAGGCCGACGACGGGGCCGGCGAAGGCGCCGTAGTCCACGGCGCCGTTGGCCAGCAGCGCGAGCGCCTCGTCGACCTCGGCGGGGGTGTGGTGGAAGGCGCCGCGCACGTCGACCTCCTCGTAGTGCAGGCGGCCCCCGGGAAGGCCCACGTCGCCGGCCGGGCAGCCGCCCACGAGCACCACCGTGCCGCCGGGCTCGGCGATCTCGACCGCCGCCCGCCAGCTCTCGGGGCGGCCGACGGCCTCGAACACCAGCGGTGCCGGCTCCGGCTCCGCGACGCCGCGGGCGCCGAGCTGCTCGGCCTGCGCGCGCCGCTCGGGATGCCGGTCGCAGACGGCCACGTCGCGGCCGTCGAGGACGAGCAGCCGCGCGAGCATCAGCCCGATCGTGCCGCCGCCGAGCACGAGCACCCGGTGCCCGCGCGTCCCGCGCCCCACGGCGTGCACGCACGCGGCCAGCGGCTCCGCCATGGCGGCCCCGGCGAACGGCAGGCCGTCGGGGATCGGGTGCAGGGCCGCCGCGGGCGCCGCGATGCGCTCGGCGAACCCGCCCAGGACCCACGCCATGTAGGGGCAGAGGTTCGACCGGCCGGCGCGGCAGCGCGGGCAGCGCCCGCAGGCGGCCGAGTCCCCGACGAGCACGCGCTCGCCGTCGTCGGCCCGCACGCCGGCCGTCTCGTGCCCGAAGCGTGCCGGGTACGGGCCCAGCACGCGATGCCCGTGCCGCAGCATCTTGGCGTCGGTCCCGCACGTCGTCGCGGCGCGCACGGCCACGAGGACCTCGCCCTCGGGCTCCTCGATCTCCTCGACGCGCAGGTCGCCGGGGCCGTGCAGGATCGCCGCGCGCATCAGGGGAGCACCAGCGCCTTCAGCGCCTCGCCGGTGCGGGCGAGCTCGAGGGCTCGTCCGGTCTCCTCGAGCCCCAGCCGGTGGGTCACGAACGGGAGGGGGTCGACGGCGCCGGAGGCGACCAGCGCGAGCGCGGCCCGCATGTCGGCCGGCCCCGCGGAGTAGGACGGCACGACCTCCACCTCGCGGCGGTAGAGCGCGTGCCCGTCGAGCCCGAGCGCCGCGCCGGGGGCGGGCGGCGCGTAGAGGCCGAGGATGCCGCCGGGCCCGAGCGCGGCGAAGGCGTCCGCGATGGCCGCCGGCGCCGCGGTGCAGCACAGCGCCACGTCGACCGCCTCGCCGTCGTGGACGGCGGCGCCGAGCGCGACTGCCCGGGCCCGGCGGCCGGCCCGGGGCTCGCGGACCCACAGCGCCTCGACGTCCCGCGTGCGCGCCGCCGCGACGGCCAGCAGCCCGCTGGTCCCGGCGCCGAGCACGAGCAGGCGGTCGCTCGGCCCGACGCGGCAGCGGTCCAGGGCGCGCAGCACGCAGGCGAGCGGCTCGACGAACGTGCCCGCATCCGCGCCGACGCCGTGCAGCGGCAGCAGCTCGGGCACGAGCTCAGCCGGGATCCGCACGCGCTCGGCGAACCCGCCGGGATCGAGCTGGGTGGCCCGGAACCGGTCGCAGAGCGTCTCGCGCCCGCGGGCGCACGCGCGGCAGCGGCCGCAGGGGGCGTGGTGGTGGACGACCACGCGGTCGCCGGGCGCCACGCCGGCGACCCCGGCGCCGACCTCGAGCACCTCGGCCGTCAGCTCGTGGCCGAGGACGACGGGCAGCTTCGGCGCCACCCAGGCGTCGCTGACGTCCGAGCCGCAGACGCCGCACGCCAGCACGGCGGCCACGACCTCGCCGGGGTCGGGGACGGGCTCGTCGACCTGCTCGACCCGGACCTCCCGCACGCCGACGGAGCGCGCGGCTCTCATGGCGCCGGGACGAGCGCGGCGACCGACGCCGCGTCGACGGGCTCGGCGATCCCGCGCTCGGTCACCAGCGCGGTGACCAGCTCGGCCGGCGTCACGTCGAAGGCCGGGTTGCGGACCGGGGTGCCGGCCGGCGCGACCGCCACGCCCGCCAGCAGGCGCACCTCGTCGCCGTCGCGCTCCTCGATCGCGATCGCTTCGCCGTCGGGCGTCCCGAGGTCGATCGTGGAGGTCGGGCCGGCGACCACGAACGGCACCCCGGCCGCGCGGGCGGCCAGCGCGTGCGCGTAGGTGCCGACCTTGTTGGCGACGTCGCCGTTGGCGGCGACGCGATCGCAGCCGACCACCACGGCGTCCGCGGCGCCGCGGCGCAGCAGCCCGGCGGCGGCGCCGTCGACGACCATCTCGAACGGGATGCCCAGCCGCTGGAGCTCCCATGCCGTCAGGCGCGCGCCCTGGAGCAGCGGCCGCGTCTCGCAGGCGATCACGCGCACGCCCTCGTGGCGCTCGGCCAGCGCGACGCAGATGCCGAGCGCCGACCCGGGGCCGCCCGCCGCCAGCGCTCCGGTGTTGCAGTGGGTCAGCAGGGTCCGGGCGTCGCGGAGGCGATCGGCGCCCAGCGCGGCCAGCGCGGCGCCGGCGGCGTCCTCCTCGGCCTGGATCCGCTGCGCCTCGGCGCGCGCGGCCGATGCGAGGGTCGACGGCCCCGCGGCGAGCGCCGCCGCGCGCACGCGCGCCACCGCCCACGCCAGGTTGACCGCGGTCGGCCGGGCCTCGGCCAGCCGCTCGGAGGCCTCCTCCAGCGCGCCGAGCGACGGGCGCGCCGAGAGCTCCATCGCCAGCCCGTACGCCGCGGCGATGCCGATGTTCGGCGCGCCGCGCACGGCCAGCCGCCGGATCGCCTCGGCGGTGTCGGCGGCGCCGCTGAGGTCCAGCCAGACCTCCTCGCCCGGCAGGCGCGTCTGGTCGAGGACCGCCAGCCGGCGGCCGTCCCAGCGCACGGCGTGGATCCTGCTCGCGGTGGGCGCCATCGCCGCCGGACGCTATCGCCGCCGGGCGGTGCGGGGTTCTCTACTGTTCGCGCCACGTGATCCCCTCCCGCCTCGCGGCGCCGGTCGCCGCGCTCCTCGCCCTGGCCGTCCCCGCCGCCGCGCGCGCCGCGGACCCGGTCATGCCGCTCGCGCAGGTCCACGCCGACATGCGCTGCACCGGCTACAGCGTGATCCGCGGGACGGCGATCAGCGCCTTCGACGTCGACGTGCTCGACGTGCTCGGCGGCCCCGACCCGGCGATCCTCGCGCGGGCCAGCGGCCCGGCCGTCGACGACACCGGGATCGCCGAGGGCTTCTCGGGCTCACCGGTGAAGTGCGCCGACGACACCGGCACGCTGCGGACGATCGGCGCGATCGCCGCCGGCACCGGCGACTACGGCAACAAGCTCGTCCTGCTGACGCCGATCGAGGCGATGCTGGGGGAGCCCGTCGACCTGCCGCGGGGGACGAAGGCGCTCCCGCGGGCGCTGGCGGCCGCCGCGCGCCCGCTCGCCTCGCCGCTGTCGTTCTCCGGCGTCAGCGGGCCGGTGGCCGACGCGCTGCGCCGCGCCGCCCGCCGCTCGAACCGCGCGGCGTACGCCGCGCCGGCGGCCCCGGGCCCCGTGTTCGGCCCGCAGGAGCTCGTCCCCGGCGCGTCGGTGGCCGTCGGGCTGTCGACGGGCGACATCGCCGCCGGCGCGGTCGGCACGGTCACCTACGTCGACGGGTCGTCGGTCTGGGCGTTCGGCCACCCGCTGGACGCGGTCGGCCGCCGGTCGCTGCTGCTCCAGGACGCCTGGGTCCACACCGTCGTCGGCAACCCCGTCGACAGCGAGAAGCTCACCAGCTACAAGCTCGCCTCGCCCGGCCACGTGCTCGGGACGCTGACCAACGACGCGGCCAACGCGGTGGTCGGCGCGGTCGGCCGGACGCCGCGGCAGATCCCGCTCGACGTGACGGCGCACGACCTCGACAGCAAGCGCGTGATCCACCAGCACACCGACATCGCGGACGAGACCGACGTCGGCAACCCGACCGGGATCTCGCCGCTGTCGGAGGTGGCCCCGGTCGCGGTCGCCCAGGCGGCCTACGACGCGCTGCACTCCTCGCCGACCCACCAGAGCGGCTCGATGTGCGTCCGGATCACCCTGCTGGAGCGCCAGGCGCCGATGCGGTTCTGCAACCGCTACGTCGGCGGCACGCCGGGGGAGCCGGGGGCCGAGATGGCCGCCGACGTCGCCGAGGCCACGGCGATGATCGACTCCTACCGCTCGGGCACGATCCACGTGCAGCGGATGGACGTCAACCTCAAGATCAGCCGCGCGCTCAACCAGGCGTACCTGCTCGGCGCCCAGGCGCCGTACGCCGTCCGCGCCGGCTCGTCGATCCGGGTGCGCACCGCGGTGCAGCGGGTGCGCGGCACGCGCTTCCACCGCATGCTGCGCGTCCACGTGCCGCGCGGCCTGGCCGCCGGGCGCCACGTGCTGACGCTCCGCGGGACGCCGGCCGACGGCGGCGGGGACCTCGGTGACACGTTCACCATCGTCCTCGGCGGCGGCGGGGGTGGCGGCGACAGCATCGGGCTGCGCAGCACCAGCGAGCTGGCCCGCGCGCTGCACCACCTGCATCGCACCGACGGCGTGACCGCCACCTTCAAGGGCCACGGCGGCCGCACGCGCGGGATCGTCGTGCTCGACAACCCCGCGGTGCGGATCAGCGGGCGGGCGCGGGTGGCGCTCCGCGTGCGGCGCTAGCCGAGGCGGTTCTCGATGCTGAGCGGCGCAGCCCCCGGCTCGGGCGCCGCGGCCTGCGGCTGCTCGACGCCGAGCGTCTGGGCCAGCTCGCCGCTCTCGAACATCTCCAGGACGATGTCGCAGCCGCCGACCAGCTCGCCGTCGACGAACAGCTGCGGGATCGTCGGCCAGTTGGACAGCGCCGACAGCTCCTGGCGGATGCGCGGGTCGGGCAGGATGTCGACCGCCGCGAACGGCGCGTCGAGGGCCTGCAGCGCCGCGACCGTGCGGGCGCTGAAGCCGCACGCCGGCTGATCGGGCGTCCCCTTCATGAAGAGGAGGACCTTGTTGTCGCGGATCGCCTCGGCGATCGCGTCACGGATGGGGTTGGTGTCGCTCATGCCTGCTCCGGGACTCGGGTGGTGAGGGACAGCGCGTGGATCGCGCCGCCGATCTCCGCGCCGAACACGTCGTAGACGAGTCGGTGCTGCTGGATGCGGCTCAGGCCGTCGAACGCGGACGACACGACGGTGGCGCGGAAGTGGTCGCCCGTGCCCGTCCAGTCCTCGACCTCGGCGGTGCTGCCCGGGATGGTGGACTCGATGCGCTGCTTGATCTCTTCGGACGTGGGCATCAGGGCTCTTGAGGGTACCGCTATCCTTTGTATAGCGATGACCGGAACGACGATCACCTACCAGGCCAAGGGCGTCACCTTCAGCGAGAAGGGTGCCGAGAAGGTCCGTGAGTTCCTGGACTCCCAGGGCACGGACGTCGCCAGCGCCGGGCTCCGCGTCGGCGTCCGCGGCGGCGGCTGCTCGGGCTTCCAGTACAACCTCGCCTTCGACGAGCAGCGCGACGGCGACGTCGTGTTCGAGGACCACGGCCTGAAGATCCTCGTCGACAACCAGAGCCTCCCGTACGTGGACGGCTCGGTCATCGACTACGTCGACTCGTTGCAGGGCGCCGGGTTCCAGGTCAACAACCCGAACGTCGTCGCCGCCTGCGGCTGCGGCTCGTCCTTCCGCGTCGCGGACGAAGAGCAGGTCTCGGCCGTCTGATCGTCCGGCGGGCAGGCGCGCGGGTCACCGCGCGCGCCCCCGAGCGCCTGCGCGCGGCGGCCGCCGCCGCGCTCCTCGCGCTGGCCGCGCTGGCCGGCTGCGGGGGATCGGGCGAGGGCGAGCCGCCGCCGTCCCCCCGGCCGGCGCCGAAGCCGGTCGTCCTGGCCACGGGCCTGACCGAGGCCAACGCGCAGCTGCTCTGGACCCGGCGGGCGCACCCCGACGAGCCCGGCGGCCTGGGTCCGTGGCGCGACCGCGTGCAGGCGCTGCGGCCCCGCTACGTGCGCGTGCTCGTCGACTGGGCGCGGCTGCAGCCGCAGGCCGGCGCGCCGCCGCAGCTCGACGCGCCCGCCGACGGCTGCCTGCGCGGCCTGCCGCCCTGCGGCGCCTACGCCGGCCTGCGCGAGGAGCTGCAGGCGATCGCCTCCGAGCAGCGCGAGCACGGCGGCTGGCCCCAGGTCGAGATGGTCGTCCTCGGCGTGCCCGACTGGGCCGCCGCCCCAGGCGGCGGCTGCGAGCGCTCCGACGCCGGTCCGTGGTCGCGCCCGATCACCGGCGACGGGCTGCGGGCCTACGGCGACCTGCTCGGCGCGCTCGTGGACCTCGGCCGCCAGACCGGCGCGCAGCTGCGGTGGTGGAGCCCGTGGAACGAGCCCAACCACCCGGCGTTCATCAGCCCCCAGCGCGCGCGGTGCAGCGCGTCGGCGCCCTCGCGCGCGCCGGACGTCTACGCGCAGCTCGTGCGCGCGGCCCGAAGCGCCCTGGCGGCCGCGCCCGGCGACCAGCGGCTGGTCCTCGGCGAGCTCTCCGGGCACGTCACGCCCACGCCGCACGGCTCGTCGATCGCCGAGCTCGTGCGCGGGCTGCCCGACGACGTGGCCTGCGCCAGCCGCGTCTGGTCCCAGCACGCCTACGCCGAGCTCGACCCCGATCCCGGCGAGGGCGACCCGGTCACGGCGCTGGAGCGCGCGCTGGACGCGCGGCCGTGCACCCGGGGCGCCCACGTGTGGGTCACCGAGACGGGCGCCGGCGGCCGTGACCCCGGGGCCGACCGGCCGGCGGACGACGCGTCGCTGCGGGCGGGCTGCCAGGCGCAGGACGCGCTGCTGCGGCGCTGGGCCGCCGACCCGCGCGTGGACGTGGCGCTCCAGTACACCTTCCGCGAGGACACCGCCTACCCCGTCGGCCTCGCCGACGCCCGGCTCACGCGGACCTACCCGACCTACGACCTCTGGCGCGCCTGGGGCGACCGCGCGCCCAGCGCGCCGCCGCCGCCGCTGCCGGCATCGTGCCGGTAGCCGGTCCGACCTGCGCCGCCGGACCGCGCGGGCGCGTCATGTCCGGCGCCGGGCGGCGCCAAACGTCCGCCGGTTGACGAAGGTACGATGACGGCGATGCGCATCGCGCTGGTCTCCCCCTATTCCTGGACCTATCCCGGGGGCGTCACGCGGCACATCGAGGCGCTGCAGGGAGAGCTCGCCGCTCTCGGCCACGATGTCCGGGTCCTGTCGCCCGTCGATCCCGCCGACCGCCGGTCGGCGCGGATGCACCGTGGCGCGATGCCGCAGGACCGCGAGCTGCCCGACTGGCTGGTGCCGCTCGGGCGCACGATCGGCTTCCCGGCCAACGGAGCGGTCTCCAACCTCTCGTCGACGCCGCCGGGCCTGTTCCGCCTGCGCCGCGAGCTCGAGCGCGGCGGCTACGACGTCGTCCACCTCCACGAGCCGGTCGCCCCGACCCTGGGCTGGGACGCGCTGATGTCCTGCCCGGCGCCGCTCGTCGGGACGTTCCACTGCTACTCGGCCAACCAGCTGACCAACGGCGTCGCCGTGGCCATGGGGGCCAGCCGGCGGATGAACCGGCTGCGCGTCCGCATCGCCGTCTCCGAGGCGGCCGCGTGGACGGGCCGGCGCTTCTACGGCGGCCACTACCGGATCATCCCCAACGGCGTCGCCGTCCCCGAGCACATCGCGGTGGAGGCCGAGGCCCGCGCCGAGCGCCCCCTCCAGGTCGTCTTCGTCGGGCAGGCCGTCGAGCGCAAGGGCCTGCCCGTCCTCCTGCGCGCCTTCGAGGCGCTGCGCGAGCACGTGCCGGCGGAGCTGACGCTCGTCGGGGCCACACCGGAGGAGGTCGAGCCGCTGCTGCTCGACGGGCGCGACGGCATCACCGTCCTCGGGCGCGTCGACGACGACACGAAGGTTCGCGTGCTGCGCGAGGCCGACGTCCTCGCCGCCCCGTCGCTCGGCGGCGAGAGCTTCGGCATGGTCCTCACCGAGGCGTTCGCCGCCGGCACGCCGGTCGTCGCCTCCGACATCGCCGGCTACGCGGGCGTCGTGACCGACGGCCACGACGGGCTGCTCGTCCCGCGCGGCGACGCGGCGGCGCTCGGCGAGGCGCTGCGCGGCCTGGCGCTGGATCCCGTCCGCCGCCTGGAGCTGGCCCGCAACGCCGCCCAGACCGCGCGCCGCTACGCGTGGCCGCAGGTGGCCGCCGAGGTGCTCGACGCGTACGAGGACGCCGTCGCGATCGGCGAGCCCGAGGGCGCGCTGCGGCGGGCCGCCGTCCGCATCGGGGCGCTCCCCGCCGACCTGCGCCCGCGCGAGCCCGCGCGGCGCCTGCCGACCATCGAGCCCGAGCGTCCGCGCGAGCGGCGCCCGGTCGGCGCCCTCGCCCGCCGCGCCGCGATCGGCACGGTCGGCGTCGCGGTGGCCGCCGGCTCCGTGCTGGCCGTGCAGCGGATCGGCCTGGGCCGGATCGGCGGCTCGCTGCTGCACGCCACGCCCATCTGGGTGCTCGTCGCCCTGGCGCTGATGTGCGCCTCGATGGCGCTGCGCGCCGTGTCGTGGACGGCCATCCTGCGGGCGGCGATGCCCGCGCCGCCGCGCCCGCGCCTGCGCGACGCGCTGCAGGGCACGATGATCGGCGTCCTCATGTCGGCGACGCTCCCGGCGCGCCTGGGCGAGCCCGCCCGCGCGATGATCGTGGCCAGGCGGCTCGGCCGGCCCCGCGAGGGGCTGCCGGTCGTGCTCGGCACGATCGTCTCCCAGACGCTGTTGAACATCCTCGCCCTGGTCATCCTCGGCATGGCGATGTTCCGCTCGGTGCCGGTCTTCCAGCACCACGAGGGCGGCTTCATCGCCTTCGCGGTGCTGCCGCTCGTGATCCTCGGCGCCGTCCTCGTCGCGCCGGCCCTGCTGAACGGCGGCAGCCATGCCCGGTCCCGGCGCGTGCGCGCGTGGGCGAGGCAGGCGCGCAACGCCACCCGCTCGGTCCGCGAGGGGCTGCAGGTGTTCCGCCACCCGCGCCTGGGCGCAGCGGCGACCGGTGCCCAGCTGCTGGCGTGGGCCATCCAGTGGATGTCCTGCTACGTGCTGCTCGTCGCCTTCGGCCTCGATGACCGCGCCGGCATCGGCGCCGCCGCCGCGGTGCTGTTCGCCGTCAACGTCAGCGCGGTGCTCCCGGCGACGCCGTCGAACCTCGGCGTCTTCCAGGCCGCCTGCGTCGTCGTGCTCCACAAGGGCTACGGCGTCTCGGCCGAGGACGCGCTGGGCTACGGGATCATCCTCCAGGCCGTCGAGATCGCGACGGCGTTCGTGATGGGCGCGCCCGCGCTGCTGACCGAAGGCGTCAGCTGGCGCGACGTGCGGCTGCGCGCGATGCACGCCGCGCCGGTGGAGCTGCCGCCGCTGCCCCGGCGCGGCGAGGCCGCCGGGGCCGGGCGGTGAGCCGGCGCGTCGCGGCGGCGGCGCTGCTCACGCTGCCCGCCGGGGCGCTCGCCGCCTGCGGCAGCACCGATCGGGTCGACCGGCACGAGCTGGAGGCCAAGATCGCCGCGTACGTGCAGCAGCGCACGGGCTCCGAGGTGGCCGTCCGCTGCCCCGAGGGCATCCGCGCCCGCGACGGCGCCTCCGTCCGCTGCTCGACCGTCCTCTCCGGCGCGCCGATGGTCGTCGACCTCCGGTTCACGCAGGGCGGCCACGTCCGCATCACGCGGATGCGCCCGCAGTGAGCGCCGCCTAGGGCAGCCGGCCGCTCCAGCGCAGCGACAGCAGCCCGCCGGCGAGCAGCAGGACGAGCCCGGCGCCGGCGAAGGCGGCGGTCACCTCGCGATGCTCGTGCTTGGTGGCCAGCTGCGACCCCAGCGACTTGTAGATCGAGCCCAGCTCGTCGGCGTCGCCGGTGGTGAACGCGCGGCCGCCGGAGACGCGCGAGATCTGCCTGAGCGTCTCGGGGTCGGGCGGCACGGGGATCGGTGCGCCGAGCGGACCCGCGGGGTTGGGGATGGTGGCGTCCTCGGTGCCGAGCGCGACGGTGTAGATCGGGATCTTCAGGCGCGCGGCCTCGCGCGCCACCTCGACGGGGTCGCGCCCGATCGTGGTCTTGCCGTCGGAGAGCAGCACGATCGCCGACGGCGGGCGCCCGCCGCCCGCGCTTCGCTGCTGCCGGCTGAGGGTGTCGAGCGCCACCTGCAGCGCCTCGCCGGTCGCGGTCGCGCCCAGCGCGACCTGGGCGTCGAGCGTGCGCTGCACGAGCTCACGGTCGGTCGTCGGCGCCTGCGTGCCGTCCGGAGCGTCCGCGTAGGTGACGACGCCCACGCGCGTCCGGGAGGGCAGCTCGGAGAGGAAGCTCGACGCCGCGCTCTCGGCGGCCGTCAGGCGGTCGGGGTCGACATCGGTGGCCGCCATCGATCCGGAGTGGTCGGTGACCAGGACGAACGACGCGCCCTGGATCGGGATCGCGACGGTCACCCGCGGGCGGGCGAGCGCGAGCGCCAGCACGGCCATCGCCGCCAGCGCCAGGACCGCCGGGGCGAACCGGCGCCAGGATGGGGTCGTGCCCACGGCGCGCGCCAGCGTCGCGGTGGCCGGGAAGCGGATCGCGTAGCGGCTCGCGCGGCGGCGCTGGGCGGCCGCGGCGGCGATCGCCAGCGGGACCGCCAGCAGCGCCAGCAGCCAGATGGGAGAGGCGAAGCTCACCGCAGCCGCCGCCCGAGCTCGGGGAGCCAGTCGTCGGCGGTGCTCAACGGCACGTGGTGGACGTGCAGGCGGCGCAGCTCGCCGGCCAGCGTCCCGCGGCGGTCGGCCTCCAGCGCGGCGAAGCGCTGGCGCACCCGGGCGCTGGACGTGTCGACCTGCAGCCGCGCGCCGGTCTCGGGGTCGACGACGGCGATCCGCCCGACCGGGGGCAGCTCGGCCTCGCGGGGATCGTGGATCTCCACCGCGAGCACGGCATGGCGGGCGCGCAGCACGCCGAGCGGCCGTGCCCAGTCCCGCTGCTCGCGGAAGTCGGAGACGACGACGACCAGCCCGGGCTGGCGCGCGACCCGGCCGACGCGCGCCAGGGCGTCGGCGAGGGCGCCGTCGTCGCGGCGGCCGTCGGCGGCGACGCCCTCGGCCAGCGCGCGCCGCAGCGCCACGAGGCCGGGCTTCGAGCCGCGGGGCGGCTGCAGCACCGGCGCGCCCGCGCCGAAGCGCAGGACGCCCAGCCGGCCGGCGCGCCGCAGCGCGAGCCGCCCGAGGACCAGCGCGACGCCCTCGGCGACGTCGGCCTTCAGCCGCTGCGTCGTCCCGAACGCCATCGACGGCGAGACGTCGAGCGCCAGCCAGGTGGTCAGCGTCCGCTCCGGCACCTGCAGCCGGACGTGCGGCTCGCCGCTGCGCGCGGTGGCCGCCGCGTCGATGCGCCGGACGTCGTCGCCGACGACGTAGGGGCGCAGCTGCGCCAGCTCGGTGCCGACGCCCACGCCGCCGGCGCGGTGGTCGCCGGCCAGCGCGCCGGCGACGCGATGGTCGACGGCGACGGCGAGCGCCTCGACCAGCGCCTCGGGCATCGGCCCGGGTCCCTGGCGCGCGGCGGGTGGCTGCAGGCCCGCTCCGCTCACGCCACGTCGGCCCTCGCGGCGTCGCGGCCGGTGCGCGCACGGTCCGGCTCGGGGACGGCATCCAGCACCCGCTGGAGGATCTGGTCGGCGGTGACGCCCTCGCTCAGCGCGTCGTAGGACAGCACCAGGCGGTGGCGCAGGCAGTCGGGGGCGAGGTCGCGGATGTCGCTGGCCATGACGTAGCCGCGCCCGCGGAGCATGGCCAGCGCGCGCGCCGCGTGGACCAGCCCGATCGGCCCGCGCGGGCTGGCGCCGAACTCGACCATGCCGGCGAGGTCGCCCAGCCCGTGCTCGGCCGGGCGGCGGGTGGCGTCGGCCAGCGAGACGGCGTAGCCGATGACCTCGCGGTCGACGAGGACGTGCCGCGCGGCGGCCGCGTAGCGCTCGAGGTCGGCGAGGTCGAGCCGCTGGCGCGTCTCGGCGGCGTCCCCGAGGCTGCGCCCGACGACGGCGGCCTCCTCGCCGGGCGTCGGGTAGTCGACGAGCAGCTTCATCAGGAAGCGGTCGACCTGGGCCTCGGGCAGCGGGTAGGTGCCCTCGGACTCGATCGGGTTCTGCGTGGCCAGCACGAGGAACGGCTGCGGCACCGCGTAGGTCGTGCCGCCGATCGTCACCTGGTGCTCCTGCATGACCTCCAGCAGCGCCGACTGGACCTTCGCGGGCGCGCGGTTGATCTCGTCGGCGAGCACGACGTTGCCGAAGATCGGGCCCAGCTCGGTGTCGAACCGGCCGGTGTCCGGGCGGTAGATGCGCGTGCCGACGAGGTCGGCGGGCACGAGGTCGGGCGTGAACTGGATGCGCCGGAACGTGCCGCCGACGACCTCGGCCAGCGTCTTGACGGTCAGCGTCTTGGCCAGCCCGGGGACGCCCTCGAGGAGCACGTGGCCGCCGGCCAGGAGGCTGACGAGCAGGCGCTCGAGCATGGCGTCCTGGCCAACGATGACGCGCTTGATCTCGTGCAGCGCCTCGCCGAGCGCGCGGCGCGGGTCGTCGAGCGGGCGCTCGCGGTCGTCGGCGGGGGGGCGGAGGTCGTCCATCGGTCTTCGTGCTCCTTGGTGGTCAGATGAGCCGGCCGAACCAGCGCAGGGACAGGGCGGTGGCGAGCCCCAGCAGCGCGAGGCCGGCGCCGGCGAAGCCGGCGGTGATCTCGCGGGGCTCCTTCTTGCGGCCCACCTGGGAGCCGAGCTTCTCGTAGACGGCCGAGAGGTCGGAGGCGCTGCTGGCCGTCTCGGCGCGCCCGCCGGTGATCGCGGCGATCTGCCGCAGCGACGCGGTGTCGGGCGGCACGCGCTCCGTCCGCGTGGTGCCGTTCGCGCGCGGCACGGTGATCGTGCCGTCCGGCGTGCCGAGCGCGACGGTCGTGATCGGGATCTTCAGCCGCGCCGCGGCCCGCGCGGCGTCGAGCGGCTGGACCTGGCCGTGCGTGGAGGCGCCGTCGGACAGCAGGACGATCGCCGACGGCGGCTTGTGGCCGTTCAGCGACGGCGCCCGCTGCAGCACCCGGATGGCGGTCTGGATCGCGTCGCCGGTGGCGGTGCCGCCGCTGACGGTCAGGCGGTCGAGCGCGGCGACGAGCGCCTCGCGGTCGCGCGTGGGCGACTGCAGCACCCGCGGCGTCTGGTTGAAGGCCTCCAGCCCCACGTTCAGCTGCTCCGGCACGTCGGTCAGGAAGCGCTTGGCGGCGTTGCGCGCGGCGACGAGGCGGCTCGGGGCGACGTCGCGCGCCATCATCGAGCCGCTGACGTCGGTGACGAGCATGACCTGGGCCCGCTCGACGGGCACCGCGACGACGCGCTGCGGCCGGGCGGCGGCGACGATCAGCGCGGCGAGCGCCAGCGCGATCGCCAGCGCCGGGCCATGGCGCCGCCATCCCGGGCGCCGCGGCGTCACGGAGGCCGCGAGCATGGGGGACGCGAACGCCGCGGCCGCGCGCCGGCGGTCGCGCTGCGTGCCCGCGTAGACGATCGCCAGGACCGGGAGCGCGACCAGCGCGAGCAGGATCAGCGGGGCGGCGAACCTCACGGCACCTTGTTGGGGCGCGAGGCCAGCTCGACCTCGATGTCGCGATGCTCGCTGCCGCGCTCGACCGTGAGCTTCACGTGATCCCCGGCGCCCTTGGTGTTGATCGCGCTGGAGAGGTCGGTCGGGTCGTCGATCGGCGTGCCGTCGACCGCGGTCACGACGTCGCCGGCGTGGACGCCCGCGCCCTCGGCGGGCCCGCCCGGGGTCACGCCGGCGATCTGGGCGCCCTGCGTGCCGCTGCCGGTGTTGGGCGGCGCCAGCTCGACGCCGAGCCACGCGTGGTCGATCTTGCGCCCCTGCTCGAGCCCGGGCAGCACCTGGCGCACGATGTTGGACGGCACCGCGAAGCCGATGCCGACGTTGCCGTTGGTGACGCCGTTGGTCGCGATCTGCGAGTTGACGCCGATCACCAGCCCGCTGTCGTTGAGCAGCGGGCCGCCGGAGTTGCCGGGGTTGATCGCCGCGTCGGTCTGGATGACGCCGTCGATCTGGAAGCCGTTGGGCGCCTGCAGCGTGCGGCCGAGGCTGGAGACGATGCCCTCGGTGGCGGTGCGGTCCAGCCCGAACGGGTTGCCGATGGCGATCGCCACGTCGCCGACCGCCACGTCGTTGGAGTCGGCGAACTTCAGCGGCGTGACGCCCGACGGGATCTGGGACGAGTCGATGTGCACGGCGGCGAGGTCGCTGGAGGGGTCGATGCCCCGCACGGTGCCGCGGATCGTCGTGCCGTCGGTGCCGAAGCGGACGCCGACGGTCCTGGCGTGCTCGACGACGTGCTCGTTGGTGACGATGGTGCCCTGGCCGTCGATGAGGAAGCCGGTGCCGCTGCCCTGGCTGTTGCGGATCGAGACGACGGCGGGCGAGGCCTGGGCGTAGATGGTGCCCGCTCGCGTGCGGCCGGCCTGGGGCGTGATGGGCTTGGCCGACGAGGCGGCCGGCAGCGCCGCGGGGCGGACCGGCCCGGAGCCGCCGCTCCCGCCGCCGTCCAGCGCGGTGCCGGCGGCGAAGGCGCCGCCGGCGACGGCGATGGTGCCGATCGTCGCCCACGCCGCGACGCGGCGGCGCGCGGCGCGCCCGCCGGCGCCCGGGTCCACGGTCGGCGTGGTGGTGGTGCGGTGGGCCGGTCGGCTGGCGGTGGCCGCCGGGGCTTCGGGCCCGCGTTCGGCCGCCTCAGCCTCGCGGCGTCGGCGAGCCTCGGCCTCCGCCTCGGACTCCTGCCGCCACTGACCGCTCCACAGATGCTTGGGCGCCATGGGGGAGAGTGTGCCCGTTCGCGATACCGCTGCCCTTTTGCGCTGCTAAAGGGTTCGTAAGGAGGCGGACGGCCGGTGTGGCGCCGCGGCGCTCGCCGCGCCTCCCCATCCGCGTCGAGGGACGACGCAACCACCGTGGCGGTGGATGATTCGTCCCTCGACGCGCGGGGCGGGCGAAGCTCAGGCCTCGGCGGTCACGCGCGCGCCGTCGCCCTCGGCGACGCCGCCCTCCAGCACCTCGTCGTCACCGGGGTCGGCGCCGAAGAGCGACGGGTCGCGGCGCGAGCCGCGGATGACGTCGTCGGGCGCGGTCTCGCCGGCGGGCTTGAGGCGGCCCTGCTTCATCCCGAAGTAGAAGGCCTGCGGGTGGTGGGCGACGAGCGCGAGCGTCGACTGCTCGGGCACGGGCGCGTAGCCGCCGCTGAGGCGCATGCCGATCCTCGACAGGTCCAGCAGCGTGTCGACCTTCTCGTGCTCGGCCTGCTCGGGCACCGCCGGATAGCCCCACGAGTAGCGGCGGCCCTGGCTCTCGGGGATGCCGAGGTCGCGCCGGACGCGCCAGTGCAGCCACTCGGCCAGGCCCTCGGCGGTCTGCACGCCGAGGCCGTGGACGAAGAGCTGCTCGGCGAACTCGCCGTCGGCCTCCAGCTTGGCCATGAGGTCGGTGACCTCGTCGCCGACGGTCACCGCCTGCAGCGCGACCACGTCGAGCTGGTCGCTGTCCTTGGGGCGGAAGAAGTCGACCAGGCAGACGCGGTCGCCCTTGGGCTGGCGCGGGCAGGTGAACCGCGTGAGGACGGTCTCGCGGTCCTCGGGGTCGAGCACCACGAGGTCGTTGCCCTCGCTGTAGCAGGGGAAGTAGCCGAGCAGCGCGCGCGGGTGCAGGTAGTCCTGCTCGCGCCACATGCGCTCGAGGCGCGGGCGGAAGCCCTCCTCCTCGTCGGTGCCCTCCAGCAGCTGCTGCCAGGCCTCGCCCTTGACGCCCCGGCCGCCCCAGTGGAGCTTGAAGAGCACGTGGGTGTCGAGGTGGCGGTAGACCTCGTCGAGGTCGACCTCGATCTCGCGCACGCCCCAGAACGGCGGCTCGGGCACCTCCAGGTCGGTGGCCGCGGCCGACCGGACGCTGTCGTCGGAGGTGTCGAGCTCCTCGACCTCCTCGCCCTTCTCGCGGAACGCGACGGCCTCGCCGCGCAGCCGCTCGACGAGCGCGCCACGGGCCTCGTCGTCGACGAGCTGGTCCATGACGGCCAGGCCCTCGAAGGCGTCCTTGCAGTAGAAGACGCCGGGCGCGTAGAGCGTCTCGTCGTCGAGCCCGTTGGGGTGCAGCGCGCGGTAGCCGAACGCGCGGTTGATCGCCGCGCCGCCGATCAGCACCGGGTACTCGAGCCCGCGCGTGTGCAGCTCCTGCACGGCCAGCGGCATCTGCTTCGAGGTCGAGACGAGCAGCGCGCTGAGGCCGATGGCCGTCGCGTCGTGCTCCTGCGCGGCGTCGAGGATCGTCGAGACCGGCACCTGCTTGCCGAGGTCGACGACCGTGTAGCCGTTGTTGGTGAGGATGGTGTTGACCAGCGACTTGCCGATGTCGTGGACGTCGCCGAAGACGGTCGCGACCACGACCGTGCCCTTCGTGTAGCCCTCGATCCGGTCGAGGTAGTTCTCGAGCCGGGCGACCGCCCGCTTCATCACCTCGGCCGACTGGAGCACGAACGGCAGGATCAGCTCGCCGGCGCCGAACTTGTCGCCGACCTCCTTCATCGCGGGCAGCAGGACGTCGTTGAGCGTCGGGACCGCGCCGATCTTCTCGACGGCCGCGTCGATCTGGGCCTCCACGCCGTCCTTCTTGCGGCGCAGGATGTGCCAGTGCAGCGCCTCCTCGGGCTCCATGCCCGCGGTCGGGTCGGCGGTCTCGGCCTCCTCGACGGCGCCCTTGCTCTCGAAGTGCGCGATGAACCGCTCGAGCGCGTCGTCGCGGCGGTTCAGGACCAGGTCGTCGGCGAGCTCGCGCTCCTGGTCGGGGATCTCGCCGTAGGGCGTGATGTGGTTGGGGTTGACCATCGCGAGGTCGAGCCCCGCCTCCACGCAGTGGTGGAGGAAGACGGAGTTGAGGACGGCGCGCGCGGCGGGGGAGACGCCGAAGCTGACGTTGGAGACGCCGAGCGAGGTCTTGACGCCGGGCAGCGCCTCCTTGACGCGACGGATCCCCTCGATCGTCTCGACCGCCGACGGCTTCCACTCGTCATCGCCGGTCGTCAGCGTGAACGTCAGGACGTCGAAGATCAGGAGCTCGCGGTCCAGGCCGTGCTCGTCGCAGGCCAGCTCGACGATCCGCTTGGCGATCTCGACCTTGCGCTCGGCGGTCTTGGCCATCCCGACCTCGTCGATCGTCAGCGCGATCAGCGCCGCGCCGTGCTCGATCGCCAGCGGCACGACGACGTCCAGCTTGCCGCGGCCTGCCTCGAGGTTGACGGAGTTGACGATCGCGCGGCCGGGGATCTGGTCCAGCGCCTTGGCGATCACGGCGGGCTCCGTCGAGTCGACCTGGATCGGCGCGGGCTGGGTGAGCGAGACGCGCTTTGCGACCTGGCGCATCTGCTCGTCCTCGTCGGTCCGCTCGGTGAGCGCGACGCAGAGGTCGAGCACGTGGGCGCCGCCCTCGACCTGGTCCTCGGCGATCTGGACGAGGCCGTCGTAGTCGTCGGCGAGCAGCAGCTCCTTGGCCTTGCGCGAGCCCTGCGAGTTCACGCGCTCGCCGACGAGCGTCGGCGCCGGCTCCTGGGCCAGCGGCGTCGCGGTGATCATCGAGCTGACGTGCGGCGGGCGCGGGGCGGGGCGCGTGAAGTCGGTGCGGGCGGGACGGGCGGGACGACATCTCTCGGCGATCGCGCGGATGTGCTCGGTCGTCGTGCCGCAGCAGCCGCCGACGATCGAGACGCCGTAGCGCTCGACGAACTCGCCGAGCACGTTCGCCAGCGGCCCGGGCTCCTCGGGGAAGATCGTCTCGCCGCTCGGGCCCTGCAGCGGCAGGCCGGCGTTCGGGATGCAGCTGACGGGGACCGGCGACAGCTCGCCGAGGAAGCGGATCGCGTCGCGCATGTCCTCGGGCCCGGTCGAGCAGTTCAGGCCGATCACATCGACCTTCAGCGCCTCGAGCGTCGTGAGCACCGCGTCGATGTCGGTGCCCAGCAGCATC
>DASTWY010000001.1:0-3699 GCA_035765735.1 Baekduia sp. | reverse complement strand
GGTCCGCGCCGCGGCGGCCGCGGCGTCGGCCTTCGTCGCCGCCGGCGGCGCCGCCGCGGCCGCCGAGGGGCCCGCCGCCGCCGAGGCCGCGGCACCGCCCCCGGCCGCGTCGGCCGCCGACGTCATCGCCCGCGTGCGCGCCCGCGGAGGCACGGTCGTGGCCACCGGCGGCTGCTTCGACCTCCTGCACCCCGGCCACGTGCGCACGCTGCAGGCCGCCCGCGCGCTCGGCGACTGCCTCGTCGTGTGCCTCAACTCCGATGCGTCGGTGCGCCGGCTCAAGGGCCCGCGCCGCCCGGTCGTCGAGCAGGAGGACCGCGCCGCCGTGCTGGCCGCGCTGGGCTGCGTCGACGCGGTCGAGATCTTCGACGAGGACACGCCGGTCGCGGTGCTCGAGCGCCTGCGGCCCGACCTCTGGGTCAAGGGCGGCGACTATGCCGCCGCCGACCTGCCCGAAGCGCCCGTGCTCGCCTCCTGGGGCGGCCGGGCCATCGTCCTGCCCTTCCTCGAAGGGCGCTCCACCACCCGCCTGATCCAGGAGGCCGCCCTGCATGTCGTCTGACACCGCTCTCGCTCCCCGCACCCCCGCCGCCGAGGTCGCGCTCGGCACCGTCGTCGTCACCGGGGGCTCGTCGGGCCTCGGCCGCGCCGTCGCCGACGCCGTGGCCGCCGCCGGTGGCACGCCGGTGGTGCTCGACCTCGCCGCCCCGGACGCCGGCCACGACCACGAGCTCGTCGACCTCTCCGACACCGCCGCCGCGGAGGCCGCGGTGCACCGCGCTGCCGAGCGCCACGGCGGCCTGCACGGCGTCGTGACGGCGGCCGGCACCGACGCGTGCGGCAAGCTCGCCGACATCGAACGCCAGGCCTGGGAGCGCGTGATCGCCGTGAACCTGCTCGGCACCGCCGCGGTGGTCCGCGCCGCGCTGCCGCACCTCGAGGCGTCCCAGGGGCGCGTCGTCACCGTCGCCTCCACGCTGGGCTGGCGGGCGCTGTCGGACGCGACGGCCTACTGCGCGTCGAAGTTCGGCGTCGTCGGGTTCACGCGCGGGCTGATGGCCGAGGTCGGCGACAAGGTCGGCGTGACCCTGCTGCTGCCCGGCGGGATGCAGACGCACTTCTTCGACGGCCGCGACGAGCAGTACAAGCCGGGCCCCGACGCGGTGCTCGCCCCGCCGGAGGAGGTCGCGCGGGCTGTGCTCTTCGCGCTGACGCGGCCGCCCGGCGTGGACGTGCGCGAGCTGATGGTCTCAGTCTCCACGGAGCCGTCCTGGCCGTAGGAGACGACACCCGCGTCGTCGCCCTGCGGGCGCTCGGCCTCGGCGACCTGCTCACGGCCGTCCCGGCGCTGCGCGCGCTGCGGGACGCCCACCCGGGCGCCGAGGTCGTGGTCGCGGCGCCGCGGGCGCTGGCGCCGCTCGCCGCGCTGGCCGGCTGCTCGCTCGCCGACGCCGCGCCGCTGGCACCGCTGGCGCCGGAGCTGCACGGCGCCGGCCTGCTCGTCAACCTGCACGGGCGCGGCCCGCAGTCGCACGCGGTCGCGCTGGCCGCTCGGCCGCGGCGCCTGATCGCGTTCGCCCACCCAGAGGTCCCGGAGACCGCCGGCATGCCCGCCTGGCGCGCCGACGAGCACGAGGTCGCGCGCTGGTGCCGGCTGCTGGCCGAGTCGGGCATCCCGGCCGACCCCGCTCGCCTGGAGCTGCCGGCGCCCGAGCTGCCCGCCGAGCTGGCGTGGACGGCCGGCGCCACGGTCGTCCACCCGGGCGCCGCGAGCGCGGCGCGGCGCTGGCCGCCGGAGCGCTTCGCGGCGGTGGCGGCCGCCGAGGGCCGCGCGGGGCGCACCGTCGTCGTGACGGGCGGCCCCGCCGAGCACGGGATCGCGGCCGAGGTCGTCGACCGCGCCGGGCTGGCCGAGCGCGCGGTGCTGGCCGGCCGCACGGACCTCGCCGCGCTGGCCGCCGTCGTCGCGCACGCCGGCCGCGTGGTCTGCGGCGACACCGGCGTCGCCCATCTCGCCACCGCCTTCGCGCGCCCGTCGGTGCTGCTGTTCGGCCCCACGTCCCCCGACGAGTGGGGCCCGCTGCACGCATCCCGGGGCGCCGGGCGCCACCGCGTGCTCTGGGCCGGCCGCACCGGCGACCCGCACGCCGACCGCCCGCACCCCGGGCTGCTCGAGATCCAGCCGCGCGAGGTGCTCGCCGAGCTGGCCGCGCTGCCCGCCTGACCCTTCGTCCACGAATCCCCGAGGAGCCGTCCCATGGCCGCCACCGCCGCCCCGACCGACACCATCGAGATCCGCGACCCCTCGAACGGCGAGCCGGTCGGCACGATCCCGGCCGGCGATCCCGAGGCCGTCGACGCCGCGGTGCGCGCCGCGCGCGCGGCCCAGCCCGCGTGGGCGGCGACCCCCGCGGGCGAGCGCGCCGCCGCGCTCAAGCGCGTGGCCGCCGCGGTGCGCGAGCACGCCGGCGAGCTGGCCGCGCGCAACGCGCGCGAGAGCGGGAAGCTGCTCGGCGACGCGCGCGGCGGCGTCGAGGCGGGCGCCGGCGCGATCGAGCAGTACGCGGAGCTGGGCCCGCTGCACCGCGGCCGGTCGCTGCAGGGCGCGCCGCTGGCCCACGACGCGATGGTCTTCGCGCCGCACGGCGTCGTCGCGGTGATCGTCCCCTGGAACGACCCGGTGGCCATCGCGGCGCAGGGGCTGGCCGCGGCGCTGGTCACCGGCAACGCGGTCGTGCTCAAGCCGTCGGAGCGCGCGCCGTTCTGCTGTGGGCTGCTGCACGAGCTGTTCGCCGCCGAACTGCCCGACGGGCTCGTCCAGCTGGTGCAGGGCGACGCCCGCGCCGGCCGGCCGCTGGCCGCGCACCCGGACGTCGACGTCGTGCTGCACACCGGCTCGGTGGCCGCGGGACGCGACATCGCCCAGGCGTGCGCCGCCCGGGGCGCGCGGGCGATCCTCGAGCTGGGCGGCAACGACCCGCTGATCGTCGACGCCGACGTCGACCCGGTCTGGGCGGCCGAGCAGGCGGCGTCGGGCGCCTTCGCCAACGCCGGGCAGATCTGCGTCGCGGTCGAGCGCATCTACGTCCACGAGGCGGTCGCGGAGCCGTTCGTGACGGCGCTGGCCGAGCGCGCGCGGGGGCTGCGCGTCGGCCCCGCGACCGATCCGGACTCCGAGCTGGGCCCGCTGGTCGACGAGCGCGCCCGCGAGGCCGTGCATGAGCAGGTCGCGGCAGCGGTCGCCGCCGGCGCGACGGCGGTCACGGGCGGCGAGCCGCTCGACGGGCCGGGCGCCTTCTACCCGGCCACGGTCCTGACCGGCGTCGACGCGTCGATGGCGGTCATGCGCGAGGAGACGTTCGGGCCGGTCGCGCCGGTGCAGGTCGTGTCGCCCTTCGACGAGGCGCTGCGGCTGGCCGACGACACGCCCTATGGGCTGGCGGCCACCGCGCTCACCGCCTCCCAGGAGCACGCGGCGCGCGCGGCGCACGAGCTGCGCGCCGGCACGGTGAAGGTCAACGCCGTCTGGGGCGGCGCGCCCGGCGGTGCGGCCAGCCCGCGCGGCATCAGCGGCCAGGGCCTCGGCTACGGCCCCGAGCTGCTCGACGAGCTGACCGTGGTCAAGGTCATCCACACCGAGCCCGCTCCGCCCCACCACGCCTGACCCTCCTTCCCCCCGGGAGCGTCGAGGGACGATTC